>CAXSFN010000029.1:0-44062 GCA_964236815.1 uncultured Chthoniobacterales bacterium
GTAATCGAGCACGAGCAGGCTCTCGTCGCTTACCACTTTGTATTTATCGAAGATCTCTTTCGCGCGAGAAAGGTTGCGCTCCGGATCGATGTTCTCGACGTCGATCTTACCCTTGGAGGCGTATTGATATTCGGTCAGCAAATTTTGCACATCCATGCCGATCGGATTATTCGCGCCGAAGAAAACCGTGACACGGAGCTTGCCTTTGATGCTGTCGAGGAAGCGCTTCGTTTTGTCTGAAAGCGCGTATTTCTTGTCGCGGGAAAGATCCCATCGCTTGTAATGCTCAAAGCCGAGGTAGTTCACCATCACGGCCAGAAATAGAATGAGCGCTACCTGGACGACGACATTCAGGCCAATACGAACGCGGTGGATGCTTTTAGGAGATGACGAAGGAGCGGTGGCCATGGTCACAACCTCCATTTACGCGATTGAAAGGCGAGATGTGTGAGTGCGAGGACCACGACCGTCATACTGAGGTAGAGGACGATGGGGCGGGTATCGATTTCACCGCGCGAGAGCGTACCCATTTGTTCGATCGCGGAAAAATACCCGAGCAATTGCCGCGTGGAAGAACTGACTTCCTGCACGATGAAGGAAATCAGGCCGGAGAAGAAATGGAGCGTGATCGCGCAGAACGAAATGATCGCGGCGACGATTTGGTTCTTCGTCAGGACCGACGCAAAACAGCCGAGTGCGATGTAAAACATTCCGAGCAGGAGCAACATCAGATAGGAGCCGAGATAGGCGCCGAGCGAACTGCCGGCGGGTTGATGGGTGATCGCTTGGAAGATGGCGAAGTAAAGAAGCGTCGGGATCCAAAGCACGACGTAAAAAACGAGCGCGCCGAAGAATTTCGAAAGCACTACCTGCCAGTCGCGCACCGGTGCGGTCATGAGCGGTTCGATGGTGCCGAGTTTAAATTCTTCCGAGAAGAGCCGCATCGTGATGAGCGGGAAAATCAGAACAAAGGCGAACCAGAAGAACACGGAATTAAAGAATGCCTCCTGCACCGAGTAGGACACCGGGCGCTGATTCATGAAGGAGAGCTGGAAGTAAAAATCGACGCCGCTGAGAAGGAGGAAAAACAGCAGGACGATGTAAGCGATCGGCGAGTAGAAATAGCTTCGGATTTCGCGCGAAAGCAGAGTGAAAAATTTACGCACTGTCTGGCACCTCCTTCGTGATCATCCCGAGTCGCGGCGACGAGGGACCCCGCGAGCACGCGAGCCGCGTCGCCTTCCGCTTTGGGGCGACAACCGTTCGATTGTGAAGTCCTTCGCGGTCTTCGCGGCTCAGGATGACATGCGTGTCGTGTAAGTATTGCATGGCGCGATTCAAACGTTGTCCGCGTGGGTTATTTCAACGAAAACATCCTCGAGTGTCGCCTTGCGTTGCGACAACTCCCGCACGCTCCAATGCCGTGTCGTAGCCAATCGGAAAACTTCTTCTCGCACATCTGCGCCGGACTCGACCCGCAGCGCGAATGTCTGCCACTCGCCCTCCGTCGTCGTGGTGACGTCGCGAACGCCGGGAATCTGCTTCAGTTGTTCAGCGCCCTGGTCCGTCCCAACCTTCGCTTCCAGATGGACACCGCCGGCAGTCCGAATTTCGCCTAACAAGTTCTCGGGCGTATCGCAGGCTTCGATGCGGCCTTTGTTGATGATGATGACGCGACTACAGGTCATTTCCACTTCGGGAAGAATGTGCGTGGAAAGCAAAATAGTGTGCTGCTTGCCAAGATTTTTAATCAAGTCGCGCACCTGGCGAATTTGATTGGGATCGAGTCCACTGGTCGGTTCGTCGAGAATCAAAAGATCCGGTTCGTGCACGAGCGCATCGGCCAAACCGACACGCTGCCGGTATCCTTTTGAAAGCGCGCCGATTAGTTTTTTCTCTACGTCCTTCAAGCCGCAGAGTTCCTTCACGTCGCCGACCCGCTCTCCGATTCGGCGGTGCGGCACGCCTTTAAGCGCGGCGCGATAATCGAGGTACTCGGTCACTCGCATGTCGTTATAGAGCGGGACATTTTCCGGCATGTAACCGAGATGCGAACGCGCCTGCAGCGACTGCTCGAAAATGTCGAATCCTGCAATCGTGGCGCGTCCGGAAGTCGGCGGCATGAAGCTCGAAAGAATGCGCATGGTCGTGCTCTTGCCGGCGCCGTTCGGGCCGAGAAATCCCATGATCTCGCCTTTGCCGACCTCGAAACTCAGGTCGTTGATCGCGGTGTGCCCGGCGTAACGTTTCGTTAGGTTTTCGACCTTGATCATCTTGCGATAAATTTGTGAGACAACCGAACCGTCCGCGCGTTGCAGATTTTTTCCAACTCAACGCGCATGCAAGGTCACGGTCTCGACGCGCTGTGAGCCGCTTCCGCGCATGATTCCGACGGTAAAGTCCACTGCATTGCCGCGATTTGCGCGGGATAGAAGCTTCTCGATTTGCGCGACAGATCGGACGTCATACTTGCCCACCCGATAAATAACGAGACCGCGTTCGATGCCGATATCTTCCGCCGGACTGCCGGGCTCAACCGCGCTGACCAGCACACCGCGGCCCGCGGCGTAGCCAAGCGCGTCGGTCAACTCCGGAGTCAGCTCCTGCAATTGCATCCCGAAAAGACGTTCCGCGTTTGAAACTGTGGCCGCATCCTCCGTCCGCGGAATTTTCGGTGCGGCTTGATTTTGCGCCACCTTCATAAATTGCGCGACCGTCTCGCGCACCGTTTCTGCGGGAATGGCAAACCCCACGCCTTGCGTCGGGATCCCCTGCGGCGTGAAGGCCATCTTGGCCGAACTGACGCCGACCAGCCGCGCGGAGAGATCGATCAGCGGTCCACCGCTGTTGCCCGGATTAATCGCTGCGTCGGTCTGTAGTAAATTCTTGTATTCGATCTCCTCGATTGTGATCTCACGCTTCATCCCGCTCAGCACGCCACGGCTGATCGATCCGCTG
Organism: uncultured Chthoniobacterales bacterium; assembly: GCA_964236815.1. Classification (GTDB taxonomy): domain Bacteria; phylum Verrucomicrobiota; class Verrucomicrobiia; order Chthoniobacterales; family UBA10450; genus JACCTI01. The sequence goes on from CAXSFN010000029.1 coordinate 2,959, forward strand.
TAACCGAGCGCGTTTCCGACCACGATGACGGTCTGGCCGAGGAGATTCGGCGATAAATTATCGAGCGAGATGAACGGCAACGGTTCTTTCGAATCGATCTTGATGAACGCGAGGTCCTTCTTTTCATCGCCGGTGATGAAGCGCGCCGGTAACGTCTTGCCGTCGTTCATCGTCACTTCGATTTTTAGATCGGCCGCGCGTTCCACCACATGCTGGTTGGTGATGATATAGCCTGCCGGATCGACGATGAAGCCCGAGCCGAGACTTTGCAGAGTCTGGCGAATTTCGCGCGGGCGCCCGCGATAATTTCCAAAATATTGTGCGGCGAAATCTTCAAACGGATCACGCACCCGACGCCTCACGACACGTTCGGTGTTGATATTTACAACCGCCGGCAAGGCCTTCGCCACCGCGAGGACCGCCGGTTCGGAAGCGGGGTCGACTTGCGCGAACGCCGACCCACTTAAGGCAAATAGCAAAAGACCGACTACGATCCGCAATCTCATTCTCAGGCGGGGAAGTAACGGAGCCGCTCGCGCACTGTCAACTTGCCGCGCTGTCCATTGCTAGCAGATTGCAGTGGTTATGCGTCCCTCGTTTGCCACTCGTGGAAACCTCGATCTGCTCGAGGAAAATTACCGTCGTTGGCAGGAAAATCCGGCCACTCTCGATTCCAGCTGGTCGGCCTTTTTTGAAGGTTTCGACCTTGGAAATCTCGATGGACAGAACGGCGCGGCTGCTCCTTCCGGGACGCAAACCGAAACGTCGGAGAGTCCACTGCAGACGCGGATCGACGGTCTCGTTTACGCCTACCGCACGCTTGGTCATACCATCGCGGAGCTGAATCCGATGGCGGAGAAGCGTCCGGAAAATCCGCTGCTCAGTCTGCGCGAGCTTGGGTTCAGCGAGAAGGATCTGGAGATGCAGGTGGCGTCCAAATTTTTCATGGACGGCAAGCGCATGACTTTGCGCGAAATGATTGCCGCGCTGGAATGCATTTACGCGGATGCGATCGGCGCGGAGTTCATGCACATCCAGAATACGCGGGTGCGGGATTGGGTGCGGCACCGGCTGGAGTCGCGTCCTTCCAAACATACAACGCGGCGCGAAGTGCAGATCGCGATTTTGCGCGCGCTCCTGGAAGCGGAATCGTTCGAGAGTTTTTTGCATACACGCTACGTCGGCCAGAAGCGTTTTTCGCTCGAAGGCGCGGAGTCGCTCCTCGTTATTCTCGACACCATTCTGCACAAATGTCCCGCCGCTGGGATCGCGGAGATTTGCATGGGCATGGCGCACCGCGGACGGCTCAACGTCCTCGCGAATTTCGTCAAGAAATCGCTCAGCGTGATTTTCACGGAGTTCTCGACCAACTATGTCCCCGACCTGGTTGCTGGAGACGGCGATGTGAAATATCACCTCGGTTATCGCTCGGTCCGGAAGCTCGCTTCTGGCGCGGAAGTGGAGATCCGGCTGGCCGCTAATCCAAGCCATTTGGAAGCGGTCGATCCTGTCGTGGAAGGGACTGCCCGCGCCCGCCAACGCATCCGCGGCGATACGGAGCATCGGCGGAAAGTGTTGCCGCTTCTCGTCCATGGCGACGCCGCTTTCGCAGGGCAGGGGATGGTTGCCGAGACGTTAAACATGTCGCAGCTGCCGGGCTACAGCACTGGCGGCACGGTGCACGTGGTCGTGAATAATCAGATCGGATTCACCACTTTGCCGGAAGACGCGCGTTCTTCCATGTATGCGACCGATATCGCGAAAATGATCGAGGTTCCGATTTTTCACGTAAACGGAGACGACCCGCTGGCGGTCATGTTCGCGACCGAAGCGGCGCTCGATTTCCGGCAGGAATTTGGCCGCGATGTCGTGATCGACATGTATTGCTACCGGCGTTTCGGGCATAACGAAGGCGACGAACCTTCGTTCACTCAGCCGGATCTCTATGCGAAAATCCAAAAGCGCCCTTCCGTGGCGCAGCTCTATAAGCGCGAGCTGATCAGAGCGGAACGCTTGAGCGAAGAGGAAGCCGCGAGTTTGGAAGCGGAATTCGAGATGCGTCTCGACCTTGTCCTGCAACAAGTGAAAGCGGTCGAGGAAATGTCGAGCGACGAACAGGCGCGCTTCAAAGAATCGACCGCTGTCTTTCAGCCCCAGTATCATTATGAAGCGGCTCCGACGGCAATCAGCGCGGAGATGCTTGGCCAGATTGTGGAAGGGCTGACGCAGGTGCCCGAGGGTTTTAACGTTCAACCAAAGGTCAAACGCACTGTGCTCGATCGCCGGCACGCTGTGCATGAAGCGGGGGGACCCTATGACTGGGGATTTGCCGAGGCGCTGGCGTTTGGATCTTTGTTACTGGAAGGCATTCCGGTCCGACTTTCCGGGCAGGATTGCCGGCGTGGTACTTTCAGTCATCGGCATGCCGTGCTTTACGATGGCACGAGCGGAAAACCTTACATTCCGCTCCTGCATCTCGCTGAGAAACAGGCGCGCATTTGCATCTACAACAGCCTTCTTTCGGAAGCGGCCGTGCTCGGATTCGATTACGGCTACTCGTTAGACTATCCGAACATGCTTTGCCTTTGGGAAGCGCAGTTCGGGGATTTCGCCAATGGCGCGCAGGTCATCATCGATCAGTTCATCGTCTCGGCGGAATCGAAATGGCAGCGGCCCAGCGGGATCACTTTGCTTTTACCGCATGGCTACGAGGGGCAGGGCCCGGAACATTCCAGCGGGCGATTGGAGCGATTTTTGCAAGCCTGCGCCGAAGACAATATCCAAGTCTGCAATCTAACCACCCCTTCGCAATACTTTCACGCCCTTCGCCGGCAGATGCATCGCGATTTCATCAAACCGCTTATTATCATGACACCGAAAAGCCTTTTGCGCGCCGAGCACGCCACGTCGCGCACAGAGGATTTCACCAGCGGCAGCTTCGAGGAAATTCTCACGTCGCCTAACGAGGGATCACCAGGGAAAATGAAGCGGGTCGTTTTCTGCTCAGGAAAAGTTTACTACGATCTGCTGGCCCATCGAACCGCGCAAAAGCTCGAAGATGCGGCGCTCATCCGGCTCGAGCAGCTCTATCCCTTATGTGAAGAAAAGCTGCGCAAGATAATCGGCGCGTTTCCGTCGGAGGCGAGGCTGGTCTGGTGCCAGGAGGAATCGCAGAACATGGGCGCGTGGAGTTTTATCGAGCCGCGTTTGCGCAAACTCTTAGGGCGGGAAGTGGTTTACGCGGGCCGCAACGCCAGCGCCAGTCCCGCCGTCGGCGCGCTTGCCTTGCACAAACGCGAGCAAGCTCAGCTGATCGAAGAAGCGTTCACGATCTGAGATTGTCCGTTAAAAAAAAGGCGACCCGCCAGTGACGAGTCGCCTCACATCCGAATCGGTAAAGTTGACCTACGGACCCTTGCCGAAGGGAGAGAAGAAGGTTGTTCCGGCTACGTCCGATAAATTGTCCCAAGTGGAAGGAGGCACGCCGGGTAGTTTGTCCACTTGCTGTGCTCCGTAGGCCTGCCCGAAAAGGTCTTTGCCGGTATTGTAGAGCACGCTTCCGCGTTTCATGTATGCCGTCCAATCGGTCGTGCCGACGGTCTGGCCAGACATCTTGTTGAATTCAATCGCGTATTGATCCACGGCGCTGTCGATCAGGCGAAGATCATTTATGATGCGGCTAGCTTGAGCGCGTTTGCGCGCCCGCAGGAAACCGGGCACGGCGATTGAGGCGAGAAGAGCGATGATCGCAACCACGATCATGATCTCGACCAGGGTAAAGCCGCGTCGCGAATAGGTTTGGATTTTCATTTATGATAATTGCGATTTTCGCCGGTTAATAAGCAAACCCGGGGCCGTTACTGCACGACAAGAGGCAGTTTTGTCTTGTGGCGGAAAGCAGTACCATCGCGGGATCGCTGCGCCAGTGCCGCCCTCGCCTCAATTGGCGATCGCGCCTCGCTCGATTAACCAGCGGCTCGCCTCCGCATGAAGCTGTGAGGCGTTTTCCAGCTGCAGCTTATCTTTGATCCTAGCGCGATACGTATCGATCGTCGTCAAACCGAGGTGCAGTCGGCTGCCGATTTCACGCGTGGTCCGTCCGTGGCCGATCAATTCGAAGACCTCCAGCTCGCGGTCCGTTAGTCGATCGATTGTCGGAGCGGAGGAATTGTTGCCGACAACTTTACCTACCATGCGGCGCATGACACCGGCATCCAGATAGAGTTCGCCGCCCAATACCTGTCGGATCGCGATCATCACATTGGAGGAAGCTTCCTGCTTCGTGATGTATCCACGCGCGCCGGCCCGCAGCGCGCGTTCCGCGTAAAGCGATTCATCGTGCATCGAAAGGACGAGAACAGGCAGCTCGATCTCGTGGCTGCGCAAGTCCTTGAGCAAATCCAACCCGCTCGAGCCTTTTAGCGTTATATCGACAATGGCCAGATGTGGTTGCAGCTGTTGGATGAGGGCGAGCGCGCTCAGCACATTATCGGCCTCGCCGCAGACGATCAGGTCGTCTTCCTTGTCGATCAGAAGACGAAGCTGCTCGCGGAACATCGGATGATCTTCCACGATCATCAGCCGTCTTTTGCTTGATTCAGGCTGCCCGCTCATGTGGTTCTTCCATCGCGCGGATCACGCACGTTACTGCGGCGCCGCCTTCTTTTAGTTCATCGATCAGCAATTCCCCGCCGGCGAGATTTGCGCGGTAAGTCATTATGCTCAGGCCCATCCCTGGATCGTTGTGTTGCGTTTGCGCGAGGCCGACACCGTTATCGCTCACGCGCAAAATCGTGGTTTCATCCTCGTGCGTCAGCGAAAGCTGGATCCGCGTCGCCCGACCGTGGCGAGTAGCATTGGCGATCGCCTCCTGCGCGATGCGATAAAGATGAGTCGCAGCCACGTTGTCGAACATGTTCGGACAGCCGCCAATTTCGAAATCACATTGCACGGAGTGAAGATGCGAAACGGAGCGCGCCAATTCTTCCAGCGCCGAGGCAAGCCCCATCTCTTCCATTTGCACTGGGATCAGGCCGCGCGCGAGATCGCGTGTCTGCGCAACGGCGTCCCGGAGACGCTTCGAGAGCTCGTCGGCCATGCGCGCTTCTTTCGGTAAACCTTTCTTGGTCAAATCTCCGTTCAACGACGCGGCCGCGCAGGCCAGTGCCGCCTGGTATTGGCAAAGCCCGTCATGCAAATCCCGACCAATGCGGCGTTGCTCGCGTTCGCTGATGTCGATGATCTCGCGTTCGAGGCGGCGAGAACGTTCCAGCAGGGCGATCCGCGCCGCGGCCGCATCGTGTTCGCGTTTCAGAGAAGCGGCCCCGATCGCGATAAAAATAAAGAAGCCGATGTGGACGCATGTCTCCCATATTTCCTCCCAATTGTTCAGATAGGTGCGTCCACCGCCCACGCTCGCCCACCACCAGACGATCCCGCAGATCAGGCTGAGCAGGACGCCTGATTTTTTATCGTTAAACCACGCAACCAAATAGATCGGGATACCATAAAAAATCGCGAGACTGACCTCGTACCCGGTCGCCAAATCGAGGAGGCCGATCAAGAGCACGAGCAACGTGGCCTCGACAAAAATGAGGACCGGCCGCTGACGCTGAAAAGTCGTAGCGAAATACATTGCGAGAAGCTGTCTCCTATTAAGCAAATTCCCCGCCACCGAGGCGCTCGGGCAAACTTCGGGGCTAAACTTGTGACCCGGCGTTTTTCGTGCGCATAGTTAGCGCGCATGAGCATCGAAGTGAAGATCCCCGCCGTCGGTGAATCCATCACCAGCGGCATCGTTTCCGTCTGGCACAAAAAGTCCGGGGATCGAGTGAAGGCGGGTGAGCCCTTGTTCACCCTCGAAACCGACAAAGTCTCAACCGAAGTCGTAGCGGAAGAGGAAGGTGTTTTGAAAACGTTGGTCGCGGAAGGTCAGGAGGTGAAAATCGGCGAGCTCGTTGCAACGATCGAAGAAACGGGCGCGGAGGAAGCAAGCGTCGCAACGCCGGCCGCAGCCAAAGACAAACCCGATCCAAATCGCGGCGCTGCGCCAACGTCAGGCGAAAAATCGCCCAACGCTGATGTTCTTTCGCCCGCGGTTCGACGGATCGTTACAGAGGAGAAGCTGGATCCGGCGGGAATCGCGGGCAGCGGCAAAGGCGGTCGCCTAACGAAAGGCGATGTGCTCGCGGCTGCACAGGAGCCTGCGGCCACAACACCCGAAGCGGGACCGACGGCGTCGTCGCAATCGGAAAGTGGCAGGTTCACGAGGAAAAAAATGTCGCCGCTGCGCCGAAAGATCGCGCAGCAGCTCGTGATGGCGCAACACACCGCCGCCATCCTCACCACCTTCAACGAGTGTGACATGACTGCAGTGCAGGAGCTGCGCAAAAAATCGCAGGATGCGTTCACGAAGAAGAACAACCTCAAGCTTGGGTTCATGTCGTTTTTCATCAAAGCGGTCGTGGAAGGACTCAAGGCAGTGCCTTCCATCAACGCGCGCATCGAAGGCGATGATTTCATTCAAAATCATTTCTTCGATATCGGTGTGGCGGTCGGAACGGAACGCGGGTTGGTCGTCCCCGTGGTGCGCGATGCCGACAAGAAAAGCTTCGCCGATTTGGAGCGCGATATTGCGGGCTTTGCCACCAAGGCGCGCGAAGGAAAGATTAAGATCGAAGATTTACAGGGCGGCACTTTCACGATTTCGAACGGCGGCGTTTACGGCTCGCTCTTGAGCACGCCGATTTTAAATCCGCCGCAAAGCGGAATTCTCGGCATGCACACCATCCAGCAGCGGCCCATGGCGGTGAATGGAAAAGTTGAGATTCGTCCGATGATGTATCTCGCGCTCAGCTACGATCACCGCGCGGTTGATGGCAAAGAGGCAGTCACCTTTCTGATCAAGGTGAAAGAGTGCATCGAAGATCCGGCGAAGCTGCCGCTCGATCTCTAGCGTCCCCGGAAACGAGATATGGAATCATTTGATGTCATAATTATCGGCTCCGGTCCCGGCGGCTACGTGGCCGCGATTCGCTCGGCGCAACTCGGTCTTCGCACCGCCATCGTCGAGAAGGACAAGGAACTTGGCGGCACCTGCCTCAACATTGGCTGCATCCCGAGCAAAGCGTTGCTTTCCTCGAGCGATCACTTTGCTTTCGCGAAAAAGGAAGCGGCTAAGCACGGCATCAGGATCGACAAGATCGAGCTCGATCTCGGCGTCATGCTCGCCCGGAAAGACAAAGTGGTGAAGCAGCTGACCGGCGGCGTGCGCGGTTTGATGAAGTTAAACAAGGTCAGCACCTTCGCGGGCACCGGCACGATTACCGCCCCGGGCAAAGTTTCCATTCTGCCTAACGAGGGATCGACCCAGGAAATCGAAGGCAAACACATCATCATCGCCACCGGCAGCGTGCCGGTCGAACTGCCGAACATGAAATTCGACGGGAAAGTCGTGGTCAGCAGCACCGAGGCGCTTTCCTTCGAGAAGGTGCCGGAAAAACTTCTTGTCATCGGCGGCGGTGCCATTGGTCTGGAGATGGGCTCTGTCTGGAGCCGCCTTGGTTCCGAGGTAACCGTCCTGGAATTTCTTCCGCGCATCGCACTTGGTTTCGATCTCGAAGTCGCAAACGCCCTGCAAAAAATCCTGACTGCGCAGGGAATGAAATTCCATCTCGGAACCAAAGTCACCGAGGTAAAAGTCGAGGGCGACCGCGCCCGCGCAAAAGCGACCAAAGGTGAAGAAGAATTAACCTTCGAAGCCGATCGCGTTCTCGTTTCCATCGGGCGTCGCGCTTTCTCGGATGGCGTCGGCGCACAAAAACTCGGAGTCGAGTTTGACGATCGGAAGCGAATCAAAGTGGACGAGCATTTCCGCACGAACATCGCAGGCATCTACGCCATCGGCGACGTCATTGCTGGCCCGATGCTGGCGCACAAAGCCGAAGAAGAAGGCGTCGCCTGCGTCGAGATGATCGCCGGAAAATCTGGCCACGTGAACTACGACGTTATCCCGGGAATCATCTACACCAATCCCGAAGCTGCTGGCGTTGGGATCACGGAAGATTACGCGAAAGAAAAAGGCATGGACGTGCGGGTCGGCAAATTCCCTTTCGCTGCCAACGGCCGCGCTCTCGCCGCCGATGACGCGACCGGCTTCGTGAAATTTGTCGCTGATGCGAAAACCGATCGAATCATTGGCGCGCACATCCTTTCACACGTCGCCTCGGATTTGATGGCGGAATGCGTCGCGGTCATGGAATTCGGTGGCAGCGCGGAGGATCTCGGACGCACCGTGCATTCACACCCGACCCATAGCGAAGCCGTCAAAGAAGCTGCGCTGGCGGTCAACAAGAGCGCGATTCACATCGGCAACCGCTAACTCGGAGCCGGCCCGCCTTTGGTCGAAGTTTGTTTACGGTCCTGATCCTTCGGCGCGAAGGCGCGCTGGCTCCACTTCCTGCTCGCGGCGCATGATTACAATAAGCGCAACCAATCCAGCGATCGCGCAGATAATTGCGCCAAACGCGAGCGCGAAGGGCGCACCAAACCAGTGCGCCACTGCGCCGGCTTCAAGACTGCCCAGCGGAATCATCGCGCCGAAAACAAATCCCCAGACGCCGAGAACGCGTCCGCGCATTTCATCCGGGACGATCGTTTGCATGACCGTGTTCGAAGTGGAGAAGAAAAGCAGCGTGCCGAAGCCGCCCAGCATCAGGAAGAAAAGCGCGAGATAAAAATTTCGCGTGAGCGAGAAGGCGAGGAGGGCAGCCGCGAAGATGAAATTGCCGAGCAAAGCAATCTTCCGTGCAGGCAACACATGTCCCGCAGTCGCGACCGTGAGCGCGCCAGCCAGCGCGCCGATTCCGCTCGCGGACATAAGACTGCCGTAGCCATCGGCGCCCCGATGGAAAATGTCGCGCGCGAACACCGGCAACAGCACCGCGTAGGACCAGCCGAAGATTCCGACCGTCCCGAGCAAACCGAGAATGGTGCGGACGCGCCGATTTTTTATCACGAAAACCAGCCCACTCCACGCGCTCGGCCGGAGCGCATCTTCATCGCGCGGCGGATGCGCGGGTAAACGCATCATGAGCAAACCCGCGATCACGGCGAGGTAGCTGATGCCGTTGATGAGAAAACACATCGCAATGCCGACCGCGCCGATGACCACGCCGGCGACCGCCGGCCCGAGAATGCGGGCGCAATTGAAGATGGAGCTATTAAGCGAAATGGCGTTGAGCAGATCTTCGCGACTGGTCATTTCCAGAGTGAAAGCCTGCCGCGCCGGCATATCGAACGCGACCGCGATGCCATTGATAATCGCAAGGACAATGATGATTGCCGGCGTCGCCCATCCGCGCCAAACCAGAAAGGCGAGAATGAACGACGGAAACATCTGCGAGACCTGCGTGCAGATAATGATCGCGCGTTTCGGATAACGATCGGCCAACGCGCCGCCCCAAAGTGAGAAGAACATCATTGGCGCCGAGCCGCAGGCGGCGACTACGCCTAACAAGAGCTTCGATCCGGTGATCTGATAAACCAGCCAGCTCATGGCGGTTTGTTCCATCCACGAACCGATAAGCGAAATGAGCTGCCCATAAAAGAAGAGGCGGTAATTCCGATGGCGCAGCGCGCGAAACGTATCACGCCACGTGACCTTCCCGACCGGGATACGGCGCTGACGTCCACTTAGTTCTTCAGGGACTCTGGCTGTTTCCACCGTGGACATATTTCAATTCTAACACGGCGCTGCGTGTGACGCTCAACGCGTCGATTAAACTGACCTGGTCAGGGCACAACGATGTTGACGGTCGAGCCGGGATATCCCAAGTCGGCCCACCACGCTACGCCTTCGTGCACCATGGAAAGGCGAGCCTCATATCGACCGCTCTGCGCGGGCGCCTGAATATTCATCCGAGTCTCCGTCCCATTCGGAGAAATTCTCTTTATGACGGTACGCAATGAAGGAGGACCGTTTACCGGGAGGCCCGCTGCGTCGAACAAGCGATAGGAAGCAAAAGCGTGAAACGCCTGGTAGTTCAGATCCGATTTTTCCACGCTCTTAACGACGACCGGTAACTCTGCGATTGATAGCGGCATCATTCGAATTGTTTCACTAGCAGCCGTAATCGTAACGCTCGGCAAAAATTGATAGCTCACGAGCCCGAGCCGGGCCTTGTCGGTCTCGTTCCAACTTCTAACCAGTGAGACCTTCCGAGGGTCTAGATGAATACCAGCAAGTAACTCCTCGGCGTTCTCAACCGTAGGCGAATTCAAGAATGCCTGATACCTAGGAGGTTGATTCCCGCTGTAGCCGTTGACTGTATATTTTTCCATCATCAGAGCGGCTTGCCAGCAATCAATATGAAGGACCTCATTAGATTGATTTGTGTAACCCGGCGCAAAGACAAGAACATCGTGTGATCCGGCCCGGCGCCAGCCTCGCATTATCGCCTTAGCGCGATCTCGCGCGACCTTGGGAGAGTAGTGGATCGATCCGAGCGATAATGACTCCGTCATCAGCGCAAATGCCAGCCCGACTGTGAGGGTTCTAAAAGCCTGTGACTTTGCCTTCCGGAAAATTACATCGAGGAAAATGGCTCCGGCAACAGCTTGTAACGCCAGAAGAGGATAGGCGATCCGAGTGAAACTGCGAAAGGCGCGGATACTAGAAACTTGCCTGGCTATCATTAGATATAGGTTCCATCCAGAGTCTCCCCATGAGGTGAGGGCGGCAATGACCAGAAACGAAGCCAGCGTCAGGATGCCAGCAAAGCGTAACTGGGATGAACGAGCCGCGCGAAAAGCTGCGGTTAGCGCGCCGAGCAGGAGCAGCCAGATCATCCAGCCCGCGAATAGGGTGTTCTCGCCCATATTTGCGTTGGCCTTGTAGAAAGTCTGGTTCGAGTAGAACGCGCTGAAAGGCGAAGCACTAAACCATGCCCCTGGGTTCGGTGCCAATGCGACCAATTCTTCCATTGACCGGGTTCCCATCCCGGCGCTGAAGCGCACATAAGGTTTATAGAGCCAAAAAAGGAAATATCCCGTCGCCGCAAAGGTAATAAGAAGAAAGCGCCAGTTAGCTCGTGCGGACTTGAGCACCGCGACACCCCAGCCCGGCCGGCAACCGAGAAAAATAAATATGATGAAAAGGGTGCTGAAGATGATTAAGGCAAAGTAGCCGTGATACATATAACAGGCGTGTTGGTAAGCTAGCCAGATAGCGACCCAGCCTAGCTGCCGTGAGCAACCCTCGCGGAGAAAACGAAAGAAAAATGTCAGCGCAATGATCATAGGAAAAAACGGCAAGACTTGGGGATGTCCGGTCTTCAGGACGAGCGCGAATGAAGCGGTTCCAAAAAAGGCAAGCGGTGCCGAGATCAGCGGATGAATACGAAGAGAACGAAGCAGAAAAATGAGCGACATCGTATTCGCTGCCATTATGGTAAGTAACCAGCCTTTGAAGGCGGTCGCCATCCCCGCACCGCCGAGCCGGAACAATGCGTAGAGAAAGACAGTGCCGAAATGGTTATCGCTATAAACCAGGGTCCCCTTGGTCGGGTAAAATTGCGCGGGCGAGAACAGTTTAGCGTGGCCGGAAATTGCACGATAGACGTGTTCCAGGATACAGTTACCTAAGCGCGCGTCGGCTAAGTCTCCTGGAAGAGCGCCGAAGAAAACGACACTTTGCCCGCAGTGGATTACAGCCAGGATAATGGCCAGAGCATAGATGGTAAACTCCGCCCAAAGCGGCATTGGCCTAAGAGAGGTGTCGTGATAAGCCCGATAAGGTCTGGTCAAATCTCTTATAGCCATGTTGGGAAGACCTATCTTAATTCTATGACGAAAAAGATATCATGCGCTCCTAAGGGTAACTATTCCCAAGACGTCGCTATGAAGGAGGCGGGGCCATCCGGAGCGAGGCTGGCGTTTAAGGAAATTATATTTTAAGGAGGACAAAGAGGCGTGGAAGGTGTCGCGCCAGCCGATTTTCTTCCCTCTCCATAGGTGCGGCCTTCATACGAGATGCCGACTTCATAAACACGGAGCGGGTTTGGGCGTTTTTGGCGGTGCTTTCTGGTTCGGATCCAAAGCGGTCTGCCTCGATTGTGATTACTTTGATTAAAGGGGTCCGGAACGCCCTATGACGGGCTGCCTTGTCAGTCAGATTGAGATTCATACAAACGTTTGAGAGAAGAGTTAAGAACTGATTACCTGCCATATGCCAAAAAATTGAACGCGATGAATTTTGCCTCCTATCAAGCGCGAGTCGAAAACAACAGTTCGCCCTTGCTTGGAACAAACGATCTTCTCTCGAGCCTGCCTGGAGGGCTCTGACTTGCGCTGAGCGCGCGACAGCTGATCGATCGGCGGCGACCGTAACAACAAGCCGTCGGGCTCGCTGATGGATGCGCGCCTTGGCAGCTCAACAAGAGATGCGACCGAGCCGCGGGGGACGTATCCCGTCGGCAGCCTCGATAAGGACGCTCTTGGATTTCTTCCTAGAATCTCTAGTCTGGGCGGGTGAAAATTCTGATCTCGGGTATTTGCGGCTTTGTCGGTAGCGTGCTTGCGCGTGAATTACTCGACCGTGATTCGGAACTCGAAATTATTGGCTTCGACAATTTCATTCGTCCGGGAAGTGAGCTGAATCGTGAGCCCTTGCGAGCGCGCGGCATTAGAGTGTCCCACGCGGACGTGCGATCGCCGAGCGACCTTGCTACACTGCCCCGGATCGATTGGGTTATTGACGCAGCGGCGAACGCCACTGTTCTCGCGGGCGTAGATGGAAAAACCAGCAGTCGGCAACTTATCGAGCACAACCTGTACGGAACTGTAAACCTTCTTGAGCTGGCAAAAAAGAATCGCGCCGGGTTTCTTTTGCTCAGTACGAGTCGGGTATATTCCATTGCCTCGCTGGCAGCGCTAAAAGTAACGGAAAGGGACAAAGCTTATTATCCAGCGAAGGATGCTTCCCTGCCTCTTGGCTTGTCGTTCGACGGTATTACGGAAGAGTTTTCCACCGCGGCGCCGGTTTCGATTTACGGGGCGACCAAACTCGCGTCCGAAGCGTTGGCTTTAGAATACGGCGAGGCGTTCGATTTCCCGGTTTGGATCAACCGGTGCGGTGTGCTGGCAGGCGCAGGTCAGTTCGGTCGGGCGGACCAAGGGATTTTTACCTATTGGATCAATGCTTATCTGCGCAACGAGCTTTTGAAGTATATCGGATTTAACGGCACCGGCTTTCAAGCGCGCGATTGTTTTCATCCGCGCGATTTGGTGCCGTTGCTAGCCAAGCAAATGAAAGAAAGTGGTAATGAAAAACCTCGGATAGTTAATCTAGGCGGCGGGAAGAGTAACACCATGTCCCTCGCGCAACTCAGCGATTGGTGTGCGACACGCTTCGGTCGGCGCGAAATTGGAAGGGATCCGGCCCCGCGCGCATTCGATCTGCCCTGGGTTGTATTGGATTCGACCCTCGCGCGCAAGGTCTGGAATTGGAAGCCATCGATAAAAATAGAAGCGATACTGAATGAGATCGCGACGCACGCTGAAGCCCATCCGAACTGGTTGGAAATCTCAGCCCTGTTATGACCGAGACGAAACACCGCGCGGAAGAGTTAAAGCTCCTGTCAGTGGTTCTGCCCGCACGCGACGAAGAAGGCTGTATCGCATCGACAGTAGAACATCTGCATGTCGAACTCAGGCTACAAAACATTCCGCACGAGATCGTGGTAGTTGATGATGGTAGCAGCGACCAGACTTGGAGCATTTTGCTGCAACTTCGCGAGCGCGTGCCTAACCTAACGCCGGTCAAAAACTCCGGGCTGCACGGATTCGGCCGCGCCATCATTCAGGGCTTGAATGAAATGAAAGGAGACGCGGTCGTGATTATGATGGCGGACGAATCCGACGATGTCCGCGATGTCGTGGATTACTGGCGACTTCTTAACGAAGGCTATGACTGTGTCTTTGGAAGCCGGTTCATGAAAGGCGGGGGGGTGATCGATTATCCCCGCTTCAAACTTTTCTTGAATCGGATGGCGAACAAGTTCCTGCAGGTCCTTTTCAGGATCGGGCATAACGACATCACAAATGCCTTTAAGGCCTATCGCAGGACTACGATTGATGGTTGCCGTCCTTTGATTGCGCCGCATTTTAATCTGACCGTGGAGCTTCCACTCAAAGCGGTCGTGCGGGGTTATAGTTGGACGAGTATTCCAATTACCTGGCGAAACCGTCGCAGCGGCGAACCGAAGTTAAAAATCAAGGAAATGGGAAGTCGCTATTTGTTCATTTGCCTCTACCTCTGGTTGGAGAAACATCTAAGCCGGGGTGATTATAAGACTCATTCGCCAAGTGCGCCGGTGAAGTCGTCCTCGAGACAGGTGCCTCCTCCGACCTACACGTAGCAACCAATGGCTAACTCCGACGCTTCCGAAGACCGATCTCAAATCGCGCAGCCCGATATTCGTTTCCAAAAGGTCAAGCTCTTAGCACGGCGTTTCGATTGGCTGGTAACGCTGGGGTCCGTGTATCTTGTTAATGCCATCTGTCAGTCCTTCTTTCTCGTTGGCAAGGTGACTCCTTTCCCGCAGCCGTTTCGCTGGTTGCCGCTGCGCATTTTTGTTACATGGGATGCCGCGTATTACCGGCACTTTTTTGCCGTGGCCTACGATAGGTTTCTCTGGCCGCCTCTTTATCCCTACAGCTTGCGGGTCGTTTGGTGGATCTTTCGCTTTTCTGAGGGAGGCTTCGAGAGAAGTGCCGTAATCTTGAACTTGATTGCTCATGGATTTATCATCTGGGCCATCTCACGTTACCTCCGACGCGACCCATCGCTGGCCGGCGTGAGTCCAGTAGTAGTTACTTTTTTGATCTTTTTCTTTCCGGGCCACAACGTCTTCTTCGCAGCTTATTCCGAATCGTTTTACCTCGCGGTTACCATAGCGGCCTTCCTTCTCTATCAAGACAAACGCCTTGCAGCGGCTGCGCTTTGCGCGGGAGTCTCCGCCTTGATCCGCACGATGGGTTCGTTTCTCGCTCTCGCATTCTTTGTCGACGCGATATGGTCCTGCTGGCGGCAACGGCGCTTGGATTGGCGCAGGCTGGCGGGATCCTCCTTAGGTCTGGTCATCGTCGCCGCCTGGAATTTCTGGGTAAAGATAGGTTTGGGCACGACCTTGGTTGGTCAGGAGTCGGATTGGGTCAACGAATTGATTGAGCACCATGTGCCAGCAGGCGTGAACCCAAGGCTGTGGGTGTTGCATTACCTTGCCATTGGTTCGCCCATCGATGCGATCGCCTTCTGGACTTCGTTCGCAGGAATCATTTATTGCCTCGTTCGGCGGCGCTGGGTGGAAGGCCTCTACATTTCAATTTTTTATGCCTCGCTCGCATTCTATATCTACCGTCCCTTTGCCTGGACGCGGTACGTATCGGTTCTCTTTCCTCTGCAGTTCATGATTGCGCATGGGCTGCGCGGGCGCGAACGATGGACACTAATCGTGCTAGTGCTTTGCGTTGTTTACACCTACTCGCTGCAATTTGCCTTGTTCCAGCTAGGCATCAGCGAACCTTAAGGTCTGCTCGCCCTACTCGGAGCGTGATTCCGAGTCAGCTGGCAGGGGATCGAAAGAGACCTCGGTGAAACCGTAACTCAACCTGCGCGGATCGGGCGAGATACCTAGCCCGCTCGGTGAAGCAGCATCAGGAAAGTGAAATGACAGGACTCCAATGCGCGCCGCGTTCCAAAGGTCAGCCGGAATGGTTACGATAATGCGGACCGGTTGATCAGCCACGACTTCTCGCAGCAGGACGCCACAAAAATCGATGGTCATTCGAGCAGGGCCTTTCGTCAGACGAGCCGGAAAGCAATCGACCGTTATACTAACATCCCTAGTCGCGTGAGCGGCGCGGAAAAGCAAAAGGCCAACGTCGCCATCGCTCCAGGAAAATGCCCCGTTGGAAAGGTCCCAGCCACTGATTGCATAAGGATAAGCACTTTCCGAGTTGCGGAATTCCAGTCGTGGGTTCGTCGTTGGATCAAGTAACCTCGGAGCTATTGCGATCCTTGGTCCTCCCGTAAGGACAATAGAACCATACTCTTCCGGCGGGCTCATTCGCCAGATCGCTTCCCCTCCCTGCGTAACGAAATCGTCCAACTGTCCCACGTGATCATCGCCAAAGATGATGCCCCACTCCTTTGTCACTACATGCCTAACGTTATTTCTCGCTAGTTCCAGTGCAACTCCGACAGCCCATGGCCAATCCTCATGTTGAAAGAGCAGGAAGGTTGGTTCTGGATGTTCGTGTGCTGCGGCAGCGATAGGTTCCAAGGTATGGGGGGCGACAGCGGTGAACTCATCGCCGCCAAGGCGGCCGCTCCTGGCGGCGAAAATAAAAAGCGGAAAAGACAACGAGTACAAAAAAATGGAGAGCGTCTTTGCGGAAGTTCGCTCCGAGGGCGATGCCGCAATGGCAGCGAGGATTAGGGCAGCGAAGAGCAGGGCAAAGTTGAAGTAGGAATTAAAATTGAACATCTCGCCCGTTTGGTGCGTTCCCCAAAAGATGGTCAACAAGCAGCCGAGGCAAACAAGGATGAGCAGGCTACATGCGAAGCGGCTCTCGCGGCAGATGAACTTCGCCTTGGCGACCAGCCAGACAATAACCGCTACCCAAAAAATTGTGAAAGGCCAACGATGCCAGAGGAAAGAAAGGTTCTGGGGAAATGGCGCGGCACAATACTTTTCTGGTTGGGCGACATAACAGAAGAAGCTAACGAAATAAACTAGTGACTCTGACAGGGTCTTTCGGTCGCCCGAATGCTTGCGCATGTAGTCGAGCACGGCGTGCGCATTACTCGCGTTGCCGCGACTTAGGTCGATCAAAAGCGGCAGAAGGAAAAGCGCAATGATCGACGAAGCGATAACAAGCGTTCTTCCACGCGAGGAATGCGACAGCAAGTTGTGTCTCCTAAAGGAGAACAAGAGCCCGAGACCAGCTACAAGCGCGAAGGTCAAAACGAATAGCGGCTGAGCAATGTGTCCGTGGACAAGAAACCCGGCGCTGACGACAAGTGGTATGAGGTCATCGAATGAACCAGCGGCGACCGAAGCGCTCGCGATGAGCAGGCAAAGAAATGGAAAAAGTAAAACGTGCGGAGGCCAGATGCTGTCGAAGGCACTGTCAGGCACATTGTAATTCACGGCGGCGAAGTGCGCGCCGGCCAGAAATAACAGCAGGGGACCGATTAGAGGACGACGGATATGGCGGCGCAGAATGGCGAGAGACCAGACGAAAAAGCACGACTGAATAAGAACGCCTATGACGGCGTGGGCGTTATAGGGCGAAGGAACAATTCTCGTTAGATCATGTAGTAGCCATTCGCCGAGCGCATAAAGATAGAAGAAGGCGGGACCGGGATGGTGAAAGCCCCATCGCGAATAGTTACCATAAAGTTCAGTGAACGACTTGGCATTTCTGATCTGCAAGGCGTTCGCCGCGAAGTCGCCCAACTCAGAGTGGGCCTCGCGAAAATAGAAGCCAAAATGAGACGCGATGAAAATAGTGCAGATTAGCGCCCAGATTAGTACCACCAGATACTTACTGTCCCGTCGCTGGGGAAAAAGCATGGTGGACTACCGCGGGGATTCTGTTACGGGGATCGAGTGCGCGCAGGAGGCTGGAGTCTTGGTTGCCAACTCGATTTAACTAGTTGACTTGCTCAACTCCATTTCGAAACAGCAGATTCCCAAGGTTCGCCCGTCTGGGTTCAAGCCAAGCGCTTTCGGCGAGGCCGCGTTGGGAATTTTAAGGACGATCGTTAAATTGCCTCCCGAAGCTGAAACATCGCTTGGGATGATCGCAAAAAAATTGGCAGTGCTAGCCACCTGCCAGGCCGCGATCTGCCGTCCGTTTACACTCACCTCGACCGCCTGCGCAGGCAAGCCCGGTGGATTGGTAAAGCCGGCCAATTTCATACGCAAAGTAATAGGAGCGCCGCTAGGCGGCGCCCTTAGTGAAAGACCAGCCGATTGTCCTTCGGTCCAGCTAAATTTCTCTTCCGGTTTACTCCAGCCAAATGTGCAATAAATTTGGCCCTGGCCGCCTTGGGCGAGGCTACTTACTGTCCCGTAGGCGTAATCGGGCGAAGAGCTCAAGCTTTCCCTGGCAGCTTCTGGCGGTGGTTTACATGCGGGGAGAGCCAGAAGCATAAGGAAGCGTAAACCTGGGAAAAGAAAGAAGCGCTTCATGGTTCAAGATAGGAGCGATTCGTTATTGTTCAAGCTACCTGAATGTTTGGGGTGACGATCGACCGATAATCTTCTTCTAATCGCCGCCAACTGTAGTTCTTTCGCACGTAATCACGACCCTGTCGGCCTAGCGTCTTCTTCGCTTCATCGCTGACGAAGGCGAGGATGGCGTCAACTTCCTTCCAGTCCTGATAGCACAAAGCCCCATGAGCGCGGCGACAATGACCTCGCAATACTTCAGATTCGCTATTCACAATAGCCGGGCGACCCGCTATCCAAGTCTCTAGGAGCGAGAGAGACAGACTCTCGTAGCGGGATGGAAGTAAGAGCCAGTCGCAGGCGTTCATCGCATTCCACTTCTCCTTTTCGGAAACAAAGCCCAGATAAATGATGTTGTCATGGAAGGGAACTGGATAAACCTCAGCTCCAATCACAACTAACTTGAGATTTTGCCCTGTTATTGTGGGTCGCTTTAAAAACCAATCAAACATTTCAGCGCAACCTTTTGAGGCATCGACTCGGCCGACATAAAGTAAAAACGGTCCATCCAGGTTATAGCTGGAACGAAACGTCGCCGGGTTAAAGCTTTCAGGTTCCTCGATTCCAACTCCCGTTATAGGTCCTCTTAGGGACAAAGCAGGGAACCTCCTTTGCAGGAAACTAAGTTCCTCCGGTGTTTGAAATATAAAGCCGTGAGGCTTAGCGAAGAACTTGTCCCACATCGAGAGTTGGATTGTCCATTCATCGTGTCCGAGCGGGGCTAGGTATGCCTTTCCCATGACCAGGGGGAGGCCGAAGTAAGTGGTCGCATATAGATATCCAAAAAAAATGAATGCATCGTAATCCTCAGTGGCAGTTGCTAGATATTGGAGCAGCCCACTGGAGAGCGGACCCTGCGCACGCATCCATTCTTCCTGCTCTGCCAAAGTGGCGGCTCCCGCCTTATGTAAGAGGGCTGAAGAAATTTGATTAAACGAGGCAACATTCCTCGGAGAATCAACGGCGAAGCGGCGAACAAGGGTGTTTTCGACTAGGTCCGAACCGATCGGGTAGTAATTATCCCATTGCATATAGTCAAGGGCACAGGTGGTAAGGATTTCCGTATCCCAAAACCGCCCCATGCGCTGGGCCATTTGGAAACAGAGCGATTCCGCTCCCCCGTTGACTTCGGTCCCACACCGCTGAACGACGAAAGCTATGCGCGGCTTTCCATTCTGGCCGTGTGCTGAAGAGGAACAGGATCCGGTTGGGGAAAGCATAGATCCGGGAGTGAGACTCAGGTGCGCTTGCGCGCGTAATATATGTAACTCAGGGATCCCTTCCCACCAAGGCCCGAGGACTCGATAAACTCAAGTTTGCAGCCTAAGCTATCGAGAAGATCCAGAACCTCGGCGCGCGGAACGCAGTTCATCGCGAAATGCTGCTCATCTTTCAAGAGAGCTGCTTCAAGGCCAGGCTTTGTAGCCCCAGAGGTAGTGCGTTGAGGCAAAGTCGAACTCTCCGATGCGACTATCGTCGCTTTGACGCAAGCTGTCTTGGAACCGTGATCCTTAAACCAGGCCACACCTTCCTGCACTAAGTCCAATTCGAGAATGTAATCCCCTTCAATCGTAGGAGCGCGGACTTCGAGGATTAAGTCAATTCTTTCCCCAGGTGAAAACCCCTCGGTGAAGAAGCGCGCGTCCATCATCTTTGATCAATAACGAACCATGGGGACCCAACCAATGGTTCCCCAAAGCGATGGTAAAAGGGGGATTGTAGCTCCACGGATGCAAACTCAGATTCTGAACGGTGATGTTGAGTTTAATTGGACTTGCGGGCTGTAGTCGCAAAGTATGGGGTAAGAGGCTGATATCCGCCCAGAAGGCGTCGGCTGGTAATACCTTTTCCAAGACGAAGCGAGCTGGAAGTTGAAAGACAAGAAGCCCTTCGGGCTGAAGAATGCGAGCGAATTCAGCAACGTACTTACGGGTAAGATCGGTCGGCACGTGCTGTAGGACAATATTTGAGTAGATGAACGACAATTGCTCATCTTGGAACAAAGTCAGGTCGTCTCGGGGATTGAGAAAATAATGGCACTTATCGGGATACTTTGTTCAAGGCCTCCGCTTTCTTGATCATGGTAAGCGCCACATCGACCCCGTCGACTTTCTTGAACCACGAAACAAGCGCTTGTGAGAGTCGGCCCACACCGCAGCCGAAGTCCAGCGCGGCTTCTGGGTCAAAAATCAACTCGTGATAGCGGATAGTTTGGATAAGACCGGCGATCTCAACTACTCCGCTATGGAAAAATTCCGTTAGGTTCCACTTGCCGCCTTTTTTGTCTGGCGCAGAGGGGGTAGCCCAGAGGGGATCGTTTTGAGCAAGCGTTTCCTGCACACCATGAAGGGCCTCGATGTGAGTAGAAGCTTGTCGCTGTGTGAAATTGTCAGATGACATAACAGTGTCGAGCTTGAGGCGCCGGTCAGCCGCGACCGGCGCTTTTGCGCGCGAAGTACAAGTAGCTGCGAAATCCCGGTCCGCCACTATCCGAGGATTCGATAAACTCCAGACTGCAGTCCTGATCGTAAAGTAACTGAATGACTTCGCAACGAGGGACAAAGTGCATACTAAATCCTTCGAAAACAGAAGGGATGGGAGTCAGTTCTTCAGGGCTAACAAAGTGTTCATTTACGGTCGCGATGTTGTGCGTATTTGTTTTCGGGGTTTCCCTGGCGGGCAGAATTTGCACGGGCACCAACAGACTTGCTGAGCCTTTATCCTTGAACCATGCGACGCCCTCTTGCACTAGGTCGAGTTCCAGTAAGTAATCGCCCGCCTGAGGCGGAGTTTCCAGTTCCAGCTCGAGTTGCGCCGTTTGATCCGGTGCGAGACTTTCGGGCACGAGCACGCGCCCGTCGTCCAGGCGCAGCATCGCTCCGTTGCGATCAAGCCAATGATTACCAAGCATAAGCAAACGCTGGCCCGTCGACCTCCAAATCGCGTTACTGATATTGGTAACTCTTACTGCCAAGGTTTGCCGACTCGCCGAAATCCAGGAAAGCGTGTCTGCCTCGCACTTTAAGGAAGCCCTCCATGCGTTTGCGGGAAGTCCTTCTTCTTCATGGTAACTGCTTGGTAGTTGAAAAATTAGCAAGCCGCCAGGTCGAAGTATCCGGGCGAACTCCCTAAGATAAGTTCTGGCAATCTCCGGGTCCATGTGCTGTAAAACGACATTTGAATAGATGAAGGTAAAGGTCTGATCTTCGAAGAGGCTCAGGTTCTCCTCAACATTCAAGAGGTATTGGCATTTTGTCGGATAAACGTTTAACTCTTGTGCTGTTCGAATCATTGTCGGAGATATATCGACGCCAACAACGTCATTAAAGTGTTGGCATAAGGCCTGACTAAGGCGTCCGACCCCGCACCCGAAGTCGAGCGCGCAGGCCTGACTAACCCCGATTTCATGAAAGATGAGCGTCTTCATCAGTCGATCAATTTCCAGGGTGCCGGTCCGCATGAATTCCTCCAAGCTCCACTTGCCACCTTTCTTTTCCGGTATCGATATAATTGCCCACAGTGGATCCTCCTGGGCGTGCGCTTCCCAGACGCCCTGGAGGTGACGCAATCTGGCTGACTGTGCGGAGGTCGCTTTCACGTTAGGCGAGCAAGGTAGCTACAATCTTTCTTAATACTCGCCGCACTACCTCGGGATGGAATCTTTCGCGTTCCTTGTGTTGCGCTTGCAGGATGCCCTGCTGCAGCTCGGGAGAGGTAACGAGAAGATGAGCTGCCGCGGCAAGGGTATGAAAATCATCCTTGGATGTGAACATCACGGCGCCGGACCCAAGGGTTTCGGGAACAGCTGAGCCGCGGAAGGCAAAAATTGGAACATCAAACCACATTGCTTCTACCAGCGGGACGCAAAAGCCTTCATGTTCGGACATCGACCAAAAAAGATTCGCGGTCCAATAGTAAGCTGCTAGTTGCTGATCATGAATGCTACCGGTCAAGATGACCGAATCCTGCACGTTCAGCTCGAGGATTATGTTTTGCAGATGAGTTACGTAAGCGTCGTTCTCTTCTATCTTGCCAGCCAGGATCAGTCGGGCTTCTGGATCGAAGTCTAAGTAATGATCGAAAGCACGCACCAAGTCGTCCTGCTTCTTATTCGGAGCGATGCGACCGACAAAGAGCAGGTTTGCCCTTCCGTCCTGCATTTCCGACATGATTTTTTCGTCCGGAGCGAAATTCCACTTAGAGGGATCAACCGGTATCGGTAAGACACCTGGGTTTAAGAATCCGCTGTCACGCAGATCGAGCGCGTTAAAATGTGACACTCCGTACGAAATTGGGAAATGGGTGGCAAGTTCGCGCATGTCGTCGCGTCCACGCTGGACGATAGCGGCAAATTCGGGACGAAAAGAGGCGAAAAATTCCGGCGGAGTGATGTTATGATAGATGAGGGATTTCGGACCGCCAAAGTCTGCCAGATGCGGAGTGATCTCAGTACCGACGCTGTGGTGATAAATGACCGCGCTCGAACCCAGGAGCGCCTCTTTGGAAAAGACGTGGCATTCGTCCGCCAATTGGGGGTCGATGTAACGCGCATAAATTTCTGAAGAGAAGCCGGTCCTCCTTAGTTCGTTTCGAATCCAGAGGGCATGATTTGAAATCGCGTCCCCCGGGGAAAGATTGGGCAGGAACTGATTGATCTCCCGTCGGTCTCCAAGAGAAGGCGGGCTTCTTCCCATCATCGCGGCAGCTGGGAGCGCCTCCTCATAACGCGTCATCACGTTATCCCAGTTAGCAAGAGCTCTGGCGTAAGCTCGACCGCGTTCACCTGACGCGGCCAGTTCCTTTGCTGGCAATCGTTCTACTTGAACGAATAGCTCAGCCCAATCTCGTTCGGATCTGGCCAGCCATCCGCCAGTCGAACGTTGAACCGCGACGGAAGTAGCAAGGCAGGAGCCGTGCGCCGCGACCGGCTTCCCATGCATCCAAGCTTCCATAATGACACGCGAAAAACTCTCGTTTTCGCTTGGTTGGAAGAGTGCGCGGCAATTGTTCAGCAAGGCTGTCTTGTGCTCTTCGGAGACAACTCCTAGATCTTTGATCGCGGGAGAATCGTTGGAGTTGAGTGCCGCATCGCCATGACCGGCTAGCAATAGTCTTAGAGTCGAGTTAGGGCGAACCGCGCGAAAGCGGCGGAAGGCATTTAGTAGGAGCGGCACATTCTTTCCATCCTCCTTGCGTCCAAGATAAAGAATGTAGGGTTCGGTGATTGTCGGTAGTGAAAATCCATTGCGCGGTGCTCTTGGCGGGATCGGCTCGAACTCTACGCCTTCCCCGACGAGGGTTGATCGGGTCCAGATGCCTGGACCAAAGAGCCGCAAGGCCAGCTCTTTTTCGCCTTCACTGTTAAAGAGAAGTTTCCCGGCTTTACGGAATGCGTCGGCAATTTCTGGAAGATAGGCATAGGCCTCGTCGTGCAGACATGGCTGTAGCGCGGCGCGTTCGCCGATGATTCTCACACCATCAAGCACGGGGCCGTAGAGATATGGCAGTAGAATAAACCAATCGTAAGCACGCTTCTTCTTCTCAAGATGATTTAGTAAGGCGCGCGACTTAATCAGTTCGTGGGTGAAAATCGCGCTGTCTGCTGCGCTAACCGGCGCAACGCCGGGCCGTAAGGCCGATCGTTTAAGATTCATCAAATATCCGGCGACGCGGTCAAAAGACTCACGGTCGCGGGAATCAACTGGAAATCGCTCGACGGTGAATCCTTCTTTTTCTTCGACTTTCCCAGGAGCGAGATGGTTCGTCGCCCAATCGTCCTGATGTGAGCGGCAACATGTAGTTAACACGTCCACTTGATGGTCTCGCGCCCCGAGTCGCCACGCCATCTGCCAGGCCTGTTGTTCGGCGCCGCCCTTCAGCTCACGGCCGAACCATGGGATGACTATGGCTAACTTCATCAGGTCGTCGACTTGCGACCTATAACGGCGAAATCCTGGGGTCCGTATAGAAGGTGATCTAAGGCCGCCGAATTCGGACCGTTTTTTTCAAACGGGCTGTCCTCCGCTCGAGACAGATACTCAAGCCGGACGCTTTCAAATCCCTGCGTCTCTAACATGAACTGAGCGGTTTCTGGAAAGACTGGATTTCGATGGGTCGGGTCGATGTTAAAATTACACGCTCCGACGGTGAGGTTCTTGCAGTTAGGCGATTCGAAGATTGCGAGTCCCCCGGGCTTTAGAACCCGGCGAATCTCCGCGATAAGGTCGATTAACGCTTCCAAGGGCAAATGTTCGATAATATGAAAGCCGCTGACCGCTCCATGACTCTCGTCCGGAAGCGAGCGAAGGTGCACTATAGCGTCCGCCTCGGTTACGCTGAGTTCGCGTTCTGCGCATTGCGCTATCATCGCTGAGTTGAGATCCACACCGAACGCGTGAAGCCCATCCTCTCGCAGGAGCTCTAGCCATTCGCCGCGCCCGCAACCTACATCCAGTATGGGTCGCTCTTCCGTGCCCGCGCTCACTTCCGCGAGAAGCGGCAGATAGAACCGGACGCGTTTTTTAATTTCTGGCCTCGTCCCACGGAATCGATTTTCAAAACTAAGGTAAAATGAATCCAGCCGGTGCTGTTCTCGCTGGTCCGCTCCTACTTTAACTTCCGTATTCTTCTTTCTGCCGGCTCCTTCTGCGCCCACGTCCCGATGCTGGAGAAGCGTGTTGTGACGAGAAATCTCTCCTTTGATGTAAATGGAATCGTTCAGATGACGCTCTTCTACTCGTCCAAGAACCGCCTCGAGATTGGCGTGTTGTTTCGCGCGCACGGAGGTTTCGGCTTGCAGATTGCGCAGGTGCTGGCCGTCGCGATTAATTTGTTCGCGAGCCGCTGTCAGCTGCTCAGTGTTTCGATCAGTTTCGATCTGGAGGTTTCGCAAGTGCTGGCCGGCCCGATCCCATTCGTCGCGGGAAATTCGTAAATGCTCGCCGCTGTGATCTGATTGAAGCTGCAAATTGCGCAGATGCTGGGCGTGACCCTCCAACTGCTGACGCGTTTGGGTGTCATTCTTTTCGCTCTCAATGTGGCTCTCGCGCAACTGCACCAGTTTAAGGCGAATGTCATCAAGTTCCTCAGAAGCCGCCAGCTTTCGCTCCAGGTCTGCCAACTTTTCATGAACGGCGGGAATATCCGCAACGAGGGCGCCCGTCGTTTTCATCCAAGCCGCTTCCGTTAGCCTTAGCCCGTGCAGAAGGCGTAACCACTGGCTTTGCTGTTCCGCCGCAGTCACCAATTCGCCCACCCGTTTACTCAATTGTATGTTTGCTTTTGCCAGCTCGTTCATGGTTTCGAGCGCGGCGCGATTGAAACCTCCCTGCCTGCGAAAAAAGCGACGAAAAATCTTCGGAATGCTAGCGCTTACTTCAATCATGCGGCGCGCTTTTTGCAGCCTTTGCTCGGTGCGCGTGTTTTTTGAGTCCGGCGGACGAGAAAGCCTGAAGAGAGGCGGCCCGGCGATTTCGAAAATGGTGGGGAGCGCCGAGCGGGGGGCTCGCGCTCGCGGAGTAATCTCACCATGTTCGCGCGGTCTAACCTTCGCGGCTTCCTGGTGGATACGTTCCATCAGTTGATTGACGTCGATTTCAGGATTGGTCGTTTCGATCATAAGCACTCCTTGTCGGATGGATGCCATCCCGCCATCATCATCCATGCTGTACGCTGTCTATAGAACTGCACCGCGTTGGAATCGAACCAACAACCCGCTGATTAAGAGTCAGCTGCTCTGCCAATTGAGCTAGCGGTGCGAAAATTGTCGCGAAGGCGGTAGCTTGCCGCAGTTTTTTGCGTGAAGCAACCATCGCGAAATGCGTCGCGCATCTCTTGTGTTGCGTAATGCTGTGCGAGCGTGACCGCGCAATATCTTCGTCTCTTTCACTGGCACGTGGTGCGTTATCTCGCCCGGCACCGATTGCTCGCATTGCTGAATATCGGCAGTGTCGCGCTTGGTGTGGCGGTTTATCTCGCGATTCAAATTGCGAATCACAGCGCGCAACACGCGTTTGCGGCCACGATCGATCTCGTTGCGGGAAAGGCACAGCTTCAGGTTACGGGAACGGCCGGCGGATTGCCGGATGAAATTTTTCCGCGTGTAGCGAGTCACCGCGGAGTCTCCGCGGCCACTCCGCTCGTGCGGGGAATCGTGACGCTACCCGATATTCCCGGAGAATATCTTCAGGTTCTCGGGCTCGATATTTTCACGAACACACCATTTCGGACTTTTGAGCTGACCGATTTCAAGCCGGGCGAGTTCGATCTGCAACGCTGGTTAGGCGAGGCGAACACGATCGCGGTAACGGAAGAATTTTCCCGCCGGCATGGATTAAAGGCGGGCGACGCGGTGCGTGCGCAGGTGAATGGCGCGGACCATCAGTTGCGCATCGGGTTCATTCTCAGGACGAATGGGACGGTGGCGATTGATTCGCATTTCGCGGCGATGGATATCGGGTGGGCGCAGGAGCTTTTCGCGAAGCGCGGTGTGTTGAACTCTATCCAGCTGCGCCTTGATCCAAATCAGAGTCGGGAGGCAACGATCGCCGGTTTGCGCGATCTGATTCCGCCAGACGCGAAGGTCGAAACGCCGGCGCAACGCAGCGGAGAGGTGGAAAATTTGCTCGGCGGATTTCAGCTCAATCTCACCGCGATGAGCCTGGTCTCTCTCCTGGTCGGGATGTTTCTGATTTACAATACTGTCTCGGCATCTGTCGTTAGGCGACGAAGCGAAATCGGTCTGTTGCGTTCGTTAGGCGCGACCCGTCGCGAAGTAGGAGCGCTCTTTTTGGCGGAAGCGTGCCTGCTCGGGACGCTAGGGGCGTTGCTGGGATTGATCGGCGGAGTCTTTCTGGCTCGTGCTCTTGTCGGAACGGTCTCAGAAACAATTTCTTCGCTCTACGTTCTTCTCAGCGTGCGGAATGTGTCGCTCGCGCCTTGGATGTTCTGCTCGGCTTTTCTTTTGGGAATCACATCAGTTCTTGTCGCGGCCTGGCTGCCCGCGACCGCGGCGGCAAGGATGGACCCTGTGCGTGCGCTGCGCACCGGTTCGATCAGCGAACAATCGGCGCACCTTTCTCCGCGCTGGTTTTGGTCCGCGCTCCTCACACTTTTCGTTGCGGCGATTTTGTCGATGCTCGCGGTTGTAACCGGCCCGCCGTGGATCGGATTTGGCGCCGCCTTTTGTGTGCTGATCGGATTTTCGTTTCTCGTTCCTGGGGCGACGATCGGTTTTAGCTCGGTGGCGAGGCGTGGTTTTCAGAGCTTCGGGGCAAAATTGGCGAACCTGGCCGCCGGAAATCTTGGTCGGTCGCTCGCGCGCAACTCGGTCACGATCGCAGCGCTGGCCGCGGCCGTGGCGATGACGATCGGCGTCAACGTGATGGTGTTTTCATTTCGCCAGACCATCGCTTCCTGGATCGATCAAACCCTGGTGGCCGATCTTTTCATCGGGCCCGCTTCGAATGAAATTGCCGGTCCGTCTTCGTTCATGCCTCCGGCGACGATCCAATTTCTGGAAGCGCATCCCGCCGTCGCTTCGGTCGATACCTTTCGTGGAACCGAGATGGCGATGGGGAACAAAACAATCGCGGTGGCTGTGATACGCGGAAACGAACGGCGCGAGTTTCATTTTCTCCGCGGAAACGCGCACGAGATGATGACCCGCTTTCGGAGCGAGCCTTGCGTGGTGGTCTCGGAAAGCTTTTCGCGGCGACACCATACGCGTGACGGTGAAAACCTGGAGCTGATGACGCCGCAAGGGCCGCGGAAGTTTCCGATCGCGGGAACGTTTTATGATTACACGCGCGAGCAGGGGCTCGCTTTTATGAGTGAGAAAACTTTCGTGCCCTGGTGGAACGATACGCGCGTGAATAGCGTGGCTGTCTACCTGAAGCCGGGCGCGCTGGCGGATAATTTGAGCGAAGCATTTCGCGCCGAGTTCAGCCGGACGGGCCAATTCATGATTCTTTCGAACCGCGATTTGCGGACACGCGTTTTCGAGATTTTCGATCAAACTTTCGCCGTCACCTACGTGCTGCGGACGATCGCGGTCATCGTCGCGATCGTCGGAATTTGCCTTACGCTTACGACCTTGATCGCGGAACGAACGCGCGAGCTCGGCATCTTCCGCGCTCTCGGGGGCAGTGCCGCGCAATTGCGCAGCGTTCTGCTCTGGGAAGCAGGAATGATTGGGTTGCTGGCCGCGGTCGTCGGTCTCGCTTCCGGCATCTGTCTCTCGCTTGTCCTGACCGGCGTGATCAACCGCGCTTTTTTCGGATGGACGATCCAGCTGGCAATTCCGTGGGGTTCGCTCGCGTTAACTCCGCTCTGGATTATTGCCGCATCAATTCTCGCGGGGCTCTGGCCGGCGTGGCGGGCGGGACGATTGATTTTGACGGAAGCCTTGCGCGAAGAATGAAACATTCGTTAGGCATCGCTTTCTGCGCACTCCTCTCGTTAGGCGCGGCGGATTGGAAAACGGCGCAGCCAGGCTGGCGTTATGATTTTCCGCGTGACCACCATTCACACGAGGAATTCAAAACCGAGTGGTGGTATTTCACCGGCAATCTCGCGGATCGGAGCGGACATCGTTTCGGATATGAACTGACGTTTTTTCGGCAGGGAATTCGTTCGCCTAGCGAGCGCGACCCAGCGATGTCGCGCTTTGTGATCGGTGATTTGAAATTCGCTCATTTTGCGATCACCGATGTGGACGCAAAACATTTTCGTTTCGAGCAAAAGACGAGTCGCGGCGCCTTCGGTGACGCTGGTTTCGATGCGGAGCAGCTGGCTTGGATCGACGATTGGACGCTCACTTTCAATGGCCGGGATCAGTTCGACTTGCAGGCGCGATCGAAGGACGCCGAACTGCACTTGCAGTTGCATGCGGTCAAGCCGCCGGTGGTGCACGGGCAGGATGGATTAAGTGCAAAAGCGAGCGGGGAGGGACACGCCTCGCATTATTATTCACTGCCGCGCTTGTCGACGGCCGGCGAGTTAGTCGTGGATGGAAAAGCGAATCCGGTTACCGGTGAAAGCTGGTTCGACCACGAATGGGCGACCAATCAACTTGCGCCGGAGCAAGTCGGTTGGAACTGGCTTTCCGTGCAGTTCGACGACGGAACGGAATTGATGCTTTATCAAATGCGGCTCGAAAATGGAACGACCGATCCTAGCTCGAGCGGCACCTTTGTTGGCGCGGACGGAAGCAGCGCGCATTTGTCGAGCGATGCTTTCCGCATGATGCCGACCGGATTTTGGAAGAGCGGTCTTACACGGGCAAATTATCCGACCGGATGGAAGGTCGAACTTCCGGAAGACGCGATGCAGTTCACGGTGCGCGCCGTCTTGGAAGATCAGGAGTTGGCCCTAATGCCGCTGGCTTATTGGGAAGGAGCAATCGAAGTGACGGGCACGCGCCAAGGCAAAGCTGTGAAAGGCCGGGGTTATCTGGAGTTAACCGGATATGCCGGGCCGTTGCGAGAGCTGCAACGCTAACTCAGAGAATTACGCCTGCGTGTGGCGCGCGTAATGAACCTCAACGCCCTTCGGCAGCAACCGCTTGCGCCCGCGCTGCCGGCGGCGAGCGAGAGTGGCACGGCCATTTTTTGTGCTCATGCGCGCGCGAAAACCGTGCTGATTCTTTCGGGTGCGCTTGGAGCGCTGGAGGGTGCGTTTCATATGCAGAACTGCGCGCCGAGGCGAGCGAGAGCGGCTACATTATGGACACGGCGTTGGTTGTCAACGCCGCGGGCGCGGCCGCTGTAAGCGGCGGACGGACGAGCGCTGCAATATTGCCAGCTCGATGCCTTTCTGAAATAAACCAAGCGCATGAGCGAGGTCATGATCGAGCCGGCGACGTTTGAGGACCTCGACGAGCTCTCCGGACTTCTCGGCGAGCTTTTCAGCGAAGAGAGCGATTTCCGTCCGGACCAGGAGAAGCAACTGCGGGGATTGCGTTTAATTTTCGAACAACCGAATCGCGGGCGCGTTTTCGTTTTGCGGCAGGACCGCGCGATTGTCGGCATGATCAACCTGCTCTTCACCATCAGCACAGCAGAAGGTGGATTCGTTCTCTTGCTCGAAGACCTTGTCATTCACAAGGGATACCAGGGCAAAGGCTACGGTTCGATGCTGCTCGAATACGCGATCAATTTCGCCAAGCAGAAAAATTTCGTGCGGATCACACTCCTGACCGATCGGCCGGAATTGCGCTCGCAAAATTTCTTCAAGCGCCACGGTTTCAGTGAGTCTTCCATGATGCCGATGCGACTTCTTTTGCCGCGGTTCGAAGGCCGAACAGAAGTCACACTTTAGCGCGCTCGCATTCCGTTGGCGCGCGCAGCGACAACAGCCGAGCATTGGTCCAATGCAAAGCGGCTCCATCCGATTGTTCCGGTTCGCTGGGATCCAGGTTTCCCTGCATTACAGCTGGTTTTTGGTTGCGGTCTATCAATTGACCTCGCGGCCGCACGGGTATCACTCCGCGGTGTTCGCAGTGTTCGAATATCTCGCGCTTTTCCTCATCGTCCTGCTGCACGAGTTCGGGCATGCTTTCGCCTGCCGTCAGGTTGGTGGAAGCGCGAACTACATTCTGCTCTGGCCCTTCGGCGGCTTTGCTTTTGTGCAACCGCCACCGCGGCCAGGCGCGCAGCTCTGGAGTATCGCTGCCGGCCCGCTGGTGAACGTGGCGCTCATTCCGGTCTTCGCACTCCTCCGCATTTTGCTGGTGAAATCTTCCGTCGCTTTCGCCGCGCCGGATTTTTTTCGCCTGATCCTCATGATCGGGCAGATCAACTTCTGGATCCTGATCTTTAATCTTCTACCGATCTATCCGCTCGATGGCGGCCAGATTTTGCGCTCGCTCCTTTGGTATCCGCTGGGGCGAATCACGAGCCTACAAGTGGCCAGCGTTATTGGCCTGGCCGGTGGTGCGTTGCTCGGTGTTTTCGCATTTTTGAACAGTTCTCTTTGGATGGGGCTGCTCGCCTTCTTCCTCCTCAGCCAGGCGCTGGCTGGATGGAAACAGGCAAAGTTCCTGCGACTGGAAGAAGAGGAATCACTCGTTAGGCGAGAACCTCCGAGGCCTCCGGTGCTTTAGCCGCGCGGCTGTGTAAGTGGACCCCAGCTCGCGGCCTGATCAGCCAGCTCCTTTTTGAAAGCGACGCGGAAGCTTATCTCATCCACCGCTTTCTCGACCGCCTTGTTCGCGTCCGCAGGCAGCTCGGATTTCGCGTAAGCCTTCAATTCCTCGATCCGCGCCGGCTCCGAGAAAAAGCTGAACAAACTCGGCGCGTAACTGTTGATCGCGAGCGCGTCGGCTTTGCCGAGAAGTTTTTTCATGTTCGCTTTCGCGAATTGCCACGCCACCGCCGCCTGTCCACCACCGCGCGCGATTTTGCTGACCACAACCAGCGCCCGGCTGGTCGGCAATTCGTCGGTCAATGAAATTTGCAGCGCGCGCTCGATGAGTTTCGGATCGCTCGTCGCGGCCAGCGCGTCGTAGTACATCTGCTTTTCCTCGATGCTCGTCGTCTTGAGGCCCATCTCGTGGAGTTTGTTCCAGGTGGCTTCGTCGGCAAATTGTCCGGCCACGCGCAGAACCGGGCCGCGCATGTCAGGCGGAAGCGAAGCCGGCTTCGCGAGGAAGGCGGCGAATCGCTCGCGGCATCCGCCGATCACTTCCTGGTCGTTCAGGTTTGCGAGAATTCCAAGAAGGCTCGCGCGCAACGTCGCGGCTTTGACCGGTTCGCCCGCTTTCGGATCGAAACCAATTTCGTGGAGCGACGGCCGTAAGACCGAACGCGCATATTGCTGGAATTGCTCGCGGGAAGTTTCGTTCACGATCAAACCGTTGATGTACTCGAACGCGGTCACGAGCTGCTCGCGCTCGGCTAATTCGGTTTTGGTTGGAAGCCGTTCGATCAGATCAAGGAAAAGGGAGAGCGGCGCGCGCGTTGCCTGCACCAGCGCCCAGGCGTCGCCGAGAAGATTGACGCGATCGGCCACACTCATCTGCGGAAATTGCGCCAGGATCAGTTTCCAGGACGCCTCGTCATATTGAACGCGATAATTTCCCGCGCCCTCCGCGTTGATCTTGACCGCTCGATCCGCGGGGATATCGGTCAGCGTCATCGTTTTCTCTTTCATTAACACACTGACCGGGGCGTTCGAACCGGCGACCGAATAGGTGAGCGGAATGGTCCATTGCAGCGCGGGCGCATCCGGGAAATTCACGGTGAAACGTTCCTGCGTGAGCGTGATTTTTCCCGAGGGATCGCGCGCGACTTTCACGATCGGAAAGCCGGGCTGCTGCGTCCAGGCGGCCGCGATTTCCGTAACCGGTTTGCCAGAAGCTTCGCCGAGCGCCTTCCAAAGATCGGCGGTGGTGGTGTTGGAAAATTTATGCCGCGCCATGTATTTGCGGATGCCGTCGCGGAAAACATCCTCGCCCAGAAAAGTCTCCAGCATGCGAAGGAACGATTGTCCTTTTTTGTAAGTGATATCGTCGAAGGCACCGTTCGCTTCCGCTTCCGTTGCGATCGGTTGTTGAATCGGATGGGTGGTGGAGCGCGCGTCGCCTTCCATCGCTGCTTCTTTCGGGCTGCCGACGCGCCGGGCCGGATCGCGCGGAACACCGCGCGCCAGCCAGACTTCCCACTCGGGATTAAATTTCGCGGAACACTTGCTCCCCATCCACGAAGCAAAGCCTTCGTTCAGCCAGAGATTATCCCACCACGCCATCGTGACCAGATCGCCGAACCATTGATGCGCTACTTCATGCGCGATGACTTCGTAGATGCGCTGTTTGGTTTCGGCGGACGAGCGTTCAGGATCGAAAAGAAGCGCGGATTCGTAATACGTAATCCCGCCCCAGTTTTCCATCGCGCCGCCAAAACCGCCCGGAACTGCGATTTGATCCAGCTTCGGTAATGGGAAGGGCGTGCCGAAGTAGTCGTTATAGAATTCGACGATCTGGGCCGCGCTCTCGAGGGCATATCGGCCCTGCGCGCCTTTGCCTTTGGTCGCGACGATGCGATGCAGCACGCCGCCGCTCTTTTTTTCGATCGTGTCCAGCTCGCCCGCGCAGAGAACATTCAGATACGACGCCATCGAAGGCGAGATGGCGAAGTGCACTTCCTTACCGCCGGCGACTTTCGACTCGCGCTCGATTGGCATATTTGAAATCGCAGTCCAATTTTCCGGCACGACCGCGGTCATCTGAAAACGAGCGCGAAAACTCGGCTCGTCCCAGCAGGGAAAAAGACGGCGCGCATCGGTCGCTTCGAACTGCGTGCCGAGCATCGTTTTTTTCGCGCCAGTCCCGTGCTCCTGATAGGGCGCGTGATACAGCCCCTGACCCTGATCGTTTATTTTGCCGGAGAAGCTGAGAGTCAACAGGTGTGAGCCGGGCGCGAGTTCGCTGCTTAACGAGAGATTCAGGAGTTCCTGCTTCACATCGAACTTGATCGCGGATTTCGGCAATGCTTTTCCGTCCACCGCAGCGCTAACGATTTCAATCGCGGTCGAATTCAAAACCAATTCCCGGACTGGTTGACGAACGCTGAGCTTGATCGTCTCCGAGCCAGTGAAGGTTAGCTTCTTCACATCGGGCACGATCCGAATTGCGTATTCTTCCGGCCCGACTTGTTTCGGAAGCCTGCCCGGAGTGGTTTCGAAATCGAAGGGCTCTTCGGCCAAGAGGGCGGTGAGGTTAAGGAGGAGCGCAGTGGACGAAACGAAACAGAAGCGGAGCATGCCTGCCACTAAAGGCCACTCCACGTGTTTTGCATCTCAGTTGTCGTCTGCCAAGCCATCGGCAGCTGCGAGGCTCACTCAATAACCAAAAGCAACACTAACTGGCCGTCGCCGACCTGAGGTCCTTTGATCATGAGCGGACTGGCTTTGCTCAGTTTCGCTTCGGTTTCGAGGAGGAGTTTTTGCTCCTGGAAAAGCTGCAAGTTCAGCACGTAGGAACTTCGCTTGGCCGCTTTGGAGTCGACGTGGAGCGAAAAATATTTGCTCTTCGTCAACCAATCTTCCGCACCGCCCGCCAACGTGTTCCGCGATTCGCCGATGACCTGAAACTGATTGTAACCGAGGAGCTGCTTGAGCGTGCCCTGAAACGGTGTCAGCTCCGCCGGGACCGGCGTTGGCTCGGGCACATTATTCGCGACCACGATTCCGCTCCAGACGCTCTCAGAAGCATGGCGCGGCGTGCAGCCGGCCAGGACCAGCAGAAGAAACGCAGCAGTTAGAGAACGTCCATGCACGGATGTTATTTGGCCGCGTACTCCGAAGGCAATGACTCGAGGCCGTTGACCCAAAGCACCGTTACTTTGTCTTCCTTCGTTTCGAAAATGGAGATGTTCGCATCCGGACTGACCGCGGGATCGACCCGCGCGTTTATTACTTTGGTCAAATAACCGGACTGACCTGCGGTGGGCTGCTCGTGCATCACGAAAAAGGTGCAGAGACAAAAAAGGACGAGTGAAGCCGCGCCCATCCAGGCAAGCCGGCCGATCGACCACCACGATTCGCGAGCCTGAGGTTCGCGCGAGCGTGCAGCAGGCGCTGATTCGCGCTCGATTTTGCCACGCAATTGGTGATGGAAAAATTCCTCATTCCCCATCGCGGGCGCGGCAAGATGTGTCCGCAAAAATGAGCCAAGCTTTCTTGCCTCCTGCTTCTCGATCTCCGCCGCTGCCTTATCCGGCAGCGCCGCCTCGAACTCGGCCAGCTCAGCGCCGCTTAGCTGGCCATCGAGCCAGGCAGTCCATTTTTCCTCAAACGTTTTCATACAAATCCCTCAACATATTTTGCAATTTTTTGCGGGCATAAAACAACCGGGACATGACCGTGCCGATCGAGCAGCCGAGCGCCTCCGCGATCTCATGATATTGCATTTCGTCGGTTTCTTTCATCAAAATGACTGCGCGATGTTCCGGTGAGAGTTGAGCGATCGCTTCGTTGATGCGCTCGCGAATTTCTCCGTGAACCATGCGTTGATGCGGTAAAGCGTCGGCTTTTGGCACCGTGCGCGAGGCGGGATCGATTTCCTGTAATTGAATCGCATCATCAAATTCCGCGCCGGTGCCTTTCACCTGCTTCTTGCGCAGCCAATCGATCGTCACATTCATCACGATGCGATAGATCCAGGTGTAGAAAGACGATTGCCCACGGAAGCGCCCGATCGATTTCCACGCCTTCAGGAAACTATCCTGGGAGAGATCCCAGGCGTCCTGCTCGTTATGCACCATGTTATAAATCATTCCAAAAACTCGTGTTCGATAGCGACCGACCAACTGGTCGAATGCCGCGGTCTCGCCCGCCTGGCAAAGTTGGACCAAATCCGCGTCTGATGCTTCGGCCTGAGCCGGGGTCGCTTCCGTATGCATCATTCGACGGAGAGCACGGCTAATTCATTCAACGGCTGCCTTCAAAGGCTGCCGAAGCGCCGTAGCCATTCCCCGCGGTATTCACCCATGAGGGTGATGATGCCGTCGCGGACTTGGAAAAGCCGCTTGGTCAGCACCGCATGTTGACGTGGTGAGATCAATCGCTCGTTCAGCAGTTGCCCGCCCGCTTCCATCGAGGTGGTGATCGCTTTCAGCGCGCGTTTCAAATACGCGATCGTCATCCCGATTTCATCCACATCGTCATCACTTAGAGCCGCGGCCAGTTTGGCGCTAGCCAAGGCGGAATGGGTGGCGAGCTTGACCGCGGCAGGCTCGTTTTGGAGGGAGGTATTTTCGTCGAAGAGTTGGTCGATCCAAACTGTTAGAGCGAAAGAAGCGCGATAAAGGCTGTGATCCTCAAAGCTCTCGGTTGCGCCCTGCACGGCCTCTAATTCCGAGATCGACTCCTCTGGACTAGCGCTCGCTTCGTCGGCCAGAAGCGCATTCACTTCGTCACTCCATTCATCGCCATCGATCAACTGCGTCCAACCCATTTCACGCGCGATGATCTGGTCGCGTTGCGGATGATCCAGATACTTCTCGAGCAGCTCCATGTATTTCTCCGTCTTGTGATCCTGCTGCTGGAGAAAACGCTCCCACTCGTATTCATCCCAAGCTTTCTCGGGCTCGTGCTCGTAGCCGGGCATGTTTTTCTTGTAAGGCAGCTTCGTTAGTCGCGCAAAACAGTTTTGCTCAGGTCTTCCTCGCGTTGCTTCTGCAAACGCAACTGTCCGCAAGCCGCCGCGATATCATGACCTTTTTCACAGCGCAAAGTGGCAACAACCCCGTGATCCCGCAGAATCGCATGGAAGCGTTCCTGCCGGGTCCGCGATGGTCGCGACCACTCGAGGCCTTCTACGATATTGTAGGGAATGAGGTTGATCTTGGCGGAAAGCCGCCGCGCGATTTTCGCGAGCTCACGCGCCTGGTCGTCGGTATCATTCACGCCGGAGATCAAAATATATTCGAACATGATTCGCCGCTTTTTCGCCACGTAGTAGTCACAGGCCTCCAGCAGAACCCGCAGCGGATATTTGCGATTGATCGGCATGATCTGGCTGCGCACTTCGTCGGTCGCCCCATGCAAGGAAAGTGCGAGACGAAACTGGGTTGCCTCATTAGCAAGCTCGCGAATTTGTGGCGCGAGCCCGCTGGTCGAGACGGTAATGTGGCGGGCGCCGATCCCGAGTCCCCAAGGCGCGTTGATGATCTCAATCGCGCGCAGCAAATTTTGCAGGTTAGCCAGCGGCTCGCCCATGCCCATGAAGACAACGTTATCGATCTTCTGGCCGCTCTTTTCTTCGACCGCGATGAGCTGTTGCACGATCTCGCCGGCTTCGAGATTGCGCGTCCAACCATCCAAGCCGCTCGCGCAAAATTTGCAGCCGTAAGCGCAACCGACCTGACTGGAGACGCAAATGGTCCGGCGATCCGAGGTTTCGCCATAAAGCGCCGGCGAAGCGGGAATCAGAACTGCCTCAATCAGATTGCCGTCGTGCAAACGGAAGAGAAACTTCTGGGTAGTGTCTTCGGAGCCGAGTAGGCGGACGACTTCGGCCTTTGGAAATTCAAACTCTGCCGCAAGCTGGGCGCGTAAATTCTGCGGCAGATCCGTCATGGCGTCGAAGGAGGTAACGCGCTTTTGGTAGAGCCAATCCGCGATCTGTTTTGCGCGGTAGGGACGCTCCCCCCACGCGCCCAGCAGTTCGATCAACTGGTCGAGCGAGAGGGAGCGAAGCGAAGGCTTGCGCGTGTTCTGCATGTCAAAGGTTAGTTGCACCCATCGGTAGCGTCCATGGAACAGACTCAAATGCTTTTCTCCCGCGGCCTCTGACCTGCTTTATCGAGCCGTAACGAGAATTCTTTCAACCCTTCGGGCCTCCCGATTTCCATTTGCCTCCTGGCCACTGGGATTCTCCAGACCATCAAGGGCGGGAAGGTTTTCGTTCTATAAACGCAGAGGCGGCAATTCGGAAATAGAAAGACATCATGAAAATAGTTCTCCAAAAAACGATCCTGGGCGCGCTAGCTCTCGGTTTCTTCTTCTTCAATCCGGCCGCTTCGGCTCAGAATGCGGTCATCACATGGGGCAGCCCGCAGAACATTAGCGGCGATAGTGACGTCTTTACCGGTGGAACGTTGGTCAACGCCTACCATCTCGGCGGTGCCACCGTTCAGAGCTCAACGGTTTCTGGAGTAACGTTTCAGGCTTTCGCTTTCCCAGGCGACCAATCTCAAACCGCTACGGTCGGGAATTACAACTTTACCGAAACGAGCGACTTCCTGGTTTTCTACAACAATCTTGGGAGCAACGTGGCTCCGTTCTCGTCGCTGTCCTCGAGCTATCAAGCGCTTCTCTCCACCGCGGGCGGTGCTTCCTTCGAGAGCACATTGGTATTGACGATTAGCGGCCTGACGGTCGGACAAGATTACGTCTTTCAATTCTTTACCAGCAACGCCGCCAACACCACTTCCTCCTTTAGCGGCTCAAACCTTTCGACCTCGGCCACTGCGGGAAATTCTGTTGCTCTTGTTGATAACACCACCGGAGCGGATGGCGGATTGGGTCAGTTCGCGATCGGAACCTTTACCGCAACGGATGTCACGCAAACGATCGACTTCAACGGAGGCCCTAACTTCCAAGTGCCAACAATCAACGCCTTCCAGTTAAGCGCAGTTCCTGAGCCTTCTAGCATCGCGCTGATGCTACTCGGCGTTGCCGGACTCGGAGCAATGCTGCGCTTTCGCCATTCGCGCTCGGCCTAAGCTTCCTTTTAAATCTTCGCGCGTTATCCGAAAGGATACCGTGCGAACAAGGCGGCTCTTCCCTCACGGGGAGGGCCGCTTTGCTTTTCCTGCCGGCGACTGCGTATGATCCTTTCCGCTTGATCGCAAACGCCGCCGCCGCAGTGTGCGCGACATGTCGGCAGTCACGAAAGGCCGCACTCCGCTTTCGATTGGCTGGGACGCGGCGAAGGCGAACGCGGTTCCCGCATTCATTTTGCAAGCGCTCATGCTCGCGCTCTTGCTTGGATATTACTTCAGCCCGGCCGTGGCCACCGCGCTCGAGTCGCTAGCGGAGCTGCGAAAAGGGAATGAAATTTCCTTCGTCATTATCGCAGCCGTGGTGGCGGGCGCGATTGTGCCGGAGATTTTCCTGGTCGTCTTTTTCCAAGAGGGAAAACCCAACGCGCAAAATTTGCGCAATCTCGCTTTCACGATTCCGACCTGGGCCGCGGACGGTCTATTGGTCGATTGGATGTACCGGCTGAATGCGTTTTGGTTTGGCGACGTGGTGACGCTTCCAGTGTTGATCGCGAAAATATGCGTCGATCAATTTGGCTATAATCCGTTCATCGCCGCGCCGAGCGAGGTGCTGATTTACGAATGGAAAAACGAAGGCTTCTCCTGGGCCTCGGCGCGCCGCGCCCTGACCTGGCAACATTACCGCGATAAAATTGTGCCGACCTTGTTCGCGACCTGGGCAGTCTGGATGCCGCTGATGGCGATCATTTATGCATTGCCGTTGCCGTTGCAGTTCCCGCTTTTCAGCATCGCACTCACTTTTTGGGTGTTGCTTCTCACTTACATGACGAACCGTTTTGCCGGTAAGATCGAAGCGGATGAATCCTTGACGCTCTCCACTTCGAGTCGCGTCGAGAAGGAAGCGGTCTTGTAGCCGGCTCGGTGGGTACAGCGCATTACAACATCGCGGGACATCGCCCGATTCTGTGTCACTATTCGCGGCCGATGAGAGCTCATGAACTTTTCCAACGCATGTCGCCAAGGACGGCCGCGCAGATTTTTGGTTTTCTCCACAAGGAGGACAAGGGGGTTTATAAAGCCGCCATCCAAGGCCTGGCTAACCAGCGAAATCTGCGTGCGGTCTTCGTGGAGCGGAAGCCGCCTAACGAGCGATTTCCCTGGTTGCAGGCCGCGCTGGCCCGGCCGGTGAGCGACATGCTGGGAACGCATTTGCTTCAAGCATGGTTACTGGGAGCGAATAAGGAGATGCTGTGTGTTTTTCTCGATGCTCTCGGGATCGCGCACGAAGAGAATGGAACGGTGGAGGATCTTCCGTCCTCGCCGCCGAAGGAAAAAATTCAGGCGGCAGTCGCTGAGTTGCTCGCGAAATATCCGGCGGAAGTGGTCGCGATTTATTTGCATGCCTTTCGCGATATGGACAGCGCGGTGCAGTGGCCGCCGCTAAATGAAGTTCTGGACGAAACGCCGGAGCTACAATTTGCGGTGCGAAAACCGGACGCCTAACGGTCTAGTGTTGTCATCCTTCGCTAGGCTTAGGATGACAGCCCTTCTAGGAACTCCCGGAGACGCGCGGACCTAACGAGTGAAATAGATCAGTGCCTCTGCCACACCCGCACCGCAGCAACTCTCAGCCACGTAACCGTGAGCGCTCCGGACCGCGGCTTTCACTTCCGGAATCGCGTTCGACGGACAGGCGGGAAACTTCGCGTATCGGCCGTCAAGCATCGAGATGTCATTGTAGTGATCGCCGGCGGCAAAGGTTTCTCCGCCCGGAATTTCTAGTAAACGCTGCAGCTCGGCCAAAGCGGCGCCCTTGTGATAATCGGAGTGACAAAAGCGGAGATAAATGGTGTTGCGCTGGTAGTGAAATTTCGGGTGCGGCGCGCGCGCTTCATCGATGAAACGCACGATGCGGTCCATCTCGGCTTCGTTGCTGGCGATGAGACCCTCCGGGGCCTGACGATCGTAAAGGACCCGCGCGCGTGTTTTTTGATGCACGAAATCCAGCACTTCAGCGAGAACAGATGAGGCGGAGGTGAAAAGCTCCGCATGGTCGCGAGCCACGCGTGTGTTCCAATCTCCGTAGGGTTCCCACTTCCCATCCGTTTCCGAGGGACGGAAGATGTCGCGTTCACTCGTTAGGATAAAATCGGGATGGACCGGGAATTCGAAATCGACCAGGCCGCTTTCGAGAAGTTGAACGGAGCGACCGGTATTGATCGCCCAGATGGCGCCGTCGCTTTGAAGATGGGCGATCATTTCCATGCAGCGCGAATCGAGCACCGGATCGTTATCGTGCGCCACGAGAGTGCCATCGAAGTCGGTAGAGAGAAGACTGATTGTTTCGGGCATGGAGCAGCCAAGCTTATGAAGCGCGATGAAAGAGGCAACGCAGCTTGCGCTCGACGCGCGGGCGGGAAAGTGTGGCAGATGAAATCAGCAAACTAAAAAAGCTATATGAGGATAGTGTTATAACTAAAGAAGAATTTGAAGTCCAGAAGAAAAAATTACTCGATGAGAATGATTAAATGCCGCCATAATATACAACCATATTTTCTACAGCCTTACACTGCGCATATT
>CAXSFN010000029.1:44072-53593 GCA_964236815.1 uncultured Chthoniobacterales bacterium
GCTCGCGATGGAACGGCTGGAGAAAAACAAACCGAGTGTCTCGTTGAGTTTGGAACAGAAGGAACAAATCGCGGAGATCGATTCCAGTTATCGCGCCAAGATCGCGGAGAAGGAATTGTTTCTGCAGGACCAGATCCGAAACGCGCAAAACCTGGAAGAGGCCGAAGCGCTGAAGAAGCAACTTCCAATCGAGGTGCGTCGGTTGCAGGAAGACTGCGAGGAGAAGAAGGAAAAGCTGCGCGCGCAGTTCGGCCAGTAGGGAGCGCGCGCGCTGTTGCGCCCGCTGGAACGCCCAGTTCGCGTCCCTTGCTCGAGCGTGTCATGCACCTTGCCGGTGAAGTGCGGTCCCGCCGCAGGGCCAGGCGGGATAGCGTTCGCTCTCCTTGGCACCTCGGCTTGACCGGCGCGTCCATGCCTCTGTGGCGCGAGCTTCCCAGCTTGCGAGATTGCTCGGGTCGGACAGGTTCACTCTGCGCAATCTCGCAAGCTGGAAGCTCGCGCCACGGAGCGACCTGCCGCTCCCTCTTCCCTGACAGACAGCCCCCAAAGCGCATGGGCGACCGCGTCCTCGCCCAGATCGCAAATGCATGACACTTCTAGACGACGGCTTCTGCTTCGCGAACAGCATCGCGACGCTTCGGGAGATTGGGATCGAGGAAGCCGAGCATGTGCGCGTGATTGATCACGCGGACGCCTTCTTCTTTCTGTTTGTCGGCGATCTGCTGGTGAAAGGCTTCCATCTTTGTCCAGTGCACTTTCGGACGGAAGTGATGCTCGGCATGGTAGCCGTTGTAGAAGAAGAGCCAGTTGTAGATTTTGCCGTAACTGCTCACGCCCCACGCGATCGGTTTATCTGGATCGGCGCCGTAATGACGGAAGTAACCGTTTAAGTAACTGAAGCAATGGCCCAAATAGAAGAAGGGAAGGAAGAAAAAGATCACGTAGCGCCAATTGAAGAGGAACATGACGAAAAGGGTCGTGGCGAAGGCGGCGAGCTCGAGGTTGCCCCAGACTAACTCCACCTTGCCGCGCTTCTTTAGTTCGCGTCCAATGGCGGCCGGATTGTCGCGAAAGAAACTGAGGAAGACATAACTCCATGGATTTTCGGGCTCGTCGTCATGGCTGTGTCGATAAATCGAAAGCCAGTCGATCGTCTCGCCCTTCTCGTCTTTGCGATCGGAGTTGCCTTTGTGGTGCTGCATGTGCACGGCGTCGTAATAGGTCTGCGAAAAGCAGCAAGCGACGGATTGCGTGACGCCGAAAAGGCGATTGAGGAGCGACGCACGGAAGAAGGGGTTGTGGATGAAGTTGTGTCCGACGCCATTGATGTTGGCGTTGACCATAAGCGAATAAAGGAAGCCCATCGCCAGCATGAGCCAGAGCGGGGTGTGCGGGTAGAGGAAGAACATTCCGAGGAACCAGGCGAGATGAAAAAGGCCGGCCGCCGCGGGCAAGATGTCCCAGCGCGTGTGGGCGAAAATTTTCGAGCTGGTAGCGGGGCGCTCGACGCGGATCGGATCGGGGTTCATGACGGAAGATGAGAGTGACAAGATGGTGGCGAGGGTAGGGTGAGGCAAGTCCGGCCTGTGTTCTGCTCCTGCAAGGCGGCGTGCAAATTGACTTGGAAAGGCGTCCACCTAGGCTCAACTCCTTGGAACTTTCCCTCGAGAGGACGGAGCGCACTTACATCAAACTGATCGCGGGCAGCTTTTGCGCGCTGGCGATTTTGATCGCGCTTTGCTGGGGTGGATTTCGTTTTTACCGCCACTGGCAGGAAGGACATTTGGTCGGACTAGCGGCGGCGTCTATGAGCAGTGGGGATTTGAAGAATGCGAGTCTCAGCGCACGGCGGGCGCTGCAGCTCAACCCGTCTAACACGGAGGCAATGCGAATCGCGGCGCAAATTTCCGAGAAAACCGGTGACCGAACTGCGCTTGATTGGCGCAGAAAAATCATGGAATCGAATCCGCGCTCGCTGGACGACGCGCTCGCGCTGGTGCGATGCGCAATTTGGTTGAGCGATTTCGGAATTGCGGAGAAGACGCTGAAGGGAGTGGAAGATTTCGCGAGACAAGCCCCGGAATTCTTCGCTGCTTCTGCACGATTGGCAGAGGTAAAGAAGGACGCGGCCGGGATGGAGCGAAATTGGGCCAAGGCGGTGGAGCTCGCACCGAACGATAATGCCTATCGCTTGCAGCTTGCTCTTTCGGAACTGGGTCATGATTCCGCAAAGCGGAAGGGGGCTCTAGCTCTTCTGGAAGAACTGCGCGGCGACGCCGGAGAGCGCGCGGCGGCGACGCGGGCCTTGATCATCGATGGCATCGAGCACCGCATGGATCCGCCGCGGACGCGCAGGCTTGCGAATGAGCTGGCGGATTATTCGGAAGCGTTATTCAGCGATCGGATTCTTTATCTGGAAATCCTACGACAGGCGCACGATCCGGTTTATGAGGACTACCTTGCGCGCCTGAAGGCAGAGGTTCCCGGTAAGCCTTCAGAGACTGCGGCGCTCCTCTCTTGGATGACTCGCAATGGCATGAATGCCGAGGCAGGCGAATTTTCGAAGAGCCTGCCGGATGATGCAGCCTCGAAATGGCCGGTGCCGCTTGCGATGTCGGAGGCGCAGGCGCAGGCGAAAAATTGGATCGAACTAGAACGCCTGACGAGGGAGAAAGATTGGTCGGGTTATGATTTCTTGCGCCGGGCCTATGTGGCGCGGGCTCTGCGCGGTCAGGAGAAACAATTAGCCGCGGAACAGGAACTGGCCGCGGCGGAGAAGGAAGCGGCCGGAAATCCGCAGGCGATCTCGCTCTTGATCCAGACGATGGCGGATTGGGGTTGGCAGAAGGAAGCGACTGACTTGCTCTGGACGTTGACCAAGAATCCGGAGACCAGAATGCCAGCCTTACAAACGCTGTATACGCATTACACGAAAGTTGCGGATACTTCCGGGCTTTATCGAACTCTGTCGAAGTTGGCGGAGCTCAATCCGAAAGATAACGCGTTGCAAAATAATCTCGCGCAAGTCTCGCTCCTCTTGGGCGCGGATTTGGATCATGCCAGGAAAGTTGCGGCCGATCTGGCCGCACAGGAGCCCGCTAATTCCGGTTATCTGTCGACCTACGCCTTTGGGTTGCTGACCAAGGGCGATGTGAAAGGTGCGCTCAGGGTCATGGATGGCCTGAAGGAGGAGCAACTGCTCGAACCATCCGTCGCTACCTACTACGGACTGGTCTTAGCGGCAGCGGGCGAAAAGGAGAAGGCGCGGACCTTTCTCAAACGGAGCGCTGACGCCACCCTTCTCCCGGAAGAAAAGGCGTTGGTTTCCAAGGCCACTAGCAGTCTTGACTAGTTTCTAGTCTCGGTGAGCGACAAGCCGATGTTCTCGTCGTGCGAGGCGAGGCCATAATCGCTAAAGCGCAACGGCCGTCCCCGAAGGGACGGCCGTCCTTAACCAAACAAACGATGAAAACGCCTACGAGATTTGTTGTGCAGCAAGCCGGGCCGCGCGGCGGCGGCGGAGGAAGTGGGTCGAAGAGACTGCGGCGAAGAGCCCCACGATCGGGAAGAGAG
Organism: uncultured Chthoniobacterales bacterium; assembly: GCA_964236815.1. Classification (GTDB taxonomy): domain Bacteria; phylum Verrucomicrobiota; class Verrucomicrobiia; order Chthoniobacterales; family UBA10450; genus JACCTI01. The sequence continues at coordinate 47,646 of CAXSFN010000029.1, forward strand.
CATTCATTTCCGGCACAGGTGTGATGTTCATGGTGAACGTGACGCCGTCATTGAAAAAATGACAGTCGGGATCGATGCCGAACGCGATGTCCTTCCCATTGTTGATATACTGGGTGAGGAGAGAGAGCTGATTGGCGTTAAAGGTGAGGACGTAGGTTCCCGGGGTGGTGGTGAAACTTTTGTCGGCGAGGAAGCTCTGGGCGGTTCCATTCGCAACCAACCAATTCGGATCGGAATGGAGACGGGCGCTCGCGAAATCGTCGGTCATATCCGAGACCGGCGAACTATTCGTCGGATCATCGATGAAAGAGCCAACCCCGGCGGTCTTCGCAGTGTCCAGCAGCCAAAGATGAAGAACATTGGCGGTCGTATCCCAGTTCGCGATATTAGCGAAGGTCAATGTGGCGCCCGCGATGCTGCCGCCGTTTAGACTGATATTGTCGATTCTCCAGGTGTAAACAGAGTGATGGTCGAGGTCGTTGAGATCTGCCGGAGTCGGCTGGTAGCTGACCATGGCGGCTCCAGCGTTGCTCGCAATGAGCATGCCAAGCGCGGCGAGGAAGATGTTTTTCAGAGCTGAAACAGGGCGTACTCTCATAGAATTAAGTGATAAGCGAACTGCGTTATTCATTACGATTTCAATAATTCTCATAAAAGAGTCGCATCGGTCAATATTATTCTTATGCCAGTGCCCACGATGTTTTATGAAACGAGTGAGCCGTTGGCAACTTTTCTTTTTTCGAGGAGCAAGAAGGGTATTCCCCGCCTCGTACGGCAGGGGTGCTCGCTAAAGCGAGAATTCGTTGAATCCTACGCCTCCTTTCAAGGCGGCGCTTGCTGGGGCGGGGAGCCGAAAGTCGCGGGTTTAATGCAACCTCGGCGAAACTGACGGCGAAAGCGCGTCGCCGGGATGGGACATGCATTGCATGTCCAGAATTAACGGAAACGGGCCGCAGTGATCGGCAATCTGATGCCGGTGATCTTAAACTCTGCTCAACTAGAGTCGCTCAAGCCTTACTGCAATTGAACGCGAAGCCTAATGTTTCGCGGTGAGCTTCTGGAGAATCGCTTCGAGCTCGGGGGGAGGCGAAAACCACGATGCTAGTATTCCACGGGCCGCCGGGTAAACCTTATCGAAGTTTTCCTTGCGAGCCTCCACCCGCATCCGCAGCTGGGCATCCTTGTCCATATTAACAAACAGAACGCTCCGGCTGAAGCTCTGGCCAAAAAGCTGATAGCTGAACTGCATCTCGAAACTGGTCCAGCCATTGAGTGTGAATTCGTTCGTTTTCTCAAAGTCGACCTGCACGTTGGTTGCGCCTTGAGGGACGACCTCCGCGGCGGCCTTCCGATAAGTCTCGAGGCCCTTTTCATCGAACTGGACCTGCGGGCTAAGTGGCGAATTCTCCACCGCGACCGAGGCTTGCTCCAGACTCGCCGGCGTGAAAGTACCCCGTTGTCCGTTTCCGCTCACCTTCCAATCCTTTGGCACAGTCAGATAGACCCGCTGTTCCTTATCGGAAAAAAACAGGCGCCTGACGGGGAAGCCATCCTGGACTGACTCGGAATATTGAGGTGTGAAATCGAGTGCGAGTGCGCTTGCGCTCGAGATTGCGAGGAGAATGCCGGAGAAGCCTTTCATTTAGTCAGAGCGGATTCGCGCTTTTTCTCTACATGCGCTCCCACCGTCCGCGCGAAAACTGTGGAGGCTGCAAGGTCCCGGGAGGAGGATCGGTGCGGAAGTTAGTGTCGAAGTTCCAAATCCGGTTAGGAGGCCAATAGGTGTTGTTCGTATACCAAAGGCCGGTAAAGCTTTTACTGTGGAAAAGCTCAACCATCGAACCGTAGTAGGTGAAGTTGACCTCGGAGTAGTTATTATTCGGATTCAGCCACATTTCTAGGAAGCGCGGAAAGTTATGCACGCCGCCGGAGGGGTTGCCGCTGCTGTTATAATTTGTCGGAACGTTCCCGGAAATAATTCCTGTATTGACGGTGGTATTCGTCGCTACCCGCGAAGTGAGCTGGCTGGAGGCGTTACCGTCGGTCCAGTTATTCGACAGGATCGTAACGGCGTCTGCGGCCACGGCGGTTGATTTAACATCGTAATTCGAGGCGTGGTTCGTCCCGGTGGTCGAGGTGTTGCTGGGGACATTGGAGGCGTTTGAGCCTCCGGTATTGTAATCGCCTTGAATATACATCCCTTCATCGGTAGCGACTGTGAGATCGGCATCAATGACTCTGCCATTGGTGAGGCGAATGCCGTCCTTAGTCGAATCGGTGGAGGTATCGGTGATATAGACCACGCCATTGAAGTTCGATCCCATGGTAGCGATGACATCGTTAAACTTTTTCATGTCTATCGAGGTTACCTTCAGCGTCGCACCTTCTCGTTGGTCGTACATACTGCTACTGCCTGTGATGGCAGTCTGCACTTTCTTGTAAACATTGTCCCCGGTTGCGTAGGCGACATTGCTGGCGTTATACACCTTCAGGTAGCCCGCAGCATTTGAGGCCTTGGAAGAGTCAACCTCAATCTTGAGCGAAGCTTTGTTATAGAACCGTGTCGAAGAAATCTCCGTCGCATCGGCGCCGGCCACCGGCTTCTCGATGATTTCACGATAACCGTCATTGTTGAAATTTCCGTCTGAATCGACGTAGGGCGCCTCGTCGTATTTTGGATCAAGAACCTGTTTGGGCCGTGCTCCCAGCGGTTCGATTCGATCCACCTTCTCCAGCTGGTCGACCACGGATGCGCTATCGTCCGTCTGCTTGTTATCTTTCCAGTAAGGCTTCTCCGTCGGGTTAGTGTAGTCACTGCTGCCGCTGCCAGACCAGTTGCCTGGTGCCTCCTCACGGTAATTACCGGCGAAAGACACGTTATCCATGAACTGAAGCTTGTCATAGGCCAGGACCTCCAAGTCCTTGTTTGTATGCACTAAGCCGTTAATAGTCATAGGCGGGCCAGGGTGAATTTCCAAATCGTCTTCGTAGAAGACAGCCGCCTGCATCAGCGGAACAAAAGTTAGTTGGAAATAACGCCGGATGCCCTGATCGTTAATCCCGCTGATCTTGCCGGTGGCTTCCGCCTTGTAGAAGACTGAGTCTCCCACCCATCCCGGGTAGCCAGGCACGTTTGCGACCTTTATCTTAGTAGGACTCGCCTGGGTAGCTCCCCATTGGTCGACGGTAGTATAAGATACGGTCGTTGGGACAGTCGTCGCCCATGGCATAAACAGCGGTGCTACGCCTGTGCCGGTAGAAGGCGCGCTAGCTAGGGCGGGATGCATGGTGGAAGGCACAGTAACTTGAGTCGTGGCTTTTGCGGCATAGGCTGCCGCTTTGATGTCGGATTTCCACTTGGCATACACGTATTCGAGCGCGCTTTCGGCGGCATCCTGCGCTTGCAACACTTGTCTTTGCCGGTTGGCCTGACGTGCGAAGTTGGAAGTAAGGGTAAAGGCGGTGCCTACCAGACTTACAATGGTGATAAGGACGATCATGACGACGATCGTGCTGTAGCCGCCGGTCGATTGTGGGTGACGTTTCATAAAGGAAGTAGAGGTGTGCTTACTGGGCGGTTTGGACGAAAATGGCGGATCGATATGCGATCGATTGTTTTAGATCAAAGAAGGTGTTACTCGTCCCCAGGTTCCGCTTGCTGTATTCGGTGGATTGCACACGCAGGTCCACGTTGACCCACCTTCTACTCCCCTCGGTATAACTGAACGGAAGACAGGTTGTTTGGCCGTTGATTGGAACCAGTTGAGCGAGCACCTGGTAGCTGGTGGGTGCGCCCACGCTACCGAGCAGACGCAGTTCTGTGCCGACTGCTACGCAAGCCATCTTATCCAAGAGGAATAGCTTGGTCGATGCGGGAAGGACGTTACCCGAAGTGGCGGGAGGATCGCACAGGGAGCCGACGCTACTCGCGAAATTAACCGTGAAATCGGTGGAGTTGAGAGTTGTGACGCTGCTGATGTCGGCCTGAAAGCCAACCGTATAAGGACTGCTCAAGGTTTTACCGATCATGAAGAGGACATCCCCGCTTTGGGGAGCCGGCATGGCAGGGTTGGTATTCGAGGTGCGACGAAGGGTGAAAGAAGTAGCCGTAGCTGCTACAGCGTTCGGAGCTGTGTAAGTGAAGGTAGAAGCCAGGCGTTGAAAGATAATACCGGCGGCCGGCCCATTGCCGCCAGCGGCCACGTTCAAGGAGGAATCGACCAGGATTGGCGCACCTACGGAAGATTGAACAAGGCTGAGAAGCTTCTCATTGCCGAGCCGCGCGTTGGTATGACTCAAGTTGATGCCGACGTTTTTAGCCAGCAAGACCGAGCTTGCCTGTACAAGCGACAATAGGAGCGTCCCGACCACCCCCATGATCCCGACGGAGACCATGATTTCAGCGATGGTAAAACCCGCCTTCTTAGGGAAGGCGGCGCGTTTGCCGGACTTAGTCTTCATATTTTAATCCGGAGCCCGGACTAAGTATCGTTCGTAGGAGCGATTCTTGCCCTGAAAGGTGTAGTCCAGCCGGACCCAGACCCGGACCAAGCCTAAAGTGGAGTCAGAAAGCGAAACGCGTGTCGTCCTAGTTCCGCTGACGGCGATCTTGGAGGAATCGCTCTGGTCTAGATATAACGGAATTGTCTCAGTCGAGGTAACGGTCCCTCGATCGGGGCTCCCGTTGGGCGCGGGGATACTGCCGGAAACGGCAAAGAACGAGGGAATGAGATCCGGCGGGCTGTAAGCGGAAGCCAGAGCCTGGTCGATTCGCTCCTGGCAGGAAGTTTTGGCGGCGGTGCGGGCTCGGTCGGTCGCCGCGAAGCGATTGGAACTCAACAGGGCATAGACTGAACTTGCCGCCATCAAGCTGATGAGGCTGATTGCCACGACAAGTTCGACTAAAGTAAACGCCTCCTGAGAGCCCGCCCGCACGGCTGGCGCGGGCAATCGCTTATAGGGGCTATACAAAATCACTCCTTAGAGAAAGCAGCGCACGTACCAGAATCCGGGATCGTTCTCCCTTTTTGAGGGAGCTTCCATCCCGCTGGTGGAGGGATGCCCAATCCGCGATTGCCAACCACCGCCGCTAGCCTACTCTTGCCCCTCCCGCCCATGTACGCCCTTCAACCCGAGCTGAAAATCTTCAGCGGCTCTGCGAATCGCGAGCTGGCCCAGCGGATCTGCGAGGCCATTGGCGAGCCGCTTGGCCAAGCTACGATCAGCTCGTTCCCGGACGGGGAGACCTACGTCAAAATCGAGGAGAACATCCGTGGGCGAGATGTTTTCATCATTCAGCCGACTTGTCCGCCCACCAATCAGCACCTGATGGAGCTGCTCATCATGGTGGATGCTGCGCGGCGGGCGAGCGCGGAGCGGATCACCGCGGTCATCCCATTTTTCGGTTATGCGCGACAGGATCGGAAAGATAAACCGCGCGTGCCGATCACAGCCAAATTAGTGGCAAATCTTCTTTTTGCCGCCGGCGTCAATCGCGTCCTGACCATGGATCTGCATGCGCAGCAGGTGCAGGGATTTTTCGATATCCCGGTCGATCATCTTTACTCAATGCCGGTTCTAATTAAGTACCTGCGCACTAAACTCACCAACAAAACTGTTGTGGTTTCCCCCGACGTCGGCGGGCTCAAGATGGCGTCGGCGTATTCGCAAACGCTCGGAGCGAATCTCGCGATCGTGGCGAAGCAGCGAAAGAGCGCGACGGAGACGAAAGCGCTTTACGTTATTGGCGAAGTGGAAGGTTGCGATGTGCTTTTAGTCGATGACCTGACCGAGACCGCCGGCACACTGACCTCGGCCGCTTCAATTTTGAAAGAGCGCGGCGCGAAAAAAATCTACGCCGGTGTCTCACACGCCGTCCTGGTCGATATCGCTATTCCCCGGTTGCAAAATTCCCAGATCGAGGAATTAATTACGACCAACAGCACGCC
>CAXSFN010000030.1:0-53259 GCA_964236815.1 uncultured Chthoniobacterales bacterium
ACGAACGTTTCACCTCTTCAGCGTAACAGCAGGCCGTCGCGTATGGCAAGATCGCCCGCCGCGCGGCTTCGTCGAGAGCGCGAAGGATCGTAGAAGCCTGGTCAAAGAACCAGGCCGGGATACCTACAGCGTCTTTTGCGGCGAAGACATCTTCTACTTCGAGAAAGTAAACGGCGCCTACAAGTTCACCGACATTGGCGTGAACGATTGAGCCATCATAAAGCGACGCGTAGAAACCATGCGCCAGCAACCCGGCCTTGAGGCGAAAGTTGACGATCTGTAGCTCTGATCCCTCTCGCCCTCTTTCGTTTCGGAGTCGCGTCCGCACCGGGCTCCTTGCTAATTCGGAGCGCGCCGGATAAAACCAGCGCGCCGATGGCCCGCGCCTCTTCAAAGTCCAAAGACTTCACCGCCAATCTCGGCTTCGAAGCCAAACTCTGGCTCGCGGCGGACAAGTTGCGCAGCAACAGGCGCAATTCGTCGAAGCCCAAGGCGTCAAGACCGAAACACTGCGTCAGCAGCTGAACGTTTGTGAATTCATCGAAAGACACAGCCACAGCCGCCACTGACGTGGGAATGGCCCCTGGCGGCTCCTTCCTCAGAGAAACGCTAAACCGCCGCGCGCGGTCTTTAACCTATTTGCGACCAATTTTCGAACTGGACGCTAACAAGGGGCGCCAAGTGGATCTCTCCCTTGGGCAGTATGACCTTTTTCGACTTACGTCCGCGATCCTCGACGTGATAATCACCGAGATGGGCGGCTTTCAACAAGGGGCCGCTTACGAACAAATCTTCGACGGAATGGTGCATCAGTTTAAGGCCATAGGTCCTTCGGTTGACAGAGCCGTCGTCGATAGGATTACGAGCTTCATTCTCGACTGCCTAACGAACGAAAAGGCCCGTGACTCGTTCCGAATGGAATATCAACATCAGACCGAGGACGGGCGAATTGTCTGGCGACCTCTCATTTTCAAATTGGTCGAGCTAAGGAACATCGAAGGAGTGGCGGAGGAGCGCTACGTCGCAAAACCAGAGGCTATCAATATCTACCTCAACAGTTTGAGCGTCGATCTAGAGGGGCAACAGGCTGCAGACGAAGCTGCGCTGACGCATTTCATTAAACACGGGAAATTTGACGAGGCAGAGCTATCTGCAAGAACAGCCAGCATGCGAACCACTGAGTATGCGGATCGAATCAAAATGGCGCTTCAGCTCGTCGAACGTGGCGTTTCAGACCTGGATTGGGTGGCCGACATTATTCCCAGAATCAACGCAGCTAGGGATCACATTGAAGAACGACTGCGAGCAGAAAACTTTTTGGTTTCCGAAGCGGAACGAAAGATAGAGGAAGCAGATGCAAACGGCCGGTTAAGACTTGTTTCGATTATTGATCAGATTCGAAATACTAGCCGACAGCACGAGGCACTCCTAAACATCGTCCTACGAGCGAACTCGCAATTCTTGGTCGAACACGCGAACCGCAAGTTTCGCCCGGCCGGGAATCTAATATATCCCCAGCCGCAATCCGATGTCCTTCGTCCCCTCCTGAAGCTTTCCCTTGGCGACTTCCATACGTGGATCGATAAATTCTGGTTTCACCTTCATCCTCCTCAAGGCCAGGCCCTCGCAGATTTCTCAACGATGGCGCGAATCCTCCTTAGCGCGAAGCGAGAATACCTCGTTGGCGGGAAGGAGTCTGATATTCCGGAGTTGGAGGAAGCAAAGGAAAGCGAACCGCCGTTTTCCGCGGATGCACATGAATCCTTTGAGCGGGTGATGGATCAAATGCCTGAGACGTTTCATCTCTCCGAGTTCATCCGTCGGATTGGGCCGGAAGATATCGAGGCATGCCACCTCTCTATGATAAAAATCGGAGACTGGTATGAGGGACACGAAGACCAAGCCACGGTTTCCACGGTAGGCGAGACCTTCATCGACGGCGCGGTATATGGAGACGACCTCGTTGTCGTGAAACCGAAATGACCAACATTTCGTTGGAGGAAATTGAGTCAGCGAACCGACTAATAATGTTCGCGATGGCCCCTCGGTCCGCTCCGGCCACCAATTCAGAATATGGAGAGCTGTTTACCCGTTACGGAAAGGATCCCGACTTCAGGGAAGTTGTGCGCTCCGCTGCGAGAGGAATGGACATCGAGATTTTGCCGCAAACGGTTTCCACTGGGCTCATGTTGCTGCCGGTAGCAGGCGGTTTGTTCTCGCCTACCTTGGATAACTTCCGTCGCGGCATGCAATTCAGAGACCGGGTCGCTTATGGCCTCCTGCATTACGTGCTTGTCGCTTATGCCTTCCCAACTGCAGAAGCGTTAGCTGATGACCTTGAGGTGCTGACTGCGCGAATCGTCCCCAGCGAGGTCGCTCGTTTCGCGGTTGAGTTCTGCGAGGGTCTTCGCGCGTCCGGGTCGGAAGAAGAAGCTCTTAACGAGGAGATGATTGAAGCCAGCGCACACTTGCTCTCTCTCCGCGAACGCGATGACGGAGGGAAAAAGAACGTTACCGCAATGGTACGATACATCCTGGATAAGTACGAAAATGAGGGACTGTTTACCGTTCAGCAACAGGACGATGGCAAGGAGAGTGCGTATCGTGGGCGCGCTCAGTTTCGCGTCCAAGCACGCTATCTGATGCGTGAAGCAGAGGGCGAACTTTTGCGGCGACTACAGGCCCTGCGTGAGTCACAGGGGCAAGAGGCAAAAGGAGATGGCTAAACTTTGCCGCTTTTACGTTTCGGGGGCGGGTAATGAGAGCGCCCGTTTCAATCCCCTGATTATCGATCTGCGCGACCGCCATGAGTGGAAGCCGCAGAATGCAATCGTCTGGCTGCGCAACGGCGGGGGTAAGACCACGTTGATCTCGCTGTTCTACACCGTCTTCGTCCCGAAGATTTCGGACTTTCTTGGAATGAGAAATGGCAAAGGTGCAAAGCTGAATGATTTCGTTCGTGAGAACGAGCTAGCAGTTATCGCCACCGAATGGCAACCGTCAGATACGGCAGCGCCACGACGGACTGTTGGGACGGTCATCTTGAAAACGGCAAGGGAACTGAAACGTCTCTTTTTCAGCTTCAACGAGACGAAAACAACGAGCTTCTCGTTCGACACCCTGCCGGCTCGGGGACTGTCGGAAGCTGCCGGCTCATATGACGCTTTTCGTGAGCGACTGAACGAAGCGATGCGGGAACACCCGTCAATGGAGTTGGTCCTTACGGAAATTCAAGGGAGCTGGATTCAACACCTCGATTCGATTGGACTGGATACGGAGCTTTTTCGCACCCACCTCATCATGAATAGCCAAGAAGGGGGCGCAGCGGACATTTTCAAAATCAAAAATCCCGAGGACTTTGTGAAGAAGTTTTTGGAACTCGCCTATGATGAGGCGTCCACCGAGGAGATCGAAAAAAACCTTCAAGCATTTAAAGAGAAACGGGAAAGTGCGCCGCACTACGCAAAGTCTATCGAGTTTGGTGAAACGCTCACCCGATTGTTGACGCCTTTCGCCCTCGATGTCGCTAAGAGGGCTGTAGCCCGGACTCAGCGGGCTACCCTTGATGGTGAGGCAGCCGAGGCGCGATTCCGTGCAGGCGCGGCGCGCGAATTTGAACCAAGAGATTGCCGATCTAAACGACGAGATTAGCAATTACTCGGCCAAAATTAGTGACCAGAGCCTTGAACACCGACGCCTAAATACATCCGCGCGAGGGTATAAGACGCTAGGCAAGCGTATCAGGGTAGACGAAACGAAGGCCGCATTTGAAGCTGCGGCCAACTCCGAAAAAGCTGCCTCTCAAGAACTCGCGGTCCTGAAGGCGGCTAAGGAATTCGCCGCGGTTCGCGCGGTTGAAAAAGAGCACATGGCCCTCGTTCGAGAGCGCGACAAACTTCACGAGGATCTACGCCCCCAGTTAAAAGACCTGCAGCTTCTAGGTGGACGACTCAAGGCAGCGTGGAGGAGGCGCGTTGCTGATTTAGCGGCCGCGCATGAACTCACGAAGGAACAGGTTCAGAACGCAAGGACCAATGTAATCGAACTCACTAATCAACAGGCAGCACTTTCGGCGGGAATTACAGGCGCAGCGAAAGACAGAGACTCTGCCCAAAAGGCGATCCGTGCTTACGAAGAGGGCCACCGCCGCCTTCGGATTTCCGAAGCGATTCTGGCAAATGAAAAGGCGAGCGAAGCGTTGAGTCGACTCAAATCAGAGGCATGGACGATCGGTAACTCGATCGAAGCACTGAAAGTCGGCGTTGGGCTGCTTACTTCCCGGGTCAGATCGATGCGCGAGACCCTCGTTAATCTCAACAAATCAGCCGCAGACGCGGAAGCGGTCGGCGATAAAGCCGAAGGCAGGCTTACCGACGAAGAAGAACATCGAACCCAAATCGAGAGATTGCCAATAATTGAAGAGGTCGTTGTGGGCGGTGACGTTCAACTGAGAAATCCATTTCTTCTCAATCGCCTCGATGAGATCGCTGAAGATGCACAAAGCAAACTCATACAGATTGGAGTTCTCGGGGCAGACGACCTGCGAGACGACGCTTCTCTGGACAAGTTTGGATTACTAGCTCCCTCGGCAGATGTAGAAGCTTTGGTTTCGCAACTTATCGCCAACGGAATCAAAACGGCGATTCCTGCCTATCATTGGTTGGCTGAACACTGTTCCGCCGAAAGGGCGGCCGTCCTCTGCGAATCGAACCCAGCGGTTTGCTCAGGGATTCTGATCCAAAATCCAAAGGAATTCGAACGCGCGCGCCTCGAAGTCAAAAGGGCGGGGATCCGCGAACCCATTGTTCTCTTCTGCTCAAGCCCGTCGCAAGATGGAGCGCTTCCGTCAGACTTAGCTGTCGTGAGCCCCGAAGAGGCAGGGATGTATTCCAAGGAGGAAGCTGCCCGTTCCCAGCCAGCAATTGCAGGCCGCCGCGACGAACGCGCTGCTAAGCAAGGTGAACTCGAATCTCGGCAGGCTAGCGCGCAAACCGCGGCAACCCGGCTCAAGGCCCACCTCAAAGCATATCCCGAGGAGCGATTGAAAGGATGGGAGGCAGAACTTGCAGAGGCTCGAAAACAGGTCTCGGAATTCGGGCGGGAGATCGAAACGGCCACGGCTGAGATAACGAAAACCGAGGAAGAGATTAGTGAAAAACACCAACAGAGTACCGATTACCTAGAGAGAAAAGGAATTGTAGCTCGCCAAGAAAGCGAGGTCGTAAACTTCATTCGCGATCACGAACAATACATCGGCATCAACCGAGTTCAGTTCGCCGAATTCACCGCGCAGTTTAACAAACTAAGTCGCGATTTGGAGGACAATAGAATTCGCACCTCGGAGGTAAGAGATGCGTTGGGCGAGTTTGAAAACCTCTCCCGCGACCAAGACTTTAAGTGGAGGGAGGCGTGTAAAATGGAAAGGGACATTCCCTCCGAATTTATTGGCGAGGAGTTCCCTTCAAATGCAGAGGCTGGAAGGCCGGAGGACATATCGCCCGAGTTTGTAGTCGCGGTCGCGAATTATCGCGGTCTTCTCACAGCGAGCGATCTCGACGGCCGAATTGCGGGCAAATCCGAGGAACTAGAGAAAGCGCGCGCCGCCTTAACGCGGGCATCTCAAAGCACTAAAGACGTGCATCCACAGCGGATTAAGGAGGCCTCCCGAGCTGCGGACATTGATTCAGAAATTGAAGAGCAAGGAACCGTCTATCGTGCCGCCGGACAGGCCATGGCAGTCGCAAAGGCAAATTTTGACAGCGCCGCTAAAGACAATCCGGCCGACTCCGATTTCAAATCGGGTTCGTTGATCGACGAAAATAGAGAGATTCAACCGACCACCTCGAGCGCTTGCCTAGACGTGGTCGCTGAATACGAATCCCTAGCTGTAGCGGTCGCTGCCGAGATCGAGAACACAAAAGAGACGAAGGCGGTCGCAGAGAAGAGTCTTTCGAGGAAAACAAACGAACAGCTTCAATATAAGGGAATCTTCACCTCTCTTCCGGAGGTTCCGGACGCATTTACGCATCACCCGCAGTTTTCCGGAATCGCTGACCATGACGAGTTCATGATCCAAGGGCTGGTAAGCCGGATTTCGAAAAATAACTCGGACCTTACTCGTGCCGAAAAATCGATCGATAACCGGTACGATGTCCACATCCAACCTCACATTCAGTCGCCAGATTTCGACCCATTCAAGATTGAGTTTAGAGCGCGCCTGAAGTATCTGCACAAAGAGGATATTGCCGCAAAAGCAGATACCCTCGTCGAGGATATTTCGACTGCGGTTGCAGCTTGCAAAAATGATCTCGAACACGAAGAGCAGCACCGCCGCATTATCGTCGAGCAACTCGATGACATTGTTCAACGGGCGACTCGGCTTCTTTCACAAGCTTCCGAAGTCAGCAAAATGCCGGCCGAGAGCGGCGCTTGGGCGCATCAACCGTTTCTGCGCATAAGCGTCCCTAAGAAAAGTGACAAGACGGAACGTGCCCACCATCTGAACGCAGCCATGCAAGGTTGGTATGATAATAATTCGATCCCGCACGGTCATGTTCTCGCCTTTCATTGCCTACTGGCCGTGTGCGGCACGAAGGCAATTGGGATCAAGATGCTGAAGCCCGAGTACGTTGCCACAGCGACACCGCACGACATTGTGGATCTAATGAAGTTTTCGGACGGCGAGAAGCTAACCGCCGCAATCCTTCTCTATTGCGTTTTGGTCCGGCTGAGAGCGAGACAACGGGCAAAGCAGTTTCATTTTGGCTCAGGCGATTCTGGTTTGCTCCTTTTGGACAACCCTATCGGTAAGGCAACTTTGAACGAATTCGTCGATCTACAGGTAAGGGTAGCTCGATTGATGGGAGTTCAGCTGGTTTATGCAACTGGTATTGGTGCCGAATCTGCACTCAAGCACTTTCCTCACATCGTTCGCCTAAAGAATTCCGTTCGCAGTCGGTCTAACAATGATCACTACGTCACGCTCGAAAACGGTGATCACGTAGTCGATGGAATTACCCTAGGAGTCCGCGCTAACCATGGGCTTGGACGGAATTGAAGCCAGGCTTTTCGCCGATTTTCGCGGCAGGTACAGGAGTAAGATCGTGCTTGAAGACGTGCAGGAGGCTTTCAGTCGCACATGCCCGGAGTTGAATAACGAGCCCGCTCGCCGCGCGCGACTAGCAGATGCGCTCGAGAAATTAGCTGGGGAGGGCTCAATCTTGCTCCCTGTAAACCGGAAGAAGGATTGGCAGAGGTTTCTCGCGCCTGCTCTTCCAAATTGGATACGAGTCAGCCGCGAAAAAATCCCTCTAACAACCGCGCGATTCGATCAGGCTACATTTCCGTGGGTTCCGGAAATGCGCTTTATCGCATCCCATTCTACGCTTCCCGCTCTTACTGAAGCACGCCAGCTTCACGATTTCTTCAAGAACGGGGGAGGGCAAAGGCCGATCGTGCCAATTAAAGAGCGATCATGGCAAATATTCGGCCACGAAAAACGCCTCGAAGAACTCATTGCGGGCAAATATTTTTTTGGCCCCGATCGCCTGACCTTAGAGATGTTGCGATGCCGTCGAGTCAGCTACTCACTTATTTATCAACCGTCCCCGCAACCTTGGAAACAACCACCAATCATTCTTGAGAACGAAGCAACATTCCACAGTTTCGCACGTCTTAACGCCGCCAAGTCTATATATGCCGCCGTGATTTTTGGGAATGGTCAAGCCGTTCTGAAAGGCACCGAATTTCTGACCAACCTCTCCCGATCACTGGATCAAAAGGATTTCTTCTACTTTGGCGATTTAGATTCCGCCGGAATACGAATCGGAGCTGAATTGGCTAAGCGTCTAGCGCCCTTCGAAATCCGAATCCTCCCAGAGGAGTCCTTCTACAAAGAACTGATATCGGCAACGAATCCAATAATGTTTGCGCCGGAACAAATTTCGCCAGCTCATCTTTTATGGCTTACGTCGAGTCTGGCACGAGCAATCCAAGATAAACTTGCTTGCTCTGGTAGAATCGCTCAGGAAGCCGTCGGATGGGAACGCTTATGCGCTATCTTCTCCGCAGACCCAGCAACAAATTTTTACGAGGGGTTTTAGAATTAGCGCCGCGAAGCATCGCGCTTCGCGAAGCGACAGCGGATTGCTCCTAACCTTTTTGCTGTTGGACATCGGTATCCACGCTTCCACGATGGCGAGGGTCTCTGAGAGCTCTCGGGCGGTCATGAGGTCCTGCTCGTTTCCAAGTTCTTTCAGTAATTGGTCCATCTCGTAAAACCGTTCTTTGCCGAGTGTGGTGAAATGAACCTCACCGTTTGCGTGGTCGCCTCCAGGACGCCATCGATCCAGCCCGCGTGGCACATTCGGTTATCACCTTCTCGAAAACGTCATTGCCTTCGTGTCGCCGTTGAAATCTAAAGGAGTTGCCAGGCATTTCCTTCTTCGGCTAGTGCCTAACGACTCCTGAATTAAGGTCAAATTTTTAGAGCGGTGGCAATCAAACCTCTAAGAAGTTAATTTGGACCGGCGCCGGAGGCACGAGAGAGGAGCGTTGATCAGTCTGGGAATCCTGGCGCTAGTGCGTCATGCTCTGTAATCGCTTCCACGAAGGGATGTGATCGCCATCCCGGTAGGTGATCATGACGGTTTCACCTTTGCGCCGGAGGACCGTTCTCTGGTGTCGATGCCGAGCCTCTCGAGGTGGGCGATGACCTGGTCGATCCTCGCCGTCACCTGGCTGATGTGGCTGTGCGCTCGCCGCATCGCCTGGTTTAGACCTAAGTTTCGCCAGGAGCCGAGGCAGCGATCGATTGCTGCGCTCGAATGGGAGATCAGCAAAGTCGAACCACCGGACCTCCGTGAACTCTTCCTCATCATGCTTCAGGACCGAGCTGAGCTCGGTCCGCACCACTTACCGGTCAGACATCCGTATGGCCGGCCGTCAAACCGACGGTGCGATCGCACGCAATCATGATCGGCGGTGCAATCTCGTAAATCGCAGAGTTGCTCGCGGTTCGCGGCATCGCGTGGTTAGATGTTCGGACCATCTGTTTGCTCTCGCCTTCTTCGCACCTTTTTCTCTACGCGAAGCAGGAAGCCTGCAGCAATGAATCCGCAAATTATGGAACCGCAGGCGATTATTCGCTGTAGTAAAATCTCGTCGAACGATCGCGGAGAATAACAGAGGCACGCGAAAACAAAGGTCACTGCGCATACACTCAGAACAAAAGTCCACACTGCTACGTGCGTCTTCGTTCGGACCGCAACTTTCTGACGCGACTCATGCATCTAACGAGAACAAGATGAGCGACGGCAGACGACCTGCCTGCAACGCTTGCGTAGCAATGCGGGCATGGGAGCATGCGTCGTTCGGCGTGAAAGTGTTGAAGTCATCTCAAAGGTGAACGCAGAACGATCCGCCGTTCGCTTCATCGCATGGCTAGATGTCATTGGCGCCTACGTAGGTCGAGCGCTTTGGATGCGATCCAACCACTCGCAACCAACAGTAGCACACCGCCAACATACCCCTGCCATGGATCAATTCGTCTCTGTCCGCCCCGGATAACGCCGTGATGCAGATCGGCACCGCAGGCGAGGAACAGAATGCCAACGCCAAAGAGAAAAGCGAGAGCGGCCGCAACCCACAACTCTTTGGCGGACTGTTTGCTCGGTCTCATGCGTCTAACGAGAACAAGATGCGCGACGGCGGACGTGACCGCGCGTCGCTCGGAGCGGACCTGTGGAACTCATCTCAAAAGTGGAGCGTACGGCAGTCCGCCGTTCGCTCCATCGTCTGGTTAGGCGGCTTGGCGGGATGTGACAATGTGATGCACGAACTCATCTGGTGAACCAGGTGATACTACCACCCGGCGCGTCGGGTAGCGCAAGACCACTGTCCGATGCGGATCGGTGACGAACGCGCGATACCTACCCAAAGCTCCATTGCTGAACCAGCCGGTGAAGGAGAACAAACCGCCGTTGCCGAAGAGCCGAATGCCACCGCGCATGATGTCCGGCGCGACCTCGGCAGACTGCAAGTCCGAGAGCGGGAGAGGCGTAGACCAGAATAGACGATGAACGAGGATGGCCTCATGCGTGATGCTGTAGCCGCGGACGGTAAAGAGGACCCCACCGCAAATGATCATGAACAGGCCTAGTCCTAACCACCGATGGCCGCTGATGCCGGACTGAACGGCGCCGGCGATGAGCACGAGGCTGGCCAGCGATGACATGACGATGAGCGAAGTGCTCCAAGGTGCTTTGTAGGTCTTCATATGTGAGTGGTTTTCACGACGGGCGTAGCCGCCTAATTCGTATTAGACGGATGGGCGTCTTTAAGGGCGAACAATTCTGCGTCTATCACGCTGGTGTCGATCTCGAGGCGGGCCAATGCAGAGTTAGCGCTCACTTTCGCCGCTGGTTCATACGTCTAACCTTTGAGGGAGTCTGAAATTTTTCGCAAACGAGCCTTGTTCGCGCGAAACCATTCTTCCTGGTAGCCGGTGCCGCGTCGCTGGATGCCTCCCGGGTAGATCGGCGGCTCATCCTGACACTTCGGCATCGGAATGAAATTTAGTAACTCGTAATAGGCAGCCGCACCGGCCCCGACCATATCTTGAATTTTTAGTTTCTCGTCCTCGAGGCTTTCGCCCAAAGCTAGGGCGGCGCGGGGATCGTGCGTGGCGCCTAACAAATAGGCCAGATCTCGCCGCGCCTCCGGTTCTCGCTCATCTTTGAACCAGCCCAGCACCTTCTCCAGTGTCCATGGCCTCGGATATTTTGTGCTTAGGTAGGTTTCAGCGCGATCGAGGTTGCACGAGTAATATTTGCAGATCGTGGTTTGACCATCGTTCTCGCTGACGCCATTGGGGAAGGAGCGGCCGTGCCCCGGATTTTTCTCCGCGACATATTCCAGAATGTCGTTCTTAGCTGGAAATATTTCCTCGATCGGAGGAGGCACCGGGCCTGAATGAAACCGAAAAGAATAAGGGGTGGAATCGAAGTTGTTCCTGTGCTCGAAGACGATAAGGACGACAATCTGCGGGCACTCCACATAGTGATTGTAGAGGCCCGGCCATGCCCGGATGAGCCGCGACTCAACCCAGCCGGCAGGGTAATAGAAGTATAACTCCCAACGGTGCGCGAATTGCCGCGTGTGTTCCAGATCGAGCCCAATGTAGGAGAAACGCCTGGGGGTAAAACGGTAGGCCGCCGCGTACGCCGCGATCAAAACAACCGCCAGGGCTACCCAAACCCGCCGGCTGCTTCTTCGATTCCGTGATGAGTTAACGAGATTGGCCCCAAGTTGGTTTGGACTTATTCGCGCTCAAGCGTCCCATGTAGCAAGTCTATACATCGCATTCGAGCCTTTCTTAACTAGCTATCATCCGATGCACTATGTTTGTGGCGTTTCGTTTTCTCCAAAGTACCGAAGGATCAACTCCGATACTCGCTAGCAACTGGAGCGCCCTCGGCCCGGCGAGTCGCGGGAACGCTAACGCCGTGCTTTGGTCAATCGCTTCCGCGAAGGCGATATGATTGCCGGCCGGGTCGATGATCATGACTGTTTTCACTACGTAAAAGGCTTCGCCTCACGGCGGGGGGCATATACTAAAACCGCTCCAAGCGAAATCGATGTTAGGCGGACGCGGGGGAATCGTTGGAGATAGTGGGGTAATTGAGGGCGTAGTAGGAGTCTGCGGGGATCGAGGGTGCTATGGAATCTGCGGATCTTCTACATCTTATTCGATTGACCAGGGCCACGATCTGGGAGCCGTTGGTTTTAATATTGGTTGTCCCTCCTTTAGTCTTGGCCGCGAGCAAATAAGTTAACTAAGCGCCTCCCTTGGTTAATTTCGTTGCACCCGAGGGTTTGCCTGAGGCGTCGGGGCGCTGGGGACGAAGGATAAATGGCTTTGCAGCTTTGAGAATAACCAAGATTATCGCACCAAAGGTTAAGTCGTTTGTTCCCAAAGTTAAGGCGGGCGAAAAAAAAGTTTAAGCGCAGGGTGCCTTAATTTTGTCAGGCGCGGCCTTTAGGAGGTCGAGCGCGCAAATAACCTTTTTTTAGGTTCTTACAAAAATCGATCTAACCCGAATGAGTTACCCCTTTTGGAGTACTCGTTAGGCGGAAGAGCGCGGGTGCGCAGGGGTTACCCCGGCGGGACTGGCATCGGCAGTGCTAATTCCTTTTTCCGAAAAAAATTCCGCGAGCGGAGCGGCCGTTCTAACCGGTTGCGCTGCGTGAGCGGGCCCCCGCATCGCAACAAACAACAAAGGAGAAAATGATATGGGAAAAGTGAAAGTAAGTCTTTATTTCGCGCAGTTAACCGATGGTAACCTGAGCCCGTTCGCGGGCGGAATCATCGATGGATTAACCGCCCAAGCCGCCGTCTTCAAGGCGCTGCCGGTGAAGGTGGCAGACCTGGCGGCGCTGAAGGAGGCGTTCGACCAGGCGATGGTCGCAATGACCGATGCCGGTCCGAGCGCGACCGCGGCTAAGAATGCGGCCCGGGCGGCCTTGATCGATGCGTTGCGCAAGGACGCGCTCTATGTCGAGATCGTGTCGGATAACGATCTCTCCATGCTGCTAAGCTCCGGTTATGAGGCGGCCAGCACTAACCGGACGCAGAGTCCGCTGGGACAGCTGGAGGTGGTGAATGTGGAGAACGGGCAGAGCGGCGCGCTCAAGGTGCGGGTGAGACCGCAGGCCAACACCAAGGCCTATGAAGGAAGGATCAAGGCGGCCGGCAGTGAGTTCGGACCGAGCATTTCGTTCGCCAGTTCGCGCGCGATCCTCTTCAAGGGGTTGAGCGCGGGGGTGAATTATACCCTTCAGCTCTGCGCGATTGGCGGCAGCACCGGACGGGGTGATTGGAGCAATCCGGTCACGAAGATGGCGGTATAGCTTCGGAGAGGAATCCGAGGCAAACCAGGACCGCGAGGGGACGCCATGTTCCCTCGCGGTTTTTCGTCGAGCCAAAAAAAAGATCGAAACTTCAGGGCACGATCTCCGTAGTAGCTCGGCAAAGGCAATTCATGTCAGCACCAAAGCCAAATCGAAACGGACGACTCACAGCCCGGCAATGCCAGGTAATGGATCTATTGACGACCGGGATTCTGAACCGGACGATCGGGGATGAGCTCAGCTGTTCTCCCGAGACAGTGAAAGCGCATTTAAAGCAATGCTATCGTGCGCTGGGAGTAAAGAATCGCATCCAGGCGGCGGTCCTGTGGCTGAAGGAACATCGGCGCTGGCGGCCGCTGGAATAGCGTTCGTTCCGCGGTCCTCCACCATCGGTTACGGCACATTTTTGGATTAGGAATCTGCGGGGATCGAGGGTGCCTTGGAATCTGCGGATCTAAGCATTTCCATTCCGTCACCTCAGTTACGGGAGTCGAAAGCGCCGGTCGGCCGATGACTCTTTCATACCAAGAGACCGCCGCCTACAGGTCCTTTACTGCGAGGAAGGCTATCGCATTGTCGAACGTCATGGCTCGGACTTCTTCCCGGAAGATCGCGGCACTGGAGCGTAGCTCAAGCTATCTTGGCGACGGCTTGCTTAAGCTCAGTCCGATTTGGGACCCACTCCGCAGCGATCTGCGCTTCGAAAAGATCGTCGTCTTGCTCGCGCCTGAAGAGTCCCGGTCCTAACGAGTGACGAACGCGAGTTGAAAGGGCGCAATCACTACAGGTCGCGAGGCGCTTAGGCAAGGCCTCGCGTCGCGACGAAACGCCGCGCGCCAGCCAGCCCGAGCAGGGCCAGGCCGAGCAAGGGTAGGGTGCTGCCACCTTCGGGCACCGCGGTCGGGTTGAAGAGGCCGAGGGTGAAGGAATAATTCGATACGCCCGAGTTTGCACCCACCTCGTTGAGGATGACAACGAAGGTGCCGTTGGCGGGAATGTTGAACGAATAAGTTTGGGGCACCCCAGCAACCACGCTCAAGCCGCTATCCGCTAAGTAATTGAAGGAGATGTTCGCGGGATTAAACGATCCCAAATAGGTCACGCTAAATACTGAGTTGGTCGGGTCCGTCGTCGAGTAATCGATTAAGAATGGCGTCGTGACGGCAAACGGGTTGACGAAGGTGTAGGCATCGTAATGGAAAAGATCGCTGGTGCTAGTCGTGCCGGGATACGCTTTCTGGACTCCAGCGACGGACATAACTCCATCGCGGAAGACCCGTCCGGTTTGGGTTGGGTCAGTCGAAGTGATCGAGCCGGTAAAGGTTTGTGCCGAGGCCGAAACCGTGGCGGCGAGGACAAGAGTGCCGATAAGGCAAATGGTGGGGAGGGATTTCATGGGGGGTGTCTTATCGAGTGGCCACTTCTCCAGCAAGAGCAAAAAACGTGAATAGAAAATAGACGGTAGGTGGAAAACAACTGTTTACTTGCCGTGGCTGGTTCAGGAGATGGCGAAGCATATTTCCAACGTTGAAGTTCGCCAGGTTAACTGTGATGAAAGTGCGCTAGTAAGGCGCGCTCGACACCGGCCCCCACGCCGGCGAGCCATGCTTTAGTCAATCGCCTCCGCGAAGGCGATTTAGTGACGTCCGGAGTCGGTGATCATGACCCATTTTCACCGCGTAAAAGGCTTCGCCTCACCGGGCTGGGCAGGGGAATCGTTGAGATCGTAACGTAATTGAGCGTAGGAAACGCCGTCCCGCGTCCGCGGAAGATCGATTTCGCTTGAAGCGGTTCTAATTATGATGTGGCGAAGCTGTCGCCCTTCTGATGCTGCCTTAACCGTGCACGTGGATTGGGCCAATCTACAAGCCGGAGTCGCTTTGCGAGCGCAAGACCTACACGTAGAACACTGTTTTGATGAGTTTGGTCTCTTCGTTGTTCTAATAAGTGAACAAGACGAAGATCCATGCGAAACAAGACAGCGAGTAGTAGCCAGTGATACGGGTATAGAAACTAACAGGACAGGGAAAGAGGATGGATCAATGCTTCGCCTTGGCTATTAAAGCTTGAAAGCGAGGATCGTCTTTGAGCGAAGACCAGTCCGGATCGCACCGCAACTCGCTTTGGTAAAAAGGCGCTCCTTCGGTAAGGCGCTGCTCGACCATTCTCAAGGCGGTATCGGGGTCGCCGAGTAAAGCGTGGATTTGACCAAGCGCCGAGGTAAGTCGCTGCTTAGGTGGAATATTTTGGGCGTTTTCCAGCTCCATCACTTTCGCGACCTCCGTCTTAGCTGGCTCTGGCCATCCCATTTTCGCATAGAGATAAGCGAGCATGTAATGATCAAGGGTAGAGAGCGGCTTTTCTTTAACCGCTACTTCGAAGACCCAGCGGATGGACTCAAAGAGATCGTAGGCGCGAGAGGGCTCACCTGAGTAAAGCCGGAACAAGCCTTCGATATATGCCTTCGGTCTCTGGTATCCAAACCCAAAACTGCCGTTATCAGGCAACGTTTCGAGAGAGCAGGCTTCCAGAATTCGAAGCGCCTCTGCGAAATCATGTCCATACCAGGCCAGGCTTAAGTAAGCAGAGGTAACTCTTCCGTCGGGATCCTGCCCAGGGGGGAGCGCGTCGAGGAAGGCTTTGACCCGCTTGAGGTCGCCACTCCAGAAGAATTCCATATTCGCGCGCTGCAAGCGGAAAAAAATGGACTGCGGCGCCAGGACCAAGGCGCGATCGATGGCCGTCCGCGCTTCGTCGTCTCGCTCAAGATTCCAGAGGAGAAGAGCATAGTTGTAGTAGACCTTTGGTTCGCGTGGACCTAACTCCGCCGCGCGTTTGTAGCTGGCCAGGGCCTCGTCGTTCCAGTCAAGGCGCGCTTGCGTGATTGCGGCCGCCATTGCCAGAGAAGCATCGTTTGGGTTAAGCCGCAGCGCGCTCTCCAGCTCGCCTTTAACCATTGTTTTGTCGTCCATCATTTGGGCGCAACGGGCTAAAGCCAGATGGGCTTCCGCGGAATGGGCGTCTAAGCGCAAGGCCTCTTCCGCGTTAGCGCGAGCTTCCGTGAGGAGGGACTTATTGGTGTCTTCAAAGTTCTGGTAAAGCGCGATCTGCATCACACTGAGCCGGGCGCGGGCCAGGACGAATTTCGGATCCAATGCGATGGCCTCCTTATAAAATTCAATCGCGCTTCGGTAGTTCTCGCTTGAAGTTTCCGGCCTTAGCTGGACCTCCCGTCCCCGCAAGTAGGCGACGTAAGCTTCCGGGTTATCCGTCGGCTTCGCCTCTAAACGCGCCTTCTCTTCCGGGCTCAGTGTTGCGCGCAACGCACTTGCGATTTCGGAGGCAAGCTCGCCTTGCAAGGTAATCGAATCCGCCAGAGTTCGATCGTAGCGCTCGGCCCAAAGGTGCTGATCGGTCACGGTGTCGATTAACTGCACATTGACCAGGACACGATTGCCCACACGCCGGACGCTTCCTTCCAGCACATTCGCAACGCCTAGCTCCTTCCCGATTTGTTTCAAGTTGCGCGCAGCCTTTTCCCGATAGGACATAACCGAAGTGCGCGAGATGACCTTCAGGTCCCTAAGCTTGGCCAGACTGGTCAGGATGTCATCCTGGATGCCATCAGCGAAGAAGGCGTTCTCTTTGTCGTTGGAAAGGTTCTCCATGGGAAGGACGGCGATACTTTTAGCCGAAATAGGTTCGGCTTTGTTCCTTTCTTCCACCCTAACGGCCCCAGGTTGGGTCCCGCGCAGATACCACCAGCCGGCAGCTCCGATCGCTAGAATCATGATCGCGGCCGCGCCCGAGAGGCTAAGCTTCCGCCAGCGTGCCGCCTTGCGTGCGCGTTGCAGCTTCACCGGGACACTGGGGTTACCGAGCTCGCTTGAATGCAAGTTGACCACAAGGATGCGCACCCCGTGTTTCACTTCTACTTCGCCCAGGTCGTGCAAGAGAGGCTGCCATTCGCGTTGCTGGGCCAGATCCTCAGCGACACGTTTGGAGAGAAGAATGTGCCCCGCATCGCCGCAATCCATCACCCGTTGCGCCATGTTCACGCCTGCGCCGGCGAGGTTGGCCCGCTTGTTCACATCCGTGATCTCATTCACCGGACCGCTATGCACTCCCATCCGCACCTGGATGTCGGGATGCTGTTTCAGCGCCGCTGCTATCTCTAAGGCGCACTCCGCCGGCGCCTCCTGGTGATTGCGAAAGACCAGCGCCATGCCATCGCCCGTCGCTATTCTTAGTAACTGATCAGTCTTCTCGGCGGCCTGCACCTGGCTTGTCTGCAAAACAATGTCGTTCAGCCGTTGCACTACCTCGCCCTGCTCCTTGGTTAAAAGTTTCGAATATCCGACGACATCGAGGAAAAGGATATGCGCAATCTCAAGGTGTAGATTGGTCTTAAGCTCAGACATGGCTGTTCAACGGGCTACTTGCGATGCTGACGAAGCGGTCGCGAAAGTCGATAGAAAAGCAGAGCCGAAACGTCCTAGTTTCCGATCGACACAATCATTTCACCCCGAGGCTGCTATTGCAATTGTCGATCGTCAGGTTCGGATCATCTTCCCGGAAGATAGCGCGGCAAGCGCGTTGAGGAGCAGGATTGTTCGCAGGAATCAAAAGGAGGCGGCGCTAACTCTTGGAGAAACGCGAAACGAGTCAGTCTGTGAATCTCTTTCGGTCCGCGTGCTAGGGTTGGTTGAGAATCCAATGTAAAAGCCGGAGTCGCTTTGCGGCCGCGAGGCGTAGACGGGAACACTGGCTAAAAACGAGAAGACCGCGTGAGGCGAAGTCTTTTACGCGGTTCGTCTGTGTCCGGAATCGCCCCGTTTGCGTCTTTGACATCCCCTAGGTCAATCGCCGACTTCCCTGGGTGCGCTGGCTGTGCTGAACGGTTTTCCAAAACCTACTTCCCTAGACCGACTCGCACACAAGCTCGCGGCCTCCACCTCGATCATACTGAGCTCATTTCCTGGCGCCACGAGAGCTGGTCTGCAGCTTGCGCAGATTTGGTACGTCCGGCCGTGGCGGCGGCACAGATTGGGTTTAGGAGTCTGGGGGGGGGCGAGGGGGCCTTGGGATGGGTGGATGTACGCGCGTCGCAGTCGCTGAAAATTTGTTTGCTTCCGTGGAAGGCGGCTGCCATATCTGCGCCGGTAGTTAACCATTAGAAGTTCCTATTATGCACAAACGAAGAGTTCTATTCCTCCTGCTTCTTGCTGGCGCAGTTTGTCTGCCGCTGGCCTCGCAGGCTCAGCTCAACATCTCGGTTGGAGACCAGGGTTACTATACCCGCGGCTCCTCCTATGTGGACGGCGGTTACCGCTATGCCTGGATCCCGGGTCACTGGGGTTCACATCACCGTTGGATCCATGGCCACTATGTCCGGCGCGACCGGGTCGGCGTGGGAGTTGGTGTCGGCGTCGGCGTCGGTGGAATTGGCATTGGTATACATCCTTAGCGTTTTTCCTCGCTCCCAAGTGTTAACTTGGGAGCGAGGGACCTACGTCTTCGCCGGCGTGACCCTCAACGTTGTCCTTGGTCATCCCTTCTTCGATTATGCGAGTAAGACTTTGCGTCGATCTTGCTCCGCTTGGCCTCTTGTTTCTCTCAATGTGAGTAGGTCACCCTTTTACGCAATATGCTCGCGACAGGTTCCCCCGGAAATGTGGGAGATGGCGGCCCCCTGAGATATCTGGATGAAGCCGGTAAACGGCTGGTCTAACTCCAGGATGAGCAGGGTGCCACCAGAAACGGATAAAGCGGCGATGAACAGAGCGATAATGACGATGAAGTTGCACGGGGAGGATGGCATCTCCTCGGAGATCGCGGCGCGATGTTCCTACCAGCGGCTGGGTTCATGGAAACGTCGCAGGATTCCATCTGTTCATTGGCTATTCGAATCGCGCGTGGTTGAGGCGTGCATTTGAAACACCCCGACACGGGCGCGGACTCCCTACCTTAGTCCCGAAATCCCCGCGTCTTATGCCGTAGCCCACAGATCGCGATGGCGATGTTCTTTGGACCAAGCTACGGCACTGGCACAAATTTCTTTCCGCTGCATTTCGGGCAGGGCGGCGCCACCTCAGCCGGCATCGGCCGGGTGAAGTGCTTGATGTAGCCGCAATCGGTGCAGCGCCAGCGCATCGCCCTCAATTCGTCGTACGACTTGAGCTTGGCCAGGGCGTCGTCGAGCTGGGCACGCGCGTGCTCCAGCACTTCGCGGATCGGCTTTATCGCTTCCGTTTCGAACATAATGGCAGCTCGAGTTGCTGGGCGTGTGGCCGGCGGAAGGAAAAAAGAGCGAAAAGGCGGCGTAAATAGCTCATATGTTCAACTGAACATTTAGCGGCAAAGTGGGCAAGCAAAAACTTCTTCCCTCTTTGCCTCGTCTCGAGTGCGACAGTTACCTACCTGCAGCGCCGACCGGTCCTACTGGCACGGTTACAGTTCAGGAATTATCAAACAACTGTTGCTGAGCACGGTCTTCCCTGTGTTAGCGGTCGCTCGCTTCTCCTAATTGTAGCAATCAGAGCGAGACTCAAGATCCGAAGCACAGCGCCGCTTGCGCCGCCCAAGGGAGTAGGACTGTCACTGAACTAAATGGGGCCCGATGTAAGCACCGGTGCCCAAGTGTCGCCATGAGGCTAGTAAGTGCTGAGACTGTTCGCGGTAGTTAATTCGGCTTTCGTTCACTCCAAGACTTCGTGCCGGCCTTCGAGGACGCGTTTTAAAGCGGCGCGTTTTTCGCGCAAGAGGCCGCGGGTAGCGGCGCGAACGGCTTCCAATAAATCGTCCGCTTCTCGCAGGCGCGCGACCGAGACGTAGTCCGCGCCCGCTTCCATGAGCAGCTCGGCCTGGGAAAGCTTCTCGGCGGTGGCGATGATCTTCGCTTTAGGATTCAAACCGCGCAGCAGCCTAACGAGTCGTTCATTCGTCGTCCCTTTCAGAACGGAGTCCGGCACGGTGCAGATAAGAACACGGGCGTGTTCCACTCCGGCGTGCAGAAGCGTGTCGCGCTGGCTGATGTCCCCGTAGATGACGCGCAATTTTCGCTCGAGCAATCCTTCGCGCGCCACCGGGCTGAAATCGACAATCGCCGTCTCGCCGATCAAATCCGGTGCGTGCCGTTGGATCTCCTCGAGGAGCGAGCTGGCGGTGCGGAAGAAGCCGAGGAAGAGAATGCGTGCCTGGCCGTGCCCGTGACCACCCTTGGCGTGGACGTCATCGGCGGCGTGATCGAGATCGCGCAAGCCGCGCGCTTTCAGCCACGGGATTAAACCACGCGCAAGCCCGTCGGATTTCACCATCCCAAAGGTGGAAACGGCGGCGAGAAAAGTGAAGGCGAGCGCGACCATCCCAGTCGTGGCCGGATTGCCAAGATGATGCACGGTCGCGCCCAGCGCGAGGATGACGAGCGAGAATTCGCTTACCTGCCCGAGGTTAATGGAAGGGATAAGGCTGGTGCGCAATCCTTGCCGCATCAGGTAGAGCGGCGTGAAGGTAGTGAGAAAACGGCTCACGACGACGAAGACCGAGAAGACCAAGGCCCAGCCGACCAGAACGGTTGTCGGCACCGGGATTTGCATGCCGAGGCCGACGAAGAAGAGGGTGATGAAAAAATCGCGCAGGCTGGTGACCTTAGCCGTGACGTCGAGCGCATACGGAAAGGTGGAGAGCGCGACGCCCGCGATGAGTGCGCCCATTTCCCGCGAAAGATGCAAACGCTCGCCGAGTTCGCCGACGAGAAAACACCAGGCGAGAGCGCCGACCTGGACCAGCTCCGGCGAACGCGCGACCCGGCGGAAGACGAACGGCAGCACATAACGACTAACCGCCAAAGTCGCGACGACTAGCACGATGACCCGCACGAGCGAGAGCAGCAGGATGCCGGGCGCGAGATTTTCCAAATTCGGCTGGACCGCAAGGAACAAAATCGCCGCCAAATCCTGCAAGACGAGGACGCCAAGTGTAATGCGGCCGGTAAAGGTATCGAGCTCCTGTTTTTCGTAGAGCACTTTCACGATGATGACCGTGCTGCTAAGGGCTCCAGCCACGCCGAGGTAGAGCGCATCCCATTGTCCGCCGCCCAGACCGAATCCGCAGAGCCGGAAGAACCAAACGCCCAGGACGGCGCCGCCGACGATCTGCACAAGCGCAGTCAGCGTGATCGATTTTCCTGCGCTGATGATTTTCTTCAGATCGATCTCGAGACCGATCATGAAGAGGAGAAAAATCAGCCCAAGCTCAGCGATGGCCGAAATGCTTTCTGCCGATTCGATGTAGCCAAGCCCGGAAGGACCGAGCGCAAATCCGCCGATGAGATAGGCGAGGAGAATCGGCTGGCGGAATTGTTGCGCGAGCAGGCCGAGGAGCCAGGCTGCGGTGATGCTGAACGTGATGTCGCGAATGAGATCGTGCATGAGATGAGCGGCGCCGCTTTCTATTAATCAGGAAGCGTGGACAGAGAAGCGACGGCCTCGCAGCTTGTCGTACGGTTTCAAGCGGCCAAGGCAAAAATCGAGCCGGAAATTTCGGCGCAATTTCTGCTTGTTTTTAGCTGGTCGAATCCATTCGCAGCCGTAAGCTGCGGACGACGCGAAACGCTCGGTCCACCCACCTTTTGAAAAAATCACGGACGCGTTTAGTGAGCTGGCCCTTGCTTTGCCCAGGGCTTTTCCTTGGCTTTCTTTGCGTTTTTGCCGCGCCCGTTTCGGCTGCGATCGACAACGCGATCAACCTCACGGTTTGGAAAATGGTTTACGGCCTGACCGATGCGCAGGTCAACGATGCGATCTGGATGGCGTCGGACACGGACGGCGACGGCGTGATTAATAGCAATGAGCTGATCGCGGGAACGAATCCACTAAGCGCCAACTCCAAGATGGCGGTGAACGGGGCGAGCGATGACGGGAGTAACGTCTCTTTCACTTTTCCGACCGCGAAGCTGAAGCTCTATCATCTAGAGGCAGCAGCTTCGCTCGAGAACCCGGCGTGGGCGCCGCTCCAACAGCCGGCGCAGGTGATCGGCAATGGCGCCACCCAAACCCTGGCTGCGCCACTCAGTGCGGGTTCGTTCTTTCGCGTGGTGGCGAATGACATCGATACGGATGGAGATGGAGTAAGCGATTGGGCGGAGACGACGACGGGTCTTGACCCGAACAACGCACACACGAAAGGCTCGGCGACCGACGATCACACTTCGCTCGTGAGCGACCTTGCGAAAGAAAATGTAATCTCAGTAATCGCGACCGATCCGGCGACGATCCAACCGCCGGACGCGCTGACTTCGCCGGCGGCGAATGGTTCCATCACGGTAAGCCGCGCCGGCACGTTAAATTTCAGCACGATCACGGTGGCGTTGGCGAAGAGCGGGACCGCGATCGAGAACACCGATTACACCGCGTTGCCCGATACGATTACGTTCCTTCCGAAAGTTAGCTCGGTGAAAATTCCGGTCGTCCCGAAATATAATTCTGCGCGGCTCAGCAACACGACCGTGACTTTGAAAGCGCTCGCCGGTGGTGGCTACAACGTGGCTACGCCGAGCAGCGCGAGCGTGGTAATTTCGCCGTCGGGAAATGCGACCGGCACAGGATTGAGCGGTAATTATTACAACTCGGCCTCTAGCGAATTGCCAAACAACACCTACGACCCGGCAGCCATTTTCGATGCGCCGCACCTCATGCTGTCGCGCACCGATGCGACGGTCGATTTCAACTTTGGGACAACCCCACCAGCGAACGTAGCGACCACTTATTTCGCAGTGCGCTGGGTCGGACAGGTGCAACCGCAATACTCCGAGACCTACTACTTCGTCACTAAGACCGACGATGGCGTGAAGCTTTGGGTCAATGGCCAACTGATCGTCGACAAATGGGTTTCACAAGCCGCGACGGAATGGACGGGAGCGATCGATCTGAAAGCGGGGGTCCGCTACGACATCAAGATGGAATATTATTTCGGAAACAGTGGAAGCCGCGACGCCCATCTTTCCTGGTATAGCGACAGCCAGGTTAAACAAATTGTTCCGACCGCTCGGCTTTATCCCACGACTGCGAGCGCGCCTTCGATCACTAACGCACTAACCGTATACGGTTTCGTCAATCAGCCGTTTTCATTCGCTGCCACCGCAAGCAACTCTGCAAATCTCGCGACCACCTTTGCGCTCGGCGTGAACAGCGGGCCGCTGCCGCCTGGTCTTACTTTGAATGCTAATAGCGGTTTGATCAGCGGCACGCCGACACAGGCGGGCGACTATCAAGTCTCGTTAGTCTCGACCAGTGCGAATGGAAACGGCAGCTCGGTCCTCGATCTTCAAATCATCGATACGGGCAACGCGATCACGCGCGATATTTGGACGAGCGGTGTGACTGGTTCCGCCGTTTCCGATATCCCGGTGACGCTGACGCCAAACAGCTCCGATAATTCACTTAGCCGTCTGGAAGACAACACGGCTTATGCCGACAATACTGCGGAGCGTTTGCGCGGTTATTTCACCGCGCCTACTACCGGTAATTATTATTTCTGGCTCGCGGCCAGCAGCGCGGCCGAGCTTTGGATCTCAAACGACAGCGAGCCGGCGAATAAGATCCAGCGCGCTTTTGTGACTTCGTCCGGGACGGGCGCGGAGACTTGGAATGCACAGACTAACCAGAAGTCGGCGTGGATCTCGTTCGTGGCGGGCAGGAGATATTATTTCGAGGTGTTACACAATCACGGGATCAACACGCCTAACGACAGCCTGTCCGTGGCGTATTTCCAGGACCCAACTGGGACAACGAGCAATCCGATTGCGAATAACACCAGCGTCGTTCCCGGTTACCTCCTTTCGCCCTACACCGCGCCAGCAGCGACCGCGGCGACCGGCACGCTTTACGCCACGAACATGGCGCCACAGGGAACCGCCATTTCGACAGCGGTCGGCGCCGCCAGCCTGCGCCTGAGTGCGGATGAGACTCAGGCCATCCTGCGTTTCCAATATAGCGGCCTTAGCTCGCCGCGGACTGCTTACCACATTCACATGGAGGATTTCGGCAGCCAGCCTAGCCAGATCATTTACGACATCGATGATATCGATCGTTTCCATCCCGAACTTAAAACGCCGGATGGCGGTTACATCTGGAACATCGAAGGCGTAGGCGCGACCTCCCCGGCCGACATCGTTAACATCATCAAGCAGGGCAAGGCCTACTTAAACATTCACACCGTCAATTACGGTCCCGGAGAAATCCGCGGAAACTTCGGTCTCGTCCAAGGATCGCAAACTGCCCCGATGCTTCAAGCTGACCCTGGTTACGATACAACCGATTATTCGACCGACGCGGGCGCAGCGCGCTTTCTCAATCAAGCAACCTTCGGCGCCAGTCCTGGTGACGTCGCTTATGTGAAGGCGAATGGCTACTCCGCCTGGATCGACAACCAATTTACTCTCGCCGCATCGCACCTAGTTCCGGATGTGCTCGCGAATGTGAATTCCGATCCGACTAACCTTTATCCGAGCACGCTGATGTTTAACGCCTGGTGGCGGAAAGCCATCACCGCGCCGGATCAACTGCGGCAGCGCGTCGCTTTTGCGCTAAGCGAGATCATGGTCGTCTCCGACACCGGTCCGCTCAATAACAACGGCCGCATCCTGGCTGATTACTACGACACTCTGCTCGACAATGCCTTCGGCAATGTCCGCGAAATCCTCAAGCAGGTCACCCTTACACCTGCGATGGGCATCTACCTAGACATGCGCGGGAATCAGAAGGGCACCTTCGCCACCGGGCTTCATCCGAACGAGAACTACGCGCGTGAAATCATGCAGCTCTTTTCGCTCGGCCTGAATCGTCTTTGGCCGAATGGAACACTGGTGCTCGATTCAAATGGCAACCTGATCCCGACTTACGACCAGAAAGTGATCGAAGGAGTGGCGCGCGTTTTCACTGGTTGGAACTACGGCCAGGATTTAGTAGGTGGCAGATTGCCGAGCAACTTCAGTCCCGCGCAAAACTTCCTCGACCCGATGGTGCTCGTCCCAACCAAGCATGAGCTAGGAACCAAGCTCATGCTCGACAACGTCGTTCTTCCAGCGGCGGTTGGTTACAGCCTCACCTCTAACACTCCCGTCGCTGGCAGCGAAGCCGATCCATCGCAGGTCGCTTTCGATACTTACTGCCTGCAAGATTTGGAGAAGGCGCTCAATAGCATGTTCAATAACTCGAGCGTCGCGCCCTTCATTTGCCGCCAGCTCATTCAACGCCTTGTTAGCAGCAACCCCAGTCCCGCCTACCTGCATCGCGTGGTGCAGAAGTTTAGCGACGATGGCAGCGCACAACATCTCCGCGGCAACATGCAGGCCGTGATCAAGGCCATCCTGCTTGATGGCGAAGCGCGTAGCACCACTCTGCCGGCCGCGATCGCCAACAGCTCAGGGAAACAACGCGAGCCTCTTCTTCGCATGACCGGACCCGCGCGCGCGTTCCCTGTTCTGCCTACCACCGGCACCTATACACAAGCTGGCGGGCCGACTCTTACAATCACCACTAACACGCCACATCTCCTTACTGCTGGGAATGCGGTTTTCCTGGATTTCACCGGCAACACTCCAATCCCCTATAACAATCCTACCTCACAGAGTTACTCAGCGGCGAGCGTGCCGACGGGGACTTCCTTCACCGTGAACGCGACCGGAATTCTGGGCGCCACTTACACACAGGCTATCAATTCGAACACGGTGGTTATTGCGACGACCTCCACGAACATGCCTGCAGTGGGCGCGAAGATGTATATCGATTTCACTGCCGGCGGCGCGCCTGATGGGATCTACACCGTCACTTTACTCTCCGATTCCACTCACTTCACGGTCACGACTACAGAAACTCCGGCGAGTGTCACCAGCGCCCGCAGCGGGACACTCCTTATTCCGCGGCTAACTGCAGGAGAGTCAGTTCGAAATGCCGGCTCGCCTGCGACCTCCACTCTTACTGTTAGCACCTTTGGAAACCACAACCTGCAGGTGGGCGATCATGTCTGGATCGATTTCAACGCAGGGGCTCAAAGTGTAAACACCGACGCCGAGTTCTCCGTCGCCAGCATCGTGGACGAAGATCATTTCACAATCGTAACCTCCGGCCTAACGAGTGAAACGATCAACACTAACATCATTTTCATGCTCGTCCCGCCGCCGCTGACCCGCTCCGGGGTGGTGAAATTCGAGACGAGTAAATACGACGCCGGTTACACCGAAGCTTATCTGCTGCAGACACCGCTCAACTCGCCCACTGTCTTCAACTTCTACTTCCCCGACTTCAAGTATCCCGGCTCACTCGCGGCCAACGGTGTGACGGCTCCCGAGTTCCAGCTAACTACCGACACGAACGTAGTGACTCTTACAAACTCGGTCGCAGGGGCGATTCTCGCCTCCGGGAACACAAACGGCCTAACGAGTTATCGCAGCGGCCAGGGCACGTTCACCATGGATTTGAGTGCATACATGACGGCGGCGCAGACCGCTCCTACGACCGTTGGTCCGAATGGGACGGCGGGCTTAGTCGATCGCCTTGGGGACCTGCTTGCCGGTGGGCAGCTCACTCCTTCGACCAAGACGGCCATCCTTTCCTTCGTCAATAGCTCGGCCAACTTCCCCGCGAACTCTCCCACTCTGATCCGCGATCGCGTGCGCGCCATCGTGCATCTAATCGTGGTCTCGCCCGAATACGCGATTCAAAAATAGCCATGGCTCCGGAACATTTCTCTTCCTTCACCACTCGCCGGAAATTTATTCGCCAGGCTGCTTGTGCCGCGCTCGGGACCGCTGCCCTTACCAATACGATCCGCGATTTGCGCTTCATCAGCGCGGCCATGGCGCAGGGTCCGATCAGCGATTACAAGGCGCTGGTCTGCATTTTCCTTTCCGGCGGAAACGACTCGAACAATCTCTTCATTCCAACAATCGCTTCCGAGTACGCGAACTACGCCACCATTCGCACGCCGATTCTTGCCATTCCGAATACGGACGGCGGCCCGGCGACTGCGCTCCCACTCAATCCCGCGAATAGCGACGGCCATAGCTATGGCTTGCATCCGGCGTGCTACGAGCTGTGGAAAATGTTCAACGGCGCTCCAGTAGCCTTGAACAGCAATCCGGCTAACACCGCCAAGATGGCCGCGCTTTTCAACACTGGCACCCTCGTTTATCCCCTGACGAAGGCGCAATACAACGCCGGTAGCGTCGCGAAGCCGCCACAGCTTTTCTCTCACAGCGATCAGGTCACTCAGTGGCAGACGTCGATTCCGGATCGCCCGCCATCGAGCGGCTGGGGCGGGCGCTGCGCCGACCTGCTCGACACTATAAATCCGCGCAATGGCAACACCGCTGTGCTGTCGCTTGCCATCTCGCTTGCGGGCGCGAACACCTGGGAAGTAGGCGGCGTGGTGCAGCAATATTCGGTCGGGACAGGCGGCGTAGTTAATTTAACCGGCTATAGCCCTTCGACGCAGCGACAGGCCGCGCTGCAAAGCATTCTCGGGATTGACGAACTGCAAAGCAACATGCTGGTGCAGAATTACGCGCTCGCGCTCGATCACTCGTTAGCTACTGGCTCGATGCTTTCCAACTCACTCGCCAACTCGAACCTTTACCTACCCGGCGGCAGCTTCTTCAAAGACGCGAATAATTTTCCGAACATCATTGTCCCGAACAGTCCAGGGCCAACGACGTTCGGATCTGGCCTGATGTCACAACTGAAAATGATCGCGCGTATTATCGACGCCGGTTACCGCAGCGCCGCGCAGGGCGGCCTCGGCATGAAGCGCCAGATTTTCTTCTGCCAGGTCGGCGGCTACGACACTCACACTGCGCAAACCAATAATGCCGGCGCTCAGACCGCGACTCCGGCCAACGCTATTCTCGGTTCTCAGGCAAACCTATTCGCCGAGCTCAGCCAGTCCATAAATGCTTTCCAGTCCGCCGTGGCCAAGATCGGTGCTACCTATGGCGACCCCGATTTTGAGAAGCGCGTGACTACCTTCACGAACAGCGATTTCGGCCGCACCTTCCCCAGTAATGCGCTCGGAAGCGATCATGGCTGGGGCAGTCACCACATCGTGGTGGGCGGCGCGGTCAAAGGTCAGAGGACTTACGGTAAGTGGCCTACACTTGCTGTCGGCGGCCCGGATGACACCAGCACCGGCCGCTGGATTCCGACCACCTCGGTCGATCAATTCGCGGCCACACTCGCAAAATGGTTCGGTGTCGATGACACCAAGATGAGCACGGTCTTTCCGAATCTCGGCCGTTTTGCCGCGCCTGATCTCGGCTTCATGAGTTAGTGGATGGCTTCGGAATTCATTCGAGTAAAGGGAGGGCGCTTCCCTTTCAGCGCTGTGAGCGTCACGACGACTGAGGTCGGATTCCGAGAACACTTCTCTTTCCGGTGTCGCGCAAAGACCTAGTTTTGCAGGGATGCGCAAACGTTTAAGAAGACCCCTGATTCCAGCGATCGTCGCGCTGCTCGCGCTCGGGGTCTGGGCGGAGATTTGGTACAGCCGGCAGCCGGGACAAACGAACGATCCGGTTTCCAACGGAACTAGCATGGTGTTGGAAAACGGACCGTCCGGATCTGTGACGATCACACCCACGCCGCTGCGAACCGCGCGGCCGGTCTCGCCCTCGCCTGCTGTCTTCGCCCCGCCCGATCAGGAGGCGATGATCGAGCTGGATAAAGTGGGGGAGATGCTGCGCGATTACCGCACGCTTGCCGGGGAAAATCCGGTCGGCACCAATGCAGAGATCATGGCCGCGCTCATGGGCGGAAACCAGAAGCAAGCCACGCTCGGTCCGCCCGAAGGCATGAAGTTGAACGAGCAAGGCGAGCTGCTCGACCGCTGGGGGACACCGTATTTCTTCCACCAAATTTCGCGCGACCACATGGAGATCAGGTCCGCGGGTCCAGATAAAATTCTCTGGAACGAAGACGACCCAACTACTCGTTAGGCGTCGCGTCCGGCTCCAACACAAACTCAGCGCCTTCGCAAGCAGCGCTCACTCTTAAGGCCGCGCCTTTCTCGCGCACCTTCTCTTCCGCGCGCGTGACCATCTCGTTAATTTTCTCATCATTGTGATCCGGATCGTGATGAAAAAGAAAAAGCTGTTTCACCTTCGCGCGCATCGCGAGATCGACGGTGTCGTCCGCGCAGGTGTGACCCCAACCACGCCGCGTTTCATATTCGGCCAGGTCGTACTGCGAATCGGCAATTACGACATCCGCGTCGCGTAGAAACGCGATCACCTGTTCGTCCTGAAGCCGCGCATGTTCGAGGCCGGCCGGTGAAGTTTCGCCTGCGGCCCGCTGCCGTTCGGTTTCGTTCCGCTCGTAGGCCTCGTGGTCCGGCAGATAAACAATATCCCCGGCTGGGGTGGACAATCGGTAGCCCAGACAAATCCCCGGGTGATTGGCAAAGATCGAACGAATTTTTATTCCGCCGAGATCGAACTCCATCTCCTCCAGCTCCTCAAAGGTGACGCGGCTCGCCATTTGATTGAGCCCGACAGGAAAGAACGCGCTCTGCATTTGCTCGAAGAGCGCGCCGCGCAATCCATGAACCGCGCCTTCGTAACCGAGGATGCGGATGTTGACGCGCGGATTGTATGCCGGAACGAAAAACGGAAAGCCCTGGATGTGATCCCAATGCGTGTGTGTGACGAGCAGAGTGATGTTGACCGGCAGGTCGCGGAATTCGCGCATGAGCGACTGGCCAAGTCGGCGGATGCCGGAACCGGCGTCGAGAATAATGACTTGATTCGCGACGCGCACTTCTACGCAAGATGTGTTACCGCCGAAGCGCGCGGTCTCCGCACCCGGCGTTGGGATTGACCCGCGCACACCCCAAAAGCGTATTTGCGTCGGACCGGCCGGCGCCTCTTCCTCCGCTAGCGCAATCAACTCCACTGCGCTTCCATTTTCAGCCGTGCTTTCCAAAGCGCGCCGAAGCGCGGCCGGCTCGATCGGCTTGATCAGATAATCGTCCGCCCCGGCCGCGAAGGCGCTATCACGGTCATTGGCGAACTGGCTCACACTCGTCAGGACGACGCGGGTCTTGCTCAGGTCCGCTTGCTCGCGGATCGCGCGACAAACCTTGAATCCATTGCGCTTCGGAAGACGCAAAGCGCAGAGCACCGCCGCGGGCTGATGTTTCAAAACGAGATCGAAGCCAGCCTCGCCGTCATTGGCTTCGAGCACGCGCCAGCCTTCGCCGGACAAACACTGCGAAAGCAGAGCGCGTGAAAGCGCGTCGTTATCGATCAAAACCAGCGCCTTCATCGGGAAACTTTCGGGAGTCGAATCCAGAAACGATTTCCCCGACCCTCTCGCACTGCGCAGCCGATTTCGCCACCGCAGTTTTCCGCGATCATTCGGCAGAATTGCAAACGCAAGATGAACGCATGCGGCAAACGAGCGGCATGCTCGGAGGGAGAAAATAAATTCTCGCAAGCATCGGGCGGCATAGTTGTCCCGTTGTCTTCCACGTTGACGACGAAGGATTCAGGTTCGTCAGCGAGTGTAATCATGATCTCACCCCCGGTCGGAGTTCGCTCGATCGCATTCTCGATCAGATTGGTGAGAGCTCGCTCGAGATGGCGTGAATCGATCGAAACTTTCGCTTCCGTCGCGCTCGCTGGACTCGTTAGGCGAATCTTCTTCTCCGCGGCCGCGGGTACGTTCCTTTCAATCGCTTCCCGAATTGCGGCCAGCAAATCGGTCTCGCCTGGCCCATCGCCATTCTGCCCGAAGAGTCCGCTCAGTTCCTCCGCGAAGACCGAGAGCACTTTGTGAATCAGGGCCTGCTGCTGATCGGTCGCGCGGTTGGCCAGGCCAAGTAACCGTTTGCTCGTCGGTGAATTTGTTTCCTGCTCGAGAAGTCGCAGCGAGGTGATGACGTTGGCCAGCGAAGCAGTCATCTCTTCCGCCACGCAATGGAGCAAAATCTCCTTTTTTTGAATCTCAGAATTGAGGCGCTGATACGCGATCACATTTTCGCGCGCTTTCTGCAGCATCACTTTCCGGGTTTCGAACGCTTCGCCTAAACGCTCAAGCAGCAGCACGGCTTGCCCATCGAGAGAGAGCGCAGTCGCTTCCAATTGCACGTCGCTACCCTGCGCATCTTGCTCGATCCACGGTCCTGAATTCGCGCGTTTCTCTCCGCCCGCGCGCCAGCATTCCTCTGCGTCGATCAGGAAGTTTTCGAGGAAGGGCGAAACCCCGGAGTCGAGCGCATTATTGCCCGTCCCAATCTCAGGCCAGAGCGATTTCAACCAATCGGGCGAACCACCGGTGATGCGTAACGCTCCCGAGGTTTCGCGCGTGAAAAGCGCGTACCCGAGCGCGCGCAGGGCGGAATTCGCAGCCGAATCAGCCATAACGAAATGACCGCCCGCCGCCATCTTTTTCAATCTGCTTCAAAATTGTCATCCTGAGCAAAGCGAAGGATCTCTGAACATTTCTGCGGCCCAGCGCTGCAAGGCGGAAATAGCCAGCGATCCTTCGCTCCGCTTAGGATGACAAAGTAACGAGGCGCTCACATTACTCGTTAGGCATTCTGCGTCATCATTCGCGCGAGTTCGGTGAACGCTTCTTCAACTTCCACACCTTCCTTCGCACTCGTCTTCAGCGTCTTCCAACCTTTCGCGGCCAACCCTTCGATATCGCCTAACGAGACCTCAAACTGCGGCTCCAGATCTGCCTTGTTCAGCGCAAGGATGAACGGCGCCTCCGGCAACACTTCCGCGACACGCTTTTGGATTTCTACGATCTGCTCGAACGTCGCCCGCCGCGTCCCGTCCGCCACCAGCAGATATCCGCTCGTCCCTCGCAGATAGGATGTTTGCAACCGCTGAAAATCATCGTCGCCTGCCAGATCCCAGATCATCAACTTCACCTCCGTCTCACCCGCGCGGACTGTTTTCTTGTCGATCTTCACGCCGACGGTGGTGAGATACTTGTCAGAAAAAATGCTGTGGACGAATTTCGAAACCAGACTGGTCTTTCCGACGCCGGACGCGCCGATCATGCACACTTTTTTTTGAATCACGGGGTCGAGGGCTGGATCATGACACGCAATGCCACCCGGCGATCGGATTCCTCTGCCTGCGCTTTGTCGCCCGCTTTCGGCGGCGGCGGCGCGCCTAGCCCTAACGACTTCATTTGCGCGCCGTCGAGCCCGCACGAGATCAGAAAATTGCGCACTGCTTCCGCGCGCCGTCGGCTCAAATCGGCATTCGATCCTTCCGCTCCGACCGCATCCGCATAGCCGCGAACCTCGAGGCTCACATTCACGCCCATACGTTGGGCAGCGTTAAAGCAGCGTCGGATTTCATCCGGTAAACGCGAGAGCGCGGCGAAACCTTCCGTGGCAAAGTTGTCTTTGTTTACCAGGAAATAAACGTAGGCGCTTTCGATGACCGACTTCGATTGATGAAAGGCGCGTTGATCGATGTCTTCAACTTTACGATCGTCGAGCGCGCGCACCCCGGGCACTTCCAAAGCTCCTCGCCGCACCCGATCGAGCCAGGCATGGGGTGCTTCGCCGGAAAGAACAAGCCGGTTGTTTTGAACCGCAGCGTTCACCGTATCCGGCAATCCAAAGCGCGCCTCGAAACGTTGTTGCACGAGTTTCGGATCGAACTCCACCTGCAAATCATCGCCAGAAATCGCGGTGATGCCGGGAAGCCGGGTCGCACCTTCGCGGACCGGCGCGATCCATTCGTAAGGAGCCGTCCCAGCGAGGGTGAGCGTGCTGTCAGCTATCGCCGCGGTAACCGTCGACGGCAGCGGAAAAGCGGCTTTGAAACGTTGCAGCGCAAGAAACGGATCGTAAACAATGGTGGGGTTATGTTCGACCACTGAAGTCACGCCGGGGACATGGGTTCCTTCGCGGCGAATCGGCTCGATCCACTCGTAAGGCGCGGGGCCGGAGATGTTCACCACGCCGCCTTCCACGGCCACGATCGCACCCCTTGGCAATCCGAAGCGCTGCGCGAATCGACGCCGCACGCTGGCCGGATCGAGCGACAGAAAGTTTTTCCAGTCGAACTGAATGCGCGCTGGATTGAGCTGCGCTGCTTTTGCCATGGCCGCGCCATCTGGCGCGAGCGGGTCGCGCATTCCGCCGATGTAGGAATTTCCGATCCAGTGATGCTTGGACGAGCTCACGGCCAGGCCCGGCTCTGCATTCAAGCGCTGCAAAAAATCCTGCCAATGCCGATGGCTTTGATAGGCGAAGAAAAATCCAGTCAGAAGAAGCGCCGTCGCCACACAAAGGAAAAACCAGGCGCGCGTATTCCGCTTCCGGGCGCTCTTGTTTTGGTACTGGGCGCGCAGACAGCTTTCCAGCTCCGGCCGCAGCGACTCGAAAGCTGAGGCGTCGCCTTTAAAATTCGCCAGCGCGGCGCCCTGCAAGATGTGCGCACTGTCGATCGCTTCCTCCAGATTGGTGCGCAATTCGCGCGGTGGATTTCCGCGAATGACCGCGGCCAGGTAAGCGTGCCGGCCGGGCGCGATCCAGACTTGCAGCTCGCCAATTCGGAATTCCTCCAGGGACGCATCTTCGCCGGTCTTGAAAGAGTCACGCGCGAAATCCTGAATCGCGCTCAGCATCCCCGCGACCATGTCAGAATCCTGCGTAGTCCTGGCATCCGCAGCGACGTGAAGCAACGAGAGGCTCGTCTCGCGATGAATGAGAAAGAGCTGCTCGACGCGATAGACCAGACTCCGCAGCATCACGATTTCGGCGAAGCTTTTCCCGGTGCGCCAGGCTTCGAGACGCCATTGCAAACCACGCCATGAAAAGGTGTGCTCGAGCGTTTGGTTTAACGTTTGCAACAAATGGCGCAGGCTTTCTGCGATCGAGCGACGCACCATCGGTCCGAGAATCGGATGAAGCGCGTCGATAAAAATCTGTGGATTTTTTCCAATCGATTCGCGGACCGAACCTTCTACCGCCGGCTGCAGCGCGCGCGACAGTTCCTCGCCGTGGGCGCGGCTGAGCTTGAGCGCTTGCGGCAGCACACCCGCCACGTCGCGTGCCCGAATTTGTTTATCGCCCAGACGCTCCCGCAGTTCGCTCAGCTCCTGCTGTTCGCGACTAAAAAGAAGACGGCGGAGCTCCCTGAGCTCCTCGTCCGGATTCATCGGAGAAATGCGCATCGACCGCGCTTTCCTTACGACGCGCCCGGAACTTTGAAGTCGTTTTTCAATCGCAACGACATTTCGCTCAACATCTCCGCAAGTGTTTCGCGGCCGGTCATCGCGCCGCGAATTTGTTGCGACTCATGCTCGAGGCCGGCTTTGAGCTGGTCGTGCCGCTCGCGGATTTCCGTGCCGAGCATTTTTGATTGATCGAGCAACTGCTGGCGGACCTCGCGCAGTTCCTTCGCGATGTGGCCATCGAGCTGGCCGATTTTTTCCTCTAAACGCCGGGCGGTCTCGCCGAGCTCGCGCGCGATGCGCTCGAGAGCCTGGGCGCGCTCGTTGTTTTCACTCGTTAGGCGATGATGGAGCGATTCGGTCTCACCCCGCGTGAAAGCTTCGAGCGCCTCCAGCCGCTTTTGAATATCCCAGCGAATGTTGTTCGCCTCCAGATTAAGCCGCTCCTCCAGGCGCTGGAATCTGCCGTCATAATCGCGCATCTGCGGCCCGAAAAGAATGTCGCGGATGCGATCGACGTTCTGGCTTTCATCGATCGCGCCGTTGCCGCCGCCGTGGGTGGGCCCTTCTGCTGGATTAATCATATCTATTCCTGTTGTGGCGGATATAACCGCATTCGAGGCGGAGCAGTATCGAAAAGGCGGCGAAAAAGCAACTTGGTTTTGGAGATCG
This sequence comes from uncultured Chthoniobacterales bacterium, assembly GCA_964236815.1. Classification (GTDB taxonomy): domain Bacteria; phylum Verrucomicrobiota; class Verrucomicrobiia; order Chthoniobacterales; family UBA10450; genus JACCTI01. The sequence goes on from CAXSFN010000030.1 coordinate 34,779, forward strand.
CGAGCGCCGCGACGACTCCCTCAATTCTTTCCAGTCTCCAGAAGCTTGCGGAAACCAGGGGGCGCAGTGATGCGCTGGCTATTTCCGTACTCTCCAAATGTGAGACGGTCTTGGCCCGTCCCAAGTCCGCGATGTGGGAGTGATTGGCGAGAGAGTCCGCACAGGCGGTGAGGAAAAGCCGAGGCCGGTCTGCTTCTAGCTTTCATTCGCTGCATGAGAGTTCTCGATCGAGCAAAATTCCTTTCCCTCGTGGCCGTGCTTTGGCTCGCTCACTTCGTCGCCGCGTCGCGCGCGGATGTGATCGCTTCCTTCGATCTCAATGGGATCACAGGCGGGCAATACGACTCCGGCACGCAATACCAGACTGGGCTCTCGATTAAGTATAATGCTTCGCTTACCGGTTGGTCTTTCAGTGGATTTAATGCCATCCACGCGGTGCAAACGAGTCCGGATAACTGGGCGCTGATGGTCTACTCCGGGGGCGATCCGAATGTCTACACGCTGAACACGGCTTTCTCCTGCAATACCCTGGGCATCCGTTATTGGGTAAGCTTCGATATCGCGCCAACGGTCTATGTCACGAGCGGTCAGGCGACGCGCGATTCAGACCAATTGCGCATCTCAGTCCTTAACTCGCTCGACCAGGCTGTGGCCTTTACGGATGTAACGCCGGGAGCATGGAATGGGATCGAGGAGTTTCATCAGGCTTACTTCTCTTATCTGGGAGATGGCACAGGCGATGTGCGGCTCCAGATTACGACCACGAATCCGGGCAGCGGTTTCTTTGCCGGCGCGGTCGATAACATCGCGTTCGAATCCAGTCAGCCGGTGCCGGAGCCTAAGACTTGCACTCTGATCGGGCTTGGTGGCTTTGCGCTTGTCTTAGCATTGCGCCGCCGACGGAACGCTGTTCGCTCCTAGGTCTAAGTCGAAGGTCGTGGTGGGCCTAAAGAAGGACAAAGGGTGGAAACCTCGCGGTCCCTTCCTTCTAACCGCGAGATCATGATGTTGGCGCGATCGTTCTCGGCGCGACGTGCAAGTCTTGACACTCGGAGGTGACAACAGCACAAAGCTAGAAGATGAAAAAGGTGCTCATCGGGTTTTGGCTACTTGTCTTTTCAGCGGGTCTCTTGCGCGCTGCCGCTAAACCCCAAGGTGACGGGAGACAGGCACGAGCGATCGCGATCGCCGCTCCGCGACCCGACTACCCCTACGAAGCCCGTCGCGCGCACATGGTTGGGCGCGGGATTGCAATTCTGGAAGTCAATTCCTCCTCCGGCAAAGTAACTCATGCCTATATGGCGCAAAGCACCGGGTATGCGTTGCTGGATAACAACACCGTGAACACCTTCCGTCATTGGCGGTTCCAGCCCGATACTGTAACGATGGTTCGCATCCCGATTAATTACACGATGCAGGGAGAGGTCATCACCACTGTCCACGTGGATGCCAAGCCGATGGACAAGGTGCTCGCTCCGTTTCTCGGCAAAGGGACCGTCCTCAACGGCCCAATGCCGCAGTATCCGCGCACCGTCCCTTGGATTGAGAAGCGCGGAGAAGGTCTCTATGAGTTGCGCGTCGGACCGAACGGCGACGCGGTTAAGGCCAGGGTTCTGAAATCATCCCGGGACGCTATCTTCGATCAAACCACCCTGGCGGCGTTGCAAAACTGGCGTCTGCGCCGTGGACCTATGATCATCGAATTACCGCTTAGCTTCCAGCTCACGAGCACTAAGTATTCTGTAGGTATCCCCAAGCACCCTTAACTTGCGTACCTTGAGCAGCCAGTGGGCGCACCGCCGTGAGCAGTGACGTATCTGTCTGGACGAATTCCGCCCAGGCGGCGATTGATATTAGATCGTCCGTAAAAGCGAGAGTCGCAGGTAAGCTCTCATCTCCTTCGACCCTTGCCTAAGTCCGAGCTTGGCTGGCAGCTTCGAGAAGAAGAAAGCGGAGGGCGCTTCGGAACAAGAAACGCTGATTGAATAGCAAGGCGGGCCGATATAAGAAGATTGTCTAGTATGGGTCGTGGCTGGAACTTTTTTGGCATTCTTTTTCTCGGCGCAGTCCTTCTCTCTCAGTCCAACTCTGATCCTGAAGGCAGCTCGGCAGTTCCAACCTTGGAAGTTGTGGGCAATAGCTCTGCTTTCAAGCTTACTCCGGAATTACTGCATCAACTGGAGCGGAAGAAGGTGGAAGTGCGGGCTTCGGAGAAGGAGCCCGCTTCGGTTTACGAAGGTGTCTGGCTGCGCGACCTGCTTTGGCGGGCGTTCCCGAAGGGGCTGCGATCAAGGGCGAATATGTTTCCTGGGTGGTTATCCTGGAAGCTGCCGATAATTATCGCGCAGTTTTTTCTCTGGCGGAGCTAGACCCGGCTTTCTCTGACAATCACGTGCTGCTCGCGGATACGCGGGATGGAAAGGTGCTTCCGGCTGACGAAAGTCCTTTGCGGTTAGTCGTGCCGAATGAGAAACGCCACGCGCGCTGGATACGCCAGCTCACCCGCATCATGGTGGGTCCGGCCAAGTAGGCGAACCGCTTTGTTTCGCCGCGAACATTTCGACGGCGTTTTTGCATAAGGCGCGGCAGCCGACGACCGTTGTTCGCCTTTTGTGCTTCCCATGTCTAAAACACGTCCAGTTTTAAGCCACGGTTCCTAACGGTTCTTGCAATCTCGGGCGCGCTCTTCATTTTTAATAAAGCTATGGCCCACCACGAGAACGAAGCAAAAACGGCGGCCGCTCCAAGCAGCGCAGCCGACAAGGAAACGTCCAAGGCCGATCTGCGCGCGCGGCTAACCGAGGAGCAATATAACGTGACCATGCAGTGCGGGACGGAGCCACCATTCAAGAATGCTTACTGGGACAATCACGCGCCAGGGATTTATGTGGATGTGATCAGCGGCGAGCCGCTCTTCACTTCGCTGGATAAATTCGATAGCGGAACGGGCTGGCCCAGTTTCACCCAGCCGCTCGCGAAAGAGAACCTGGAGGAAAAGGCAGACCTAACCGGCGGCAGGGAACGCACCGAAGTGCGGACGAGGAAGAGCGAGGCGCATCTCGGTCACATCTTCGGTGACGGACCGAAAGACAAAGGCGGGATGCGTTATTGCATCAACTCAGCTTCTCTCCGCTTCGTGCCGGTAGAGAAGTTAAAGGAAGAAGGCTACGAAAAATATCTCCCGCTTTTCGAGGGGAAGAGGTAGGCGCAGACTGACTCGTAAGATCTGTATCGCCGACGCAGATGGCAGTGCCATCTTGCAGTCCGGCGATACCTTCGACCGCGCCAGCCTGCACTGAACCCTGAGGGGTTAGGACGGGAGCTAACTCTTTAAAGCGGCTGGAGAGCTAAGACCTAAGTGCTCCCTTTTGAGGGCGCCGGAGTCTCGATCTTTTCGGCGTAGAGCAGTTCGTTACAAAGTTCGTCAATAAATGTGCTGTTCATCCCTTTCATTCCCTCGAAGGAATTGATAACCACGCTGGCAGCATCGGACCAGGTAGCATCCTTCGTGGGACTTTGAGCATCCCGTATCCCGTTAAAGATCGACATTCTTGCTGCCGTCCACTTTCCTATCTCGTCGCGCAGCACGTCTTTTCCCGGCCCATCCCGAAATCCGTTGAGAATAGAGGGATCGTCATGAACGTCCTTCGGCGCCTTCATCCCGAATTCTTCCGCCTCTGCTTCTACTAGGACGATTTCCTGTTGGAGCTTTTGCAGTAACTCGCCCTTCTTTCGTTCGGGCAGGTTCTGCGCCTTCGCGATATCGTCTGCCAAAGGCAACACGCGCTGACGGAAGCGGATCGACAAAATGAGGGCGCTCAAAAGAAGCGAAGTGCGAAATGAAACGTTGAACCGGCGGTCCCGGGACGGGATGAATGCGACGTAGCATTTCTTGGCTTTGCTTCTGAAATTTTCGGTCCGCGCGATGATGGGCCGGTAGAACTTATCGTCGTTCCCAAGGCAAAGGAAATCCGTCTGTCTTGGTACCTTACCTCCCGCGAGGTCTCGGGCCGCGGCTTCCAGATCGTATATCCAAAGAGGCGTCATCTCGTTACCCCTTTTCGCCGAAGCTACTCCCTTGATGTCACCCCACGTCGTAGAGGTGCCTGCGATCGTAAAAATATTGGGCAGGGCGTTGAATTCTCCGGTGACGACCGTGGCCGATGTTAGACCGTCAGCTTCCCTTTGTGTTTGAGCTGGAATTATAAAACTGATGCGAGGTTGAAACACATCCTCCCCGATACGGTCGTCAATCCTGTTCCGAACGAACGCCAGAGTTATCTTCCGCACGCAATTCCTCATCCGCTTGCGAACGTTGGGGTCGTTCACGTTAGCCAGCGGCTCAGTGGTTGACCGTGTTAGAATAAGGCTCAGGAGAGCAAACAAATCCGTGCTTTCGTAATTGATCGAATCGTCGTTTTCCGCCTCGATATTCAATGGCCTGTCGTTTCGATCCGTTGTTGAGATCAACGAACCTTGCTGGCGGGCCAGTTGGCTCGGGCGTTCGCCGTCATACAGAAAACACATTCGATCTCTGATGATTTTTGTTTGATCGGCCGCTTCGAGTTTGGCTCTGAATTGACCAGCTTCGTAGAAACACCAGCTCATGTCCTTTTCCGAGATTCCTCCTCCGCTATAAATGAAAATGAACCACTGAGAGTTCTGGATGGAATCGGAAATCTTCTCCTCGTAATCATCTCCGCCTTCTATGCCAGAGTGATCTATGAAAACAGACAGGTCCGGAGAAAGGGAGGTGAGCGATTCCACCACCGCTTCCGCGATTTTCTTATCCTTGTGGTTGTAGGAAACAAAAGCCCCGATTTTTGCCATGGCGATACCTTATGCAAAAGCCAGCCAACTCTGGAATCAATTTCTAATCTAGTAACGTCCAATGCACCAAATCCCAAGGGGCAACCTCCAGACGGCGCGGGCCTGCCAAGCCGACCAGAGAGAGGTCAGTCTGTGATCTTCAACCGAAAACTTACCCAGGTTTAAGTCACACCTTTACTTAAGGTGGGCGGGATATTTCATGGTTAGGGCAAACGTTTCCTTAATTAACAGGCCCTAAGCGCCCTCGATCTCCGCAGATGCCGAATTCAAATCTGCGAAATTCGTGTACTCCGTAGGACCGACTCAAGCGCGAGACTGACCAGAGGTAGAACGAGGTGCCGAAAGTAAACTTTACTCCCACGAACCCCTTCGCCGCCCTCATGAGCCTACTGGCTAGGCGCGAGCGCCGGCTAGCTCAGGGGAGTGCCAAGGAGTTTGATCTAGCGCAGCCAGGTTACGCGCCAGCCTTGCGCCGCTTAGTCTAACTCCGCTACTACTTCCGGCGTCCAGATCACAAAGGGAACTCCGAGCGTATACTCCGCCCGGTCGGCCCACTGCGAATTAACGACTACACAATCTTCGTAGACTGCCAGGTAGAACATGAGGTCGTCACTCAAGCTCTCCGAATCTGGAGGTGCAGGTGGCGGCGGGGCAATCGCCACTCCGCCTTCGCTTTCTTCTTCGTCTATCGACGCGAGTGGTTCTTCCTCTTCTTCTTCCTCCGGCTCATCCTCCGGCGGGTAAGGCAGATCGCCCTCCTCATCGCCACGCAAGCGCCGCAGATGTTCGCGCTGCAAGACGCGGTAACGGTCTTCGCGCGCGCGGCGCTGTTCTTCGTTCTCATCTAGCACGCGCTTTGGCTCGTAGTAAGGCAACAGGTAATCGCCATCCGACGCGCTTGTCTCCGCCTCGCGCTTCTTGATCTCTGCCAGCTCGTCACTCATGTCCGCATGCGGTGCCACGATCAGTGTCAGGTAGAGCGGAAAGCGGGATTGGGCGGAATACTCACGCACCAGTTCCACCAGCTCCATCACCCGCACGCTGTCCGCGTAGCGCTTAATCGAAGTGTAGGGCAGTTGGAAAATGCCCCAGCCCCGACCGAGGAGCGCGTCGAACCCTGTTTGCATCGCGGCGGTGAAAGCGCGCTTTTCCGCCTCGGCCATGGCCAGGTCGCCATCGTAAAATTGTTCGCGCTCCGCCATCAGTTTCTGCTCGCGCGCAGTGAAAAACTCCGAACCCGCATTGTCCTCTTTCTCCAGCCGATAACATCTTAGTGGCCTGATCGGCCGCGGCTGCTCCGCTTTGAAATCCATCTCTTCCGGCAGCAACCCGGCGTTCAGGGCCGACACTTCCGTCCGCATCATCGCGCAGCGTTCAAACACCACCCGCCGCAACTGCGGGCAATCGGCCAGCGGCGAAAGATCGAGCGGCCATTCGCGTGAGAAAGTAATCTCGCGCAGGCGCGCCATCTTCGTTAGCGGCCGCAGATCATCGAACCGCTCCGAACGCAAGGTCAGCGCGGTGATGTTATCCATCGCACTGAGCGGAGTCAGGTCGCTGAAACAGCCGGCGATGTCCAGGTTCAGGACGCTAGGGTAACGTTCAACGCCGTCTAGGGTGGCCGCAGTCGCGAGCGTCACTTGCCGCGCCTTGGGCATCAGCGGAAGCCGGCGCAAACTACGGAGCGCCACGCTTTGGCCGGGCCAATTGCTTAGCCTTACCGTCCGGGCTGCTGGGAACTCCGGCACATCTTCCAATGCGAGAATGTTGCCGTTAAAAGAAAGGTGACTCACCGCCCGCCACTGGCTGAGGCCGCGTAGATCGGGCCAGGGATGAGTCAGGGCCAGGTGCACCCGTGATAACACCGGCATCTCGCCACACTCCGCCAGGCAGGTGGGATGGCAGCCGTAGAGATCGCTATACTCGGCGATCGAAAGAGATTGCACCTTGGTCAGGCTGGCCAGCGGCCGGAAATCCTTCACATCGCTGCTTTGCACCTGGACGTTTTCCAGCGCGGGAAAAAACCGGAGCGCCTCCAGATTGCGGAACGGCCGGTCGTTATGTGCGCCGCTGAAGTGTTTCAGCGTCGCCGCCCGCTCGGCCAGAATGAGCAGCTCCTCGTGGTGCAGCGCCGGCCGATATCCCGGATTCAATTTGCGCGCGCGCGCCCGTTCCAGTTCCGCCTCGAAGCCGGTCTCGACCAGCGAGAGCGGCCAGTTATGTCCTCGATTCCGCTCCAGTAACATCTCGACCGTGAACAGCTCATCGCTGGTCCGGGCCGGATCGCTCACCCACTGCAGGAAGTCTTCGCCCTCAGTCATTGTTCATAAGGTAGCGCGGCGTTACCGGTCGCGCAGGGGAAAGAGTTTCTCCGCTCGTTTTTCGCGATGCTCACCGTGCCGGCCCGCCGGTCGCCAACTCCATTTGTTTAGGCAGGGAACATCTTGCATAATAAGAGCGACCTTCCTTCGGCAAACCGCAGCGAGTCCTGCCAGTTTCGCCACTCGACTTTTACAGGACGCACCGCCATCGCTCGCGATGCTAACGCGCGATTCGCTTACCACGGAGGAATTCCTAAGGAGTCAGGACGGTGCGGCGATTTCTGGCGGCACGCGGTGTCACCCTGCAATCACATCGCCTTGGCGAAGTGACTGATCAAAGCATGGTGCGCTAGCGCCCCGCACTCCGACGCCGTAGCAGGAGCAACCCGCACGCGCCGGTAGCCAGCATCATCCAGGTAGAAGGTTCCGGCACGGGCAAGCCAGTGAACGCTTGGACGTTGGCCGGATTGAAGGGGTTAGTTCCTATGTCCGGCGCATCGGCCGCAAGGCCGAAGTATAGGTCATCGATCGCAAAATCGTTCCCCGAGATGGAGGACTGCGCGTTAAGCAGACGAATTAGCACGTTCGACGACGGGTCGACAAAGATGCCATCGACTTCCGTTAGATACCAGACGGCCGGATCGGTCGGAGCGGCCGAGGTAGTTAGTGCCTGCCAGTTTACGCCATTATCGAGGCTAAGCTGGAAGCTAAGGGCTGGCTCCTGCTCAGGCGTGGTGTAGGCATTGATGTTAGAGATATAACCGGAGAAACGGTAAGGAGTTCCCGCAACTACGGAAAGAGGCGCGCCGATCTTCCAGACGTTAGCCGCCGTATTCGCATTGCCATTCACCATCAACATCAGACCGGAGCTGTTCCCCAGGGTATGATCGAAAAATCCGCCGAGGCCATTGTTACTGTTAGCGCCGTTGACGAAGTAGGAATTTTGCACGCCTGGATCGTTCCCGACGTAGATCGTTCCATCCTCGGTCAGGTTATAAATTCCGGTGCTATCGAAATAGGTGGTCGTGAAACCGGTCGAGCCGGCTTGAAAATCTCCATTCGGGATCAGATTAACCGCCAAAGCGATTTCCGGAGCGAGAAGGAGCGCAGCGACGGAAGCGAAGGAACAAAGAAAGAAAGATTTTTTCATAGACGAGCAAGCTGGTTGTAGCTGGCAGACAGGGGGACAGTCGGCACGTCACGGGCCGCACGGTTAGGTGGAAAAATTCTCGGAGTCGTCCCCCAAAATCCCGAGGTCGCCTCGAAAAGAGTCATTCGGTCGCCCCGCGGATTCGACTCCCGCTGATGAGCGCGTGCCGTCCCTGATTGCCAACGAGCTGAGTTAACTCCCGATGGTCACGCGAATGGACCGCGGCGGCGCGGACCGGGTGCGTGTGGCATTTCATCCGGGCGCCAGTCGGGATCTGGCGCTTTCGGTAAGGCTTGTTCCGCACCGACATTCTCCGGTGCGATCGCCGCGAAGATAAAGTTCTCCGATGGAACCGGATTCCCTTGAAGACGCCTCAGGTAGGCGAGCTGGCCGACATGTGTCATCGCATCGGCCAGCGGTCCTTGCAGGAATTGCTCATCGCTTATTCGAGCCTTTAAGGTGTTGTCGGCAAAATCGTCCCGCAATGCCTCAAGCGTGCTATGAAACCGCATGACCTCTTCGGCCACAGTCGGCAGACGCGGCGGTTCAAACTCCCCTCCATGCAGCATCGTGCGGGCGTAGCCCATCAATCCAGTCATGTGCCAGAGGAGCTCATACGGTGTCCGTGAGGTCGGACCGGCGCGGAAATCGCCGAAGTCGCCCGGCGCGTCCCGCAACGCCTTCTGCGTACGGTAGGCGAGAGCGGCGAGGAAATGTCGAAGGAGCTGGCGGGATTCAGTCATGTAGTCGTATTCTGCCGGAACGCGCCGGCGCCAGCACCTGCATTAGGTGAGGCCAATGCACTAACGCCGCGGTCATAGACGCGCGTCTTATTTCGGCCAGGCCGCGCGCAGCTTAGCCGCGATCGTGGCGTATTCCTCCGGCGCAAGCACTCTCCTCGGCGCTGGTGTTCCAGGCGCTTGTCCTCCGAACGAGGGGATGACGTGAAAATGAGCATGGTAAACGGTTTGGCTGCTGCTGAGCCCGTTATTTTGTTGAACTCGGAAACCGGTTGCTCCCAGCCCATTTTTTTGCGCGATCGCGGCCTTCTGCACCGTTAGCAGCAGGTAGCCCATCTCCTCCGGCTTAAGGTCGAGCAGATTGCGCGCGCCCATACGTTTCGGGACCACCAGCACGTGACCCGGCGCGACCACCTCTTCCTCCGGCAGCGGCATGAAGACGAGCACATGTTCATCCTCGAAGATCTTGCTCGCGGCTGACTCCTTCGTCTTATCCTTGATCAATTGCGCGATCCCATTCTCCGGGTCGTACTTGCCAATAAGACCAGTATCAGTGCCAGAAGGAGGAAGCTCGCTCGCTGGAATTTGTGCGATGGACGACGATGCTGGCACCCACAGAAGTGCGAGCAGAGCGAAGAGTCGGATTTTTTTCATGGTAGGTGGTCCTGCGGTGGCTCGCCAGTATGTGACCCCTCGTGCTGCGATGATCAATTGCGGATAGCGGTCTCGCCCCTTTGATATCTTAGACCAGTGACTGTGGCGAGATTTTTCCGGAGCTAGAGTTTCAAAATCCCGCCAACGAAAAACGGCGGCCGCATCACGCAGCCGCCGTCTTCTAGTTCGATGAACTGAGAGTTACATCGCCATCTTGGAGGCCGGCTCGCTCCAATCACTGCTGCCGTTGCTGCCGCCGACGGCCATGACTTGCATCACATAGGTGACACCAGCTTTAAGGCCGTCGAACACGATTTTGCGCGAGCTGGCAAAGGAGATGTTCGGGCCAAACTCGCTCCCGTTAGCCTCCTTGATCCGGCCGACGAAGCTCTTCACGTTCGCCTGGCCTTTGACGCGCGGGCGCAGCTCGCCGCTGTTGCCATACTCGACCGTGAGGATTTCCGGCTGGTTAAGCGGCGATTGCGCGCGATTGGTGCTGACCGCTTCAAAGCCGGAGCTAAGCAGGATGGCCATGTCGTCATTGCAATGGATATCCACATAGCTGGCATTCTTGCGCAGCATGACGATGGTTTGCTCCACCACATTTTCCCGCTGCGCCTTCGCTTCCGACCCGCCCGTTTGCGCCTCCAGGATCGCATCATTGAGGGTTGTTTGCTGTGTCTTCATTACTGCGACCGAATACGGGAGGTCCGGGAAGTTGGTATTGCCGTCGCAGCCATCGATTACTAACCCCAGCTGGTTATACACCCCGATAGGTGTGAACGCGCCGAAGTTCTTGTAGGTCCGAATCATAAGTCTTGTTTAACAGCCCATCCTTTGTGGGCATCTGCATTAAGTTCCGCAGAAGTTCCCAGTCCGTTCGGGCCGGGCCGCGAAAAAATATGGACGAAGAGAAAGCAACGCGCATGCCAGCTCCGTAACGCGGCCGGAAAAATTCTTTCCGCGGACAAGTTTCGCCTGGAAGTAGCAAAAGAGAGCCCGGTCGTAATTAAGAAAATTCTTTCCGTGGTTAAGGAAAGATTTTCCTTAAGTAGTTCAAACCTTTTCGTAGTTAAGTCGAACTTTTTCTTAAGTAGCGCAAACTTTTTCGTGGTTAAGGGAAACCTGTTCTTAATTAGAGAAATTCTGGTCGTAAGTAAACACGCGCGCGACTTCCTTAGCGGAAGACTTTCCGAGCTAAGGGAAAATCTCGCCCTTGTTAACGGCATACTTGAAATAACAAAGGAAAGACTCGTCCTCCTTAGATGAGCGCTGGTCGTAATTGAGAAAAAAGTTTCCTTACTTAAGAGAAAGTTTCTCGTAACCACGGGGGCCGGCGACTTAACTGCCGTCTACTTCCCGAGTGGCTGGTCATTGGCGACCTTCGCGAACAGGCACGTCCCCCATGCGATCCGCTACGGCAAAGCCAGAAAGTGACTTCTAGTTCCTGGTTTCCTGGCTTCCGAATTCAATCGAAAGCCCCACGCCCTCGGGATCGACACCAGCGAACAGTCCTCCAGCGCCCGCTCGGGCGCACGAGATTGCGCCGCCGATCATGATTACGTGCGATCAAACCGTCGGTTTGACCGTCGGCCATACGGATGTCTGTCTCTGGTCCGTGGTGCGGACCGAGCTCAGCTCAGTCCTGAAGCATGATGAGGAACAGTTCACGGAGGTCCGGTGGTTCGCCTTTGCTGATCTCCCATTCGAGCGCAGCAATCCATCGCTGCCTCGGCTCCTGGCAAATCTAAGGCCTAACCAAGCAATGAAAGGCGTCGACATCAGGCAAGTGTGACGACGAGGGTCGACCATGTCATCGCCCATTTTGAGGTCGTCCGCCTCCCTTTCCAAAAAAGGACTTCGACACGGAAATCCCACCTTGGTAAGGTTGTAGCTGTGGCGCCAGATGCAGACTCCGCACTTCTCGACACCGTGCATGCGCTTCCAGCAGAAGCACAGCGCGCGGTTCTTAGTTACGCCCGCTTCCTGCGCGAGGAGGAAGAGCAAAGCCGGGTGCGCGAAGATGAAGCGGGCTGGGACAAGCGTTTTCAGGATCCCGAGCGCATGGCGCGTTTCGCCAGTTGGGCGGAAAAGTCTCTTGAGGGTAACGACCGGCTAAAGCCGCTCGACGAATCGACCTTGTGAGATCGCGCGGGACGGAAGAGTTCTGGGCTCTTTACCACGCGCTTTCGCCTGATACTCGTAGCCAAGCCCGCAAAGCTTTTTTACTCTTCGCCGAGAATCCGACCATCCCAGCCTCCGCTTTAAGAAACTGCATGGAGCCCATCCGTATTGGTCGGTGCGCTTCGGCAGCGGCTACCGTGCAGTCTGTCGGCGCGACGGTGATAAAGCCGACTGGATCTGCATCAACACACCAGGATTTCGACAAGATGTTCTAAGGGGCTGCGGCTGGCTCCAGGTATCACCTGCCGAAACGCTCCGGCGCCGTCTCTCAGCGAGCAGCATATCCGTCATGAGCGTTCGGCTTTGGACAGGATTTACAGGAAGCACAGGATTGAAGAATTCCGAATCCAGCAAAATCCTGTTAATCCTGTCTGAACGCTCTGGGTCGCCTCGGTCGACATCAGCGAACAGTCCTCCAGCGCCCGCCCCTGCGCACGAGATTGCGCCGCCGCTCATGATTACGTGCGATCAAACCGTCGGTTTGACCGTCGGCCATACGGATGTCTGTCTCTGGTCCGTGGTGCGGACCGAGCTCAGCTCGGTCCTGAAGCATGATGAGGAAGAGTTCACGGACGTCCGGTGGTTCGACTTTGCTGATCTCCCATTCGCGCGCAGCAATCCACTGCCTCGGCTCCTGGCAAAACTTAGGCCTAACCCAGGTGATGTGGCGAGTGGACAGCCACATCAGCCAGGTGTGACGGCGGGGAGCGATCAGGTCATAGCCCCACCGCGATCGCCTGGGGATCGACATCAGCGAGCGGCCTCCGGCGGCAAGGTGAAAACGGTCAAGAACACCGACCGGACGGCAACCATCTCGCCTTCGCGGAACCGATTGACCAAGCATGGCGCGCTAGGGCCGCCGGTAAGATAGAGAGCCTACTACGCCCTAGAATATCTTGCGCGGCCTTCCTCGACGGGTCTTGCGCTGTCGTCCTCGCTTGTATTGTCGTTCATAAAAGATTGTTCCCGCTTCAAAGTCGCGGACGTTACCCGGCTGAATGTCCACGCGTTTCTTGCGCGAATTGAAGGATAGGTGAGGGCCAGCTGCCCGAATCAATAGCGTCTCGATTTCCCGCTCGTGTTTCTTATCGGCGACTATATAGAAAGAGAAATATTGAAGCTCTAACGACTGAGCCTTCTTACGCGCCTTAAGTCTGCCGAAAACGTGGCCGCGCCCTATATACCGGGCATAGCCCATAGAGTCATGCGCAACGTATACCCCATACGGAGAAATGCCCCGATCGGCAACGTCGTGGCCCACACTATCTATTGCATCGAAAGGTAACTTCTCCGCTACAATCGAAAAGAGCTGCTTTGTCAGATCGGGTCTTCCGCGCTGCCTACGCAGTCCTCCAGAGAGAACATTCCAGGATGCACTAAACCATACCTTGTCTTCCGTTCGTTTAACTAGGGAGGCCTTACGAACACGCTTCTTTCTCATTCTCGGGTCCGAGCGGAAGATTGATTCTGCGTTTTGAGTAACCTTTAAGCAATTGGCCTTCTTTGGGCAGATTGCTCAATGTAGCGTTGGACCCGTAAAACAACTGATTCAGGGTGGCGCCGTAGGCGGCACTCCCATACGCGAATCACAGACCATCCTTTGTGGCGGAGGTAATTTGCAACGCATCGATCTCGGAGCCGGTTCCGCGCGATCTTCAACTGCCAAAAGATAGCGTTTTGTTGGGGCGAGTTATTCCGAGCACAATCATGCCCGTGCCAAAAACAGCCGTCGACAAAAACGGCGCAACGGGCTTTGCGAAAGACAAAATCAGGCTTTCCCTTGAGCGAAGAGCCTCGTTGCCATCCTGTAATGTGCTGAGCACGGAACAGGTTTATGAGTTTCAATTCGGTTGTTGCGTTCCTCCTGCTTCGAATTCGCGACATCAGTTCGGACCGCGAAAGCCCACCGAAAGTCGTAATTGAACCTCTCCCCGAATTCAGCCGTTGGTCCATGGCCGTTGTCTTAAGTTGGATTAGCGTCAGGGCGAGGCTTCTCGCGTTGAAAAATGAAGTCTTTACCCTTTCCCGTTTGCTGTTGGCTTGCGTCGGGTTTCCGTTCGGGCTGATAGTTTACGTCTTGCGCCGGGATACCCTTAGCCCGCTCATCTTGCCCGCGATGCATTCCGCCAGCTAGTAGCTCACGCGTACGAACGACTTCTTCTTCTTTAATCTTGAATCCAGGATCGGAAACGGAACCTTCTAGTACGGCGCGATAATGTGAATAGACTTGCCGTGTCCGATCAAAAAGCGTGCTCCAATAACGAATTTCGTAGTCGGACATCGCGTCGAATCGATCTCGGCTCTGTTTGCCGATGTTTGGATCGCTCCCACAGATGAATACCATCCGAATTTCGGCAGGATACGCTTTCCCCAAATGCTCTGCATAAGTCATCAATCTGTTTAACTCGGAGAGCTCGGCAGGGTAATCTGGTCGTTTAATCTCGATGATAACAAGCAGACCTTCTCGGGATAACGCAAGAAAATCGTATCGCCCCTGATAGTCGGGCAGGTCCTTCTTTCCCCACTCTCGCAGCTGAGTGGTTATCTTTTTCTCTTCAGCTAAAACCTGCCACTCGGGATTTAGCAGCCAAGGATTAGCTCCCAGTAGGTCATGCAAATTTTCTGGATTCTGTTTCGAAGCGGTCTCTGGTGCATCGTTGCATAGCATCCTTTGGAATTTATCAAGAATGTCCAAGCGGCCCTTTAAGATCTCAAGGATGGCGCGGCTTTCGAGAACCTTCCACTCCGTGAGTTGCTGCAACATTTCAGCTAGCTTGTTTGGATCGGTAGAGGCCTTCTCAAGGTCTTCTATAACATCGTGGAACTGCCGAAATTCGTAGGCACGCACTAACGAGTCAGCTAGCTCGAGCGTTCGACCTTTGTCCTCGTCACGATTACCTAGAATTTCGATAAACCGGTGGATTTCTTTTTGTGAGGCTTTTTCCAGTCGCGTAATCCGACGCTCAAGAGCTGGGTCGGAGAACACCTCCTCCCTCATTTTATTACCACGAAATTTTGCGCAATCGGCCAAGGCTTTGCGAGCCAGCTCTTGTCCCCACTTTAGCAGCTCCTTCACTCCTTCTGCTTCCCAGTCAATCTCCTGCCGATCGGTCGAGACTAGGTCGCCCTCGTCATCAACACCCAGATCGATAAAATCTGCCTCGATTGCGCCTATTACATACTTAGTCGAATGTTGTCCCGAGGCAGTCGCCTCAACATCGAAAAAAAATGGAGGGGCTTGGGCCACTTTCCCGTTAACCAAAATTGCGAAACCTCGCAGTTCGCGATTGTGAATTAGATTGGCGGCAAACCCGTACCAGTAACGCACTACGTGTCCGCCCGAGAGATGCGCCTCAAGCATTGTGGGCTTGCCCTCTTCGATATTCGGCTCTCGAAAATCAAGTGGAGGGGTAGGGTCGGGCAATCCGAGCCCATTTACCATTATTGCCATCTCTCCTTTCACTGTCCGGCTAAATCTGCGGGATAGTGACATCCTAAGTTCTTCCACATCCAGCGAGGTCTTATGCTTCAAGATTTGCATGGAGACGATGGTGCCGGACGGCCCGTATTCCGGATTGGGAGTTATCCACTGCCACTTGATGGGAACATCTTCAGACGCGTTGTCGTCCAATTTCAGTTCAGCGAGGTTGAGGTAAAACTCCAACGCCTTCCCTTCCTTCCATGTGGTAACTGTTATTCGTTGCGCCAGTCCGAATCCGGCGAGCTTGCCAATCCCCTTCCGCCCCATAACTCGGCGCTTCGTCGTATCCTTTTTAGCTTCCTCAGATGAACCCTCGTCAACGCTCTCGGAGGAAAAGGACAGAGGCAACTCGACCTCTGCTCCACCGATTCGTCGGCGATTCCGGCCGAGCACCAAATATGCATCCTGTACCTCCTCGTAGCTCATGCCAAAGCCAGTATCACGGACGGTAATAGTGCTCGTAGCTTGATGGTAAGTTCCGGGCGACGGTACGTCGATGAACACCGCGGTAGCACCGGCATCCCAGCAATTCGCAACAAGCTCCGCGATCGCAACCGTGCGACGTTTATACATTTGCACGCCGAAGTGCTCCAGCGTTCTGCCGAGGACCCGGAAATGAAGGTGATCTTTGGCTGGCTCAGGGATATCTGCCATATTTTAACTCTGTGCGGATGTCTTTAAGTAAGAGGCTACTTCTAGCGCTTGTCTTCTGATAAATTCGGGGGGTAGTGCATTACCGATCATCTGCGCCACAGCAAACTTACCCCGTTTTAGCGAGAACCTATAGTTGACCGGAAAGGTCTGAAGGATCGCCGCTTCCCGCAGCGTGATATTTCGATTCTCTTCTGGATGAAGAAACCGGCCTTTCGATGGGTTACAGCATCCCCCCGTTATCGTGGGGGCTACGCTTTTCCAAGCCATTCGCCCATAAACATCCTTAAATCCATCGCACTTTTTTAGATGACACGCGCGCTGCTTTGCTTCGCCACGATCCAATCGACTCCCCCCATCCTTCGGGATTTCCTTAATCAATTGGAGCATTTCAGCAGACCGACGCTCTCCTAGATTATGTAGTGCATCCCGGGAAAAATTTATGCGTTGAAAGACTTCGAGGGCTTCTTCCACCGTTCTCTGCTTGTCGCATTTCTCAGCGAAGGGAATCTTCCCACCAAGCGCAGCAAGTAAAATCATCCGTTTCCGCCGCTGAGGCACGTTGTAATCGGCGGCGTTGAGCACTTTTACCTCTGGGTCATAGCCTAATTCACGCAATTGTACGCAAATACGATGCAGACGTTCATCGGAAGCAAGACCAGGCACGTTTTCCATCATGACCGCACGCGGCATGAACGCTCGGACAAAACGAACGAAGTCGAAAACGAGTTCGTTTCGCTCGTCTTCTTTAGGCAGCTTACCATTCAAAGTTGTCATCGACGAAAATCCTTGGCACGGTGGACAGCCAGCAAGGAGGTCAAGCCCACTCTCCGCCACTTTCAGCCGCCGGGAAAAAGCGAACGCGTCGACGTCTTGAATCTTTTCCGAGACAATTTTAACGCTCGGGTGGTTTCCTCGATAGGTCTCCACCGCCAAGGCGTCGCATTCGATAGCGCCGAGCACTTTGAATCCAGCCTGCCGGAGGCCCTCAGTTAGACCACCGCAGCCGCAGAAGAGGTCGACTGCCGTCAAGAGCCGGGGTCGACCACGGCGCGCGACGAATCGGGGGGAACTTGATATCACCGCGAAGAGATTACAAGCGAAATCGTTACATAAAAGGATTTTTCTACGCGTAAAAACGACTGACTAACAAGATCTTACATGATTTTCAGACAACACGGGCTGAGTAGGTAACGGGATCGAGGCGACACGAGCGGCGCAAAGAACCCGGTAGGACAAATAGCTTTGGCTGTTCGGCGAATTTGTAGAGCCGATAGAGTTGGTAGTCGTCCTGTCGTTGCGCGGATACCTCGACCTCATTCCGTGAGGCGAAGAATGGCGTGAAAGAACCGAAACGCGTGGTCTTCACCTCGATCAGCCGCTCCCGTCCGTCGGCCTCGAAAGAAAGAATATCGAAACCGAGGCTATCGCTTTCCGTCGCGGAGATGTGAAGGATTTTTCCAGCCAATCGCTCTTGGCCGACGCGTGCTAGACGTTCTTGCTCATAGCTGAGGACGAGCTTTTCTCCGGCCAGTCCCAGAGCGCTGTTACGTGCTTCCATCTCCAGGTAGTTCCGCTTTGGCAGTCGGACCGGATGATTCGTTGGTTCGTAAACGCGAGATCGCGCTTCGCGATCTGGGACAGGAGCTGGCACGGCGATATCGAGAATATTCGAAAGCGGCGGCGTCGTAGGAAGGCTCTTGACGATGGTTTCTATTTCGCGATCGAGAGCGGTCTCTAGACCAAGCCTTTCCTCCACGATTTCGCGAAGCAACTCCTGGTAGTTACTGAGCGGTTTGTATCCGTCGATGGGCGGACGACCTAGTTCGATCAGGATTGCGCTGATGTTTTGATGTTTCCGCTCGACCGAGCCGCGGGTGCGGCCATTCAGCAGCGGCAGCAGACGGCGATTGTGTTCCGCTTTGTTGTAAGACTCGCCTCGGAGTTCCGCCGCGAGCATCCTGAGGTAGTCAGTGACTGCGGCTTCAACCTCGATCCTTGACCAGTCCGACATCACGCAATTCTTTCATTCTCGCGTGCCGACGACAAGCGGTCGCGTCTGCTCCTCGAGCATTGCGAAGAGGCTGCCCGAGGCCAAAGCTTTTCGGAATTCAAACAGAAGAGGGGCGAGAGGGGTCACAGCTACAGATCGTCAAACTTCCGCCTCAAGGCCAAGTTGCTCGCGCATGGCTTCCCCGCGTCGCTTTATGATGGCTCAATCGTTCACCCCAATGTCGGTGAACTTGTAGGCGCCGTTTACTTTCTCGAAGTAAAAGATGTCCTCGCCGCAAAAGACGCTGTAGGTATCCCGGCCTGGTTCTTTGACCGGCTTGGCGGTGGCGAGACGTTTCCGCACCGCGGGCGCGAAGTGCAATGGAAACTCCTTCAGGAAGGCCGCTTTTGAGAACTTTCCGTTCTGGTAGAAGATCCGAAGATCGCTCAGCGCGATGATCGCCTCCGGGTCGTTCTT
>CAXSFN010000031.1:0-471 GCA_964236815.1 uncultured Chthoniobacterales bacterium
TCGCCGCCGCGCAAACCGATGTCCCAGCAGGTGTGCCGACCGCGGTGCCTGCTCCACTCCCAGTTCAAGGCGGCGCGCTTGTTGTGACTAATCTAGGCAACAATACGCCAACACCCGCCAGTTACCGTCGCTTCGACATTCCAGCGGGGACTGATCCCTTTCGCTTCAACTTTCGCGCCTTCACTCCCGCTATTCCAGCGGTGGAGAAAGCGATTTATTACATCACCGGCAAATACAAAATCTTCGGCGACGGTCTCCAGATTTATGGCGACGTGATGTACGCCAAGACCAAGCAGGATAACGGCCTGGCGCCTTCGCCTTTCACGATTCCACTAGGCGGATATGATAACCCCGGCGTAGTCGTGCCTTACACCGACCCGCGCACCGGCGTTGCGTTTGGACCAATTACTCCTGGCGCTAACGGCCGCGCACCGGGACTGCCGGATATCAGCTTCGGTTCTTTCACGACCG
>CAXSFN010000031.1:481-52075 GCA_964236815.1 uncultured Chthoniobacterales bacterium
CAGCATCTTCAATCCAATCGCGGGACGCGATATCTTCCGTCCAGCCGATGTTGATCCGATCACTGGAGCTCCGCGGCCCAATCGCTATGTAACGCCTGCAGGAGCGCTGACTTCGCTGGCCTATCGCCTTGTTCAGGAACTCGGTAATCGTCGGTCGTTCTTCGATCATGACTACTACCGCTATACCGCGGGTCTCCAGGGAGATTTCAACTTCAAGGATAACGGTTTCATCAGTCACTTCGGTTACGATACCGGCATTGTTTACGAGCGTTTTGATGAGAAGCGCACGGATAGCGGTGACGCCCGGCGCGGTACCATCTACAACGAAATCATTGCAGGGAATTTCAACCCGTTCATCGGACAGAACGCTCCTGCGGCGGGTGTAGCCCCAACATATAACGCAGCCGGTGTCCAGACGGGCACGGCGGCTTACGATAACTTCGCCGCGGTGCAGCGCGCGGCCTTCATCGCTAACTCATTTTTCTACGAGCGCGATTGGCTGGCCGACGCAAAGGTTAACGCGCACTTCTTCCCGAACCTGTACAACGGAGGCTTCGACCTCGCAGTAGGTTACGAACATCGTGAGGTTCATACCAAACAAGAACCCGATCCCACACAAGGACAGGGCGATCAGCTTGGTTTCAACGCCTCAGATCGGTTCAAATTTGAACAGATTGTGAACTCGGTCTTCGCTGAATTGACCTTCCCGATCGTGACTTCGACCATGAATGTGCCCTTCGTGCGTTCACTCGAGCTCTCGCTCGCGTTCCGCTACGAGAAATTCGACCTGAAAGATCAGTTCGTAAAGACGGAAACCGACTTCGATAACTCGAATGAAGATGAGGACTTCGGCGGAACACCGCGTATCTCGCTGCGGTATCAGCCGATTCCGGACCTGACGCTGCGTGCGAACTTCAACCAGTCATTCCGTTCGCCGACCCCGTTCGCGCTGTTTAGCCCGTTGTTGCAGAACTTCCCGCAGGTTTTCGATCCGTTCGGACCTAACGGCGCTCTCACTCTTCAGCCGCCAAACGGCGTCTTCCAAGGAGGCAATACGGCGTTGACGCCTGAAAAGACCGACGCTTACTCCGCGGGTCTGGTTTACACGCCAAAGTGGCTGCCTGGGTTCACGCTCACTGCTGACTTCTATCAGCTCTTTACCCGGGACGTTATTCTGGGTGCTGCTGATGCCGCGCAACTACTCCTGACTTTGAACGTTCAGGATCCTGATGATGCTGGCGGTGGAGCCAATGGTGTTACGCGCGATTCATCCGGTAACCTGCTATCTATCGATTCCGCGAACGCCAACGCCGGTAAGCGTTTGGTCGAAGGCATCGACATCACGGCGGTTTACGAACTTCCGACGCAGAACTTCGGAACATTCACCTTCTCGATTGGCTATAACCACTTCTTCATCTGGAAGGCGGAGCCAGTTGACGGATTCGGTGCGCACAACTTCCTGGGTGATTATAACAACGGCACCTTCCCGCTCGCTCCCGGAGCTGTTCCCTTCAATAAGGGCTTCCTCCGCGGCGAATGGGCTTGGAAGGGCTTCGACTTCACCGCCACCGGTAACTATATCGGTGACTACGAAGACGACCCACAGTTTATCGCCGGTAACGATGTTGTCCCAAACAATCCTGGTGACGATGCTAACCCGAACTTCATCCTGCATCACCGCGTCTCTACTTATACGACGCTCGACATGCAGTTGAGTTATGAGTTCAAAAAGCCAGAAATGCAGCCTGCTGCTGGTTTCTCCAAGGACGCCAAAGATGCTAAGGATGCCAAGTCGATGGTGGCTGGAGCAGACAACAGCAGCATTTGGCAGCGCTTGCTCTGGAATACCAGAGTAACAGTCGGGGTGAACAACGCCTTCGATCGCTTCCCGCCGACAGTGCTGGGTGCGTTCAACGACAACTATGACACTTCGAATTACTCGATCCGCAACCGTTACTGGTACGTGAGTCTGAGCAAGAAGTTCTAGAGCTATTAATTCGCCCGCACGTGGGGCGAGAAAACATTCGGGCGGGCGGCAGAAATGCCGCTCGCCCTTTTGTTTTCAGCGAACTCGGGGGCCAACGTCTTCACAGACACTCTCGATGCCTACGAACTACGAGTAGTCTTGACGGTTTCGAAACAGCGACCGGGCTCCTCACCGAAGCGCCGCTCAAACGAACGGCGGAAGTTTTCTGTATCTGAGAGCCCGACTGAACTCGCTACGGTTTGCAGAGCTCTGCTACGCGAAGCAAGCCGACGTTTGGCTTCGTGCAGACGCAAATTCTCCACGAACTTGGCTGGCGTGCTGCCGAACACGCTTTTGAACGCTTTGTTAAAGGTGCTCGGACACATGCACGCCCGTCGTGCGAGGCTTTCCACGGAAAGGTCCGCCTCGAGATTGCGAACGATCCAAGATACGACCTGTGCGAAGCGATCAGCTGTCTGGTCTCGGAAATAAAATGGATCCTGGGCCCGCCTCTCCACTTTTCGTTGCGCGAGGTGCATGACCAAATCACGTCCTAACGATGAGGCCACTTGAGGACCGTAGTCTTCCTCGATTAACTTCAAAGAAAGGTCGAGTCCCGCGGTTAGCCCGGTGGAAGTATAAAAGCTGCCATCCTTGATCAGTTGTCTCTTATGATCGATTCGAATACGCGGAAAACGTTCAGCCACATCGCGTGCGAAACGCCAGTGCGTTGTTGCCTCCCTTCCGTCGAGGAGCCCGGTAGGTGCAAGTCCATAAATCCCGGTGCAAACCGTCGCGATTCGCCGCGTTTGCGGAGCTCGCTTTTGGAGCCATTCGACAATCGAACCGCACACCGCGGGTTCGCGCAGCCCGCTTCCGCCCGCTACGATAATAGTGTCGAACGCCGGCGCGTTTCGCAGTGTTTTTTGCGGCTTGAAGATCGTCCCTGATTCGGCTGCGAAAGCCGCACCAGTCACACCGACCGTCCAAACTTCATAGAGAGGAATGCGGCTTCCGTAGCCGTTATCGAGTGCCGCTGCCGCGAACGCGTCCCCCGGTCCAGCCAAGTGCGAAGCTGTTACGTTTTCGAATCCGACCAGTCCGATTTGCTTCGGCGCGAGGTTTGCGACCACGCGCAATCCTCCCTTTTCTGAGTCGCCCAGAATAGGACATTCAAAGCGACAATCCCTGCTACGTGATTAGTTGCGATTAATTTACGTGAAATTGAACGTCGCCAGAAAAGTGCTGTCTGAGAATACAGGTTAAGGCGATTCGGGCGGCGGCACGTTCTTCGTATTTGTTGTTTCTCCAAACGTGCGCTGCCCGGATCTTTTTTTGTACGGACATCCGCTGAAATAAATCCGAGATTGTCACTCTCGAAAGCCTCTGCTGAGCTGCCGCGAGAATCATGGAGCGTCCCCTCTTCGGCCTCCGCGGCTATTTGATCGATGCGCCCGAGTTTGGGTCGCTGCGCGGCCGTCGGGATGGCGCGGTTATTGTCGAGAACGGCCGCATCGTTGCGGTGGGGGACTTCGATCAGCTGCGACGATCGGAGCGCGGAACGCAGCTGCGGTGGAGCGATCCGGGCAGCATCGTCATCTTTCCCGGACTGATCGACTGTCACACGCATCTGCCGCAGTATCCGGTCGTCGCTCGTGGACAGAGCGAGCTGCTCCCGTGGCTGCGCGAAAATATCTTTCCGGTCGAGCGCGAATTCTCCGGTCCGAAAGCCCGGGTGGAAGCCCCGCAGTTTTTCCAACAACTGGCGCGGCACGGGACGACCACGGCGATGATCTACACCGCCATCTACGAAGACAGTTGCGACGTTGCCTTTGACGCCGCCGAGCGAAGCGGACTTCGGGTAATAATGGGCAAGATGATGATGGATCTCGGCTCCTACGGAACTCTGCAGCCAAAAAAAATCCTTTCTATCTCACTCCTCGAAAGCGAACGGCTTTGCCGTAAATGGCACGGCGCAGCCGCCGGCCGCCTTGAGTATGCCTTCAGTCCCCGATTCGCTGTGACCTGTTCCGACAAGCTCATGCGCAGCGCGGGAGAGTTGGCAAAGAAACTAGGCGCATATACCCAAACACATCTGGCCGAAAACCGGGAGGAGATCGAAAAGGTTCATCACCTCCACATGTCGGCGCGCGATTACACTGATGTCTATGACAATGCCGGTCTCCTCGGGCCCAAGACCATTCTCGGTCATTGCATTCACCTCAGTGAACGGGAGATCACAGCCATCGCCTCCTCGCATTCGAGCATCGCGCATTGTCCTACGTCGAACTTATTTCTCGGCAGCGGATTCATGAAGCTCGACCGCCTTCGTCGCGCTGGGATCCTGATTGGGCTCGGTTCCGATGTCGCGGCCGGGCCCGAACTAAATATGTGGCAAGTAATGCGAGCCGCTATTGAGGTGCAGCAAGCGCGCGCCTTTTATGAGGCCGATGTGCCACCCTTGCGTTTAGCCGAGGCATTTCACCTCGCCACCGCCGGGGGCGCGCGAGCTTTAGGAAAAGCGGCTGTGATTGGAACGTTGGACGTCGGAAAAGAAGCGGATCTGCTCCTGGTCGATCTCAACGCGCTCTTCCCTTACGGAACGGAGCGTCAACGCCTGAGCGACTTGTCGAAGGAAGATCTCGTGGCGCTATGTATTTACCGCGGCGGGCCGCACGCCACGCACGAGACCTATGTGCGGGGCCGCTGTCTTTACCGCGCGCAAGAACGTGTGGCCTAACGAATGATCGATCAATCATCCGACCCGATCTCACTCGCGTTGGCCGAAGACATCGGCAGCGGTGACGTCACATCGCAGTTTTTCGTTTCACCGGTTTTGCAGGCACACGGCCGCATCATCGCGCGGGAGCGCGCGGTGGTCGCAGGAACGCAGACGGCCGCCGAGGTTTTTCGTCGCATCGATCCCAAGTTGCACCTCGAGATTAAGCAAACCGATGGCTCCAGCTTGATGGGTGGCGAAACGATTCTCGAGATCCGAGGTCCGGCCCGCTCCATTCTTACCGGTGAGCGCGTCGCCTTAAATTTTCTGCAACGACTCTCCGGTATCGCCACCTTGACCAGGCAGTTTGTCGATGGGATGGGCGCGAAGTCGCAAGCAAGAATCCTTGATACGCGCAAGACTACGCCTGGATTGCGCGCGCTTGAGAAAGCCGCCGTCCTCGCCGGCGGCGGGTTCAATCATCGCTTCGGTCTCTACGATATGGTGTTGGTGAAAGACAACCACCTTATGGCCAGTGCCGGCTTTTCTGCGCTCGCCGCCGCCATCCAGCAAGTGCGCGGCGAACATCCTGAGCTTCGTGTCGAAGTCGAAGCCGATCGTCTCGAACAGGTGCGGACGTTTCTCGAAATGGAAGGCATTGATGTCATCTTGCTCGACAACATGAATCCCGCCGAGATGCGCGAAGCCGTTGCGCTCGGAAAACCAAAGGGCGTGAAATTCGAAGCTAGTGGCGGAATCAATTTGAAAAACATCCGTCAAGTTGCGGCTACCGGCGTCGATTACATTTCTGTCGGTGCGCTGACTCACTCCGCCAAAGCGGTCGATTTATCGCTCGAGCTGACGCATGTCGCCAGCTGACGTGCTCGATGCCGACGCCATCAGCGCGGCACTTTTCGGCCAGCGATTGGGTAGCAGCGTGATGGTGTTGGAGAAAACCTCTTCGACGAACGACGTTGTCTTTCGTCTCGCTCCAGAGAAAGCGGAGGGCCTCGTTGTCTTCGCAGAACATCAAACCGCCGGCCGCGGCCAGCACGGCAGGAGTTGGGAATCGACTCCGCGGAAAGGTCTTTGGTTCTCAATTCTTCTGCGCCCCGGAATCGAGCTGGTCGAATCTCCGCGCCTCACCAATTGGGCGGCGGAGACAATTGCCTTGACCTTGCGCGATTATCTCTCGTTAGGCGCAGAGGTGAAACCGCCAAACGACGTCTACATCGGCAATCGAAAAATCGCCGGCGTGCTCCTCGAAATGCGGGCGGTCGCAGGCGCAGCGCATCTCGGCATTCTCGGTCTCGGCATCAATGTCAACCAAACCACCGAAGACTTTTCCGAAGATCTGCGCCGCAGCGCCGGCTCCCTTGCGATCGCGACTGCCAGGCAAATCGACCGCCAGGCGCTCGCTATCGCCATCCTGCGCAATCTCAACCGCACCTATCGTGAAGCGATCACTGTATAAAACGCGTTTCGCAACAGTGAGGGCAGGCGGAGATCCACATGTGATTTTCGAGCATCTGAATC
Organism: uncultured Chthoniobacterales bacterium; assembly: GCA_964236815.1. Taxonomy (GTDB): domain Bacteria; phylum Verrucomicrobiota; class Verrucomicrobiia; order Chthoniobacterales; family UBA10450; genus JACCTI01. The sequence goes on from CAXSFN010000031.1 coordinate 6,703, forward strand.
ATGCGCTCCAGTTCTGTAGTGCTCGTAACTTCCCGAGCGCAGATCCATTCTCGATCTGTTCGGTCGCGAGAAGAATTCCGCTCGCCAAATCTTCCGCTAAGCCCGCAACCACAAATCCGCCCGCGGCATTGATCACAGCGAGATCTCGCTTCGGCCCTTTTATTTCGCCGCTCAGAATTCCATCCAAGATTTTTCCGTTCTCCCGCGCACCGGCGCCCTGCAGTTCAGCGAGTGTCGATTGTGGAATCCCAAGCGAGCGCGGGTCGATCAGCGCCGAAGTGATTTTACCCTCCGTGATCTCAACCACGGTTGTCGGGCCGCCAGTGGAAATGTCGTCCACGCCCGCGTCGTTCTCTGTCACGCCATGCACGACCCAGGCCCGTTCGCGCCCAAGCCGGCGCAGCACCTCTGCGAAAACACTCGTTAGGCGGGGCGCATAAACCCCGATCAACTGCCGCGAAGGACGCGCCGGATTGAGCAGCGGGCCGAGAAGATTAAAGATGGTCCGCCTCCCGGTTTGCGCCAGTTGCGCTCGCATCTCGGCTAGTGCGCGAAAAGCCGGATGATATTTCCGGGCAAAGATGAACCCGACGCCGAAGCGCTCCAGACACTCCCTCAATTCCTCCGGCTCCCAGCTCAGTCGAACTCCGAGCGCTTCCAGAACGTCCGCGCTCCCACAAGAAGAAGTCACACTGCGATTGCCATGTTTCACTACCGTCGCGCCGCCGGCTGCGAGGAGGAACATAATCGTCGTCGAGACGTTGAAAATATTCAGACCCGAGCCACCGGTTCCGCAAACGTCGATCATTGGTCCGGGCAATGTTGCCGGATCAAGCGCGGGATCGACTGCGCGATCGATGAGTTCTTCCACAAATGCGGCGATCTCTTCTGCGCTTTCGCCTTTGTCGTGCAACGCGCTCAGAAAGGCCGCCTTCAAAGACGCCTCCGCCCTATCCGTCAGCAGAACGGTGACCGCATAATGGATTTCGCTCGGGTCGAGATCATTTCCCGCGCGCAATTTTTCGGTGAGCGATTTCATTGAGCGGGCATCTTAAATAGCGTGTCCGCATTGCAGTTGTCCAACGAGCGAGACGAATCTTAGATGCAAAACACAAGATGAAATCCCGCCTCCTCAAGCTCATCCTCTTCGACGCGGCCGGCACGCTCTTCCATTTGCCGAAGGGAGTTGGCTTCCACTACGCACTCGTCGGTCGGCAGCTCGGTTTGAAAATGGACGCGGCCGCGCTGGATCGATCTTTCACGAAAGTTTGGAAGGAAATCCCGGCACGCCCGATGACCGGCGAGCCGCGTGAGGCGGACGACAAAGGATGGTGGCGTGAATTGGTTGATCGAGTCCTCGATGCAACCGCGCCTGATATGCGGGAGCTGGACCGCGATAATTTTTTCGAGATTGCTTACGATCATTTCGCCGAGGCGGGAGTGTGGGAGGTCTACCCCGAGGTCTTCGATGTCCTCAGGGAGCTGCACGACGCCCGCTATTCTCTCAGTGTCGTTTCGAATTTCGACGGCCGCTTGCGCATGATCCTGCACCATCTCGGCCTCTCGAAGTTTTTTCGACACGTGATTATTTCCAGCGAAGTCGGCGCCGACAAACCGGCGCCGCTTATTTTTCTCCGCGCGCTTGAGCTGGGAGGCGCTCAGCCTAACGAGTGCTTGCACGTAGGTGACGATCCAGTGCGCGATTGGGAAGGTGCGACCGCCGTGGGTCTTTCGGTTTTCAGGTTGAAACGCCCGGAGACAACTTTGCGCGATCTATTTCAAATTTTGTAGCGTCGTCGGCGATGGGGCGCAGCTTGCACCGGTGCATCAACTGGACTAAAACGAAAGCTCTCTTCCGGGTTGGTAGCTCAATGGTAGAGCAGCGCCCTTTTAAGGCGTTGGTTGTGGGTTCGAGTCCCACCCAACCCACTACCATCAAAAGGAAACGACCCTCACATTTCATGAGGGTCGTCTCATCCACCACCCGCCACCTGCGGGCATTTGCGCTGTCTTACTTTGCGACGCCAGCGGCTGGCGCGGCAACATTCCTGGCCGGAGTCTTCGGCGCGTTGATGCCTACGATCGGCGGCCCGACGATGGGTGAGGAACCGCGGTCGTCGATCGCGATGATGCGGATCGGACCGGTCGTGGGCCGCCCGCCCGCTTGCGCCAGACTCGGGATTAAGATGGAAGCGAATGCGAGGGCGCTTAGCACCGCCGCACGGTTAAGAGTTTGTTTGGTTTTCATGTCCGCAAGCTAAGGCGACCGGAGAAGCGATGGCGAATCGCCAAGGGTAACGCGATTGTTACCCGCGAGAAGTAGGACGCGCTATCTCTCGTTAGGCGAAGAGCGATCGCGGTTGGCGATAACGCAGCCACGAACCCGACGTTGGTCACAAAATGGAAGAAGCAATCGAGCCTGAACCAAGCGACTTCGACGCTTACGGAGCACTTACCCGCGAGTTTCTTCTGCGACGCGGACACTGCTGCGAGAATGGCTGCCGCAATTGTCCCTACGGATTTGTTTTGCCTTGCGAATCGAAGCAAGGCGATGAATCCCCCTTATGAAACGCATCGTCACCTTGCTCCCGGCTGCGACCGAGATGGTCGCTGCGCTCGGCCTGATGGAGAATATTGTCGGCGTTTCGCATGAGTGTGATTTCCCCGACGACGCGAATCGCCGCCCGCGCGTCACGCATTGCCCGATCCATCGCGCCGGCCTAACGAGTGCTGAGATCGATCAATCGGTGCGACAGGCTCTGCAAACGTCGGGAACGATTTATACGATTGATGAAGCGCTTCTGCGCGAACTGAAGCCCGATCTGATTGTGACGCAGAAACTGTGCGATGTTTGCGCGGTCGGTTATGGCACGGTCGCGCGTTTGGCCGCCACACTGCCGGGTCCGCCTCAATTGTTGAATCTCGAGCCGTCGCGTCTTTCCGATATTTTCGACGACATCACGCGTGTGGCGGACGCGTGCGGGGTGTCGGAGCGTGCATGTGAGCTGTTCGCTGGGCTGACGGCTCGCATTGAAGCCATTCGTGTGCGTGCGGGGCGGGCTTCGCGGCGTCCACGATGTCTCCTCCTGGAATGGATAGAGCCGCCGTTTTGTTCCGGCCATTGGGGACCGGAAATGGTTGAGCTCGCCGGCGGCTATGACTCGTTAGGCAGGAAATATCAGCCATCCGTCCGGATCAAGTGGCAGGAAGTAATCGACGCTCAACCGGAAATCATCGTGCTCGCACTGTGCGGCTATGGCCTGGCGCGAGCGGCTGGGGACTACGAGATAATGCGAGGCCTTCCCGGTTTCGAATCCCTTCCCGCCGCGCAAACCGGAAAAATCTATTTGGTGGACGGGAACTCATTTTTCGCGCGGCCGGGACCACGCATCGTCGATAGCCTGGAGATTCTCGCGGGCCTTCTGCATCCGACCTTATTTCCAGAATTCGCGCCGCAAGGTCCTAATGATCCACGCGTGTCGATAGCGGGTGGCGAAATGCTCGCGCCGAATTGCCGTTCGACGTAGCGGGGCCCGCGCGCTACCGATTCAGTCCTGCCGCATGCCCACTACACTGATCAACGTTTCCAACCGGCTCCCGGTCACGATCGAGGGAAAGGAGATCAGGAAATCCTCTGGTGGTTTAGTCGCGGCGCTGGGCGGATTTTCGCCTAACGAGTACAACTTGAAATGGCTCGGTTGGCCGGGTGCCAGCATCGAGGATGAAGCGCAGCGCGGGGAGATGGAGGAGTTGCTGGTGCGCGAGCATGGTTGCATTCCGGTTTTCATTTCCGAGGAGGAGATTGCCGGCCATTACGAAGGGTTCTCGAATGCGAGCATCTGGCCGCTGCTCCATTACATGCCGAACTATATGCGCTACGACCCGGCGTGGTGGGACCATTATCTCAAGGTCAATCAACGCTTCGCCGACAAGGTCCTCGCGATCGCGCAACCGGGCGATCTCGTCTGGGTACACGATTACCAACTCATGCTCGTGCCTTCGCTTTTGGATGCGCGCATGCCGGAATTAAAGATCGGTTTCTTCCTTCACACGCCTTTTCCTTCCTTTGAAATTTTCCGCTGCCATCCGAAACGGCGCGAACTGGTCGCGGGTATGCTCGGCGCCGATCTGGTCGGCTTTCATACCTTTGGGTACATGCGGCATTTCCGGAGCACGGTCTTGCGTTTGCTCGGTCTTGAATCGGAGATCACGCGTATCCGTAATGAAGACGGACATGTCACCGCGATGGGCGTGTTTCCGATCGGGATCAACGCGCGGAGTTTCGAGGAGGAACTCGATTCCGCGGAGTTTACGCAGCGTCGCGATGAGCTTGCACGGAGCGATGCCGGGAAACGCGTCGTCCTCTCGGTCGAGCGAATGGATTATACCAAAGGCATTCTTCATCGGCTGGAAGCGATCGAGCATTTCCTCGAAGCCGTCGAAGACCGCGACGCAATCAAATTCATCTTCATCAGCGTGCCCTCGCGCGAGAATGTGGAGGAATATCAGGAGCTGCGCGCTGAGGTAGAATCGCGCGTCGGTCGCATCAACGGCCAATATGCCACCCTCAGCAGCAGTCCGATTCGTTTCATTCACGACTCGGTTAATTTCACCGATCTTTGCGCGCTCTACGCGACCGCGGATGTCGGATTGATTACGCCGCTGATCGACGGGATGAATCTGGTCGCGAAGGAATTTATCGCCTGCCAGCGCGACCACGCGGGCGTGCTTATTTTGAGTGAATTCGCCGGCGCGGCTGAGGAGCTCTCGAATGCGCTACTGGTCAATCCTTACGATTCGCGCGCGGTCGCGCAGAGCCTAACGAGTGCTTTGGCGATGAGCGAGGAGGAGCGCCGGGCGCTCAATCTGCCGATGCGCGAACGCATCATGCGCTACGATGCGCAGGATTGGGCGCGCGTCTTCATCGAGCATCTCATCGCCACGGCTGAGGCCGGTCCTCCGCCTTCCGGACCGATCGAAGAGGCCGCCGTAGAAATAAAGGCGGTTCGCTCCGCAGGAAAGCCGATGGCCCTCTTCATCGATTACGACGGCACCTTGCGCGAGATCGAGCGCGAGCCGAAAGCGGCCCAACCGACCGTGGCTATTTACGCGCTCTTGCAGCGACTGAGTGACCTTGCTGGAGTCGATCTCACCATTATCAGCGGGCGCAAGAGTAATGATCTGGAGACTTGGTTTGGGGAAATGCCGTTCCACCTCGTCGCGGAACATGGCGCCTTTATTCGACGGCGCGGCCAGCGCGAGTGGGCCGAGATGGTGCAGAACCTCAGCCTCACTTGGAAAGACGAGTTGCGTGAGGTGCTGAAGCTCTATGAGCAATCGACGCCCGGAAGTTTTTTAGAGGAAAAGCGGATGTCGTTAGTCTGGCACTATCGCAAAACGGATCCGGAATTCGGCTCGTGGAAAGCGCGTCAATTGGTGGATGAACTTGGAGCGATGATGGCGAACGAGCCGGTTACGATTCGGCACGGGCGCAAAATTGTGGAAACGACTGCGGCGCAAATTTCCAAGGGCTCGGCCGTGCGCCTGTTGATTGAGGAGAAACCTTACGGGCTGGTTCTTTGCGCGGGCGACGACGCGACCGATGAAAGCATGTTCGTGACAGAAACGCCGAATCTCATCTCGATCAAAGTTGGCCACGAACCTTCACGCGCGAAATATCGGCTGCGCGATCCAGCGGCCTTTCGCAAATTTCTGGGCGATGCGTTCCGCCGCGATGAGGTCGCACTGTCATCCTGAGCCCGCGAAGACGGGCGAAGGATCTCACGACAGGTGTTTTACTTCTGCATCTCAAGACGTCTTCCGCACGATTGCGTGATCCTTCGGCGCGCTTCGCCGGCCTCAGGATGACGAAGCGCGCGCGTGCGCGCTCTCAAGATCATTCCTTCTTCACCGAAGAAATCGCGCCCGGCATTTCCGAAGTGCGATAGGCGTGCGCGAGATTCTTGGCGTTGTGCGCGAAGCCGACGCGGCCCTGCCGATCGAGCACGATGCAGCCCGCTTCGCCACCGACGCGTCGCGCCATAACCGCGATCGCTTCCTCGGCGGCGCGGTCGGCACTTTCGCCGTCGCACATCGAGCTGACAATGCGATGCGCCAAAGCCAGGCGCATGATTGATTCGCCATCGCCGGTTAGCGAGCAACCGCCCGCCATGTTGTCGGCATAAAGTCCGAGTCCGATGATCGGCGAATCGCCGATCCGTCCCGGCATCTTGTGCATCAAACCGCCGGTGGAAGTGCCGGCAGCAAAGTTTCCGAAGCTGTCCATCGCGACCGCCCCGACCGTATCCGCGCCACGCAATTTCTTGCTCGTCTCCCATTCCGAGCGCATGGCTTGGTGGACCATTTCTTCGGGTGCGCAAAGTTCGCAGCCGCGTTCCTCGGCGAAGCGTCGCGCGCCTTTCCCGCTCAATAACGCGTGCGGTGTTTCCATCACCTGCCGCGCCACGGAGATCGGATGACGCACGCCACGAATGGAAGCGACCGCACCGGCGTGCAGGCCGCTCCCTTCCATGATGGCAGCGTCCATTTCTGCATCGCCATCCGCATTCAACATCGAGCCGAAACCGGCGTTAAAAACAGGATCATCTTCCAGGATCCGAATCGCAGCCTCGACCGCATCAAGACAGGTACCGCGGTCCGCGAGCAACTTCGCCGCAGCCTCGACCGCATGGGCGCAACCAACCTTATGCGGTTCGATTTTTTCGGACGCAATCGTGTGCGCGCCGCCGTGAACGATAATGGCCCATTTCATTTCGCGTCGCGCAGTCTAGCGGCTCTTGATCTGACTACAACAACCGGCCTAAGTTCCCTCAACTGGAGAAAATAATGAGAAAAGCATTTATATTTTTGTGGATGACAGCTGCGTCGCTGGCGTTGGCCGCTGAAGCGAATCCGGAGCTGCCGGCAGTGAATCAGGCCGCGCCTGAATTTAGCCTAACGAGTGGTGAAGGGAATGCGGTCAGCTTGAAAGATTATCGCGGGCAATGGGTCGTCCTCTATTTTTACCCGAAGGATTTCACCAGTGGTTGCACGCTCGAGGCGCACAATTTTCAGCGCGATTTGGTGAAATATGAAGCGCTGCACGCAGTCGTGCTCGGAGTGAGCGTGGACAGCGCGCAGTCACACAAGGATTTTTGCGCGAAGGAGGCTTTGGGCTTCAAGCTCCTGGCCGATGCGGACGCGAAAGTCTCTGCGCAATATGGATCGATCATCGATTACAAAGGCGCGAAGATGGCGGCGAGAAATACTTTTATCATCAATCCGAAGGGCGAAGTGGCGAAGGTTTTCAGTGGCGTAAAACCGGCCGAGCACAGCGAGGAAGTGCTGATGACGCTGACGGAGTTGCAGAAGGGGTAGAACGGCTTTGGTGGACGCTGGTGTGACGGCTGAATGACTCACGTTCCATCAGCACTTTTGCTTTTAGGCCGCACAATGGTGCGTCGGCAAGCTGCCGGACGCTGCAGGCTGGCAGCCTGCGCTCCCCGGAAAGAAAAGACGTCAGGGTTCCGGTGTTTTCGGGGGCGGCGTCGTGGGAGTAATCGATTTCAACACGCGCCCCAAGTCGCTGTTCGTGGAGATAACGGCAGTAGTGCCGTTTTGGAACGAGGCACGCGCGACTTCGAGACTGCGTTGGAACAGATATAAATCCTGCGCTTCCGGCGTTCCATATACCGCGGTGTAAATACGCGCCGCTTCCGCATCGGCTTCGCCTTCGATTTTCAAAGCGTCGCGATTCGCGCTGGAAATAATGGATGCGACTTCGCTTTCCTTTTGTCCGCTGATGTTGGCCGCTTCGCCGCGTCCTTCCGAGCGAAACTTGGCCGCGATCTGGTGACGCTCGCTCGACATACGTTCGATGATCCGCTGCGCGACGGCCGGATTGTATTTGCTTCGCTTGAAGCGTTCATCGAGGAGCTCGATTCCGAAATCCGCGATCTTTTGCCGCGTCCGTTCCGTGATTTGTTTTTCGATCGCGCCGCGCCCGAGCTCGATGTCGGGAATTGTGCTGGGCAAAATCGTCCCGCTTTTTTCCAGCTCTTCGTCACGCACCGGCTTGCGTCCTTTGGTGACGCGGATGATTTCGACCAGATCATGCGTCGCGACGGCGGTGCGGGTTTCGCTGCCGAGAATATCGTCGAGCCGGGAGAGCGCGCTGCGCTCGTCATTTAGCCGATTGTAATAGAGAAGCGGATCGCTGATTCGCCAGCGCGCGAAGCAATCGACAATCAGATAAAGTTTATCCTTCGTCGGACATTCGGTGGGCGGCCCTTCCCAGGCGAGGATGCGATTGTCGAAACGGTGGAGCACGTCGAAGAACGGCAGCTTGGCTTTCAATCCAGGAGTCGTTTCGGTGCGAATCGCTTTGCCGAAACGCGTCACGATGACGGTTTCGTATTGATTGACGACGAAGAGAAGGGCACCCCACTTCAGGGCGCTCAAGAGAAAAAAGAGACCGATCAAGGTCATGATCCGGCTCTGCAAAAACCCGAGCGGCCCGGTCGGAAGGCTGGACGTTTGCGGCGTTGGCTCCATCACTTCGACTTCTCGTTAGGCAAGAGCGGCAGGGTTTGGAGGACGCCTTTGATGCTGTCATCGATAATGACCTTCCGCTCCAGGGCCGGAAAAATTTGTTCCATCGATTCGAGGTAGAGACGCTGGCGAGTAGCCGCGGAGGCCTTGCGATATTCGGTCAGCAGCAAACCGAATTTCTCCGTGTCGCCTTTCGCCTGATTGACCCTCCGATAGGCATACGCTTCCGCTTGTTTCTCACGCGCCTTGGCCTGGCCCCGCGCGTTCGGCACGGCGTCGTTATAAATTGCCCAGGCTTGATTGATCGCCGTCTGTTTTTCCTGCTGCGCCTGGTTGACTTCGTTAAACGCCGCCTGCACCACCGGCGGCGGACGAACGGTCGCGAGTTGCACCTGTTGAATCTGCAATCCGAGATCGTACTGCGAGGAAAGCTCGACCAGCCGGTTCAAGGCCGATGTTTCAATGTCGTGCCGTCCGATGGTGAGGACTTCATCGACCGTGCGATCGCCGATCACTTCGCGCATCACGCTCTCGGAGAGATCGCGCAATGTTTTCTCCGGTTCGCGCGCGCCGAAGAGATACACTTTCGGGTCGATAATGCGGTATTGCACCACCCACGGAACGAGCGCGGTGTTGAGATCGCCCGTGATCATCGTCTCGGTATCCTCAGCCTCGCGGTCGCCTTGGTAGGCGTTGCTCGCGCCGGCCGAGATGAAACCGAATTCGAGTTTCAACAAGCGCTGCGTCGGGACTTGAACGATCTCCTCGACATAGGGGATGGCGTAGGAAAGACCGGGATCCACGGTTTCGCGGTAGGCGCCAAAGCGCATTTTGACGCCGACCGAATTGGTCGGGACGGAAACGAAACCGAAGAGAAGCTTGAAGAGTGTGACGACGATCCCGAGCAGGCCGATCGCGCCGAGGAAAAGCCGAATGGGCTTGAACGCAAAAGGCACTTTGGAATTAGGAGCGCGCGGGACGATTTCCATTTCTCGAGCGAAGGGTAACACGCGAGGCAAGCTTTTGGCGGCGCGTTGCCTATTACGACGCGGCGGCCGTCCGTGGCCGACGGTTAGCCGATTTTTTTTCGGAAGCGCAATGCGCAAACGGAGAAGAGGAGCGCGGCCATTACGGTCATGATGGCGAGCGACGGCCAGTATTCCAAAAAGGTCGCGCCGCGCAGGATAATGGCGCGCATCAAGGCAATGAAGTAGGTCGTGGGCATGGCGGCGCCGATGCCGTAGAAAAGCGCGGGCATGGTCTCGCGCGGAAAGATGAAGCCGGAAAAAAAGACGCTCGGCAGAATGAAGGCCATCGACATTTGCAACGCCTGCATCTGGTTTTGCGCTTTGGTCCCGACGAGCAAGCCGAGGCTGAGAAGCGCGAAGACATAAACCAGGGTTGCAACCAGCATGGCGATGACGCTGCCGGCGATCGGGACCGCGAAGATGAAGCGCATGATCCCGAACAGGAGCAGCGCCATCATCATTCCCAGGCAAAGATAGGGGATGAGTTTGCCGAGCATCAGTCCCCAACTGCTCAGTGGACTAACGAGTAATTGCTCGAGGGTGCCGCGCTCACGCTCACGCACCACGGCCATGGCGGTGACGAAAGTAGTGCCGATCTGCAGGACGACGCCGATGACTCCCGGGACGAAAAAATTCGGGCTGCGCATGGTCGGATTGTAAAGAATCTGCGGGCGCACCTCGATCGGCACATGCGCTCGTCCGCTTTCGCGCATGAGACGGTCGACCGATTGCGACAAGGTGAGGGCGAGGGCGGTGTTGAGACCCTGGAGCGCGGTGGTCGAGTTGGAGCCGTCGATCAGCATTTGGACTTGTGCGGGATAACCGGCGCGCAGATCGCGTGTGAAATGCGGCGGGATTTGCAGGCCGACGTAGGCTCTGCCTTTCCGAATTTCGCTCGCGAGCTGCTCGACATTCTGCACTTCGCCGACGACGCGAAAGGTCTCGGTGTTGACGAAGCGGTCGATGAATTGCCGGCTTTCGACGGTGCGGTCTTCGTTCAAGACGGCCATGCCCATGTGCTTGACGTCGTTATCGAGCGCGTAACCGAAGGCGATCATCTCGATCAAAGGCGGAAAAAGCATGAAGAAAAGCGTGAGCGGGTCGCGCAGGATAGTGATGAATTCTTTGAAGAGGATGGCGCGGAGACCGCGGAAAGGTGCGCTCATTTTTTAGATGCGTTCGTATCCGCCTCAGTTGGCGTTTCGGCTGGGATCTTCGCCTCGAGTTCTGGACGCGCGCGCGAACGCGTCATCCCGAATCGCGAAGACGATGAGGGACCTCGCGGCGGCTCGAAAAGCATCGAAGAAAGGTCGGTCAACTTCGGATTCTTGGTTTCCACCAGCGTGTTCTTCTTGCTGCGACGCCAGCCCTTTAGTTCCCTCTCGACGCTTTTGTCCTCCGCGGATTTTCTTTTCCGCATCCGGAGCAGCTTATGAGTGTGGGTCTGGTCGATCCGCAGGCTAACCCCCAGCAGAACAATAACGGGGCGCGAGATGGCATCGCGCGGACGCTCGAAGGTTTCGTAGTAAACAGGGCGATCTACTTTATAGCTTTTGGTGAAGCCTTTGATTTCACCCTTTTGATGCTGGTAAACGCGGCGCACCAAACTATTCGTTAGGCCAATGTAAAGGACGACCCGGCTGCGATTGGTCATCATGTAGACGTAGATCGTCTTCACTGCGGTTGGGGGGTCCCTCTCCGTCCTTCGGCGGATCGGGATGACATTTTGAGCGCGTGTTGGTTCACGAGGATTTGTCCGCCCCGTTTGAGCTCGCCAGCTTCGCAGTCAGCGTTACAAAAACATCTTCGAGCGAGGGTCCGATTTCGTGGATCTCCGGTTTTGCAATCCCAACGCTGCGCAATTTTTCCTCGATTTGATCACTCGTTAGACTTTCGTCGACCAGCAGGTGCATCGATTGACCGAAAACTGTCGCACTGCGCACGCCCCGCATTTGTCGGGTGGCCTGTAACGCGGTCGTGACATGCTCGCAGGTTACGTCGAGACGCCGGGTGCCGCGTGGGCTGACTTCGGGCATGCGCTTGAGCTCGTCCGGTTCTCCGCAAACGGCGAGACGCGCCATATAAATATAGCCGACGTGATCGCAGCGTTCGGCTTCGTCCATGTAGTGGGTGGTGACGAAAAGCGTCATGCCCTGCCCGGCGAATTCGAAGAGCAAATCCCAGAGCTCACGCCGCGCGACCGGGTCGATCCCAGCGGTGGGTTCGTCGAGAAAGAGGACAGCGGGTTTATGCATGAGCGCACACGCCATCGCGAGGCGCTGCCGCCAGCCGCCGGAGAGTAAGGCGGCGCGGCGATGCAGATACGGTTCGAGATGGGTGATCGCGATGAGCTCGTCGCGCCGCTGCTTCAGAACACGGTCGTGCAGGCCGTAGAGTTTCCCAGAGAAGAGGAGGTTTTCGTTCGCGGTCAGTTCGTCGTAGAGGGAAAATTTCTGCGACATGTAGCCGATCATTTCTTTGATCGCGGCGCCTTCGCGCAGGACATCGCGGCCGCCGATACGTGCAACGCCTTCGCTCGGCTCGAGGATTCCGCAGAGCATGCGAATAACGGTGGATTTGCCGGAGCCGTTCGGTCCGAGAAAACCAAAGATGGAACCTTTGCCGACGGTAAAACTGACGTGGTCGACCGCGGTGAAAGTGCCGAAACGTTTTGTGAGCCCATCACACTCGATCATTGGTTCACCGACCGGTTTGTCAGGTTGAGCGGAGCGAAACATCTCTGATTATTTCTGACGCCTGTGCGCTGGAAACGGAAATGGTCCGAGATTCTCGCTCCGCTCAGGAGGACAGCGATTTCATTTCGCGACCTTCGGAAAAATGATGTCGGCCGACATGCCGGCACGCAGTTTGTCGTCGTGATTTTCGAGGCGAATTTTGACGCCGAAGACCTGGCGGATTCGGTCCTCAATCGTCTGCACGTTTCGCGGCGTGAATTCAGCCTGCCGGTTGATCTGCTCGACGACGCCTTTGAATTCTTCGCTCGCAAATGAGTCGACGCGCACCCGCACTTCGTCGCCGAGCTGGATGTACCCGAGCCACGGTTGCGGCACGTAAACGCGAACCCATAAATAACTGGGCACGATGAGGGTGGCGACTTCACGATTCGGCGCGAGCACGTCGCCTACCTTGACGCTCAGGATTTCGAGCACGGTATCGCCGGGCGCGAGAACTTTCATTTCGTGCAATTGCGTGTCGATCTGCGCGAGATTTGCCCTGGCCTGTGCGACACGCATTTGGGTGGATTCGATCGTCTTCCCTTGCGAGGCCGCGGCGCTGCTGGCCCGTTCGGCTTCGCTCGGTGAGACGGTGTGATTGCGCAACAAATCCTGCTGGCGTTTCGCATCGGCCTTCAGAAAGAGGAGGGACGCTTCCTGCGATTCGACGTCGCGGCTGGCGGCATCGACCTGCGCTTGAGCCAGGTCGCGTTGCGCGGGCAGCTCGGCAGCGTCCAGCTGCACGATGGGGTCGCCCTCTTTCAAGGACTGGCCTTCGCGCGCGAAGATTTTTTCAACCCGGCCGCCCATGCGCGGGGCGACGTGAACTTCGTCGACTTCAATCGTGCCGGAAACGCCTTCGCTTTTGTGCTGACAGGCAGAGACGAAAAGGAAGAGGGAGAGAAAGAGCCAGAGCTTGGGTTGCAAAGCGAAAGAAGCTAAACAATGTCAGCAGGGAAGTCGAAGAGCTTCCCCAAAGATGGCTGGATATTCAGGCACGCCGCTAGTTCGCAAGCTCGGCATTTTGCCTAACGAGCGATTGATCGCGCTGAATCCGCCGGAAAATTATCGCGCGCTGCTGGAGGATTTGCCGGAGAGCGTGACGATCAGCAACCGTGGGCCGGCGCGAGCGCGCTTTGTGCATCTTTTCGTCAGGCAACGCGCGGACCTTGAAAAGCGGCTGCGGGAATTGCGCGGGAAGCTCGAGGACGCGGGCGTGCTCTGGATTTCCTGGCCGAAAAAGACAGCGAAGGTGGCGACCGATATTACGGAAGACACGATTCGTGAGGTGGCGCTGCCGCTTGGTTTCGTGGATGTGAAGGTCTGTGCGGTCGATGAAACCTGGTCGGGTTTGAAGCTGATGATTCGACGCGAGAATCGGAAAGGTGCATAGGATTGTGAGATGAAGACGCGCTTCTTTGATCACATCGATTTGCGAGTGAAGGATCGGCAAAAGGCCCAGCGTTTCTACGAACAGGTGCTGCCGGCGATTGGTTTCACTCGCGAGACCGGTGATGAGGAATGGGGCGCGTTTACCGCTCCCGGTGAAGGGAAGCTGCCGTTTTTTGGATTCACCGAAGATCCGAATCACCAGCCGAACGGAACTCGCATTTCTTTTTGGGCTGAGACGCGAGACGAGGTCGACCGCGTGGCGGAAGTGGTCAAAGAGGCTGGCGGCAAGATGCTGGAAGGCCCGGAGCTTTGTCGCGACTATACACCGGATTATTACGCGTTCTTTTTCGAGGATCCGGACGGGAACAAGTTAGAGATTTGTTGTCGGACAACTTCGACTACTCGTTAGACCGAGAAGGAAGCGGCGAATTTTACGTCGCCGGAGGAGCCGCGGCGGCGACTCCGAATTCGGCGAGTGCAGCCAGTGCTTCCTCCATGGGGAGGCCGACGACGTTGGTGTAGGAACCGCGGATACGACGGATGATTTCCGAGCCATGACCTTGTGCGGCGTAAGCGCCGGCTTTGTCGAGCGGATCGATCTTCGCCAGATAGAGGCGGATTTGCCGATCGGTCAGCGCGCGAAATTGCACGTGCGAAATGACGGAAACGCAATGCGCCTGTCGCATCGCTCCGCAACATATATAGATGGAAGTGCAAACTTGATGCTCGCGCCCCTGCAGCCGACGGAGGATCGCAACTGCTTCCTGCAGATCGGCCGGCTTGCCGATCGCTTCACCCTCGAATGAAACTAAAGTGTCCGCGCCGATCACGACGGCGGCGCGCTCCCGGCGCGAAACAGCGATGGCTTTGCGCACCGCGTTGCAAATCGTCAGCTCGCGCATGGAAACGGCGCGGCTCGCGCTCTCCGTCACCGCCGGAACGACGATGGCAAAATCGAGCCCAGCTTCATTGAGAAGTTCGCGACGCCGCGGCGAACCGGAAGCAAGAAGAAGACGCGGCAATTAGCGATGGGGCGATGCGCCGAGTTTCGCGCCGCCGTGTTTCCCGCCGAAAATTGCATCCAGATTCGGCATCTTCATTTCTTCGAAATCTTTCGGCACGGAAAACTCCGCGTCGCTCAACGCATCCTGGCGGATCGAAAGAAGCGTGCTCGTGATTTCCTTTCCGCCGATATTAATTTGCGAGCGCAAGGGCAGCCCCGGGAAGTCGCGATAATCAGGCATGCCTTTGCCTACAATGTTCCATGATTCCGGCGTCATGGATTGTAACTGCCGCAGGATTTTGTTCGCGTCTGGATAGGTGGTAGAGATCCAGTAGCTCGCTTTAAAGGAAGGCGTTTCGCAAACGTATTCGTCCGCTTCGTAACCGAGAATGTTTTCCTTCCGACCGGTAGCTTTTAATTCTGGCTTGCCCGTGTCCGCTTCGCTTTTCCCCGCCATTTCCATGACGGCTTTCGCTCTGTCGCTCGAAATGCGGAGAACTTTTTTCTGATCGTTGATCAGGTTCAACATCTCGCCGGTTTTGTTATCCACGATTGTTGTGATCTTCGGATTAGGTTCAAGACGCGCTTTAGTGCCTTTGAGCTTGATGATCATTTGGGTCACAGGCCCGGCGCCCTCGATCCTCTGAGCGATGGTGAGATCAGCGCGCGCCGACAAGATTAGCGAGGCGCTGATAACACCGATGAGGCGCAAAATTTTCATGAGTTGTAGCTTGATGCGCGGCGCCGGAGATCGCAAACGAAGCGTTTTTTGCGCGAGGAAAAGACTTGGCAGCGATGGGGGAGCGCGCCAGCTTAGCCGGTCGCGCGGGTGTAGCTTAATGGTAAAGCTGTAGCCTTCCAAGCTACTGACGAGGGTTCGATTCCCTTCACCCGCTTTTCCACGCGTATATCTAGAAATCTGTTGACCGGTGGGTGCAAACGGCATAACAAAAGCTCTGTTTTCACTCCAATCCCGCACTCAAGGGTTAACTCTATGAAAAAATTGCTCATGGTTTCTAACGGCGAGCACTTCGTCGCGCGCATCTTCAAAACTACGTTGATCCTGCTTACCGGGCTCGCGCTTGCGACCGCATTCTGGGTGGTCAGCACTCCAGTGGCGAAGGCGCAGGACATGTCGCCAACGAAGATGATTGAGTCGCAATTGCCCCAGGGCAAAACGATGCAGTCCGCGGGGAAGGCCGATTACCTAGCGGCGGTCTGCGCGGCTGTGAAAAAATTTAGGAGCGCGGCGCCCCAAATTGTGCGCGCGGCGGTCGAAGCTCGGCCCGCTTGGAAAAAAGATATTTTGCGCACCTCGTTTCAATGCCTCGGCTCGGATGATTGCCGCCTGCTCGGTCGTGTGCTGCGGTCGGCGATTGCCGGCAGTCCGAACGACGCCAGTGGCCTGACTGAAACTGCGATCGATGCGGCGCCAAGCTGCGCCGGTTCGTTTGGTGGCGGCGGTGGACAAGGCAACGGTGATGAGGGTGAAGGCAATTTCGCCAACCCTCCCGGTAATTTAAACCCTCCTCCAGGATCGATCGGTGGCGGTGGCGGACAGGGGAACGTGGTTGTGGTTTGTTTCCTCGGCCAGACGCTCTTCGTCACGCCAGATCGCGCGCAGGAGTTGGTCAATCAAGGCGCAACCGTAGGTGCCTGCCAGGTAACCGCGACAACAAATCGGTAACCGAATCGCATTAAAATCTGAAAAGCCGTTGCGGCAACGCAACGGCTTTTCTTTTTTTTGGGAAACGCCTGCCTCTCGCGTAGAGGCTTCGTGGATCCGTTCGACATGGAAAAAAATACGCCGATAGCTTCCGTCGCGGAATGGTTGTCGTTCCTGCTAATCGCGGCCGCCATGGTCGCAATTCAGGTCATGATCGGCGGGACGCGGTTGGTTTTCAGCTTGCCTTCCTACTGCTTGTTAGGCGCGGCAGGTTTATTCGCGCTTTTCTCTTCCCGGCGAGTAAGACCATTCCCAA
The DNA here is from genome assembly GCA_964236815.1 of uncultured Chthoniobacterales bacterium. Taxonomy (GTDB): domain Bacteria; phylum Verrucomicrobiota; class Verrucomicrobiia; order Chthoniobacterales; family UBA10450; genus JACCTI01. Next base: position 23,393 of record CAXSFN010000031.1, read on the forward strand.
GCCCTTCCTGTCTGGCGATCACCACCATTTTTTTCGCTTACATTCTGGGCCGGGCCATTCTTTCTCCAGTGCCCTACATCACCCGCAGTGACATCTACTCAGTCCTTGGCGGACTGGTGGTTTATTTCTTCACCGCTACTATCCTAACGAGTAGTAGACGACGGATGCTCTTGATCGTGCTGTTGCTGGCGCTGGCGATGGGCCATGTGCTGGTGGGCGCGATTCAATTTCGCGGTGGAGCGAATTATATGCCGATTTCCTGGCTGCAACGTTACGATTACGGCACGCGTGCGAGTGGTTTCTATGTTTGTCCGAATCATCTCGCCGGTTTGCTCGAAGCGCTGGGTGTATTGGGCTTGAGCTTGGTTTGTTGGAGCCGATGGTCAGTTTCGGTCAAGCTGCTCGTTGGTTATGCGGTGGGACTTTGTTATGTCGGCCTTGTTCTAAGCGGAAGTCGTGGCGGGTACATCAGCACGGCGGTGAGCCTAGTAACGTTTGTAATTCTAAGTCTTATGGTTTTGTCGCGCGCGCCCGGACATCTGGCATGGAAAGTGGGCGCCGGTGGAATGGTGGCAGCCATCCTGCTTGGGTTCTTGGTGACTCAGACGGTTAAGAAGGATCCTTATCTAACCGGTCGAGCTCAATCTGTGTTCGAGACCACTAACATGCGAAGAGACCTTTGGCAGGGGGCGCTCCAACAATGGAAATTGCAGCCGCTCTTTGGTACGGGCAGTGGCACCTACCTTTATTACGGCCGATTTTTTCGAACAGAGCGCGTGCAGCAGGACCCAATAAATACGCATAATGATTATCTCCATCTGCTTGCGGAATATGGCTTGGCCGGCGCGGCGGGGATGGCGCTTTTCCTCGCGACGCACCTTTGGCGGGCATGGGGGAATTTTACCCGGCTCGGCCCGAAACGCGTAGCGGTGTCTCAGCACATTTTGAGTAACGCGCTTGCGCTCAACATTGGTGCCACCGCAGCGATTGCGAGCTATCTTGTGCATTCGGTTTTAGATTTCAATCTCCACATCCCCGCCAATCTCCTTCTCATGGCTTTTGTTTTTGGCCTGCTCGCGAACGAAGGCGTCATGCGGGAACGCGATTTGTCAGTAGCTCCGAGGCATCCCTATTGGTGGCTCATCCTGCCCGTTCTCGGCATTGCCTTGATCGTGCAATGCGTCCGCCTCTTTCCGGGCGAATATTTTTCGGAGCACGCGCGCACCGCAGTGCGAGATCAACAACCGGCGCTTGGAATCTTAAATGCGCTTCGCGGCTTAAAGTACGACCCACAGAACCCGGATCTCTATTATCATCTTGGACAAGCGAGGAGTCTTCTCGCCAGTCAGATGGAGGACGAGGCAGCTTCCGATTCGTTTCGAGTGGATGCGATCGCTGCCTTGCAAACCGCTCGTACGATCGCGCCGCAAGATGAAGTTTACGCCCTTGCCCTGGCGAACGCCTTCGATTCCGCACAGCGCTTTGAGGAAGCCGAATGGGCCTATTACGATGCGCTGCAGCTTGATCCTAAGTCGAGCAGTGTTCGTCGCTATTACGAGCTGCATCTCAAAGCCTGGACAGAATCAGGCGGCATGAAATCGAAGGCGGCAGGATCGGAAACTTTGATGGAGCGGGGGCGCTTGACGTTTCCACAAACCGAAATGCGCGAAACGCTTAAAAAAAGATTGCTGACTAAATTACCCACGGCTACGCTGCGAGCCGCGTGTGTTTTTACTCGGAAACTCTGCGCAAGCTAACGTGAAGAATTTTGACGGGAATATGAAAATTTTTAACCGCTCCACGCTCGCAACGGCGCTTATCACCGTCGTTTGTTTTCTGCAGCCGCGTCTGGCTCACGCCGGCGGCGAAGGATTTAGCAAGGACGCGATGGGAGATTCGAAGGAGACCATCGATACAAAATCCGACCTTGGTCTCGGCAAATTTTCCTCCTTTCCATTTCACGTCACGGTAGCGGTCCGTGGCGGTTATGATGACAACGTCAATCTTTCTAGTTTCGATGAACAAGGGTCGGCCTTCGTCAGTACTACGGTTGGACTTTCCTATGACTTCGGCAGTCCTCGGACGAAGCTCAGTCTCAGCGCCGGGGGCGGATTCACCTATTATCTGGACCGTGATGATAACAATGGCGGATTCCTAAACGGGAACGATTCGAACGACGATTTCGACGTCAATGGTTATATCGCGTTCGCCATTACGCACAAAGCTACGCCGCGTCTTACCCTGGCCGCGAATGTTTACGCCAGCTATCAATCCCAGCCGAATTTCGACAGCTTCAATCGCGGCGGTCTTGGCTTCTCGCGACAGAACCAGGATTACTTCTACTCGATCAACAAATTTTCCGTCGCCTACGCCTGGACGCCGAAGTTTTCCACTGTGACCAGCTACAGCCTCGGCGTAGTGGATTACGACAGCGAAGTCGTGAGCACGTTTGAGGATCGCTTCGAGCACACTTTCGGAAATGAATTCCGTTTCCTGGTCTTGCCTACTACCACTCTGGTCGCGGAATACCGTTTTGGGATTGTCGATTATAACGACACGAATAACCGCGGCTCGACTTCACATTTTCTCCTTGCCGGTCTGGATCATAGCTTTAGCCCGCGTTTCAGCGTTTCGGCGCGGGGCGGCGTCGAGTTTCGCGAATTTGATAACGACGGATTCTTTAATCACGAGGGTGATGAGACGAGTCCTTATGCGGAAGGAACGGTAAATTACGCTATCGCGCAGAACACCTCTCTGTCCTGGTCGAATCGTTATTCCTTAGAGGAACCGGATGTTCCGGATTCGTTCTCGCGCACCACTTTCCGCACCGCGCTTTCTCTTCGGCATAGCTTTACCTCTCGCATTGTGGCTGGCTTGAGCGTCGCCTATCAGCACGACGATAACGACGGCAGTCTCGGCTTTGATGGTTTCGAAGAAGACTCCTACGATGTCCTGCTCTCGCTTCGTTACGCGATCAGTCGCAACTGGGCGATCGATGTCGGTTACAATCATACCGAAGTGGTCTCCGACGAGTCGCTCTTCCGCGAGTTTTCGCGTAATCGGGTTTACGGCGGCGTCAGCTTTACCTTCTAGCCGGGCCGCCGGCGCGGTTTTGCTTCTACGGGTTTTTAAGGTAGCCTGTCTGCCCCATCCAGGGCTGCTCTATGCCACACACTGAAGAAACAAAACTTCACTTTCTCGACTATTGGCGCGTCGTTCGAGTTCGCTGGATTCTTATCCTCCTCGCGTTTTTCCTCGTCCTTCTTACAGCTGCGATCGTTACCTACTTCCAGCCGCGCGAGTATCAATCGTCGGTTTTCATTGAAGTAAAATCGACCGCGCAAAACATGCGCATTTTCGGGAACAATCTCGACCCCAACATGCCGATCCACGATCCGCAGTTGGCCCCGACGGTTTTCCAAGTTATTCAGCGCACCGGCATTCTCTATCCGGTCATTGACGATCTGAAACTGCAGGATGTCTGGACAGTAAAAGGTACGCGACCGAGCCGTGAACAGGCTTACCAACGCCTTCGGAGCAAGCTCAAGGTCGATGAGGTTCGTAACACCGACCTTCTCCAGATCAGTGTCTTCAGCACCAATCCGCAGGAAGCTGCCGACATCGCGAACAAAATCGTTTCCGTTTACCAGAGCACCCGCGTTGACGAAGAAAAAGAACTCATGAACCGGGCGGTCGTGAGTATGAACGACGAAGTCGCGAAGCAGCAGAAGAAGGTGGACGACGCCTCCGCCGAGGTTTCGAAGATCCGCGACCAGGAAGGCATCGTGGATTTGAATCCGGAAGGAACAGAAGACACGCAGACGCCGGTAAACGCGATGGTTCTCAAGCAGGAGCAAGAGGTAAACGAGGCGGAAACGAAAGCCGCGGTCCTTTCGAATCAGCTTCAGCAAATCGAGAAGGTCAAAGGCGAAGATCTTATGCGGATGATGCCGACGCTGAATATTCAGGACCCGACCATCTTGAAAATTCTCCCCATCTATCAGGAAGCCGTCGCGAACGAGGCATTGCTCCTGAACTCCGGTCTGGGTGAAAATCACCCCAAGGTGAAAGCCCTGCGGGCGACTCGAGAGGTCTATACCAAGCAACTCGAAGAACAGGTCCTGAATATCCGCAGCGCCTTGGAAAAAAACCTCCGCAGCGCGCAAACCACCCGGGACGAACTAGCCAAGCGACTTGAGCAGATCAACCAGAAGCAGCTCAGCTCGAAAAATCTTAGTGCCGCCTACACGCGCGCGAAGAACACTTACATCAAAGAGAAATTACTTCTCGATACTGTGCGGGCACGCGCGCAGAGCCAGACGATGGAGCTGGCCATGCCACGGATCGCGGTCAGCGTGAAGCAAGTCGCAGAGCCCGCCAGCTTCGCCGCTCGTCCTCGTGTTGGCTTGAATCTCGCACTCGGCGCTTTGGTCGGACTGGTCGTCGGTCTCGGGCTCGCCTTCTTTATCGAGTATCTCGATACCAGCGTGAAGACGATGGAAGACGTCGAAAGCCTGCTGGGCGTTCCGGTTCTCGCGATCATTCCGAAGAATATCAAGCTCCTGCACAAGGAGCCGGGTGATACGCCTGATGCCGAAGCTTATCGAATTCTTCGGACCAATATCGAATTCAATCGCAAGAATCCCGAGGCGAACGCCATCTCGATGGTCAGTGGCGGGCCGGGTGAAGGCAAATCGACTACGCTGGCCAATCTCGCTTTCACTTCCGCGCAGGGCGGTTACACCACCTTGATTGTTGACGCCGATCTTCGCCGGCCGGTGCAGCATTCCATTTTCGATCAGAGCAATAAAATTGGCCTGACGAATTATCTCACCACTGACATGCGGCTCGAAGATGTAATCCTACCGACCTCGGTGGAGAATCTCTCCCTTCTTCCCAGCGGTATTCTGCCTTCGGATGCGGTCGGCATTTTGAATTCGCAACGGATGTCGGACATGATCGCCGAGCTCAAAACCCGTTACGACATCGTCTTCTTCGACTCGCCACCGATGCTCGGTGTGAGTGACGCTTCCGTGCTCGCGAGCGAAGTCGACCAAACCATCATTGTTGTTCAACACCGTCGTTTCCCCCGCGCCATGCTCACGCGCGTGAAGCAGGCTGTGCTCGGAGTAGGTGGAACTGTCTTGGGCGTCGTGCTCAACAACGTCGACTTGAAGCACGACCAGAATTACTACTACTACACGAACTACTACGGCTACTACACGCCGCGGGACAAAGAGGCTCGGCGCGAATCCCGCCGCACCGCTTCCACCACCGCGACGACCAGCAACGGTTACGCCGATCCTGACGACGAATACTAATGCAACGACTTCTCGCCACCGTTCTCGTTTTCTTTGTGCTCGCCCTTTCTGCGTTCGCGCAGGCCACCTTGCGCGTCGGCGATCCGCTCGAGATGAAAATCGGAGGCGTTCCCAATGAGGAACAGGTTCAGATCAATAATACTTACACCGTCGATGCCACCGGTTCGGTTAACCTCCCTTTCATTAACAAAGTGAGGGCTGACGGGCTTACCCCGGCTCAGCTTTCTTCATCTATCGAAGGCGCCTTTCGCGCGAATAAAATTTACACCAATCCCACCATCACCATCACGATGGCAGCCACCGCCCGCTTCGTGAATGTGGGCGGCGCAGTTCGCAATTCGCAACGCGTTCCTTTCACCGAAGACATGACGCTTCTCGCTGCGATTAATGGCGCGGGTGGCTTCAACGACTTTGCCGATCAACGCAAGGTCCGCGTCCTTCGTGGCTCGAACGTGAAAATTTACGATGTCCGAGAAGCGCGCCGCGATCCTTCCAAGGATGTCCGGCTTCAGCCGGGCGATCGGGTCGAAGTTCCGCAGAGCTTCTTCTAGGACTCGTTAGGCATCCATCGCCACCACGGAGCGATGGCGCCAGGCATAGCCGAGGCCTGAGTAGAGAGTTAGACCGACCGTGATCCAAACAAGCGCCGCCCCGCCTTCGCTCCAGGCTCGCAACCACCACGCGCTTGCCTCGTTAGCATAACGCAACTCCTGAGCAGCCAGGAGGAGGAGAAAGAAAACCACCGTCACGATCTGCCAGGAAGTTTTGTGCTTTCCGAGATTTTCCGAGGGCAGCACTTTCCCATTCGCGCTCGCCAGCAAACGAAAGCCGGTGATGAGAAATTCCCGGCCGACTATAATCGTCGCCGCCCAGGCCGGCACCGCCTTCAACGGCACCAGTGAAATAAATGCGGCCGCGATCATGATCTTATCCACCAGGGGATCCATCAGTTTGCCGAAGTTAGTCACGAAGCGATAACGCCGCGCGATCTCGCCGTCGAAAAAATCCGTGATGCCGGCAATGATGAAAAGAATCAGCGCCAGGGTGCGGCCGAATTGCCATTCCGAGTTCAGTGCGATCACGAAAAGGATCGTTAGACCGAGCCGGCTGAGCGTCAGTCGATTCGCCCAGTTCATGCCGGTTGCGCGGCCGGTTCTGGCGACAGTTCGTGGCGGCGACAGGAAAGCACGTCGATAAACCGCGGATGTTTCCAAATCGTCGCGCGTTGTTTCAGTTCATCGACCATCCACTTGCTCGCCTCAAAAGCTGCCGCGCGATGGCCAGCGCTGACGCGCACCAGCAGCGAAGCCTCGCCCACCGGAACGAACCCGATGCGATGCCGAATCAGCACCTCCATCAGATCAAAAGCGTGGATCCCTTCTTCTGCGATCGCGCGCAATTGATGCTCCGCCATCGCGCGATGTGCTTCATATTCAATCCCCGAGATCTCCGCGCCATCTTCCAGTCCGCGCACCGCTCCCCAAAAATCCACGATCGCGCCTGCCTCCGTTTGATCCGCCAGTGAGAGAGGCTTTAGCTCCGCCTCAGTCAATAAAACTTCACAGACGGAATGTGCCATGCGTGTTAAATACTAGATGCCTCTCGGCCCCTCGCCGACCAATCAGGAGATACCCAAAGTGAACTCGAAGCAATGTGATATTGGCCTCATCGGCCTCGCCGTCATGGGCGAAAACCTAGTCCTCAACATGGAGTCGAAAGGCTTCAACGTCGCCGTCTTTAACCGCACCACCGAGGTCACGGAAAAATTCGCCGCCGGCAAAGCGAAAGGGAAAAACATCGTCCCCGCGCGAACGATGGAAGAGTTCGTCGCCAACTTATCGCGCCCTCGTAAAGCGATGATCATGGTTAAAGCCGGCGCGCCAGTCGACGCCGTCATCGGTCAATTGACCCCGCTGCTGGAGAAGGGCGACGTCATTATCGATGGGGGAAATTCCCTCTTCACCGACACCCAGCGCCGCTGCGCCGATCTCGAAGCGCGCGGATTTCATTTTGTCGGCTGCGGTGTTTCCGGTGGTGAAGAGGGCGCTCTCAAAGGGCCATCCCTTATGCCCGGCGGGTCGCGCGAATCATGGGAAATCATCTCGCCGATTTTCCGAAAGATCGCCGCGCAAGTGGATGGCGAGCCGTGCTGCCGTTACATGGGCACCGATGGCGCCGGTCACTACGTCAAGATGGTTCACAACGGCATCGAGTACGGCGACATGCAGTTGATCTGCGAAGCCTACGCTATCCTGAAGGATGTGTTGGGGCTCCAGCCTAACGAGTTATCCGAAATCTTCGCCGAGTGGAACAAGGGCGAGCTGGATAGTTATCTCATCGACATCACCGCGCAGATTTTTCGTAAGACCGACCCCGAAACCGGTAAGCCAATGGTCGATGTCATCCTCGATAAAGCCGGGCAAAAAGGCACCGGCATCTGGACGTTGCAATCCGCCATCACCCGTTCGGTTGTTATTTCCACCATCAACGCCGCGGTCGAGGCGCGCGTCATCTCTTCGCGTAAACAGGAGCGTGTCGATTCATCGAAAATTCTGCCGCAGCCAAAAATCGCGAAGTTTTCCGGCGATCGCGCGCAGCTCATCGAAGCGGTCCGTCAGGCGCTTTACGCTTCGAAGATTGTTTCCTACGCGCAAGGAATGGAGCTGCTCGGAGCGGCCAGTGTGGAATACAAATGGAACCTCAGCTTTGGCGACATCGCCACCATCTGGCGCGGCGGCTGTATTATTCGCGCGAAATTCCTAAACCGGATCGTCGACGCCTATGAGCGCGAGCCCACGTTGCATAATCTTCTGCTCGATTCTTACTTCACCGACATCATCGCCCAGACGCAACAGAACTGGCGTATCGCCGTTTCGGCCGCGATCGAACAAGGCGTAGCGGTGCCTGCGTTTGCGGCTTCACTCGGTTACTTCGATAGCTATCGTCAGGCGCGCCTGCCCTCAAATTTGCTCCAGGCGCAACGCGACTTTTTCGGCGCGCATACCTACGAACGGGTCGATAAACCCGGAGTCTTTCACACCGAATGGCTGCAAGCAGATGACCAGCCGGAGGAAAAATCAGCCGAGCCCAAGAAGGTCGCGCACGGCGGAGAATAGCCATGACTTACATTTACGAGACGACTAATCCGGAAAAACCGCTTCGCCGTTTCGAAGTGACTCAGAGCATGAAGGACGAGCCGCTTCGCTTTGATCCCGAAACCGGCGAGCCCGTCCGCCGCGTCATCACCGGTGGATCCGGTGTGTTGGTCCCGGGCGGATCAGCCGGCCCGTCGGTTGGCTCGTGCGGTTCGCATTGCGGTTGTCACTAATGAAAATCGTAAGACTCGCTGCCCGCGAGTTCTTCGTGCGCGAGCGGCCAAATTTTTCTCGTTTTGATCAAGACCACGCCCTCGGAGTTCTGCACTTCGCCTTCGATAGTCAGGAACGGCTCCTCCGTAATCAAGAGCCGCAACTTTTCGAATAAATCCGGCTCCACGATTGCATTCGAAACGCCGGTCTCGTCTTCCAGGCTGATGAAGACAAATCCTTTCGCTGTCCCAGGTCGCTGACGACAAATCACATTGCCCGCGATCTGCACGGTCGATCCATGCCGCGCCTGCGCCAAATCGATCGCGCGCCATGCATTTGGCAATTCCGGCCGCAGCAATTTCATCGGATGCGGACCGGTCGTCAGGTTCATGGTTTCGTAATCGCTCTGGACCCGCTCCGGCATCGTCATTCGCGGCAGAGGAGATTTCCGTTTCGCTGCGGCCAATTGGCGGGCGTTGCTTAACAAATCGTTGTAGCGTGTTTCTTCCACCTCCCAGAGGGCGTTGCGCCGATGTTCGCTGAACGAATTGAATGCGCCTAACAACGCCAGAGAGCGCAATTCTTCTTTCGTTAATTCGACCCGCTTCCGCAGATCATCGAAGGAGGAAAACGGCTGCGCTGCTCGCGCTCGCAGCAATGCTTCTGCGTGTTCGCGGCGCAATCCATTCACGACACAAAAGCCCAAGCGGATCGTGTCGTCTGAAATCACGGTGCAGTTCCATTCCGATTGCGCCACGCAAATCGGCAGTGTTTTCACTCCATGCCGGCTCGCGTCTTTCACCAGCGTGGCCGAGCTATAAAAACCCATCGGCTGATTGTTGAGCAGGCTGGCGTAAAACTCCGGCGCGCGATGCACTTTTAAATACGCGCTCCCGTAAGCGAGAATCGCAAAACTGATCGCGTGCGATTCCGGGAATCCGTAAAGCGCGAATGAGGTGATCGATTGCATGATTTTCTCGATTACATCGGGTGCGATATTTTTTCGCGCCATGGCCGCGCGCAATTTAACGCTCACCTTTTCCATTCGCTCTTCCGAACGATGAAAGCTGAGCGCGCGTCGCAGTTCCTCTGCTTCCGTTCCGGAAAAATTCGCTGCTATCATCGCGATCTTCAGCATCTGTTCCTGGAATAACGGCACGCCTAAGGTCCGTTTTAAAATCGGTTCCAGTTCCGGCAGAAAATAAGTGATCTTCTCCTTGCCCGCGCGGCGCGCCAGATAGGGATGCACCATGTCGCCCTGGATCGGCCCTGGTCGGATGATCGCGACCTCGATCACCACATCGTAAAAACATTTCGGTTTCATCCTCGGCAGCGTCGCCATCTGCGCGCGGCTTTCGATTTGGAAAACACCGATCGTGTCCGCCTTTTGCATCAAGGCGTAAGTGGCGGCGTCATCTTTCGGAATGTGGGCGAGATCCAGGGGCCGCCCGCGTTCCTGGCAAAGTTCGAAGGTATCCTGCATCACGGCCATCATCCCAAGGCCTAACAAGTCCACCTTCACAATCCCGAGATCTTCGCAATCATCCTTGTCCCATTGCGCGACCACGCGTCCCGGCATCGAAGCGTTCTCCAGCGGCACGAATTTGCTCAGCCGATTCTGGCAAATAATCATCCCGCCCGAGTGCTGGCCAAGATGCCGCGGCAAACCGTAGATCGCCTTATACAGCCTAACGAATGCCGGCATGCGCGGATGCGCTTTCGGCAACCCCGCTTGCTCGATCTGCGCCTGCAAATCCATCGTGTGTGGGAAATCGCCGTTCGCGAAAAAATGCGAAAAGCGATCGAGCGTGCTCGGCGCAAAATTCAGCGCCTTGCCGATCTCACGTGCGGCGCTGCGACCGCGATAGGTAATCACATTTGCGGTCATGGCTGCGCCGTGTTTACCATAGCGCCGATAAATTTCCTGAATGACGCGCTCGCGCCGATCGCCGCTCGGCAGGTCGAGATCGATGTCCGGCCAGCCTTTGCGGCTCTCGGTTAGAAAACGTTCAAAGACCAGATTGCTTCCGACCGGATCGACCGGCGTGATTTTGAGGCAATAACAAACCGCGCTGTTCGCCGCGCTCCCGCGGCCTTGGACCATGATTTTGTTCTCGCGGCAAAAATTGACGATGTCCCAAACGATCAAAAAGTAACCGGAGAACTTTAACTTTTTGATTAACACCAGTTCCTCTTCGATTTGTCGTCGCTCTTTTTTCTTGAGCGTGCCGTAGCGCTCGCGGGCACCAGACCAGACCCGATCCGAAAGATACGAATCCATCGTATGCCCATCCGGGACGGTAAAATCGGGAAAGGTGTATCCGATTTTTTCGAGCGAGAACTGAAGCCGCTCCGCGAGGCGTTCCGTATTCGTGATCGCTTCCGGCAGATCACGAAAAAGCTCGCGCATTTCGGAGTCACTCTTCAAATGCCGTTCGGCATTCTGCGTCAGTAATTTTCCCGCGGCATCGAGATGCGTGTGCTCGCGCATGCAGGTAAAAACATCGAGCACTTCACGATAAAACGGCGTCGCGTATTGCACACCATTAGTGGCCAGGAGTGGCAGCTGTAAATGCTGTGCGAGATCAATTAGTGCGCGATTTCGTTGTTCTTCACCCCGTAGAAAATGCCGCTGCAGTTCGACATAAACATTCTCCACGCCGAAAGCACTCGTTAGGCGTGTGGCTCGTTCTACGGAATTCTGGGGAGCGCACGTTTGTAGCGTGCTGGCGAAGGCATTCTGCCGAGCGAACTTTTCTTTCGGCCTCAATCGCAGGGCGGCGCTTGGTTTTTGGAAAGTTCGTGATCGCAGAATGCGATCACCAGCACACTGCAAGTGTGCGCTCCCCAGAGAAGATCCCAGCAGCGCCACCAAACCTTCACTGAATTCCGGCAACTCCTGCCACCGTACCGCGCACTCGCCTTTCACTTCGCTGCGCAAATGCGCGTCCGTCAGGAGCGAGCAGAGATTGGCGTAGCCGGTCTGCGATTTCACCAACACTGGCAAAACGCTGCCGTCTTCCATCGTCAGCTCGCAACCGACGATCGGCCGCACGTTTTCCCGCGCCCCGTTCGCGAAACGCTGCGCGCCATAGACCCCGTTACGATCGAGCAACGCCATCGCCTTCATCCCAAGCTGGAAAGCGACTTCCGCTAAATGTTCAGGAAACGATCCGCCGCGCAGAAAACTAAATGCACTACAGGCATGAAGTTCGACGTAAGCCATGACATCGGCTCAATCGTAGATGCCATCGACCTGCCATCGCTCATCGCTGGCATGACAGCGATAGAGCGCGCCGTTCGCAAGCTGGAGGTCCCATTCCGCGCGCGACCATCTTTTTTCGTCCCACCAATTTCCGGAAGATCGAAACGGTCCATCGCGCTTCAGCACTTCCTCCTGCATTTGCGCGCCGCGCAAGTGAGCCGGCTTGTTCTCCTCACGTAAAACCACCGCCGAGGGCGCAGGACGAAAACGGCGCAAAGCCATTCCGCAAAGTTCCGGCAAGGTCTTGTTAGGCTTAGGCAATTCCCAGGCGAAGGGCTCCATGCAAAAAACGTCCGGTCGATAGGTTTCCTCCATGACCGGAGTGCCGACACGCTCCGTGCCTAACAAACCCACCAAACTTGCCAGCGTCTCACAAAGCTGCGCCGGATCGCGCAAGGCCGATTCAAATAAACTGAATTGCTGTTGCTCCGGCTTGGCCGGCTTGGCTTCGAGCGAAACGGCGACGATCGGTGCGGCCGATTTAAAATCTTCCAGATGCGTGTGCAGCATCCGAAAGAGCGCTTCGATGTTATTGCTCGGCTGCGGAATTTCGAAACGATGCTCGTAGCTGTTCTTGTCGCTGAAAGTGATCTCCAGTTTCAATTCTTTCGCCACGAAGTAGAGGGCGCCGAGGCGCAAGGTTAACTGCTCCAGAAATCGCCGGAGCATGAACAAAAGCGGCTCGATCGTTTCGATTTCGTTTTCGAACTCGAAGCTTTCCGCAAACAATTCCGGCGGCTGAACTAATTTCAGCAGACGCGTGGTTTTGCCAGTAGCGCGTTCCCACATCCGCACCGCTTCGGGGCCAAGGCGGCTACCGACCTGTTCCTTTTTCAGCGCAGCGAATTCGCCTAACGAGTGAATTCCCCATTTGTGCAAAATGGCGATGACGCGGCGAATTTCCGCGGCGCGCTCATCCAACTTTTTAGGCGCGCTCATCTATAGCAGGGTAATTTTCTTGATCCGAGGTTATCTGAAACTGTGAGGTCCTTCGCGTCTGCGCAAAATGACAAGTGGTGCGCGCGCTCGGGAGTGACGAAGCGATTTTCACTCATCGCCGCGGCGGCAAGAGCCGTGCTTTCACATCGGCGGAAAGCGAGGAACTCGTGATCCACACGCTCGCGCGATTCGCATCCGTTTTTAGCCATGTAGTGGCGATCGCTTCGATCTGACTGTTGCGCGTGCCTTCGTTGCCGATCGTCTCCGCCCATTGCGCCGCCGTTTGCGGATCGGTCGCGACCACCCGGCGTGTATAAGCTGCGACCGCCGCATCGCGCGAGGCGCCGACGCCCAAAGTGCCGAGCCAGGCGCCGGCCGCATACGGATCGTTTTGCGACCAGCGATTGATCAAACTATCGAAGGCGCGCTCGCGGCTTTTCCCCTCGGGAAAGGAAGCAGCCCAGCGACTGGCGGCCTGCGGATCCTCCGCCGCCCATTGCCATGCGATCGCGGCCGTCGCGTTGCTCTGCGATTCGCCGGGCGTCATTTGAGTAATCAATTTCGCCGCTTCCCGCGGATCGGATTCCGCCATCACGGCCACGATCCCGGGCAAAACGGCATCGCGGCCGTTGCTCTCGCTCAAACTCATTCCCCAACGCAACGCCGCTTGGGGATCGTTCCGCGCCCATTGCCGCGAAACATTCTCGAGCAACGCTTTTCGTCCTTCCGCCTCGCTCGAGCGCAAAGCGAAATCTGCCGCTGCTTGCGGATCGGCGTCGCTCCATTGCGAAATAATATTGGTCAGCGCGTTTTGCCGGGCCGTGCCTTGCGGAAGTTTTTGCGCCCAGGTGACTGCGTTTTGAATATCGCTATTGGCTAATTGCATCGCGACTGCGCTGGTCACGTCTTCCTGCAATTTTCCCGCGGGCAAACTGGCCACGTATTCCGCGGCCGCGGCCGGTTCCGCCTGCACCCAACTCGTCAGGGCAAATCGCACCGCGTTTCGTTGCGCATCGCCCGCCGGCAATTGATCGGCCCAATTGAGCGCGGCGCGCGCGTCAGTCAGAGCCCATTGCCGCGCGATGTTGCCGACGGATTGATCGCGCACCGCGCCGGTCGGCAATTCGGTGATAATGGAAGCGGCGCGTTGCGGATCTTTATTCGCCCAACTGGAGAGAATATTTTGCAGCGCATTGTTCCGGCCTTGGCCGGTCGGCAAACTTTTCGCCCAGGCAAATGCCGCTTCGGGATCTTGATTGGCCCAATTCGAACCGATCACTTGAATAGCGGCATCGCGACTCGGACCGGGCGGCAGTTGCGTGGCGCGCTCGGCCGCGGCCAACGGATCGCTCGCCGTCCATTTGCTGAAGATGGGCCAATAAAGACCCTGGCGTTGTCGGCCCGCGGGAAGGGTTTGTAAAAAATTGAGCGCGCTCTGCGGATCTTTATCAGCCAAGGCGGAGACAATTGTTTGCATGGCCTGGTCGCGTTGCGGACCGGGCGGGAGTTGCTGCGCCCAAGTCGTGGCCGCGGAAGTGTCGCGCTCCGCCCAGCCGGCGACCGCGCTCGTGATCGCCCAATTGCGCGAAGTGCCGGGTGGAAGCGCCTGCGCATAAGCGATCGCGCTTTGCGGGTCGAACTCCGCCCAACGCCCGACCACGAGAGAGACGAGCATGCTTTTTTCCTGCGGCTTCTGCACGTTTTCGGCAAAAGCGAGAACATCGCGGACGTTTTTGCTGTCGATCGAATCGGCCAGCTTGCTGAAGGTGGCATAAGCGCGGCGACCACCGGAGCGGCCCAGGGCGGCTTTGAATCTCGCGATCAGATTGTCGCTGGAAGAATCCAAAGGCTCGGGCTCGGCCTCTTCTTTTTCTCCGGTCGTGGTTGGAGAAACCGCACTCGGCAGAGGAATGGGCGTAGCGGAGCTGGTATTATTGGAAGCGATCGCAACCGAAGGGGGCGGTAGAACCGGAGCGGTGTAATGCCCGATCGCGATCCCAGCGGCAAGAGCTGGCAGAGCCACGAGGATGGGGAAGAGGCGCTTCACATTATTCATATAAGCTTAAAGGTTTATATGTTCAATTGAGCGTATCACAATTTTTAGTGTCAGGTTGAGCGGAGCGAAACATCTCTGACTATTTTCGGTGCACTAGCGTTCGGAAATAGTGAGATCTTTCGCTGTCTGCGCGCTCCGGATGACATTCAAATAATTTTCACCGCGCAATCCGGCAACGCTTTCAGAAAAGCGCGGCCATACGGTTTGGTCACGATGCGATTATCGAGAATCACCACGATACCTTGGTCGCTCTTCGTTCGAATCAAGCGCCCAACGCCCTGCCGTAATTTCAGAATCGCTTCCGGAAGCGAGTATTCCGTGAAAGCATCCCCGCCGCGTTCCTGAATCAGTTCCAGCTTCGCTTCAATCAGCGGATGATCGGGCACGGCAAAGGGCAGGCGGGTGATAATGACATTCGAAAGCGCGTCGCCCGGGACATCCACGCCCATCCAAAAGCTGTCCGTGCCAAAGAGCACGCTGCGCTCGGTCGATTTAAACTGCTCGAGTAATTTTCCGCGCGGCGCGCCTTTTCCCTGCACGAGCAGGTTCATTCCCTTCTCGACGAAAAATTCCTCCATCTCATCGGCCAGCTGCTGCATGCCGCGATAACTGGTGAAAAGCACGAAGGCGCGCCCCTCCGTTTCCTCGACGAAATGCGCGACCCACTTGGCGAGCGCTTCGCTATAGCGGGCATCGCGCGGATCGGGCATTTTTTGCACGACGAACAATTTCATCTGCCGGCGGAAATCGAATGGGCTGCCGAGTTGCAGCGGCTGCGCCTCCGTCGCGCCGACCCGTCGGCGGAAATAGGCGAGATCGCGCTGGCCGACCGCGAGAGTCGCGCTTGTCATAATGCAGCAGCAGTCCTCCCGAAAAATCATACGGCGAAGAACCGGTGCGACGTCGATCGGCGAAGCTTTGAGCGAAAAGAACTGCGCGGTCTTGCCGGTGCGCTCGATCCAGTAAACGTGACCTTCCGCGCTTTGTTCGAGGAAGGTAACAATGGCGGTGCGCGCATCGCGAATGCGCCGGCCCAGCTCCTGCAATTCAGCCTTTAAAAATTCATCTTCGCTCCGCTTCACCACTTCGATGATCCGGCTCTGCAAGGCGACGAGCCGCGCGCTGATCGTGTCGGGAACAAAATCGGATTTACGCACGCGATATTCGCGTCCCTTCCGGAAATCCGCGCGCTCACCGATGGCGGTGAAAAACTGATCTACTTCCTCAGCGAGCGCGGCCGCGAGGGTTACGCCGGCGGCGTCGCGCGTGACCGTGAAAAGGCCTTTGCGGGTGCGCGCGTTGTAGAGCCGCTGCACCGTCGCGCGCAATCCATATTGCGAAACCGAGAGGCCGATTTGGCGCGAGGCGGTTTGTTCGAGCGTGTGCGCCTCGTCGAAGATGATGAAGTCGTTCGGAAAAAGGTAACCGCTCTCGCGCTCCTCCTGTTCTTCGAGACCGCCTAACAGCATGAAGAGCAGGGTGTGATTGATTACGATCACGTCCGCGGCCAGCAATCGTTTCCGCGCCTGCTGAAAAAAACAATTGGTCAACTGCCCGCAGCTTTTCGTGGTGCAGATGTGCGCTTCGCTGCAAACCTGCGTCCACACTTTTTGGTCCGGCTCGACGGGCAGATCGCTGAGCGAGCCATCTTTGGTTCTTTGAGCCCAATCCGCCAGGCGAACCAGTTCCTCCTGCTCCGAACTGGTAAAAAGCTCGCCGGCTTGTTCCATCGCCCGTTGCAACCGGCGCGGGCAAAGATAATTCTGCCGGCCTTTCATGAGCGCGGCTTCGAACTCGACCGGCAGAATTTTCTTCAGGATCGGGATGTCTTTATAGAGCAACTGTTCCTGAAGGTTGATCGTGTGAGTCGAGATGATCGCCTTCTTCTTTTGCTCGAGCGCGAACAGGATCGCCGGGACCAGATAAGCGATCGATTTGCCCACGCCCGTCCCCGCTTCGACCACGAGGTGCCGCTCCTCCTCGAGCGCTCGCGCCACTGCCGCAGCCATCTCCTGCTGTTCGGCGCGATACTCAAAATTCTTCGCCTTCGCCAGCAGACCATCTTCGGAAAAGATGGATTGGACTCGCTCAACGAAATCGCTGCCGAGAGAATCTTTGAGCGCAATCATTCTGCTTTCATCTTGAGCAGCGAAAGATCGCTGACTATTTCTTTTTTCGCCGCGGCTGGAACCAGAATCGGAGATTCTTCCTCCGCGGAGATGACAATATAACCAATGAGATTACTCGATCGCTACGTGCTGAAGAATTTTTTGCGCGCCTATCTCTATTGCATCGCGGCCTTCATCGCCATCTGGCTCATCTTCGATATCAGCGACAACATTTCCACCTTCCTCGACGACCGGGTTTCGTTCCTTCTCGTCCTGCAATATTATCTCACGCAGGTCCCGCTCTTTCTCGTCATCCTCCTGCCGGTCTCCCTTCTCCTGGCGCTGCTCTTTTCGCTCAGCCGCATGTCGCGCACGAACGAGATCGTCTCCATGCTCACGGCAGGCGTGAGTATTCCGCGCGTGCTCGCGCCACTTATCGTGATGGGAATCCTGACCGCCGCCGCGAGTGTCGCGCTCAATCTCTCGCTCGCGCCCCATGCGGAACGCGCGCGCAAAAATTACTTCGACCCCGCGCGAGAGGATCTTCGCGAGCGCGCTTCGGGACAAATTTTTCGCAACCGGGGCGACAACCGCACCTGGTTTATCCAGCGCTTCCGGCCGGAGCGGAATGAATTTCTCACCGTGCAAGTCCTGCAACAGGACGAGAACGATAACATCGTAACCAACTATCTTGCGGCTAGCGCAACCTACCGGCAAAAAGAGCACGCCTGGGAAATGCAGAAGGTCAAAGTGGTAAACTACGATGAGGCCGGGAACATCACGCAGGAGCAGACCGAAGAGACGCTCGTCATGCCGCAATGGACGGAGACGCCGTTTCGCCTCGCCAGCACGAACATGCGCGCGGAATACCTCAGCCTTCCGGAGCTGCGCGACTATCTGCATTTCAATTGGGATTTTCCGGAAAGTCTTCGTGCGCCTTTCGCCACCCATTGGCATTACCGCCTCGCGTTGCCTTTGGAATGTCTGATTGTCGTCTTCCTGGCGGCACCGCTCGCGATCGGATTCTCACGCGGTGGCGTGTTGAGCAGTGTGGCCGCCGCGATCGGACTGGTCTTTGCAATGAATTTTCTCACGCACTTTTTTCTCGCGCTTGGGGAAGGGGATCGTATCGCGCCCTGGGCCGCGGCCTGGATGCCGGATATTCTTTTCGCGATCATCGGCGCTCTCCTCCTTTATATTCGTTCGACCAATCGCGAACTGCGCGACTTGAATCCGTTTGCGCCGCGCCGTCTTTCTGCCTGATGAACCCCCTCGCCAACGATTGGCCGATCAAGCACCGCGCCGACGCTTGCGCGGTCACGGGGCGCGCCTTTGCGGAGGACGAGCAGTTTTATACGCTGCTCTTTCGCGAAGGAAATGGGTATCGCCGCGAAGACTTGAGCGAAGACGCGTGGGCTTCACGGAACGAAAACATCCGGCCGTTTTCTTTTTGGAAGACACGCTACGAACCACCGCCGCCGGTCGCACCGGAACCTTTGGCGAAAGAAAACGCGGAGGAATTGTTACGGCGCTTGCTCGCAGAAAATTCGCAGCCAAATGCCTGCTACGTCCTCGCCGTCATGCTGGAACGCAAACGCGTCCTGAAACAGGTGAGTGCGGAGGAGACTGAGAACCGCCGTGTTTTGATTTACGAGCACGCCAAGAACGGGGATGTCTTCATTGTGCCTGATGTGCAATTGCGGCTCGGCGAGCTCGAGTCGCTCCAAACTGAAGTCGTGCATCTGCTCAAAGGCGCGGGTTAAGCGAGACAGGATTAACAGGATTTTGCAGGATGGCGTAGAGTTGCCTGCTGTCTCCGCAATCCTGAACAATCCCGTAAATCCTGTCTAAATTCTTTGGGATGAACTCAACCCTTCCATGGTTCGCCGACGGGAAATTTCCCCTCTATCTCGCGCCGATGGCCGGCGTGTCGGATAAAATTTTTCGCCAGCTTTGCAAGGAACGCGGCGCCGATGTGCTCGTGACCGAATTCGTTTCTGCCGAAGGCGTCTTTCGTCGCAACGTGCGCACGCAGGAATATCTCGACTTCGACGACTGTGAGCGGCCGATCGGCGTGCAGCTTTTCGGCGGCTACGCCGGCCACATGGCGGAAGCGGCCCGCCATGTGGTCGATTGGGTGCGGCCGGATTTTATCGACCTGAATTTTGGTTGTCCGGTCAACAAAGTCGTAGCGAAGAATGGCGGCTCCGCCTTGCTTAAAGATTGCCCCGCCCTCGCAGCCGTCGCGGAAGCAGTCGTTAAGGCAGTGGCGCCCGTTCCGGTTACGGCAAAGATTCGAATCGGCTGGGACGACAGCTCGATCAACGCCACCCATGTTGCGCGCATTCTGGAAGATCTCGGGATCGCGGCCATCGCGGTGCATGGTCGCACTCGCGCGCAAGGATATTCCGGCGCGGCCGATTGGAACGTGATCGGAAATGTTGCAGCCGCGGTTCGCGTGCCGGTGATCGGCAACGGCGACATCACCAGTGCGGCGGATGTCGCGCGCCGCCGCGCCGAAACCGGCATCGCGGGGGTGATGATCGGCCGGGCGGCCATGAGCGCGCCCTGGATTTTCCAGCAGATCAAACACGAGCTCGCCACCGGCGAGTTACTACCCGCGCCCGAGCTTGCGGAACGCTGGGCGCTGATTCGACGCCATTGCCAACTCGCGGTGGAAGAATGGAAGAATGAAGACCAGGCCATCCGCTCGATGCGCGCGCGGCTTATGGCCTATTCGAAAGGATTTCCCAACAGCAAAGCGCTCCGGGAAAAGTTCCAGCACGTTTCTTCATTGGAAGATATCGATCGCATCGCAGAAGAACACTTGGCTGCGCTCGCCGAGACCCCCGTCTTGCGGTAAGTTCGTTCCGTGTCAGCCACCGAAGCCCCGCTCGCGGGAATTAATTACAAGATCGGCAACGAGCGTCTGATCAAGGTGACGGAAAATGCGTCGCGCAAACTGACCGGTCTGCTCCAGAAACAAGGGCGGCCACAAGGCGCGCTTCGGGTTGCGGTCATCGGCGGCGGCTGCTCGGGGTTGCAGTACAAAATGGATTTGGTCGATGGCCCGCAGAACCGCGATATCATGGTCAATTCTGCCGAAGTGCGCGTGGTGGTCGATCCAAAGAGCGCGCTCTTCGTTAGCGGTTCGCTGCTGGATTACAGCGACGACCTGCAAAAAGGCGGCTTCAAGGTGACGAACCCGAACGCTGTCGCGCATTGTTCCTGTGGCGAAAGTTTCGCTGCATGACGGATTACTTCGCGCTCCTCGATCACCCGCGGCGTCCATGGCTGGACGCGGAAGAACTGAAGCAAACTTTTCACGCGAAGACGCTGCGCCAACATCCGGACGCCCAATCAAGCGGCGGAGTTGCAAACGCCGCGGCCTTTACGGAATTGAACGAAGCCTATCAGGTGCTGCGCGATCCGAAGCGCCGGCTGCAGCATCTCCTGATACTCGAGGAGGCCGCTCCGTCATCCTTGGCGGGCGCAACCGCACCGGAGATCGAAACACTTTTTCCCGCTGTCGCTGATCTTACTCATCGCTCGGAAGCGTTGCTCCAGAAACTCGGTCGCGCTGACAGCATTTTAAGCCGTTCGCTTTTGAAGTCCGAGCTGATTTCGGCCAACACACGCCTCGACGAAACGTTAAAAAAGCTAGGAGAACTGAGCAGTGACGCGGAAGCGCGCTTACGGCAGCTCACTGAGCTGAGAGAGCGCAGCGGTCAGAAACATCACGCCGAACTTAAGGCGCTCTATCTGCAGTTTTCTTATCTGACGAAATGGACGGCGCAGCTCGGCGAAAAACGATTACAGCTCGCCAGCGTCGGCTGACCACGCGGATGCAGTTTCGCGTGCAGTAAGGTGATGAACTCTAGGGCGCGCCGATTCGAAACTCTCCGACTAAAAGTGCATCCGGAGGACATCCAATTTATAGATGGCGGTGAGGCTTCGGTTGAAATTGCTGCGAACTTCCCAACCCTTGCCGTAAAGATCTCGCGGTCCCTTGATCTCCGTCCATTTGCCGTCGCTTTTTAAGACCGCGAGCTGCGCACAACCAAAATACGGGACCTGGTCGCCGCCGGCCTCATCCAGTTGCGGAAAGGAAAGGACCAGCGGGCCGTCGGCACATCTGAAAATCAAGACATGAAAAAGGACCGACCCCGTCCGTAGTTGTTTATCGATCGCATAGTAACCGGCGATCTGAGCGTTTCGGGCTAATTCGAGCGCGAGCGAATCGTATGCTCCGTTGAGTTCCGAATGAGTGATTCGCAGAGTGCCAAGGCGCGTCCCGACCAACTGCCCGCGTACCGCGACCCATCCTTCAACGGGGGAGATGAGCAGGCTGTTGTAGAATTTGGTGCTGACGGATCTGCGCAGCACGCGGGTGGAGATGACGTTGAGATCTTTGAGGGTGCGGACCCTGGCCGGAGACGACGCCGCAAAGCCATTACTGAGAAAGCAGGCGAGGAGCGATATGGTCACAAGGGTTTTCATATTCAGGTATTCTGAGCGGGACCCCACTAAAATGCGAGATAATGAGACCGGTGCTTCCGAGCGTTCTCCGACGGAAAGAGACGCTGTTCTTCGAAAGTGCCGTGAGTACCACCGCGGGCTTCTGGTTCTGTTCATTTGAACTTGCATCTATCATTCGTTAGGCGAAAATCGTCCGATGCTCACTGAGCGACAGCATGAAGTTCTTGGTTTCATCCAGACCGAGCAGCGCGAAAAAGGTATCACACCCAGCACGCGCGAAATCCAAAAGCACTTCGGCTTTGCCAGCCAGACTTCGGTGATGCAGTACCTCGACGCGCTCGAGCGAAAAGGTTTTCTCGATCGGCACGCCCGGAAAGCGCGGGCCTTGATCACGCCGGTGCAGAAAGTTCGGATCACCGACATCCCGATTTACGGCCAGATTCCCGCCGGCATGGCAACGCTGACGGAGCAGACGGTGGAAGGGCACATTTCCCTCGACGCGCGTTCGGCTAATGTCTCGAAAAATGGAAGCACGTTCGCCTTGAGAGTGCGGGGCGATTCGATGATCGATGCGCATATTCTCGACGGGGACCTGGTCATCATGGAAGACCGCAAGGAGGCGCAAAATGGGGATATCGTGGCCGCGTTGATCGACGGCGAGACGACGCTGAAACGCTATCTGATGGATCATGGCCGGCCCTATCTGAAAGCGGAGAATCCGGCGTATCCAAATCTTGTTCCGGCGCGCGAGTTGCGCATTCAGGGCGTGATGGTTTCGCTGGTGCGGAAGCAAGTGGCCATGCCTCGGCGGAAACGCGTCTAATGTTCTATTGAACATATAGTCGCTTAATGCCATGCTCCCGCTATGGCCGAAAGCAGCAAGATTGTCGATTTGCGCAATCTTCTCGCGGCGCGCTTTCCCCACACCCGTGCTCCCGCGCAGGCACGGATTACGACCGGACTGCCGGCGCTCGATGAAGCGACTGGCGGCGGTCTGCCAAAAGGCGCGATCACCGAGCTAACCAGCCCGCAGCCCAGCGCGGGCAGTGCGAGTTTGATTCATCGACTGTTAAGAACTGCGCAGAGCGAGAGATATTTTCTGGCGTTGATTGATGGTCGCGATTCGTTCGATCCGTCGCCTTTCGGAAATGACTGGTTGCGCCATCTGCTCTGGATTCGTTGCACGAAAACATTCGATGCGGTCAAAGCCGCCGATTTCCTTCTGCGCGATGGCAATTTCCCCGTGGTGATTCTCGACCTGGTTTTAAATGCACCGCAGGAGCTAAGAAAAATTCCTCAGACGAGCTGGTATCGTTTGCAACGCCTGGTCGAGCCGGCGCCGACGGCATTTCTTGTTCTCACCCGCCGGAGCATGATTAGCAGCGCACAAATAAAACTGGTGCTTGAAAATGAATGGCGTCTACAGGATTTGCAGACAGAAGATAATTCCGTGCGGCTAAAATTTCGGGTGCAGCGCGTACACGGCGGCAGGCAGGAAATCGCGGGTACGGGCTGATGTTCGCCACGCTTTATCTGCCGAATTTTTTTCTGCAAGCCGCGCTCCGTCACCAACCGGAGCTGACCAGCCAGCCGGTCGGTTTGATCGACGGGGAAGAAACGAAAGCGGTCCTGATGCAATTGAACGCCGCGGCGGAAAAGGCCGGGGTGCGCTGCGGGATGACGCCAAGCCAAGGACTGGCGCGCTATCTGCAACTAGTGGTAAAGACGCGGTTGCGGGCGCAGGAGAAACTGCTCGACGAACTCCTGCTGCAATTTGCTTTTAGTCTTGCGCCTTTTGTGGAGGCGACCGCGCCGGGAGTCTGCACGGTGCAATTTACCGACGACAAAAATGGACTGCGAGAGGTGGAGCGTGCCGTCGGGCAACTGGGCGAAGCGGGCATCGCCGCCCAGGCGGGAATTGCGCCGACAGCCGATGCCAGCTTTCTCGCCGCGCATCTGGCCAGGCCAGTTCTGCAAATCGACGACGCGAAAGATTTTCTCGCGCCGTTGCCGCTCGAAACGCTGGCGATTTTTTAAGCGATCCTCTCCTTCATTTGTTAGACCGTTCATCGCTCGTAATGCTGTCATCCTAGCTGGCGACACACCGAAGGATCTCACATCCGCAATTGACGCCCCTCGTTACGAGGAGCGATGTGCGCGTAGTGCAAGGCCCTTCGCCGTCTTCGCGGCTCAGGATGACACGCTATGGTGAAAGGAGAGTCCTCGTTTTGTGAACTCTCGCGTGGCCGGTTCTACCTCTGCGCAAGCTCGGGATATTTTTCACGTAACTGTTGTGTGGCGTGCTCGGCTTCTGTTTTCTTCCCGGCTTTCTCGTAGGCGGCGGCGGCTTTCTTCAGCGCTCGTGGCGTGATTGTCGGATCGTCGTAAAGAAGCGCCACGCCCATGAAAGCCTTCCCGGCTTCCTCGAAACGTCCGCGTTCGACCTGAACTTCTCCGGCAAGCAGACGCGCTTCCGCATTCACTTTTCCTTCCGGTTGCAGGCTCATGATCTCTTCCGCAATCCGCTGCGCATCATCTGCTTTATGGGCTGCAATCTTGGTCGCGCCCATCGCGAGCAAGGCCTTCACTTTCGAAGCGGGATCGGTCGCGTTCTGAAGATATTTCCCGTAAGAGCTCTCCGCGGCTTCGAACTTCGCGAGCTTGCTTTGCGCGTCGGCCAGATAAAACCAGAAGTCCGCGCTGACGTTGCTCAGATCGCCGCTGCTAAGAACACTGAGATATTTCTCAGCCGCCGGATAATTCTTCTCGTTGTAAAATTCGATCCCGAGCCACTGCAGAATTTCGCCGGGTATTTTGGCATCGGGCGCAGCGGCAAGAAACTTGTCGATTTCACTCGTTAGGCTGGCGCGGTTTTTTTGGTAGAAATAAGACGAGACGATGCGGACGGTGGCCGGCGTGTAGTATTGTTCTTTGTTCTGTTTGCGCGCTGCCTCGAGCGCGGGGATGGCGGCCTTATAGTCCTTCGCTTCGAAAGCGGCCTTGCCGATGTAGTAATTCGCCTGGGCTGCGGCCGCGCTCTTCGGAAATTCTTTCAGTAATTGCTGGAAGGCTTCCGTCATTCCTTTCGGATTATCCTGCTGTCCCAGGAGGAGCGCTTTTTGTTGCAAAGCGGCTTCGCGCTCGCGCGCGTTTGGGAAATTCGCCAGCAGCATGTTCAGATCGGTGATCGCCGCCGCGTAATCTTTCGTTTCCTGATTAGCGAGCGAGCGTTGTGTCAGCGCGGAGGGGGCCTGCGGATTGTCTGGAAATGCTTTCAGGAAATATCCGAAGGCGTCGATGATTTGCGGCGTGCGTTTCATCTGCACGTAAGACCAACCGAGTTTGTAGGCGCACTCCGCGCGGAGCTTGGGCGATAACTGGGAAGCACGGAGCGATTCGTAGAGCGGGGCGGCTTCGGCGAACTTGCCCTCTTTGTAATAGGCTTCGGCTTTCAAGAGCCGCGCCTGATCCGCGCGTTCCGGGGTCGGATTCGAAGCCAAAAATAGTTCGACCTCGCTGCCGAGTGCAGTGGGATTCGAATTGTAGATATTGATCAAGCGCTGATAGCGCGCGTCTTTTGCTTCCTCGCGATTTGGATATTTGGCGAGAAGCTGCGCATAGATCGTTTCAGCTTCCTTTTCGTGGCCGAGCTGGCGCTCGCTATTGCCCGCGAGCAACATCATTTCCGCGCGTAAATCTTCCGGCACCTCTTCCTGGCCGCGTTTGTATTCGGTCAGGAGTTGCGCGTATTGGCCGGAGGAATAAAGCAGGCGCAGCAAACCAGTCTGTGCGATCCCGCGCCACTTGCCGGCTTCCGGCAAGGTTCGCCCTTTCTGTAAAAGCGTCGTCGCTTTTTCCAGCATGGTCTTATCGAGTTTGCCTTTGTCGCCTTGTTGTAAATCGACCGCGACCATTCCGGCGCGCACGGTCGCTTCCGCTTTTAACGCTGGCTTGCCTGTTTCGCTGGCGAGCGCTTCGTACTGCTTGAGTGCTTCGTTTTTCCGGCCGCGGGTGAGAAGGATTGAACCTGCGGCAAGACGCGCATCTTCGCGATACGGATTCGGATTTTTCGCATCGACCACCTGCAGATAGAGATTCGCGGCCTCTTCTTTACGATCGATATTTTCAAGGCAACGCGCTTCGAAATAACGCGCGGAAAGCGCGAGGGCGGCTTCCTTCGATTTCGCTGCTGATTTGTGGAAGAGCGACTGCGCGGCTGCGTAATCCTTTTGGTTGAAAAGAATTTCCGCCACGCCATAGGCAGCCGGTCCGGCGAAATCGCTCTCGCCTTGCTCGTCGAGCAGGCTTTGAAAAGCGGTCCGCGCCGCGGCGGTTTTATTCAAGGCGCGGTAGCATTCGCCCAGATAAAAAAACGCGGCGGGCCGGCCCAACGCACCCGGAAATTGACCGAGAAATTTTTCGTATTCAGGAATCGCGAGGTCGTAAAGTTTCCGTCCGAAAAGCGCGTTCGCATAATTCAGTTGCCGCTGATCGGGCGCTTCTGTTTCTGCGCCGGTCGGAGTGGTGTCAGGCGCGGTCAGCGTGTCGGTCTCATTTTCTCGCGGTGTCGCCGTCGGCGTCGGCGCGACGACGGGCGCAACACTCCGGCGCGGTGTTGGCGTGGGCGAGGACGGCGGCGCGACTGGCGTATTCGCCGGAAGGGCGCGCGGGATTGGCGCTTCGTCCACCGGCTGCGCGCGGCGGACCTCCGGTGTGCGTTGAGCGAGCGCGCAAGGCGCAGCCGCGAAAATTCCGAACAGCGCCAGAACGCAGAACGCGCTCTTCGCCCTTTTCATTTTGCGGTGGCAAAGGCGACGTTCGTCACCCCGGCTTCGCTGCAAATATTCAAAACGCCTACGACGTTTTTGTAGGCGCCCGTTTCATCCCCGCGGATCACGACCGCCTGTTCCGCATCCAACTGCACGAGGTTCTTCAGCAGATCACTCAACTCCTGACCACTAAGGGTCCGGCGGTTCACGATCACATTTCCGTCCGACTTCACATTCACGACCACGTCGCCGAGGGGAGCGCTTTTCTCCTTGGCCGAGGTCGCTTTCGGCACTTTGACGTCGAGCTCGTTTTCATTGCGGGCCGCATTCCAGGTTAGCAAAAAGAAAATCAGAAGAAGCATCAGCACGTCAACCAAGGGCGCGAGCTGAATGCCCGGATGATGCGGGACAGCGTGTTTACGCAGGTTCATTTTGCAGGGCGTCTATTTTATAACGACGCGCGATGGCTTCACTAAAACGCCCCACAATTAAAATTCATCCTCGAGCAAAGCCGGGGCGCGCTCGGTGCGCTTATTATATTGCAACGAAAGGAGAGCGAGAACATGGGTGACGGCGGATTCGAGCTCGGAGATCAGCCGTTGCGCGCGGCCGCGAAAGAACGCGTAGAAGATGAGTGCCGGGATGCCGATGGCGAGACCACCGGCGGTGTTGATCAAGGCTTCGCTTACGCCTTTTGATAGCTGCACGTAGCGAGCAGAGCCGAGATCGGCTCCTAGCGCGCTAAAAGAACGAACGATGCCGATGACGGTCCCGAGAAGTCCAATCAGCGGCGCCATTGTGCCAATGTCGGCAAGATAAGTAACCTTGTTATTCAAACTGGAGGCGACCCGCGTGCCTTCAGTCTCGGCGATTTCGCGCACCTGCTGGAAATCTGCGCCGGGATTTTTCGTGGTGAACTCGAGCACCTTCTGCACGACGCGCGCGATCGCTTCGCCATGGCGATTTGAGACCGCGAGCAAACCGAGATAGTCCCGCTTCCGCAGAAGAGCGTCCGCGGTCGCCATGTAACCATTCGAGACGACCGCGCCTTTCCGAATGGTGAGGAAGAAAACCACCACCAGCATGAGCGAAAAAACCGAGAGAACGAAAAGCGGGATGATGATCGGACCCGAATTCAACATCACATCGAGGATGGAGTTGGTCCGCGGCAGATCGGGACCGGAAATCGGGGCGGGTGTCTGCGCGAAGAGAGAAGTGGTGCTCGTCAAAATCGCGAGCAGCAGAAGGTTTTTTTTCATTCCGAAGATGCGAATAGCATAGAGGTCGCGTAACTTCGGCGCAACCGCACCAAAGCAGAGACAAGGCCAATCGAGACGCCGTTCAGAGGAACTGGTCGCCTAGGCAAATCTGCCGTCGCCGACCGAGCGACGGACGCGAAAGATGTGGGCGGGACGGATCTCGGGATCGAGCTCGACGTAGTTGCGGCTTCCGTGCCAGGCGTAGCGCTCATCCGTGAGGAGGTCGTGCACCTGATACGGTTCCGATTCCGCCAGGCCCAACTCGGCCAGAGGGACGTGAAGATAGGAATGCTGTGAAGTGAAAGGATCGAGATTGAGCACGACAAGAATGATGTTGTCGCGAGCCGGCGTGGTCTTGCCGTAAAAGAGAATCCGCTCGTTATCGACCCGGTGGAAACTGAGGTTGTCGTAGTAATGCAGCGCGCGATTTTCGCCGCGAATTCGGTTCAAGCGCGTGATCAATTCCTTGATGTTTCCCGGCGCATCCCACTCGCGCTCCTTCCACTGGTACTTCTCCGAATCGAGATACTCCTCACGGCCAGGAAGGGGCGCGTTCTCGCACAATTCGAACCCGCTGTAGATGCCGTAAACGCTCGAGAGCGTGGCCGCCATGATCGCGCGAATCACAAAGGCCGGGCGGCCGCCTTCCTGCAAATGGAATGGCAAAATGTCGGGCGTATTCGGCCAAAGATTGCCGCGAAAATAATCGCGCATTTCGGTTTGCGTCAGCTCGTTGAAGTATTCGACGAACTCCGGCTTTTTCTCGCGCCAAGTGAAGTATGTATAGCTCTGCGAGAAGCCGGCTTTGGCCAGGGCCTTCATCATTTTCGGCTTGGTGAAAGCTTCGGAGAGAAAAATCGTGTCCGGAAATTGAGCGCGCACGCCGCCGATTAAATACTCCCAGAACGGCACCGGTTTGGTGTGCGGATTATCGACGCGGAAAATGCGCACACCGCGTTCCGCCCAGAAAAGAATGATGCTGACCATCTCGTTCCAGAGCGCCTGCCAATCCTGGCAGCGGAAGTTCAGCGGATAGATATCTTCGTATTTCTTCGGTGGATTCTCGGCGTACTTGATCGTGCCATCGGGCCGTTTGTAGAACCAATCGGGATGCTCCGCGACGTAGGGATGATCGGGCGAGCAGTTGATCGCGAAGTCGAGCGCGATCTCCATTCCGCG
>CAXSFN010000032.1:0-48203 GCA_964236815.1 uncultured Chthoniobacterales bacterium
ACCTGGGACCAAGGGATTATGAGTCCCCTGCTCTAACCGCTGAGCTATAGGCCCGAATGCTTGAGATCTGCGAGCGGCCGGCAAGATTCCTTCACCTGCGAAGTTCCCGCAATCGGAAACTCGGAACGTAATGTTGTCGCAACGTGCGATGGTCCCGTGTGATCACGCTCACCTGCTTACCATTACATCCATCTAGATGCGTCGTGGCGTATCCCTCGCACAGATGGAATTGACAACGATCACGAGGAGTGGCTTCGGCCAAGGTAAACGCAGCCGGGGAATTCCCGCTCTCCCCAGCTTACGGACTGCGTCCGACTTTCCCATCATCGTTCACTCACATCTCGCTTGGGATTGGGTGTGGCAACGGCCGCAGCAATTTCTTTCCCGCCTTTCCGTTAATCATCACGTTTTATTTATCGAAGGCCCCGTACCTTCCGACAAGGTGAAGACTGCGCGCGCAACCCTGCGCGAAATTTCCGATTATCCGAATATCGTTCTTCTGCAAATGCAGATGCCGCACTCGCGTTGGAGCGACGGTGCGTGGGTAGACAAAGAGCGGCGGCGCCTTGTGCAATCGCTTCTTGCCGGACCGCTCGCGCGCGATTTTCAGAATCCGGTCCAGTGGTTCTATGATCCCATGGCCGTAACCGCGTTCGCCGGACAGATGAACGAGAGCGCGATCGTTTACGATTGCATGGATCAGCTTTCGCAATTTCGCGGCGCACCTCTTGGGTTGGTCCGACGCGAACGCGAGTTACTCGCGGTGGCGGACGTGGTTTTTGGCGGAGGTCCAAAGATTTGCCAGGCAAAACGACCTTACAACTCGAACTCTTATTCTTACGGCTGCGGTGTCGATGTGCGTCACTTCCGTAAAGCTTGTCAGGCCCGGACGAAAATACCTGCAGATATCGCCGCGCTTTCTGGGCCGGTCCTTGGCTATTTTGGCGTGGTCGACGAGCGGATGGATTACGATTTGCTTGCGCGGCTCGCCGATCACGATCCGACCTGGAACGTGGTCATCATTGGACCTTCCACAAAAGTCGACCCCGCCACTTTCCCGCAACGCCGGAATCTGCACTGGTTAGGCGGTCGCGATTATGCAGCCCTTCCTTCCTACGTGAAGAAGTTCGACGTGTGCCTCATGCCGTTCGCCCTCAACGAGGCGACCGAGTACATCAATCCGACAAAGGCCCTCGAATATATGGCGAGCGCTCGGCCGATCGTTTCGACCGCAATCGAAGATGTCGTCCTCCAATTCGATGCCGTCGTGAGTATCGCTTCTTCGTCCGAGGATTTCATCGCACGCTGCCAGAAAGCGATCGCTCAACCAGACACTGCCCGAATCAAGCTTGGCGCTAAAATGGCCCGGCAAAATTCGTGGGAATCGATCGTCGCGCAGTTGGAAAAACACATCGAAGACGCCCTGGTGAAGAATCGATCGGTTTCGACGACTGCGGCCTAAGAGATCGGCGAGATGCAAAATGCTGGTGGGCGAATTTTTAAACGCTAAGGGCGAAGAGAGCCTTGGGAAAAACACCGGAGACTTCGCGCAAACTCCGCTTCAGATTTGGGGCGGTGTCGAGTGCACCATTAACCGCGTTGGCGATGGTTACCGCAGTCAAATAGAGCGCAGCGGTCATCGCACTCGCGAGGGCGATTTAAAGCGTTTCGCCGAACTTGGGCTGCGCGTTCTTCGCTTTCCTATTCTGTGGGAAGACCTCGCCCCGACCGTGCCTGACTCGATCGACTGGTCGACGATCGATAGGCAGGTCGAGCTAATGCGGGCTTTCGACATCGCACCGATTGTCGGCCTGATTCATCACGGCAGCGGGCCGCGCTACACCGATTTACTTGACCCACGCTTTCCCGAAAAACTTGCGTATTTCGCTGGGAAAGTGGCAGAGCGATATCCATCGATCACCGCGTTCACGCCCGTAAACGAGCCGCTGACCACGTCGCGCTTCAGCGGATTGTATGGTCATTGGTACCCTCACGGCCGCGACGGCTTCACTTTTGTTCGCGCGCTTTTTAATCAAATTCGCGCTGTCGTCCTCGCGATGCGCGCCATTCGCGAAATGAATCCGAGCGCTGCGCTCATCCAGACAGAAGACTTCGGCAAGACATATAGTTCTCCGAAGCTTCGTTATCAGGCCGATTTCGAAAATGACCGTCGCTGGCTGACTTGGGATCTTCTCTGTGGCCGTGTGAATCGCGACCACCCGCTTTGGGGTTATTTGCTTTGGCTGGGCGCGTCCGAGCAGGATATTTTATTTTTCGAAGAACATGCCTGCCCGCCGCAGATCGTCGGCGTGAACCATTACGTCACGAGCCAGCGTTTTCTGGACGAAAACTTAAGCGATTATCCGCCCGAGACGTACGGCGGAAATGGACGTGATCGCTATGCAGACGTTGCGGCCGTGCGCGTTCCTTTTGACAGGATTTCCGGGATTGAAAATTTGCTGCGCGAGACCTGCGAACGGTATGCGCTCCCTGTCGCAGTCACAGAAGCGCATCTGGGTTGCACTCGAGAAGAGCAACTGCGCTGGCTTCAGGAAATTTGGAACGCTGCCGAAACCGTGCGTCACGAGGGATACGATCTTCGCGCGGTGACCGCGTGGTCCCTTCTCGGCGCATTCAATTGGAACAGTCTCCTGACGCGGGAAGAGAATCATTACGAGTCCGGGGCTTTCGATCTTCGTGGTCCTTCCCCGCGACCGACCGCCATCGCTAAAATGATCGCAAGCCTGGCGCGCGGTGACCGATTCGATCATCCCGCATTAGATGCTCCCGGGTGGTGGCACCGTCCGACGCGTCTGATTCATTCGCCTGGAGACCACGAGCAAGTGCAGTCGAGAAATCGGATCAGTTCCATTGCTAACAAATCGAAGATGCCGACCTCGTGCACGAAAGGCCGGGCGATACTAATCACCGGCGGTGCCGGCTTATTGGCGCGAGGTTTTGCGCGGGCTGCCGAGTCGCGCGGTCTCTCCTATCGGACCTTCGAGCGACACGAACTCGATATCGCGAACGAGCTGGAAGTCGCCGAAATATTTCGATCATCCTCGCCATGGGCTGTCATTAATTGCGCGAACTTTTCCCGTATCGACGATGCCGAAGGCGACAAGGAAACGTGCATGCGCACTAATAGCCAAGGCGCGGAAATTCTCGCCAAAGCCTGCGCGAAAAGCGGCGCTCAACTGGTGGCGTTCTCTTCCGATTTCGTCTTCGATGGCACCAAGAGCGAGCCGTATATCGAGGGCGACACACCGAGAGCATTGAACACCTATGGCCAGAGCAAATTTCTCGCGGAAAAAAAGATTTTCGCGGCTCTTTCGAATTCCCTCGTGATTCGGTTAGGTAAAATTTTCGCGCCTAACGAGGAAAACGATTTGCTACGCAGTCGTCTTGAAGCACTGGCGCGCGGAGAGCGGGTCCGAGCAGCTAAGGACGTTCGCTTCTCGGCTGCGTACCTCCCGGATTTGGTTAACGTCGCGCTCGATCTGTTGATCGATAGCGAAAGCGGCATTTGGCATTTGGTAAATTCCGGACCAGTCACGCCCGAAGGTTTCCTGAACGCCGCGGCAAACCTCGCTCATCTTGATACCAACCTGATCGAAGGCGTCCCCGTTTGGAGTTTGAACCGGCCAGCGCTCCGGCCGCGCTCACGCGCTTTGCAAAGCACACGCGGCCAGCTTTTGCCTCCGCTGGAAAATGCATTGTGGCGTTATGTTCACGATTCTGCGCCAATCGTGACCAGGGACAAGCGCTTAGCCGCAGTCACCTAACGGCCGCCTCGAGCCGGTCCCGAGATTCGTAATCCATCTTGAAAAAATGCACACCCCGAAGGTGATTGCCGAAAATCCTGGATTGCTCCGCACGCAAGGCGCGGAGATTGCCGACACCGGTGTTCGATATCGGACATGGTGCGAGCACGAAGATGTCCGCGTATTACTCGTTAGGCCGGATCGAACGGTCATCCGCAGCGTGCAACTCCGGCCGGAGGGCGACGGGTATTTTTGCGGAATCGATCCTGAAGGGAAAACCGGCGATCTTTACCGCTACCAGTTCAATGAAAGCGAGGGATGGCCTGATCCCGCGTCCCGCTGGCAGCCGCACGGTGTGCATGGGCCGTCGATGGTGGTCGATCCAAATGGCTTCAAGTGGAGCGATACCTCCTGGACTCCGCCGCCGTTGCGCGAGCTTGTCATTTACGAATTGCACATCGGCACCTTTACGCCTTCAGGGACATTTCGTTCCGCAGTCGAGAAGTTGGATTATCTCGTCGAGCTCGGGATCACCGCGATCGAGATTATGCCGATCGCTGATTTTCCCGGCGATCGGAACTGGGGATACGATGGCGTTAGTCTTTATGCGCCCGCGCGGGTTTACGGAGCGCCGGACGATTTGCGCGCGCTGGTGGACGCGGCGCATGCGCGAGGAATCGCTGTCATTCTCGACGTGGTTTACAATCACCTCGGGCCGGACGGGAATTACATCGGTTGTTATCATGGCGAGTACTGGAGCCCGCACCACAAAACGCCGTGGGGCGCGGGCTTAAATTACGAACACCCCGCGGTGCGAAGTTTCATCGTCGAGAATCCACGCTACTGGGCGCGCGAGTTCCACATCGATGGCTTCCGACTCGATGCAGCTCATGAAATCAAGGACGACTCCCCCACCCACATTCTCAGTGAGATCGCGACCGAAGTTCAGGCCGAGAACGGTTTCGTGGTGGCGGAAGACGAGCGCAATGAGCCCAAACTCATTCAGCCGCGCGCGCACGGAGGGCTCGGGCTCGATGGATGTTGGGCGGATGATTTCCATCATGTTGTCCGCGTGATGCTGACCGGCGAACGCGAATCGTATTACGGAAACTTTACCGGTTCGGCGGAAGAATTAGCGGAAACGCTCAAGCATGGCTGGCTCTTTCGCGGCCAGCCCCAGAAGACCACCGGCAAACCGCGCGGAGGCGATCCCGCGGGCGCGCGACCCGAGCAATTCATCTTCTGCATTTCGAATCACGATCAAACCGGCAATCGCGCACGCGGCGAACGGCTGGGTCATTCAATTTCCGCGGCGGGTTACCGCGCTGCTTCCGCCCAGCTCTGCCTGATGCCGAGGACTCCGATGTTTTTCATGGGACAGGAATGGAATGCATCGACTCCCTTTCAATTCTTCACCCATCACAACCAGGAGCTCGGCCAGAAAATTACCGAGGGCCGGCGGCGTGAATTTCAGAATTTCGCGGCCTTTCGCGATCCGGCCACGCTCAAGACAATTCCGGACCCGCAAGCCCTGAGCACCTTTCAGGATTCCAAACTGCGCTGGGACGAAGTGCAGGAAAGACCGTATGCGGGCTTTCTCGCTTTATATCGCGAATGCCTTCGACTACGCCGTCGCATTCTGCCTAACGAGTGGTCGGTCGAGAAAATGGATGACAATATCGTGGCGATTATTTATCAGCGCCTGGCGATCATTACTGATCTCGTTGGCGGGCATGCCCGGCCGTCCATGAACGACGGCCGCGAGTGGCGCGAGGTTCTTTCGAGCAACGACGAGCGCTTCGGCGGCAACGGCTCACCGGATTTCGCCGAGCCGACTACCCTGGTCATAGAAGCTTCCTAAATTCCGACGGCGGGTGCCGACGGCCGAGGATTCCGTTCGTTTCCGTTGACCGCACGTTCGTATTTCTGGATCCAAGCGATTCTGCGATTC
The DNA here is from genome assembly GCA_964236815.1 of uncultured Chthoniobacterales bacterium. GTDB lineage: Bacteria > Verrucomicrobiota > Verrucomicrobiia > Chthoniobacterales > UBA10450 > JACCTI01. Next base: position 5,716 of record CAXSFN010000032.1, read on the forward strand.
GTTCCCAGGCACTTGACGTGTGTCGCCGGATGAAGTGCAGCCGACGACCGCCGCGGAAGGCTTTAATTTTTTCAGCTACCGAGTGTCTCACTCTCCGAGAAGATTTCGGAGGTAAGGCTAATGGCTGCAAAACAACTTTATTCGCCAAAGCAGCGCTCGCGCATTTGGATAGCGCTCTTCGTTTCAATCGTTCTCCACGGCGCGGCGGTCGCGCTTGCGGAGATCCACCGCGACCCGATTCCGTTCGCTCCAACGACGGTCGACCCTGAAACTTTTCTCGAGTTGGAAACTCTCAATTCTTCGAACGAATCGCCGCCTCCACCCGATCTTCCCGACGCCCCGGAGCGACCGGCCTCAGAGACAACCGACTTTATCGAGAATGCGTCAACTCCGCCGCCGCGCTCGCCACACAAAAATCCCGCTCCGATTGTCCGTCCCGCACTCACTCGAGCAGAACTGCCGTCTTCGTCTCAGCGAGCGCTCGCCACCAGCGCGCCGCGTCCAGAATATCCTTACGAGGCGCGGCGCGACCGCATCACGGGTGATGGTGTAGCGCTCTTGACCATCGATGCCGCGAGCGGACGTGTGCTGGAAGTGACCATGTCGAAAAGCACCGGTAATCTGATTTTAGATCAGGCGGCGATCGCAGGCTTTCGCCGCTGGCGTTTCAAAGCTGGAACTGTATCCGCGGTGCGCTGCCCGATTACCTACACTCTGACTGGCGCGCACTTTTAAAGTCGACGGGTCGGAATTGAAGAGGACGTGTCGTTTCTAAGTCCTAGTTCAGTTAGCCTAACGAGTAATCGCCCGCGCGCAGCGGCTGAGGATTTGCGCGCAGCTCTAGGCGCCGTCTAGTCTCCGCCGGCGATGTCTCCCTTCCTGCGCGATCTGTTTACAATCATCGACGCGGTTTGCTGGCCAGTTTGCTTCTGGTGGATGCACCGCATCTCGAAGCGACAGGACACGTTGCTCGAAAAACTGCAGACGCAGGCGCATCGGATTGAGAGTGTTTCGAAGGAGGAACACGAGATCCTGAAAGAATTGCATCCGACCGTGCAAAAAATCGAAGAGAAGGTCACGCGCGACGCGAACTGATTCGGCGCACGCGCCAAGATTGCCGCTCGTCAAAAAACGCGACGCTGCTACCCTCGCGAAGAACTCGTTTTTACATGGACACTTCGCAAACCAAGGCACGCATTCTTCATGTGGAAGATCATCAGGACACGCGCTTGATGATGGCGGCGTTGCTCGATGATAGCGGCTACGGCGTGATGACCGCGGGGACGATGGAAGAAGGCGTGCGGCTGGCGCGCGAAATGGATTTCGATCTTTACCTTCTCGATGTGCGCCTGCCCGATGGGACCGGCGTAGAGCTATGTCAGAAATTGCGCGCGCTGAAACCGGATGTGCCGGTCCTTTATTACTCTGCCTACGGCGAGGAAACGGAACATCAACAAGCGCTATCGATCTGCGGCGATGCTTACTTACGAAAGCCGGTCGCGATCGCTGATATCGAAGCGGAGATCGGCAAACTTTTAGAAAAGAGCGGCTCGCCGCCTAAACTAAATCCGGATTTACAGCGTAGGATTTAAGGCGACATCCGGCTGGTTCCCGCGTCCGCGCAACGCGTCGAATTTCCGCCGCAGCAAACGTCCGAAGTGATAGGGCCGCGCGTACTGCAAGAAAACCGGCCACCGCGCCATGGCCTCTGGAATGTGACGGCGTTGTTTAAGCGCGAGGCAATATTCGACCACTCGATGGAACGCCACTTCTTCGGAAAACCATTGCTCCCATTCCCGCCGCGCCAGCATTCCCATTTGCACCGCGCGCGGCTCGTGTTCTTCGAGCAGCTGCGGGATTTTCAGAAAATCGGCCTCCGGAATTCGAAGGCTGAACTTGTCCCATGCCGGCCCGCTCGGCGCGACCCAGCCGTCCGATAAAATCACCGGCACCCGTCCCATCCGCATCGTCTCGAATAGGCGCAGTGTGGCTGCCCCCACTCCGCGTGGACAAAGAATAAATTTGCTCGCCTTCGTCATCTCGGCGTAACGCCGAAAATAATCGCGCCGCTCGCGTTGCGGCATCGTCCCGCCGAGGAGCTCGCCCACATCATCGGAAGTGTTGTGGAAAAATCCGCGAGGATGCCGCAGATATGTGAGATCGCGACGCACCGGCGCGTTCGTGACCGAGCCCATGAAACTGTAGAGGTAGGGCAAATCTGGATCCGAGGAAGTGAAGGTGGTGAATTCGTTTTTCGGTAATCCGAGATAAAAGCCGCCACAGGTACGAGAAGACGACCAACGCTTTTCCACGCAGGCATAAATGCCCGGCAGGAACGGGATGACGCGGCGATTCGAACAAAAGAGAAAACATTTCTCGCGATACTGCCGAACGAACGGATGCGCCCGGACCCTTTCGAAATGAATTCCGCCGCCGTAGTTTTCCGCGAACAAAACCACATCGGCGGTATGCGGATGCTCGACCAGGAAATGGCGTTGGAACCGATCGATCCCCGCGCTTTCCCGCAGTGCGTTTACCGGAAGGAGGTCGTACTCGTTTTGTTCCCGCGAAGGAGTTGCCGAAAGTAAAACAACCTGCGCCACCGCCCAACGGTAATCTCACCGAAACCTGCGCAGCGAGAGAAAACCGATCTCGTGCTTCGTCCCGCCATCCGAGGCCAGGTCCGCCACGATCTCGCCGATGACAGGCGCAAACTTAAAGCCGTGTCCGGAAAATCCTCCGCATAAAATCAGATCGCGATGCTGCGGATGACGGTCGAGCACGAAATGTTCGTCCGGCGTGAGCGTGTACATGCAGGCGGTTGCGCCGCGAGGCGTCGCGGTCGAATCGGGCATCCAGCCTTCCATCGCCCTAACGAGTGGTTCGAGGTCACGTCCCTCCTCGATTTCACGGTCGATCTCCTGCGCATCGGTCAGGACACCGAAGCCGTGAAAGGCGGCTTTAAGGCCATCACCAAAATCCGGCACACCATAAAGTGGCGCGGGCAAATTCTTTCGTTCGACCAAAAATGCCGGAAAAACTCCCGCGTCGTAAGCGCGTGTTCTTGCCGTGAACCAAGCCTGCACATTGCGTTGGATGCGGATCGGAATGCCTAACGACTCCAGCGTTTGCTTGAACCATGGCCCGAGAGTTAGCACGAGTTTTCGGGCGCGGATCCGTGAGCCATCGGCCAGGAAAATTTCGAACCCTCCGTCGATGGCCCGCCAGCGCTCCATCGCGACACCGAATGCGATTTCCGCCCCATGGGTTTGCGCGAGCCGCTGGTGCGCAATCACCGAATGCTCGGGATGAATCACACCGCCGTCGGCCTCGAAAAGCGCCACCTCATCCGGCCACAACTCGAGCATCGGATATCGCAAGTGCACTTCTTCGCGATCGAGCGATTCGAGCGCGAGTCCGTGTTTTCGCGCGGCGCCTTGTGTGCCAGTGATGATCTGGCTTTCTGCCTGGCCGACGGTAAGCAATCCCGTGATGCGCAATAATTCCGCGCCCGTCTTCGCCTCGAGCGCGCGCCACAAATCATAGGAGCGCTCAAGCAATGGGACATAGGCGGGCTCCTCGAAATAGGCTTTGCGAATCAACCGGCTCTTGCCATGCGACGAACCCAAATCGTGCGCCGGTCCAAATTGTTCGATCCCCACGCAGGCGAGGCCACGCGCAGCGCAATGAGCCAGCGCCGCGCTGCCTATTCCACCAAGACCAACGACTGCGACGTCGTAAACCATGCCTACGGTTGCGTGCCCTTCGACGACGTCAAAGTGAAGCAGGCAAGCTCTTCTACCTCCTTTGGGTTTGCGCGAAATTCCTGAGGGGAGCAGTCTGCTCAGTTATGAAATCTCCCGCGTTTTTTCTGATCGTCTTGAGTGCTTTCGAAATCTCGGTGATGGCTGCGCCGAAAGAAGTGCCTAACGAGCAATCCAAGCTCGCGAACGTGCCGCAGTATGGGAAGTGGGGCTTCGACAGCGGCGGCGCGGATTTAAAGGCGAGCCCGGGCGAAGATTTCTTTCGCTACGCGAACGGCGCCTGGCTCGATCGCGTCAAGATTCCTGCCGATAAGCCGGCCTACAGTCTGCGTCTCGCGATGACGGATACGACGGAGCAGCGCCTGCACGAGCTGATCGAACAAGCCGGCGCGAAGGTAGGTGAACGCGCCACGAGCCCGACCGAAAAAATTGGCGCATTCTACAAATCCTTTATGGACGAAGCGCGGATCGAGAAGCTCGGGTTCGCGCCCTTGAAGAACGACTTGTCTGCGATTCAAGCAGCGAAGGACCGCGATGAGCTGGCCTCGATGATGGGCTTGCAGAATTCCGGTTTTTTCGGCGCGATCTTCGGCATTTTCATCGATGTCGATATCGCGGATCCGAGCCGCTACACCGTTTACCTGAGCCAGCAGGGACTCGGACTGCCCGATCGTGATTATTACCTGAAGGAGAACTTAGCCGCGCAGAGAACAGGCTGGGAGAGGTGCGCCCGTCAGTGGTTACAGTTGATCGATTGGCCGGAGGCGGAAAAACGGGCGAGCGAAATTGTCGAATTCGAAACGCGCATTGCTGAGGCAAGTTGGACCAAGGCGCAGCAGCGTGACCCGGTTGCGACTTACAATCCCGTTTCAATTGCCCAACTGGAAACCCTCGCGCCGAATTTTGCCTGGCGCAGATTTCTGGAAAAGGCGGGTCTCGGAAAAATCGACCATGTCGTGGTGGCGGAGAAAGACGCGTTCCCAAAAATCGCTTCGGTCTTCGCGGGCGCCTCCGTGGAATTGCTCCAAGCTTGGCAGGCTTTCAATCTGGCGGACCATGCCGCGCCCTATTTGTCGAAGGGCTTTGCCAACGCCTTTTTCGAGATGCGCAACCGAACCCTTTCCGGCCAGGTCGAACAGCAGGCGCGCTGGAAGCGCGGCGTGCATGCGGTCAGCGGCGGCGATTATGGCGCGGGCGATCGCTACGATCGCTTCGGCAATCTTGGCTGGGCGGTAGGAGCCCTCTACAGCGCGAAATATTTTCCGCCGGAAGCGAAGGCGAAGATCGAAGCGCTGGTCGCCAATCTTAAGGTCGCGATGCATGCGCGGATCGAAAAACTCGATTGGATGGGCGCGGCGACCAAGACGGAAGCCTTGAAGAAACTCGACACTTACAACATCAAGGTCGGTTATCCGGACAAGGCGCGCGATTATTCGAAAGTTGAAATCCGTAGCGACGACCTGATCGGCAACGTGCAGCGGGCGGCCGCGGCGGATTGGATTTTTTATGTGGGGCGTCTCGGTGGGCCGGTCGACCGCACGGACTGGGGCATGACGCCGCAAACGAACGACGCTTACAACGGCGCTTTGCGCGACATCGTTTTTCCGGCAGGAATTCTGCAGCCGCCGATGTTCGATGCGAAGGCTGATTCTGCGATCAATTACGGCGCGATCGGCGGCGTGATTGGGCATGAACTCACGCATGGTTTCGACGACCAGGGCCGCAAGCTCGATGCGGAAGGAAAGCTGCGCGATTGGTGGACGGCGGAAGACGCCAAAGCTTTCAACGGGCGCGCCAGCATTCTCGGCGCGCAATACTCCAGCTACGAACCGCTCGAAGGGGTAAAGGTCAATGGCGAGCTGACCATGGGCGAAAATATCGCCGATCTCGGCGGGCTAACGATTGCGCTCGATGCTTACCGCGCCTCACTCAAAGGCAAAGCCGCGCCGGTGATCGATGGCCTGACCGGCGACCAGCGCGTCTTCCTCGGTTGGGCGCAAGCCTGGCGCGGGAAACTGCGCGATGATGCGATTCGTAAACAAGTGGTGAGCGATCCGCATTCGCCACGGCAATACCGTGTGAACGGTCCGGTCCGGAACATCGACGACTGGTATCAATCCTTCGGCGTAAAAGCGGAGGACAAGCTCTTCGTCGATCCGAAGGAGCGCGTTCGGATTTGGTAGCGCCCGAACTTAAAACGCTGGAAGAAATCGATCCAGCGAACCGGCGCTGACATCGACCGGCGGCAATTTTCGGCGGAAAATCCGAGCGCCCTTCTCGCCTTTCAATTCGCACGAACGATTTCTGACGAGCAGAAGCGCGCCCTCGCGCAAAGCGACAACCGGCGTTTCGTTCTCCTCCAGGAATTGCAAAATACGTTCCTCGCGCGTCTCGCCCATATGAGTCGAGGACGGATCGGCGTCCAGATAGTGGGGATTGATTTGGAATGGGACCAGGCCGAGCGCATCGAAGGAGGGCGGCTGCACGATCGGCATGTCGTTCGTGGTCTTGATCGTCGGGCCGGCGATGTTCGAGCCGGCGCTTGAACCCATGTAACGCAGGCCGCTGGCGACACGATCGCGAATTATGCCTAACAAGTCGTAATCGTAGAGCGCCTTGAGCAAACGAAAAGTGTTACCGCCGCCGATGAAAAGCGCTTCCGCCTTTTCGATTTCCGTCCGCATTTCGGCTGCCGTATGGAGCGACTGACAATCGTATCCGATCTGCGCCAGACGTTTCCGCACCCGGCCGGCATATGCATCTCGATCGTGCAACGCGAAGGGAAGAAAGAGGACGCGTTTCGTTTCGCCAAGAAAATCGCGCACTTCCGTCTGTGCGTAGTCGAGATATTCACCGCCAAAAACGGTCGAGGTGCTGAGCAGCAGAATTCGTTTTCCATCGGGCACAACGCATTCTAACTCGCAGTTTCGAAACGAACAGCTCGTGCTAGTAAACTCGATGTTTGCTTCGCGCGCTCTCGCCATTTTGCACGAGTGGGTCCAATCCGAAAGTCTGCGCCGGCATTGCTACGCGGTGGCGGATTCGATGCGGCACTTTGCTCGAGTGGACGGCCAGGATGCCGATACCTGGGAAGCGGTCGGATTGCTGCACGACATGGATTACGAGCGGCACCCGAACCAGGAACAAAGTCCGACCGACGGCCATCCGTTCGTCGGCGTAGCCTGGCTGCGCGAGCAAGGATGGAGCGAAGAGATCTGTCGCGCGATCCTCTCGCACGCGGATTATGCGGGCATCGCGCGCGAGACACCGCTCGAGCGCACGCTCTACGCGGTCGATGAGCTAAGCGGATTTGTCACGGCGGTGGCGCGTGTTCGTCCGTCCAAAAGCATTCACGAAGTGGACGTGGCCGCGGTGAAAAAGAAAATGAAGGACAAGGCCTTCGCTCGCGCGGTCAATCGCGACGACATTGTGCGCGGCGCGGCGGAGCTGAATCAACCGCTCGAAGAAGTCATCGACGGCGTGATCGCCGCTTTGCGCGAGGATGCGGAGCGGCTCGGCCTGGCAGGAACACCCAGCTAGTTTCTTCGGCTTACTTCGGCTTACTTTCGGCCATGACCTGCTGGAGAAATTCCTGCTGCATGCGCTGCAGCTTTTGCATCGTCGGAGCCATCGCGCTTTGAATTTCCGTCATCGTCGTCTGTAACGTTCCGGGCATTTTGTTGATCATCGCCTGGCCGGTAGGTGTTTTATAGAAAGCGATCATGCCGTTGATCTCATCCTGCGTGAAAGTCTTTTGGTAGGTGCGGAGATAGATCGGCTCGAGCTTACTCCAGGAAAGTTCGTCTTTCAGTGAGCTCAACGCTTCGCTCCGGTTGCGATCGAATTTTGCCTGCGTTTCCGGGGTCAGAGTCTGGCCCTTTAGTGCCTCCCTCACGCCGTTCTGCATCATGGCGTCGATTTGCGGGCTCATGCTGTCCATCAGCTTGCTCACTTGAGTGAGCGTGAGCAATTCCTTGACCGATGCTTCGCTCGGCGGCGTGTCGGCGGCCTGCAAGGATAAACAGCCGGCAGCGAGGATGAGCAGGATTCGTTTCAACATAAGGGCAAAGACTTAAGCGAAGAAGCAGGAGCCGTCCAAGCCTAACGAGTGATTAAACCATGGCCTGTTTCAATTCCAAATGGGCTTCGCGCAATTCTGCAGTGCGAGTGCGGACTGCTTCCTCGTAGGCGGCGCGCTGCATATCGACCTGGAGATGGAGCCGGCGAATCTCGAGGATGTTCCCGATTCGCAGGAGCACTTCGGTTTCGTGAAAGGGCTTGAGCAAAAAATCTGTCGCGCCAGCGCGCAGCACGCGCAGTTTGGTTTCTTCGTTCGCGTCTGCGGTCAGGACGATGATAGGCAGAAAAATCTCCGTCGCGGTCGCGCGGAGCGCTTGCAGAATCGCGAACCCATCCACGTACGGCATCATCAAATCGAGCAGGATGAGATCGGGCCCGAAAGTGGCGCAGGTTTCGAGAGCGAGACGTGAATCGGAGATAGAACTGACCCGGGTGTAGCCGCTATCGGCAAGAATATCCTGAAGGAGAGCGACGTTTAGCGGTTCGTCATCAATCACCAGGATTTTCATCCCTGGATACGCGGCCAGACCCAGGGCGGTGCCGATTTTTTCCGTCCGATCCACTTTGCCCTTTGTTGCGATGATCACGTCAGGCCGCGACGCATTCTTCGGACTTATGCTCCGCTTTCGTCTCCGAGACGACCCGATAAAATTCGCCCATATCGAGCGGCTTAGTCAGGTAAGCACGTGCGCCAGCCTTCATCAGCCGTTCGATTTGCCGCGAAGTCGCGTCGGCGCTGATCACGATCACCGGAATATCCCGAGTGCTCTCGTCCTTCTGTAAACGCGCCAGAACTTCCCAGCCCGGAATGTCTGGCAGATGCAAATCGAGCAGGATCAAATCCGGCCGGTGCTGACGCGCGAGATCGATTCCCATTTGTCCCTGCATCGCAGTGATCAATTGGTAACCGGGCTCGTCCGCCAGCATTTGTTCGATCAGAGTCAGGTTGGAAAGATTGTCTTCGATGTAGAGGAGCTTGCGTTGTTCGTCTTCCTCGAGGCGCGGACGCTCTCCCACGCCCATCTGGTCGGCCAGTCGATCAAGCGGTGATTGCGTAAGCGGCATCTCCACCCAGAAAGTACTGCCTTTGCCGGGCGCGCTCTTCGCCCCGACCGAGCCGCCCATCGCGTAAACAAGACGCTGGCAGAGAGCGAGACCCAGTCCGCAACCTTCCACGCCGGATTGCTCCGCGCCGAGGCGATCGAAAGGGGTGAAAAGACGCGAAAGTTTTTCAACCGGAATGCCGGGCCCGTTATCGGTCACGACAATGCGAAGCGATTCCTTCCCGGAAAAATCATCCGAGACCGAAACCTTTCCGCCCTCTTGCGTGTACTTGACCGCGTTCGTGAAAAAATTGAGCAGGACTTGCTTCAAACGCTGCCGATCGGCCTGCACGTAGCAACTGCTATCTACGCTCGTTTGAACGATGAGTTCGATCTTGCGATCCCCCGCCATCGGTCGCATCAGGTCGAGCGTCTCCGTTAAAATTTCGCCGACCGAAACCGGCTCGAGCGAAAGCTGCAAATTGCCGGCCTCGATCCGGCTAATGTCCAAGACCTCATTGATCAGGTTCAAAAGATGGCGGCCTGCGCTGATGATATAGCGCACGCGCGTACGTTGCGAGTCGGTCGGATTTTGCCGCTCGAGCAATTGGCCGAAACCAAGGATGGCATTGAGGGGCGTCCGCAATTCGTGACTCATGCGGGAAAGGAATTCGCTCTTCGCGTGATTAGCCCGGTCGGCGTCATCTTTCGCCTCTCGCATCGCCTCCAGAGCCGCCTCCAGTTGCTGCTTTCTTTCGTGCAGCTCCACCTCCGCGTTCTTGCGGTCGGAAATATCTTCTATCATCAGGAGAAAATGATGGGGCTTGCCGGCCTCGTCGCGGATGGCGCAGGCCGTGCGTGCCGCCCAGATCACTTCCCCGTTCTTACGCACGTAGCGCTTCTCGATCATGGAGCGCGATTTGCCTCCCAGCATCTCATCCGCGGAGTGTTGGCTAAACTCCAAGTCTCCCGAAAAAGTGATGTCGAACGGCGTCCGCGCCTCGAGCTCTTTCGCGTCGTAACCGACCATTTCGCACAAGGCGGTATTCGCCTTTTGAAATTGGTGATTAAGGCCGACCACCGCCATGCCAATGGGCGCCTTCTCGAAGATCAAACGCGATTCACGCTCGTTCGCTTCCAGAGCCGCAGTCCGATTAGCGATGAAATGCATTTCCGTCACGCTCCGCATGCAGGAGATAATGAGGAACACGTCTTCGAAGATGACCCAGCCGACGTGCTCTAGTGAACGCATCGGACTCGCGCCCGCGCTCCCGTAAATCAATTCAGGCCAATAGGCGCCGCGTACGAAATGATCGAGCGCCACCACGATCGTGGCAGGAATCAGCACGCGCCAATCGCGATAAAACGAAAGGACTACAAGGGAGCCAAAGATGTGAAAGTGGGTTTCTATCCGCCCGCCGGTGAATCCGATTAAAAGCGCGGACATCAACATCTGCGCTGCCGCCACCGTGTGCCGGGTGATGGCCGCTCCGGGAAAGGTGAATGTCAGCCAAACGGGAAGCGCAGTGATTGCGCCACCAAGAAAAATCGCCGTCCAGAGATGAACGCTAATGCCCTTGAAATTGGCGCCCGCAGACGACCCCGACATGACCGCGATCAGCAGGCACGCCACCCACTGCAACGCGATTAATTTCGCAAAGAGCTGATCGGTTTCGCGATAAACCTGTTGCTGATGCTGACAGAATAACTCGTCCGCGCGCTCGCTCGAGTCGGCGCGGTTCCACCGGTCCGCGATCTCAAACATACCCTGCTGCCGACCGGCTCGAAACCGGCGGCGGAAGTGAGATGTATCTGGTGTGAATGCGCACAGTGATCATCCGTAGGTGTCTCTCCGTCTAAGCAGGCGGCATTCCATTTTGGCCGGAATGAGGCCGGCCGGGTCCTGTCCATTACCCGGATTGACGCGAGAGCTTCGGGCGATGGAGATTACAAAATGGACAACGCCACTTTTGCTCGACCTTCGGCCGTAGAAACATTTCGCGCCTTGCACAAGTCCGGCTGCTTCCTCTTGCCGAATCCATGGGACATCGGCACTGCGATTTTTCTCGAACGGATGGGCTTCAAAGCGCTCGCCACCACGTCGGCGGGATTCGCTTTTTCCCGCGGAAAAACGGATGAGGCGATGGGACGCGACGAAGTCCTGGCTAATATTCGAGAGATTGTTTCCGCCACTTCCCTGCCGGTGAACGCGGATTTCCAAAACGGTTACGCGGACGAGCCCGAAGACGTCGCGGAAAGCGTAAAGCTTTGCCTAACGACTGGTGTGGCCGGCTTGTCGATCGAAGATAACACTGGCCGCGAAGAGACGCCGCTTTACGAAAAGTCGCTGGCGGTCGAACGTATTCGCGCCACGCGCCAGGCCATCGACGAATCCAATTCAGGCGTCGTGCTCACTGCCCGATGCGAAGCCTGGCTGGTTGGCCAGGCGGATGCCTTTCACTTCGCACTCGACCGCCTCGCCGCCTACGCGGAGGCAGGAGCGGATTGCCTCTACGCGCCAGGCGTGAAGTCGCCCGACGAAATTTCCGCTATCGTAAAAGCCGTCGCTCCGAAACCGGTCAACCTTCTCGTGGCCGGATTCAACCGCGAGCTTTCCGTCGCGCAATTAACCGATCTCGGAGTGCGCCGCGTCTCGGTCGGGTCTGCGCTCTCTGGCGTGGCCTGGGGCGCATTTCTCCGCGCGGCTCGCGGCATCGCGGAAAACGGAACCTTCGATTCCTTCGCCGACGCCGCCACCTTCGCCGAAATCAACGGCGCGTTTGCCGGCCGATCCGACGAAGAAAGCGCTTAGTTTTCCTGCTTCACTTCAAGACAGGTAAAGGAGGCGAGTAATTGCTTCAGCGCCGGGAGATTTTTGCGGAATGTGTTTTCGCTTTCAGCGCTATAAACGACGTAGGCCACGGCTGCCGGTAACTGGATGTAGGCCACGCGCTCGATTCTCGGATAAGTCTTGTTAGGCCAATATTCATTCACGAAATAAGTCCTGCCGTCCTTTGTTTTACCCGACTCAACTCGCTTCGTCCTATACTCGCCCCGCTCCTTCTTCATCTCTTCGATCGCGGTTTTGGCGAAGCTTTCAGCCTCTTCGAAGGTGGTGCTCGCGATTTTCGTATACATGAGAGGCTCCGCGTTCTCCCAGGACGCTCCCTTTAGATAAAGAACACAGGGCAAACCATTCTCAGCTCCGGCGCTGTTATCGATCACCCACCCTTTGGGCGCGGCAATGTTGAAGGCCGCCTTTGGTCCATGAACGATGGCGAACGGAACCTGATCCGCTCGACTCGCGATCACACTCGCGAAGAAAACAAGCCTAACGAGTGGTAGCGTGTAGAGTTTCATCGTTGGTATTTTAATCGCAGGGAACGCGGGATCGAAATACTTAGACCAATCTTTGATCACTCCTAAAGAACAAAGAATGGAGGAAGGCGGTAACTTCTCTAACAACGCATCAACCGCGAGCTGCTGGCTGGCCGCCTTTCACTGGTGCGCTTCTAGAAACTTCAGCAGCGCCGCGTGAAATTGCTCCCGCGCTTCCAAATGCGGGATGTGTCCGCAATTCGGAATCTCGACCAACTGCGCCTTCCGGATTTCCTTCGCTACTTTGCGTCCCAGCTCCGGATAATTCCCCATCGTCACCGCTACTTCCGGCAGGACACGGTCCTTGCCGATCGCCGTCCGATCCGACTGTCCGATCACGAGCAACGTCCCTGGCCTAACGAGTCCAAACTCATGAGAGACCGGTTGCTCATAAATCATCTGCGCGGTTAGCGCCGCTGCCCAGGCCAGCCGGGGATATTCCGCGCTCGCCATTTGTCGCACCGCCACCAACACATACTCGTCATACTCCGGCTTCGGATTTGCATAGTAAGCGCGATGATATTTGCGCATCTGATCCTCCGTCTGTCCGAGCTGTTGCTCATAAAGCATCTGCGTCGACAGATACGGCGCCTTCTCTTTGTAGTCTTCCAGTCCGATCGGATTTTCCAGCACCAGCTTGCTCGTGAATTCCGGATACATCAGCGCGAAGCGGGTCGCCACCATGCCACCCATCGAATGGCCAACGACCGCCGCTTCCTTGATGCCTAACGAGTCCAAAAGCCGCTTCGTATTTTCCGCCAGGATCTGGAAGCTGTAATGCAAATCCGGCTTGGACGATTTCCCGAAGCCGATCTGGTCCGGCACAATCACGCGAAAGCCGGCTTTGTTCAGGACCGCGATCGTATCCTTCCAATACGCGCCGAAGAAATTCTTACCGTGCAAGAGCACAACCGTGCCGGCCCCTTCACCGTTCGTCGGTGCGCAATCCATATAAGCCATCCGCAAATCCTGCCCTTCTATCTTCAAAGGGAAGAACTTCACCGGATAAGGGTAATCATAGCCTTCAAGCCCAATGCCAAGCGGCTCGCGGGATTGGCCGAAAACTGGCAGACACGCCACTCCAAAAGCAAAGATCCAAAGCGCTCTTCTCATCCTCCCATCTTCGCGTGCCCGCCCCTCGCGACAATAACCATCGAACGCTCCTCCGGATAAACCTCAGCCCGCCATCAGCCGGAATTACAATTGAGATGCATCATCTATTTTCGCGGTTCGGGGACATGCCGGGGCTGCAACAATTTCGCGTGAATTCGGCGCCTGAAATCCGTCGATGTTGGAATGTGCGTCGTGAACCTAAAGTCGGACCGATATGCCACAGTCTATTTTTCGAATTATTCCTCTTCCCAGCTCCATCGCAGAACGAGCGCGCGAATGCGCCCGCGCGGAGGCCCTGGCACACGCCGCCGTAATTACTGACTCTCCGCGCACCTTTCCTTGTCGCCATTGCTTGCGCTGGGCCGAAGTGGGCGAGCGCGTGATTCTGTTTCCCTATATCGCCATCCCGGAGGATCGACCCTACACCGAGACAGGTCCGATCTTTGTCCACGAAGCGCCGTGCGAACGGTACGCCTCGGATGAATACCCCGGCGTCTTTTGGACGGGACGCGTTTTGCGCGCCTACGATTCAAAACAAAATATGATCGACACCGCGATCGTGGATGACGCAGAACCGGAAGCGGCGATTGAAAGATTGTTTGCGAATCGCGCGATTGCCTTCCTGCATGCACGCAGTCTCACGAACGGCTGCTACACTTTTCGAATCGAGCGCAAATGAGGGTCGGTAATAAGATGCGTCATCTCCATCCTCGGCGCGAGAGGCGCGCCGGCTCAAATGATCCTGGCAAGATTCGGCGATGGAATTCGCCGCCTGAATTCCGTCGATGCGGGCTTCTTTAAATCCCACTACTCTGCGCTCATGAAAGCTGAAGCCACGACGACCGTCTCAGAGTCCCGCGTGATGGAGTTGCTGCCCTCGTTCGACATCATGTATCGCGCACTCCTGCAGCGCGATTCTACCTTCCAAGGCATCTTCGTCGTTGGCGTGCGCACCACCGGCATTTTCTGTCGACCCACTTGCCCGGCGAAAAAGCCGTCGCGCGAAAACGTCGAGTTTTTCTCCAATTCCAGCGAAGCACTCCATGGTGGTTATCGACCCTGCTTGCGTTGTCAGCCGATGGATCCCGACCAGCCGGTCCCGAAGTTAATCGAGCGTTTGCGCGCGGAAGTCGAGCGCGCACCCGGCGGCCGTCTTACCGACAAAGAGCTGGCTGCGATCGACATCGATCCGTCGACCGCGCGCCGCCAGTTTAAGCGCCATTACGGAATGACTTTTCAGGCTTATCACCGCGCGCGCCGCATGGGGTTGGCCTTGCGCGAAGTACGCCGCGGCCGCCGCGTCGACGATACGCAAACCGAGAGCGGCTTTGAATCGGCCAGCGGCTTTCGCGAAGCTTTCGCACGCATCTTTGGCGCGGCGCCTACGGTGGCGAAAGATCAGGCTTGTCTATGGGCAGAGCGAATCGACACACCGCTCGGCGCGATGCTCGCGGTAGCGGATGACGCAGGTTTGCGCTTGCTCGAATTTGTCGATCGCCGCGCGACCGAGCGTGAGCTGACTATCTTGCGCCGACGATTGCGCGCTAACATCGTGCCGGGAGATCATCCGCATCTGGAAGCTACCCGCCTGCAAGTAAACGCATATTTCACGGGCGAAAATCTGGACTTCGATCTCCCCCTCGCGCCGGTGGGCTCGGAATTCCAACAGCGTGCCTGGAGAATTCTATGCTCCATCCCGCTCGGCGAAACGCGCTCCTATCTTTGGATGGCGCAGCAGCTCCGCATCCCCGGCGCGATGCGCGCGGTTGGTCGCGCCAACGGCACGAATATGATCTGCCTGGTTATCCCCTGCCACCGCGTCATCCGCGCCGACGGAACGCTTTGCGGCTATGGCGGAGGATTGTGGCGCAAAAAATGGTTGCTCGAGCACGAGCGAAAATTCGTCAGGCGCGCGGCCTGATCGAACCGAGCTCGCGGCGTTTCCACCAGACGATGAGCGCCCCAATTGCTGTCGTGATCACAAGGCCAAAACCGAATTCATCCGTGATGTATTTTGTCGGGCCGGTATCACTCGTTAGGGGAGTGAGAATCGATTGAACCCAAAGATTGTGACTGCCGTGCAGGAAAGCCGCCGGCCAGAGACTGCCTGAGCGAAGGGTCAGCCAGGCCAGGATAAAACTCTCGGCGACCACCCCTAGCGTGAAGCAGCTCAAGCCCATCCACACTGGCGTGCCCGCATTGTAATCCGCGAAAATCAAAATGGGGAAATGGTAGGCCGCCCACATCAGCCCGCTGATCAAACCGATCCCGGTAAAGCCCACCACCTTCGCTAACTCCGGGACAAGAAATCCTCGCCACCCGATCTCTTCCCCCAAAGCACGAGACATTTTCCCGACTAAGCCGAGCGTGGCGGTGAAGAGAATAAAAAACGCGAGCGTCAGTCCCGGCGATAGGCCGATCCAGCCGAATTGCGCCTGGGTTTGGGCGAGGAAGGCGAGATCCGAAAAGCCGCCCCAACCGCCAATCCAAACCGCCAGATAAACCGGCACCGCATAGGCGATGGGGATCAAATAACCGAGCCAGATATAATTCGCGCTCCCCCATTTCCAAGGCAGTGCGCGAATGCTCTCACCGAAAATTGCCTTGGTCAGGAAAGCAGCAAGCGCCGGGCTCCACATCGAGCCGGTCACGTAAAACAAATTACCCGCATCCATCTTGCCCGCGTGCAAAACGAAGGCATCGAAAATGCCGCTGCAGAGCATGGTCAATGCATAGAAGCAGGAGATTTTTTTCCAAACACGCGCCTTCGTTTCGCTCATCGCATGAAAACTAAACAGGCGACGCGACGGCGTCCAAGCTTCATCCGCGCCAGCCCGCTTCCGAGCGGTCCCGAGGGTTTGAGATTGATGCTCCCGATCGGATCCGCTACCTAACGAATAGTATGAATGGCGTCTGCGTCATCGTGGCCTACCGACCCAAACCCGGTAAGGAATCCGAATTGTTAGAAGTGGTGCGCAGCCGCGTTCCCACCTTGCGCAAGGAAGACCTCGTCACCGACCGCGCTCCCACCATCATGCGAGCGCGCGACGGTACCATTATTGAAGTCTCGGAATGGAAATCACGCGATGCGATCGACGCCGCGCATAAAAATCCGATCGTGCTCGCGCTCTGGAATAAATTCTTCGCCCTTTGCGATTGCGTTCCGCTGCAAACTGTCGCCGAAACCAAAGAGATGTTTGCCGGCTTCGAGCCAGTCGCAGATTGATTGCTGCTGCGCGAGCTTTGGCGTTTGTCCCCATGCGTGTCGCCGCGATTTACGACATCCACGGTAATCTCCCTGCACTCGAAGCCGTTCTCTCTGAAGTCCAGTCGGCAGACGTAGATTTGATCCTGGTCGGGGGCGATGTCCTTCCGGGGCCGATGCCGCGCGAAACGATCGAGTGTTTGCTCAGGATCGATCTTCCCATCCAGTTCATTCTTGGTAATGGCGACCGCGAAGTCCTGGCCGTCCGCGCTGGGAAAACATCGGACGTAATCCCGGAACAAGTTCGGGAAGTGATGCGCTGGAATGCGCAGCAGCTACGGCCGGAAGATGAGCAGCTCCTCGCCGGGTGGCCCGCGGAACTTAAACTCGAAATCGATGGAATTGGCCGCGTGTTTTTCTGCCACGCCACCCCACGAAATGATGTCGAAATCTTCACCCGGCTCACGCCCGAAGAAACGCTCATCCCGATTTTCGAAGGAGCCGGCGCGCCGCTCGTCGTCTGCGGTCATACACACATGCAGTTCGACCGAACAATCGGACACGTTCGCGTCGTGAACGCTGGCAGTGTCGGCATGCCCTTCGGTCAACCTGGCGCTTATTGGCTCCTCCTCGGTCCTGGCGTCCAGCTTCGCCACACGGAGTACGACCTTGCCGGAGCGGCCGAACGGATCGGAAGAACGTCGTATCCGCAAGCGGAAGATTTCGCCGCTCACAATGTGCTTCGGCCGCCCGCCGAAGAAACGATTTTAACTGCTTATGCCAGGGCCGAGCTGAAGTAACGCTCGCGCAACGCGCCGCGAATCCTATTTGGACTCGTTAGGCGCGAAAGCCGTTCTGGCTGGCCGGTTCCGTGTTCGCCGGCGGCCGGAGCGAACTAATCTTATTGCGCACTGGCCGAAGTTCGACCGGGACCTGAGAGGTGCAGTTATCGCACCAATGCCGTTTCGCAGTCTCCAGTCGCTCCCGGCGTCCACAATGGTCGCAGATAAATACTTCGGTTCTCTTACGTGCTGCAATCATCGCTCTAATCCCGGTTTCGTAGTTACCTCTTAACACGGAATCTCAGTATCGCCTAACGTTTTGAAAGGCGAATCCTGGCATGCCTAAGATACGATCGCTTACATCCGTTCCGAGCCGGTCCCGCAAATTGAGCCAGCGCACCCGGCTTTCAGTTAGTAGGCGGTTCCGTACGTCCTAGGCGTTGGATCGTAGCCGGAATGCTGCGCTGCCAATTGCGTTGGCGTATAGCCGCCGCTGGACTCGCTCGAAGCACAGCCGGAAAGAAATGGCAAAAGTGCGATGCCAATGAGATAGATCGGCCAGAATTTCATGCGACACCTTCCGCTTAATTTTGCTTTCGTCTACGTCCATTTGACCATTTGGGAGCACCTCGCCACAGCCTCGCCTCAGCGGAAGTCAAAAAAATTCAAGCCCAGAATCTCTGCCGGGACGTAATATGATCGGACTCCAAGCGAGATTCTATGATCTACATCCAACCCGGCTTCTACGTCACGATTGAGCAACTCGATACCGCGCTGGCCCCTCCTCCGAAACCGTTGAGTCACGGCTTTTCGCGACAATTCGCCTACCTCGTCATTGGCGCCTTCTCTCTTTCCGAGAGCGGCGAGGCTTATTTCATCCTTTCGAACGACCAGAACCAAATCTGGTTTATCTCAAATCGACATCTTCGCTCCTACAAGCTGTTGCCAGACTCGACCGCCTTTCAGATACCAGTGCCCGCAAGTAGCGAATCAGCCATAGCTTCCGTAGCATAACGACCGGGCGAAAGTGTGGTCGGTGTTAGGTCGGGGGGCCGATAGCAAAGGCGTTAGGAAAAGATCGCTTAAGCTGGAGGCACACCGGCAATAGCTGAAGATGTCGCTGCGCTCGAATTGACTAATGGCCTTCCAAGCTTTCTTTCTGTCCCTAACGGCTTTTCACCGTGCATGACAAAGTCTAGGCAAACTGACGACCCGGCTCGCGCATGACCTTTCGATTTGCGATCGGTCCCTGCGCCCATGACGCGATCGCTCTGGTCAGGAGATCGAGTCGCGTGCTTCGCGTGACGAAGTCCGATTGTAGCTGTCGCTTTACCCGCAGCCTCAGGTCGTCGTTTGGTCCAGTGCGCGCGAAGTTCCACGCATCTTCGCCTTGCGCTTCAAGTAAGCTCTTCTCCAAAGCGCTTAAAGCTCGCTCTAACTCCGCGAGGACTGCGTGCATTTGCGAGAGACTGGTCTCGTCACTCATATGATCCGACTCGATCTCGCTGAGAGCTAGCAGGATTTCCAGGCGCGCAATATCGCACGCGGCATAGGCTTCCTGTCCTTCATGCCAAAGGGCGGAAACGGCAGCGTTCCCATCCGCGCGCAGATCGGGATGCAAGCGCCGGACCAATCTTCGATAGAGTTCCTTTACCCGGAGGTCGACTGGGATGGCGGCTTCTGGCGCTTCTTCTTCGCGATCTAACCCGGCGCGCGTCTCGGCAGTCGGACGGTAGGTGTTCCGCGGCGGCTGCTCAGCGCGCGGGCTTCGGAACATGTGCGATTTGAAAGCTTCAAAAGTAGTCGAGTAAGCTTCGTCATCCATCTTGTCCGGGTTTGTGCCAAGAGACTTCTGCACCCATTCCTGGAAGAGTGCTTCTTTTTCGAAATCGCTCAGCGATCGGCTAGCGCTCGAGTCGTTTGGACTGGCCTCCATTGGTTCCTCATCCGCTATCGTTGGATTCTTGCGGCGAAACATCACTCGCTGGTATGCGCTATGTGCGTCCTGAAAACCGCGCCGCATTTCCATTTCAACTTCATAAACCAGCGCCTGACTCTCGCGAATCTGCACTTCCACTTCGCGCGCTTTACTTAGAAGCGCACCAAACTCCCGGGCGCGCCAGCGATGGAAGGCTGGCTTATCTTCGCGCTCGAATCGATGCCACTCCATGCGAGCACTTTCCAACCGCGTCATCGCGCTGCTGCAATCCTCAGCCGCGCTGCGGCGAAACGGTTCCTGATCGAGCAAGACGATTTGCCAGAGAAAAAGCGGCTCGTGCGTCGAGTCGATTTTCCGCGTCTTGGTTCTTCGCACAGGCGACATGCGGGAATTTACCTCGCGAACGCGAGGGCGAAAGTCCCGCGTTACCGAAGTTTATAGGGCAATTGGCAGAAGCACATACCGAGGCCTTATCGGGACTTGGAGAGGATTCGAGGAAGTGCAGGGTAGGACCGAAACATTCGTTGCGGCTACTCGCGGCTCGGGACGATCTCGTCTGATCAGAACCGCATCCTAGCGCGCGCTTGTCTCGTTAGGTAGAACGGCGCGCCCAGCGTAGCTTAGCGGAGGTTGATCGAGGGTTAGCATTCCGCTCCGCCGCGCTTGGGCGGACAACTTCTTTCGAGATGTCGGAGTAGACGCCGGCGCGCTCCCCGGCGACAAAAGATTTCTTAACCCGACGATCTTCGCCCGAATGAAAGCTGAGGATGGCGACGCGCCCGCCAGGATGCAGACAAAGAGGCAGCTGACGCAGGAACGCATCGAGCGCAGAGAACTCATCGTTTACCGCGATGCGCAACGCCTGGAAAGTTCGACGAACGGAGAGGTCTATCTCCTTCTCCGGCAGCCGCGGTAAGGTTGCGCGCACCGCCGATGCTAAGGACCCGGTAGTTTCAAAGAGCTTTCCCGCTAAGGCAGCACCCAGAAGGTCAGCACGCGGTTCATCCGCATTTTCTCCCAGCAAACGAGTTAGCTTCGCCGCATCAAGGTTGCGCAAGTAACCCGCGGCTGATTGACTGCGTGCCGGATTCATCCGCAGATCGAGAGGCCCGTCGTTCTTTATCGAAAAGCCACGCGAAGGATCGTCTAGTTGCATGGAGGAAACACCTAGATCCGCCAGGATCAGATCGGCACCGGAGAGCCCGGCCTGCGCGAGGATCTGCGGCAGACCGGCAAAATTACTGTGATAGGCACTGAATGACGCTTCGTAGCCTAACGACCGTAACCGCGCTTCCGTGCGGGGCAATTCGATCGGATCGATGTCCAGGCCAAGCAATCGACCCCCCGGTTGGAGCCGGGCCAGGATTTCCTCTGCATGACCGCCGTAACCCAGCGTAACATCGACTGCGATCTGCCCAGCCTGTGGGGCGAGGATTTCCATGACTTCCTCGACCATAATGGGACGATGCGTGCCGGCGGGAGTCTTTCCAGCGGCGAGGACCTTTGCCATCGTTTCACGGTAGCGCGCTGGATTGTGCTCTTTGTATTTTTCCTCAAAACGGCGGGGATTTTTCCCATGGTAACGAGGACGACGCGGAGGCCGGTCGGGAGTCTCTGCACTCATAGCTTGCGGTCGCTGCCCGCGACGCGACTCCTACGAAGGCCGCCATCGGAACGCATCCGCAACGTCTCTTCCGCTGCGTCCGCCAAGAGCGCGATCACGCCGCGCCAGCGTAGACGTCAGCCAGCCACGATTGCGCGGCCGATTCATCACGCCCGGAGGTGAGGAAACGCTCCCATGCCTGCTTCTCGTGCCAGACCGCCGCCAGCTCCCAGACACAGAATGCAGGCTTACTTTCCTTCTCGCGGGGGAAGAGGGCGAAGTCAGCCATGGCAGCGCCATCCTTATAGAAAACTGTCTCCCACACTTCATTGTTTCCACGCCATGTGCTCACGAGAAGGAAATAAAAATCTGGACCGCAGCGATGAAGGATAACGAAGCCGAGTCCCTTTGCTTCCAGCGCGGTCCGCTTGAGCCATGAATGCGCTAACCGATCGATCTCGTCCGGCACCGGTAAGCCTTCTGCGTAAAGCGCATACCACTTAAGGACTGCGCCTTTGGTTTCGATCGATTCGCCGGGGGCGACCCACTTGGTGCCGTGCCGGTATTCCTCGCTAACTCCAGAATCATCTCTTAGAATCCCAGCTAGAAGCGCGGAAACAGATCCGACCTGTAAATTCTTCACGGTTTACCTCTAATGGCGATCGATCGGTCCTAACAAGGAAAAACCGCACTCGGCAGGTGAACGTCGACGTCAGAGTTTAAGCTGACGCGCGGAATCGTTTCCGCTTTGCGATTGCTTAATGCCGCTCTCAGCAGCGTGAGTTAGTTAGATGGCCGACACCGTTGGTCGATCTACCCCTACCTTGAAACCGCTACCGCCGGCAGTTAAGCTTTTTAGTTCTTAGCTGGATGGCTTTAAAGTTTCGCACTTGGCTTCATAGCTCTCAATCAACGCGGCAATTTTGGTTTGGAAGCCATCTTGCGCTCCATACACATCTCCGATCGGCCCAGAAAATTCTTTCTGTTTAAGCTCGTCGACTGTGAGCGTCAGTTCGGCAAGCGTCTCGATGTTGGCTCGCGAATGGAACTCAATCTCTTTCAACTTCGAGAGTACGGCCTGCGATTTTTCGAAATCACCGGGGACCTGTTCCACTTTCGTAACCTCGGCGGCCCCAGCAGTGTTAGTAGGGTCTTCCTTCTGATCAGCCACTTTGCTTCGCCGCTTTTTTGGATTCGCCGCCACCCCGGGGCTTGTTTCGTGATGTTTCTCCTGTTTAACTTTCTTATCGTGCGCAACGTTTCTTGGATCGGACATCCTTACTGATACACCCATTACGCAATGACTGCGCGATTTCGCTGTATCATTTCCAATGCCCCTCCTCTGCCACACAACCCACTTCGCTACGGCCAACCGCTTTCTCGAAAGCTCTTTTCACTCGGTCGAACGCTCGTCTTATCGACGTCGTTTGTTCGATTGGATTGCCAAGCAATACATCATGTTGTGATACACGTTGGAAGACCGCGAGACTTAGGCCTGCCTAACGAGTTCTGTTTCTGATAGGTGGACGTTCGGTTCTTTTTCTTCGACCGACGCGTACCTCTATTGAATAGCAGCGTAACGCAGGCCGGCTCACATTGCCTCGCGGCTGCAATGGACCCGTCACTGGCTAAGGAATGGCGCCTTCGAAACGTCCGGTCGGGAGCTGGAAGAGCAAAAGAGCTCGTCAAGTCTTTCCCTTAATTCGGATCTGCTGCCGACCGACGTGCCGAGCTTATCTTTTGCGAGATAAACTTTTCCTGCTTGATGTCCCAGACTGCGTTCACCCGCGCGGCCCAGCGCCGGGCGGAAACGCCCTTTGGATCGGTCGTCGCGGTGGCGTCGATCTTCACCAGGTTCGTTCCATCGAGTGCGCACACAGGATCGTCTCCTTGTTCGAAGATGAAATCGAATTCATCGTTGTAAGGTTGCGGCTTCGGTTTGGCGCTGCGGTACTTCGGAAGGAGGAGCTGGTGCAATTTCTCGAGTAGATTAATCGTTCGCGTTAGCATGCCGTCGGTCATTTCGAGCACGAAGACGTCTCCCGGACCCCACTTACTATCTAGCGTGATCAGCGCGACGGTGCTGTCCTGCGACCACTCTGCGCTAAGCCCTCCGTGACTCTCGCTTTGAAAGTATGGCGACTTCGTAGGAAGCGCGCCGAGCACCGTGAACGGTTCCAATGCAATCAGGTAATCCTTTGCTTCCGCGGATTCTGAAAAATCGAGCGTCGGATACATGATAGCTAGCTTCTTGTCTGGCGATCGCGTGCTATCAGCGACAAGAAAGTGCTTTACATACTCTGCAGGCAGCCCAGCGGATGAATCTCCTCCCTCCTCAGTCTCGGCATCTGCCGCGGACATCGGACTCTCCACAGTGGTGAAGCACGCAAGAGCTACATAAACATTCGTGAGCAACTTCACCGTCGATAGCCTTCGCATCCAATTGATTCGCAATCCTGAGGGAGCGCGGCCGTGCCGTGAAGCTCGACAGTTAGCAACAGCTTCGACAACCAGGCCGCAGACACGATACAATTCCGCCATGCACAAGAGCTGGCTCATCCTGTTTATCTGCATCGCGCTGCTAACCGTGCGTGCCGTAGACTCAGGAACTAACGAGGAACCCTTCCTCTCTCCAGACAATCAGTGGGAATATCGCTACTCCGAGGTAATCGGGGCAGGCATCGTGAAGGCAGGCACAAACCAGATCGTGCTGGATCTTTCCGATGATGTGCCGAGACCCGAAGACGCGAAGGTTGTATGGGCGCCGGACTCAAAGCGTTTCGCATTCAACCACAGTCCGCCTCATGCGTCTCACACCAGTTATGAGACGACGACGCTTTATCAGCTGCGGGGCGATAGGTGGGTGTCCTTAGACTCGCTCGTCGAGCAATCCTCCGACCGCGCGCAGCTTGCACAACTCGCGCGTGAAGACGCGCCCAAAAATGCGCGGCTGCGACGCATCTGGGCCTCCCAACCCACGCGCGATATCTTGCGCGTGCGCGAATGGCCCGACGCCAATACGGCGATCTTTTATGCGTATGCTGCCTGGGATAGGAACGGTCGAGACCAAGGCGAGGCAGCCTTTCTTTTCACCGTAAAATTTGATGCGGACGGAAAGTTGAAGCTCACGAGGACACATGAGATGAGCAAAAAGGAGATGACAGCCGACGAGAAGTCGAGCCGCGGATAAGAAGGACGAGCAGCAAAATCCGGCGGATATCGCCGCGATCATCAGCCCGTCGAGTGTTGATCCGAACGGTTAGAGTAGTCATAACAGCGCCCCGGTGTGTCGGAAAAGCCTTGAGAAGGGGGATGGCGTGAAATGCAACTCATTTGTTGCACGTCACGCCTTGTGTTATAACATGCAACCATGAGCTTGCATATAGACGGCGACCGTATTCACAAACAAATCACTCTTAGAGCACCTCGCTCCCGCGTTTGGCGGGCATTGACAGACCACCGGGAGTTTTCCGACTGGTTCGGGGTTAATCTGGAATCGCCCTTCGTCCCCGGCCAGACGACCAGCGGTCAGATTACCAATCCGGGCTACGAGCATATCCGGTTGGAAGCCACCGTGCAAAAGCTGGAGCCGGAACGTTACTTTTCCTACACGTGGCATCCCTATGCGATCGAGCCTGGCGTCGATTACTCGACGGAGACGCCAACGCTGGTGGAGTTCACCTTGGAGAACAAAGGCGAGGCGACATTGCTCACCGTCACGGAATCGGGCTTCGCCAAACTTCCGCCGCATCGGCGCGACCAAGCGTTCCGGCTGGACGAGAAAGGCTGGGCTCAACAGCTCAACGACATCGAGGAACATGTCTCGCCTGCGACCTAGCAGCCTCGCCGGCGTGCGACAGTTGCGCCTGCACGCGCCGATCTTCGCCGCACTCGGCGACGAAACGCGGCTCCGCCTCGTGGCACGGCTTTGCGAGCAATCGCCCAGCTCGATCTCGGAGCTTACGGATGGCCACCCGATCACGCGGCAGGCGATTACGAAACATTTGCAGGTGCTGGAAAGCGTCGGGGTTGTCCGCGGCGAAATGGCCGGACGGGTCCGCCTCTTCGAGCTGAATCCTAAACCGTTGCTGCAGGCGAAGGATTACCTGAGCCTCGTCTCGTCCCAGTGGGACGAAGCACTAGATCGGCTCAAGACACATGTCGAGCATCCATAGCTACCACCTTGCTTACTTCAGGGAAGCCACTGCCTTCCGCGCGCAGACTCGCGCCGCCACACGCAGTGCCTCAGCGCCAATCCGCGGGTCCTGCCTGATTGTCTCCGGCAGAATCGTCGGCGTCTCGTGATTCATCTGCGTCACTGCACAGCGATGTCTCCACGTTACCTGTCCATCGCTTCGCACCAGCTTCGCTTCAAACCCGAGAAGCGGCCGCACGCGGCGGGCAAACATTCCCGCCGAGTAGAAGCCGTAGCCAATAACTCTTAGTTGCAGGGCGGCATCGGCGGGTCCGCTCTCCTTCACGACAAACTTACCCGACCTACTAATTTCCGTGATCATTGCGCTCCGGACCGATCCTGCGATACCGAAAGCAGCGTCCCCTTTACGCGACAGATTTCCCGCTGCAATGCCGGCCCCGACAGGACCGGCCAGTCCGGCTCCGAGGCCCATTTCCATTACTTGGCTGAAACCAGCGAACACCATTTCCTTCGGCACAGCCACATCTTGAGACACGGTAATCGTCCGCACCGAATGCAGCGGCGCATCACTGCCGGATCCCGCGCCAGTGGCGGAGCTCACCACGACAACTGCCACCACACCCACTAAAAGCCTTCTTAATTTGCGCATCTCTTTAGGTTCGAAAAGCAACATAACGAGCCACGGGGAGTAGAGGGCGCTTTTTGCCACCACTATTCGGTCTGCCTTCATGTTCTCTTTATTCCAAACACGACTCGTTAGGTTACTCTGTATCTTTAGCTCAGCAAACGGCGCTTCGTCATTTGCAGTCATTCAAAAGCAGAGCCGAGGCCGTTCACAAATTCTAAAGTCAAGTCTTCACCTAGGGGCCTTCCTTCTGTCTTGAGGTAATGTAGCGAGATCTAACTCACCGCGCGCTCCTTCCATAACGACCTCGATACCGATCGAAGCATCTTCGGCCCTCCTGCGCCTGTCTGCACGTTAACTCTTCAGCTGTCCGTCGAGCTTGCTGATGTTTCTCGCTGCCGCGTCAGATTCGGGCGGACCAAATTACTTTTGAGCCGATCGCGATGCGCATCGACTTCGGGATCGGAAATCCGGGGTTTGTGCACGGCTGACCCTACCAGCAGCGCCAATCACTGTGCACGACTCGAGTGAACGGATGACGGGTGTTGCCGGCTGCGCCGCTGGCCGAATAACACCGCGATTGCACTGCTCGTTCCAAGCGTTGCGCACGGACGCGGGTTTTCGCGACCAACCCGGGACTTGAGCCCGCCCGCCTACTCGGTATCCTCGCCGCCATGCAACGCGACCATCACAGTTGGTATTCACATCGTCTCAGCCGCGACATGGGCGTCAATGTCTACGGACATTACGGCATGCCCATTCTCGCCTTCCCCACCAGCATGGGCGATGAGCATGAACAGGAAGGCCAGGGCATGGTCCGCACCCTCAGCCCTTACATCGAGGAGGGGCGAATCCGATTCATTTCCATTAACGGCGTGCAGAGCGATTCCTTCAGCAACAAAGGAGCGCATCCATTCCACCGCAGTTGGCTTCAAGCGCAATACGACGACTACGTCGCCAGCGAAGTCTTCCCCTTCATTGACTCTCAATGCCAGACGCCCGGCATCCCGATCACCACCTACGGCGCATCGCTCGGCGCCTATCACGCGGCCAATACCCTCTTCAAGCATCCCGATCGCGTGAAGCGTTGCTACGGGCTTTCCGGTGTTTACGACATGCGCGAGTCCATGGACGGGATGTACGACGACAACTTCTATTTCAATAACCCAGTCGATTATATGGCCAACCAGAACGACCCCTGGTTTCTCCACCAACTTGCCAGTTGCGATATCCACCTCGCGACCGGCACAGGCTCATGGGAAGTCCCCGGTCCGACCTACCAAATGTCCGCCGTGCTCGCGAGCCGGGGGATTGCTCATCATCTGGACGACTGGGGTCCGAAAGGCGGACACGAATGGCCTTACTGGCATCACCAAATGTGGGAATACGTGGGCGCGCATTTCTAAAAAGTGAATCATTTCATCAATCCCTTGTCGGGAGGGTCGGGGCGCCGAGGGTTCAGACCACTAACCTGAAAATGTTAAACGTTGAAAGCACGACTCCAATCTAACTCTCCATGCGCTCTTTATTTTTCTTACTTGCCGTAGTGCTTATCGGGGCGGTGACGGCCACGGCAGGCCCAACACCAAAAGAACTTGTCACGCAGCTTTATCAAGCACACGGATCGAAACACGACCCTCTCGATGATACCAAGCGGCTAGGCGGTTATTTCGACACCGCCCTGCTAAAACTTTACTTGATCGACAAGCGACAAGCGAACGGAGAGGTCGGCCGTCTCGACGGCGATCCGCTTTATAACGCGCAGGAAATCAAGATCACGGATTTCAACATCTCGCCGCCGGAAACGTTGGCAGGTGAAACGCGGGTGATCGTTCGCTTCAAGAATCTGGGCAAACGCACCGGAATTATTTACCTCCTCAAGCATCAGGGTGGCGGCTGGAAGATCAGCGACATTCGATACGACGACGGCTCCTCGTTGAAAAAGATCCTACAATCCGACAACTAACTCTAAGTGACCCTTTGTAACATCGGTCCGCCGCGCTTCCGCACCAACGTCCTTCTGGATCTCAAGTCCCCCGCGCGCTCCGCTTAAGTTCGATTCGTCGGCAAGAATCGGCGCAGCCGCGTCGGATCAAAAGTCGTCGCCTGAGTTAGCCCGAGGCGATCGCAGCATGATAATGCTTCAAGCTTTCGAGTCTTTAGTTATCTAGCTTTGAGAGAACGCTCTGGTTAAAGGCGGCGGGGTCTATACACACAACAATCAACCGTCGGCGCGCGTCGACGCTGATTTGATGTCGACCACCGGTGTGCCGTCGAAGACCTCGATTGGCCCGATTTTCACCCGTGTGCCGTCGATCTCGAGCACTGTCACGGGATGAAGCCCGAGCGGATTCGGTCGCGCCGGGGAGCGCGTGTAAAACACGCCGGTAAACGGACGGCTCTCATCGCTCCGCGGATGCCCACTTAGCACATCGCGGCTCGCCTCATGTAACCATGTGATCACGATAAGCTCGTGACCGACCTCCATGCCCAGTAATGCTTCGGCAAATTGTGGTTCGATCTCGACCCATGCATCCGGGGCGCCCTCCGTCCCTTGCCGAGGCGCGTCTCCCCGACCTTTGACGCTCGAGCGAATGAAGCCAATCGGCTGCAATGTGTAGGAGTTCATCTGGAGGCGCCGCATTTTGAGACGAAGAGTTAGCGCTAACTTAGCGTGTAGCCGCGCTCGGCTTGGACTGCTCGTCTAATTTCAACCAGCGGCCATCTTTGAATTGAAACGCGCCATTATCCAAATGCCAGCCGACATCGATCCATCGACCATCATGGCGCACAAACATTTCGGTGCCGCGACCGGTATCGATCCACGATTCCTTGCCCTCGACACCCGTTTCGAAAATGTAGCTGTAGTATAGAATCGCCGTCTCGGCGAAGAGCTGCACCTCCGTGCGTGGGAACTCGATCCGGATGAGCTTGATATTTTGCTTCTGCATCGCCCGCGACACGGCGATGAGATGCGCTCGATTATCCCATCGCTCTTCATTCTGCTGGATCGCGATCACGGCCGGACTGATCGATTTCTCAATCGCCGCCGCCGGATCCGCGACGAAGAATGATCGCCAAGCCGCCTCGCGCGCGTCGAAGAGCTCCTGCCGGGTCTGCTCGCTCACAAGTGCTTGAGGTTCGCCCGCCCCCGCGCTCAACGTCCCAGCGACGATGGACAGCACAGGAGAAATCCAAGGGAGTCGTTCCAGATACGTCATGGTGTCTGATTCATACCATCGCCGGGCCGGCACACAATTGCCGCTTGCTAGACTCACTCCATCTCCGGGTAGGGACCTTTACCGCTTTCGGCGATGAAGCGGTCGATGCGCGTAGTCAGGACGGGCAATGGAACCGAACCTAGCTCTAGCACCGCATCATGAAAGGCGCGGATGTTAAATTTCGATCCGAGTGCTTTCTCCGCCTTCTCGCGTGCGCGCACAATTGCTAGCTCGCCCAGGTAGTAAGAAAGCGCCTGGGCTGGCCAGCCGATGTAACGGTCCACTTCGGTCTCGATCTCGTGCTCGGGCAGCGCGGTGTACTCATGCATGTAGTTCAAGGCCTGCTCGCGCGTCCACCCTTTCGAATGGATGCCCGTGTCGACCACCAACCGCGCGGCGCGCCAGATTTGATAACCTAGCATACCGAAGCGCTCGTAAGGCGTTTCATACATTCCCATTTCTACACCTAGCTTCTCGCAGTAAAGCGCCCAGCCTTCCCCATAGGCGGAGATGTAATCATGCTGACGGAAATCCGGCTGGTTCTTGTGCTCGAGTGCGATCGGCCCCTGGAAGGCATGGCCCGGCGCGGATTCATGGAGAGTTAGCGCGGTAAGATTGTAAAGCGGCCGATGCGGCAGGTCGTAGGTATTAAGTAGATAGACGCCTGGCCCACCGCGGCCAGCAGTGTAGAAAGGAGCCAGGTCCGGCGGCACCGGCTTGATCGTGAAACGCATCCGCGGCAGATAACCGAAGTATTGCGACGACTTCCCGTCGAATACCTTCGCGATCCAGGCCGCGCGGCTTAGAAGCTCTTCCGGTGACTTAGCATAGAACTGCGGATCATCGCGCAGGAATTGCAGGAAAGCGGGAAAGTCACCCTTGAAGCCAGTATCATGCATCACGTCGATCATCTGCTGATGCAGCTTCGCCACTTCGGCCAGCCCAGTTTGATGGATCTCATCGGCTGAGAGATTCAAGGTGGTGAACTCGCGAATCTTTTGCCGGTAGTAAGCCTTGCCATCAGGCAGGGCTTCACCGGCGATCGTTTCGCGGGTGTACGGCACGTATTCGTCTCGAAAGAACTTGAGTAAGTCCGCATAAGCCGGCTGCACCATCTCCCGAATGACCTGCGCCGCTTCGCTCTTTAGCTTCTCCTGCTCGGCAGCTTCTACACCTATCATCGGTTCGCGAAACGGCGTATAGAGCAGGTTATCTTCCGCCCTACCTTCAGCTACGGTCGCGATTGACTTCTCGCGTCCTACCAGGGTCGCGCGTGGCGGCGTGAACCCGCGCGCCAACCCCGCCTTCATATTCGCGATCTCTTCCCGGAAATAGCGCGGAACATCGCGCATCTGTGCAATCCAGTTCTTGTAATCGATTGGGTCCTTGAAAGGCCGCCGCGCCGTGTAACCGAAGTCACTCCAAAAAGCAGAGTCCGAGTTCGCCGGCATCTCATAGTCACGGAACTTCTGGTCGGCGATGAAGTTCTCAATTTCCGCCCGATAGATATCGTAGTTTACCTGTTCCTCCGCCGACAGCTTGCCGCGCTGGATAGCATCAAGCTGATGCAACACCTCGTCCCATTGACGTAGCCGCAGCGCCTGCGTCGTCGCATCTTCTTTCGAAAGGTGATCCGGCACCGGCTTGGTCGGACCTTCCAACCCGGGAAATTGCTCCAGCCGCCACTTCCATTCTTCGTTATAGATACTACGCAGCCGCTCATCCGCGCTTTGCGTTTCCGCCAAAGCTAGGGCGCACGACAACGCAGCTGCTCCAAGTAATACCCCGAGTGTTTTCATGTAGCTCCTTGTCTGGATCGCCGAATTACGAACGACAATGAACACCTTGATCGCCCGGTCGTCTCAAGCCTTTTCGTTTACGATGATTGCGTGGGCGGATGAGTTGGAGATTGTCTTTATCGGACAATCATCGGAGACAAATATCTAATGCATCATCTCAATAGGCATGGTCTTGGCGTGCGCTGTCCTCAGGGTCGCCCCGCGTTCACGTTATTAGCCACCTTCACTGTCGTCGCCTTCGCGTTGCTTAGCCCGGCCGGGCATCCTCTCTGGGCTGCGGTCGATCGCGACGCCGCCGTCGCCACCTTCGAGGAAGCCAAGGCCATCAGCGATCGCGACGCGGGCAAGTTTTGGGGACGCACTTTGTACGGGCCGATGCTGCTAGTGGAACCTAGCAATAGCTCCGTGATGGCGAATCAGGCGGACAGCGCCGGCATTCTCAAGGCCGCTGGGCCAATCTTCACCGGCACTCTGCCGGAATCGGTTATCATCGCCGATACCCCGACCGAGTGGGAGGGCACCCGCTGGACCCAACTGACCTGGCCATTGACGACAGACCCGGAGAAACTCCATGTCACCCTGGCGCACGAACTCTTTCATCGTATTCAGCCCGAGTTGAAGCTGAGCCGCGACGAGGTCAGCAACAAGCATCTCGACACGTTGGACGGCCGTTACTTAATGCAGCTTGAATGGCGCGCGCTGGCTCGTGCCTTGCCGGCGCCGAATCCGGCCGACCGTCGGACCGCCATCGCCGACGCCTTGCTCTTCCGGAACCAGCGCTACCGTCTTTTCGCTCAAGCCGCCAAAGATGAGAGCGCTCTCACGATCAACGAAGGAGTGCCCGAATATACCGGCGTGAAACTTGGGTTAGTCACTCCAGAAGCGCAGATTCGCTATGCGATTCGCGATCTCTCCGCGTTTGTAGACGCGCCGACATTCGTCCGATCGTTCGCCTACGCCCTGGGACCGGCCTACGGTCTGCTTCTCGATGACGCCGATCCTGCCTGGCGCGGGAAGCTGAATTCCGGGAAGAGTCTGGACGAACTTTTGAGCGCCGCTCTCCAACTGCCCGCCTCCGATTTCGCCGCGCTCAAGCAGCGCGAAAACGAGTACGACAGCGACGGAGCGCTGCGCGCCCACGAAGAGAAAAGAGACAAGGATAAGCGGGCCTACCTAGCCGACCTGAAATCCCTTCTGGTCGATGGTCCGGTCTTAAACCTGCCACTCGTACACAGTAACTATCGATTCAACCCACAAGCCTTACAACCGCTCGATACCTTTGGGACGGTTTATCCCACAATGCGCCTGACCGACGACTGGGGTACGCTCGAAGTGGAAAGCGGCGGCGCCTTGCTCAACGATGAAACCAAACTGACAGCCGTCTCCGCCGTAGGCTTCGATCCTAAGGCCTTGAAAGGCTCCGGGTGGAGTCTAACCGTAACCGTTGGTTGGAAGATCCAGCCCGGGAAGAGGCAAGGCGACTGGATCGTAACCAAGGACAGAGAGTCGCACGATGAGTAATGCTAGGAGCTTCCGGACGCAGTGTTAGCCTTCGCCGCGCGCGGGCCTCGCTTACTTCACGCCGTTCTCCGGGTTCCAGGAGCCCTGCAACTTCCGCACGTAGAGGATCTGGCCGGTGTGATAGGCGTTGTGCGTGCTGATGTGTGAGATGGTCGCCGCCGCCTTCGCCAGCTTCTCCTCGGGCATCTTCTCGACCTCCGCCTCCAGATCTTTCATCACGCGATCGAGCCGTTGCACGATGTCGTCCCAATGCGCTGCGTCGAAATCGTTGAAGGTCTCGTCGTTGTCGCTAGGACTGGCAGGCTTTTCCCCGCGCAAACGCGCCAGCGCATTCTCGTTCCAGAAGGCGAGGTGATAAGCCAGCATACCGGCTGAATGGTTCGCCTTCGGGTCGAGCTTCCCGGCGGCGTTTTGCGGCACCCACTTCGCTTGTTCGGCGGTGAGCCCGGCGACCGCCGCCTTGATCGGGGTGAACCACTCGGCCGTGTCATGAGTGCTGTGAAGCTCCGATGCAAGGAGCGTGCGCAGCGTCACCGGCGCCACTGAGGGCGTTGGCGTCGGCGTTTGGGCAACAGTGACAGTGATGGTCGTGGCAAGGAGGGCGAAGACGCTGAGCGTAAAAGATGGGCGCATGCCGCGATACTACGCGGTCAGAATCCGGCTGGCACGCAAAATACAAATCCAGCAGGATAATTGATAAGTGCTATTCGCTCGCCGGTGCCTACGATGGATGGGATGTACGACGACAACTTTGCTTCTACAATCCCGTCGACTGCATGGCTAACCAGAGCGGCCCTGGTTTCTGCATCATCTGACGTCCAAATCCTCACACCGCCGCAGCCCTAGGGAGAGTAATTGAACTTGGAAGTTACAAACCAGAAAAGGATCTCATCGTTTCTTTCTGGCTTCCATCTGCTGCATGCTCGACGCGCGATTCAGTCGCGAGTCTTAAACAAATCAGGCAGACACAACCATGACCGCCAAAAAATCCTCCGCGAAAGAGCCTTGGGAACAGTCCGCGCCGAAAAAGAGCCGGCACACCAAGCTCACCCCGAAAAGTAAAGCCAAAGCGAAGGCCGCCGCCAAGAAGGCCGGACGCAAATATCCGAGTCTCGTGGACAACATGAACGCCGCGAAAAAGCAGCGCTCGTCGAGCAAGAGCAGGAAAAAATCATGAAGGCGCGCACCAAGGATCCCAAAGGCGGGCTCACTGCGGCTGGCCGCCGTGAGTTTGCCCGCACCGAAGGCGCGCACCTCAAACCCGGCGTGAAGAAATCCATTCGCGAAATGTCGCCAGAGGAAATGAAACGCAAAGGAAGCTGGGCCGTGCGCTTCTACGGCCGCGATAAGCTTTCACCTTTGAAGACCAAAGACGGAAAACCGACCCGCTTCGCTCTGACCGCGGCAGCTTGGGGCGAACCGGTGCCCAGGACTGAGGCAGCCGCTCGCAAGATCGCGGCCAAAGGACACAGATTGCTCGAGAGTTATCGCAGGCAGAAGAAGGCAAGTTCCGCGTCCAGGAAAACTCGATAGCTAGCGGATTAAAGTTAGCTGGGTCTTAGCTAAGGATCGGGAAAGATTAACTAAGCCTTTCCATCGTCCTCGCGGAAGGCCTTTCCTCCGGCTTCGGATACCTCGATCCATTTCGCGTCAGATGAGGAGTCGGCCTTGTTGTTTTTGTCGTGCCAGTTCCACCACTTATACGGAGGGGTCTGCGGATAACCTTCGGGGGAGTCCTCCCAAGTCTCCTGCCGGCCGAGCGGCGTTGCGTCGAGGTAGTTCCAGAGCGTCCCCATCGCCTCGTCACCGCGAGAGTTAATGAAGTAGGTGCGGAACACTCGGTCCCGATCGCGAATGAAGACATTGTGGCCATGCCATTCATCGACTCCGAAGTCCGCGTCGAAGCTATCGGTGATGGTATACCAGGGTATCTCCTCCCATCCCATCCGCGTCTTAAGACGCGCGATGTCCGCCTGCGAGCCGCGGGAAGCGTAAGCGAGCGTGGTGTCGCGAGCATTCAAGTGAGCCAAGTGCGAGACCTGATCGGCGCAGAGCGAGCAGCCGCGGCAGGCGTGATCGGGCCATCCTAACACTCCAGGCTCGAAGAAAGCGCGATAGAGGATCAACTGCTTTCGGCCTTCGAAAAGATCGAGCAGGCTTACCTTACCCCTTGGTCCCTCGAACTCGTAGGCCTTCTCGACCGCCATCCATGGCATGCGCCGACGTTCGGCCGCCAAAGCATCGCCCGCTCGCACGTGAGCCTTTTCCTTCACCAGCATCATCTCTCGCGCAGCTTCCCACTCCTGCTGCGAGACGATCGGTGGGGGTTTCATTCCGAGATCTTCCCTTCCGTGGCTGTTATCTTTCTCTTTGCTTACTGCCATATCATTTCTCTTTCGTTTTCTAAGGCTGACTTAGCCGGTTTCATCGGAAAAAATATCTGCGTTTGGCGAGCCACACCACCAGATTTCTCTGGCAAAAGCCGAGCGATTCCTGTCGCTCCACCAAGGTAAAGCGCTACTCACATCCGAACAGTCAGAGAACAGGTTATTCGCGCCGGTTAATAAGCAATAACGGCTGCGTGCGGCACATGATTGGTTTCCCAAACAGAGTCGCTGGCTTCCCTCGGCTGATTCGGTGCGAGCCGCGCTGGCAACGCATCCCGCCGTAAAGTTCGCGTCTGCGGACCACCGCGAGTAGGGTTGCCTAAATGGAAGCTTCCACCGTGGCCCAATATCTCGCTACGCTCCCCGCGGATCGCCGCGCCGCGCTCAACGCCGTGCGTCAGGCGATCAATCAGAACCTGCCGGACGGATATGAGGAGGGGATGCAGTTCGGGATGATCGGCTGGTACGTCCCGCTCTCGTTGTATCCGGCGGGCTACGGCGAGAATCCCAAAGTGCCGCTCTCATTCGTTGCGCTCGGTTCGCAGAAGTCGGGCATGGTGCTGCATTTCCTGTGCTTCTACGGTCATCCCACTCTCTCAAGCTGGTTCACTAACGAATACCAGAAGAGCGGCAAAAAGCTCGACATGGGTAAAGGTTGCGTCCGGTTCAAAAAATTGGAGGACCTCGCGCTCGACGTAGTCGGCCGCACCGTGGCGCGCGTTCCCGCGGAGGAGCACATGGCCAATTACCGGGCAGCGAGAGCGCTCATGGGCAAGGGCAAGAAAGGCGCCAAGAAGCCCGCCGTAAAGAAAGCGAAATCAAAGAACTAACGCGGGCAATTGCCTTCGGCGAAAGTGAGGGCTGCGCTAGAAGTACCTGCGCCCACTAACTGCAGCTCCGCGCGCGCGAGTATCAATGGTAGCTCTGCCCTTCTGCCCTTCACCCTATTAGGTGCTAACTCGGCGCGACCGGCAGGCGGAAAAGAGAGAGATTATGAAAGCTAGCTCTTTCTCTTCCCCGCGCGGTCACTGAGAGGAGAGCAATCTCTCGACTTCTGCGGTAACGTGT
The DNA here is from genome assembly GCA_964236815.1 of uncultured Chthoniobacterales bacterium. Taxonomy (GTDB): domain Bacteria; phylum Verrucomicrobiota; class Verrucomicrobiia; order Chthoniobacterales; family UBA10450; genus JACCTI01. Next base: position 41,400 of record CAXSFN010000032.1, read on the forward strand.
TCGCGGATGTTGAAAGACACGATCAATCCTTGCCGGTCCAAGAGCCACATCTGGGGGATTCCGGTAATGCCGAAACGATCGACAAATTCATTTCGAGGAGAGGTGCCTTGAAAATACTGGGGCCACGGTATCGATTTCCTTCGGATAAAGGTCTCGAGCGCAGCCTTGTCTTTGTCCAACGAAATCCCGATGACTTCCAACCCCGCCGAGTGATACTTCCGATAGGTCTCGACGATCTCGGGCATCTCTTTCACACACGGTGCACACCATGTCGCCCAAACATCAATCAGGACCACCTTGCCGCGCCAGGACGCGAGGTCGACTTCCCGCCAGTCGAATGCCGTAAACCGCAGATCGAGCGGAGTAACCTTCAAAGCCCGCCGTCTAAGTTCACCCTGCGCGACGGATGAGACTTTCTCGTTCGCATCGGTCCCTAGCTCTTGCAATCTAAGAGCCGCTTCGCTTGGGTTAACCTTATCGAGGAGAAGAACCCGTCTTATTTCCAGATTAGGCCGGAGCGATTCGTCCGGATATTCCCGGCAGACGTTAGCGATTTTCTCGATCAAATCCTGGATGACTTCGTCGGGACAAGAGTCGGTAACTGCAAGTAGAGCAGTGGCCTTGTCTTCGCTACTCATCCCCGGGGCGCGGAGGTTGTCTCGACTAAGGGAGCTACTTTCTTCTTCCAGGCGTCGACGGGCAGCCTGGGAGTTGCTGGAAGCGAGAGCAGTTCTCGCAGGGAGGCCGCGCCATCCCCCGAGCCTGGGCTCTTTCCCGGGGAAATCTCGGCTAGAGAGCGCGGTGTGAGGATGAGAGTAGTAAGTAAAAAGCAGACCGCGGAAAGTGGTAAGTGCATCGTCGGAGCATGCGTGAAAGCGATTACTCCGTCTTGTATGAGATTAGCCTGTTTTCCCTCTCGCCCAGCGACGGAACTCACCCGGGGCTTTGTTAATCGTTCGCCCGAAAATCTTGGTAAAGTGTTGTTGATCGGAAAATCCACATTGAAGAGCAATCTCGGCCAGGGACGAGTCGCCGAATTCGAGTAATCGGCACGCGCTCACAATTCGCCGGCTTCGGAGATATTCGCCAGGGGTTTGGCCGAGCCTCCTTCGGAACCCTCGAATGACATGCGTGGGATGGACGTTGGCTAGACGCGCCAGGTTGTCGAGGCGCAGTGGCTCGGCCATTTTGATATCGAGTTGGTCTAAGCAAGCGACTAACCATTTCGGCGTGCTCCGCCTCACCGCATTCCAGAGCACGCTTTCGGCAACCCTATAAATTTGTTCCGCCCAAGATACCGAGTGCGCATAGGTATTCCCCGCGTACGCAAGCGGAGAGCTACTAACTCTGTTGATCGCGAACTTGGATGTTATCTCAGCGAGGCTAGGCTCGCTATCTCTCGCAGAAAGTGCGCGAACAACCGGCTCATCCCAAAGGAACTCAATGTTCACACATCGAGCACCAGCCGGCCCGATCATGTCGGAGTGAACCTGATTATGTTTGTGAAACAAAAGGTCTCCAGCCCTGCAGGCACGCTCGCAGCCCTCCACCCACTCAGCGTATTCGCCCGCTACCACATAAGTGCAGTGTGGCAGTCGATGAGAATGCGGTGCTATTCGCTGTCTCGGTTCGTAACGTGCGTCCACCACAAACGCCGTCCCGAGTGTGGTCGCGCGTAGGCAATGGGGGGTCAGGACTTTGCCGGGTTCGAGGTGGCGGCCCATATTTCTCTATCTATTGTATCACGCATGGAGGAAATGGCGGGCTCGAAAAGTTAGAAAATCAACCGTCTAGCGTCGATCGTAAGTTCTCACCTTTGTTGAAACCGCAATTCCCAGCTAGCGTTCATCGAAGATGAGACATCTCTTTCTAGCTGCCATTCTCGCCGCCGCGCTCCCCTTCCCTGGCTTGCCCGGTCAATTCGAAAAGATCGCTCCCGAAGCTAAGGGGCGCGTCGGTGTCGCGACCCAGCTTCTCGAATCGGGCGAAACGGCGGATCTGCACGGCGACGAGCATTTCCCGATGCAGAGCGTTTACAAGTTGCCAATCGCGATGGCGGTCCTGCAGCGCGTCGATCGCGGAGAGCTGAAGCTCGATCAGCCAGTGAAGATAGAGCCAAGCGATTTCGTGCGAGAGGGAATGCATAGCCCGGTGCGCGATGATTTTCCGGGCGGGACCGAGCTAACCATCGCGGAACTTCTCCGCTACACCCTTTGCGAAAGCGATGGCAGCGCCAGCGATGTGCTCATGAAACTCATCGGCGGTCCGAGCAGTGTTATGACCTTCCTGAAGGAAATTGAGGTGCCGGACATCCAGGTGGTTAACTCGGAGAAAGAAATCGGCCGCGACTGGGAAACACAGTATCGAAACTGGGCGACACCTAAGGGAGCGCTCGCTCTCCTTGTCGCGTTGCAATCTCAGCGTGGCCTCTCAGGGGAGAGCCAGGACTTGCTGCTGAAGCTGATGACCCAATCTATCCCGGGCGCGAAACGCCTCAGAGGTGAATTGCCTGCGGGAACGCTAGTCGCGCATAAGACCGGCACCGGCGGAACTCGCAACGGCATCACCTCTGCGACTAACGACATTGGCCTTATCACCCTACCCGATGGCCGACACCTGGCCGTAGCCGCATTCGTCTCCGATTCCGCCGCCGATGATGACACGCGAGACGCGATCATCGCCCGCCTGGCCAAAAGCGCCTGGGATCGCATCCGAGCGCAAGGGCTTTGAGACGCCTTGCCACAGTTCGCGAGATAACGCCTTATTGCGGGACGATTCTTCACGAATGAAAGCAGACCACCTAGCAATCGCAAGGATTCTAAGCAGCGGCGGAGATAACCTAATTAAGGCCTAGGCCGCAGGCACCCACCTTTTCATCAGTTAGCGAGCGCTCTATCGCAAGACATCTAACCTGGCACACGACTAATTGCATTTCCGCGTGCAGTTAGAGCATTAAGGCGCGGGGTGCCACCCTGTTTGCTGGCAACAAATGATTGTTCATCTCATCGACGGCACCTACGAGCTCTTCCGGCACTTCTACGGCCAGCGCCGGTTCAATAAAGGTGTGGACCGCCCCTACGGCGCAGTCATCGGCGTGCTGCAAACCGTGCTCCAAATGATCGAGAACCCTGTCAACGACTCCGTCTCACGCGGTGAGGGCGACACCTATGTGGGCGTTGCCACCGATCACGTGATCGAGTCGTTTCGCAACCGGCTTTGGGCGGACTACAAGACCGGCGCCGGGATCGAGCGCGCCTTGCTCGCGCAGTTCCATCCGCTCGAGGAAGCGCTGGGGGCAATGGGAGTTGTGGTGTGGCCCATGATCGAACTCGAAGCCGATGATGCGCTCGCTTCGGCCGCGCATTTCCTAGCTAGGAAGAAGCAGGTCGAGAAGATCGCCATCTGGACGCCCGATAAGGACCTCGGGCAATGCGTGCAAGGCACGCGAGTGGTGCAGATCGACGGCCGGCGCAAAACGATTCGCGATGCGGCGGGGATACGCGAAAAGTTCGGGGTCGATCCGCCGCTCATTCCCGACCTGCTCGCGCTGGTGGGCGATGCGGCTGACGGCTACCCTGGCATTCCTGGGATCGGACCGAGGACTGCCGCCACGCTATTGAATCGCTACGGTCCGATCGAAAACTTGCCGCCGCATGTTCTCGGCGAACGCCGTGAACTGGCGCTGCTCTTCAAGAAGCTCGCGACGCTGCGCACCGATGCGCCACTCTTCAAGAAAGTCGAAACGCTGCGCTGGCGCGGAGCGACGCCGGCTTTCGCAGGCTGGGCGGAAAAGATGGAAGCGCCGCGGCTGCTGGAGCGATGTGAAAAGGCGGTGGCCCGCTGAGGTTGGGCAGAACATTCAGCTTCGCTATCGAACGCTATCGCGCAAAGTCGCTAGGGAACGAACAGGCGATAGAATCGCTTTGCCGTGCCCGCTGGCGGATTGGTAGGGATCAAGAGCATGCCGTTCGCGTTCGCGACCTGCGTGCTAAGGAACTGCCAGCTTCCGGCAACCAAGTCATCGCGAAACTGCACTGTGTATTGCTGGCCGGGATTGCCGATGAAGCTGATTTGATATCCGCCGCCCGCCTGCACTTCGATCTTGCCCCCGCTCTGCACTGACTGCGCGCTTGGATTTACGGTTAGGGTGAAGTTCTGGACCGCGCTGCTTCCTACTCCGTTGCTGGCAGTGAAGGTGAGCGGGAAAGTTCCAAAGGCGGTCGGCGTTCCGGCGAGAGTGCCGGCGCCGAAGGTGACGCCGCCGGGTAAGCTGCCAGTTAGACTTAGGGTTGGCGGCGGGTTACCGGTCGTGGTGACGTTGAACGTTCCGGCCGTGCCGGCGGTGAAGATGGTATTGTTGGCGCTCGTGATGGCGGGCGGCGCCGCGTCGGTAGTAAGAGTAAGACACCAGCCGCTTGCGATAGTCGTGTTTCCGCCGCCGTTGCTGTCGTCGATCAGGTAGAGGCTCCAAGTGCCGTTAGGCGTGGAGCCGTTAAAGACGGTAGCAAAGGTCGCCACACCGGCCGGCGCGGGAGAGTTATAAGGTCCGGACGGAGCAGGAGCTGGGAAGGTATCGGCGCCGGAGTTTACATCCGTCGGTCGAAAAGTGCCGCTAGGGACTACGCTGCTTCCGCCGGTCGGGATAGCGCTTCCGGCGGCATCGTCGAGGATGAGCGTGATGCCGTTCGCAGCGGTCAGATCGCCTACATCCGACATCGGGATGAACTTCTGCCCGCCGGGCCCAACTAGGAGGAGATCGACGTCGCGCGGTCGCGGCATGGTCATGTTATTCAAGGTCACAACGACCTTGGTGATGTTGCCAAAGAGGCCGGTGACAGAAATGTTCGAGCCGTAGGGCGTGGTCGTATCGGTCCCATCATCGTCGAAGGTGATCGCGCCCGGATTGCAGAATTGGTTACCGCTGACCACGGTCTGGTTGTTAACCACCTGTGTTAGAGTTCCAAGACTTAGCGCGAACGAGCCGGGCACGCCGCTGTATTCTGCGGTCAGGGCGTGACTTCCTTCCGCGAGGGTCGAGGTCGTGAAGGTGGCTTTTCCGCTGCCGTTCACAGGCGCATTCGCCATGAGCACGGTGGCTCCTTCACGAAATGTGACCGTGCCGCTAGTGACGGCCGTAGCGTTGCTGGTGCGCGTGACCGTAGCGGTAAAGGTGACCGCGCTCCCCGTGAGCGAAGGATTCTGCGATGACGCGAGCGCGGTGGTCGTGGCCGCTTCCGTGGCCGACGTGCTGAAGGTTAGACACCAACCGTTCGCGATCGTGCTGTCTCCCCCGCCGACCGAATCGTCGCGCACATAGAGGCTCCAGGTTCCGTTCGGACTCGAGCCGTTGAAGACATTGGCAAAGGTCGAAGAGCCGGTGGGTGCGGGGGAAAGATAGGGCGCGACGGGCGCTGGCGCGGGGAAGGCGTCGACCTCCGCACCGAAGGCGAAATCAGTCGGACGGAAAGTACCGCTCGCCAGGACCGTTCCCGTTCCGGTGGGCAACGGCGCCGCAGCGGCATCGTCGAGCACGAGCGTGATATTGCTCGCCGCGGTCAGGTCGGCTACGTCCGAGAGCGGAATAAATTTCTGCCCGCCCGGACCGACAAGCAGGATGTCGAGATCGCGCGGCCGCGGCGCGTTGATATTCTTCAAGCTCAACGTCACTTTCGTGACCGTCCCGCTCAGGCCCGTGACAAAAATATTGGATGCATAGGGCGTCGTCGCAGAGGGATTGTCGATCGTAGTGATTGTGCCGGTATTACAAAACTCGTTCCCCGTCACGACGGTAGTATTATTGATCCGCTGCGAATAACTGCTGTTGCTGGTGGTGAAGGCGCCGGTTGGATTATAGGTCGCCGCGATCGTGTGATCGCCTTCCGAAATACTGCCGGCCGGCATGTTGCAAACCGCCTGGCCGCTGCCGTTGAGCGCGACTGTCCCGCAAGCCAGGGTCGTCACGCCTTCCCTGAATGTCACGCTGCCGGTCGGCGTCCCGCTGCCGCTGCTCACCGTGGCAGTGATCGCGACCGCTTGGTTGCTGAACGCCGGATTAGGCGCGCCGCTCACGGCCGTGGTCGTCGCGATCGCGGCCGCCTGCGCGGTTACATTGAGCGTCCAGCCGCCGCCGATGCTGCCGGGCGGCGTTCCCCCGAACGAATCGTCCACCACGTAAAGCTTCCAGACACCATTGGGATTGATCCCGGTGAAGACCGAGCCAAAGGTCGCGCTCGCTTGCGGCCCGGGAATCTCGATTCCGGTAGTCGGCGCGGGCGCAGGGAAACTATCCGGCTCAGTCGCCGCCGAAAAGTAACCATCGGTTGGCTTGTAGGATCCGGTCGTGATCGTGCCCGCCGTCATCCCAGTCGAATCTCCGGGTAGGAACGCTGCCGCCGCATCGTCGAGCGTGATGTTAACGCCACTGATCGCAGTGAGCCCACCGGCATCGCCCATAATAACGAAGGCCTGTCCGGAAGGCGCGACCAGCAACACATCCGTGTCGCGCGGTCGCAGGATCGAGGCGCTGTTCAACGTCACGCTCACCGCCGTGACGGTGCCGGTGAGCCCGGAGACGGTAATGTTCGATGGATAGAGGGAGGCCGCGGCCGGCGCGCCCCCATTCGGACGATCGTTAATCGTGATCGCGGCGGAATTGGTGAACGGCGTGGCCGAAGCCAGGTTTGGGGCGGCGCAGAGCGCAATCGTCAAAAGCAGACGAAAGGCCGGGCGCAGAATAGCTGTCGGAAGCGAAGCGGAAGTCATAGTTTTCCCCGGGTTAGTTGAGTCATAACTTCTTCCATAAAC
>CAXSFN010000033.1:0-44359 GCA_964236815.1 uncultured Chthoniobacterales bacterium
GAGGCACGTCCGCCTGGTGGCGGCGGCGGAGATGGCGGCGGCGGCGGTCGCGGCGGCGGCGGCGGCGGCGATGGCGGCGGCGGCGGTGGCGGAGGCTACGGTGGTGGTGGCGGCGGCTACGGCGGTGGCGGCGGCGGTGGTGGTCGTCGCGACGGCGGTGGTCGCAGCGGCGGTCGCGGCCGGTAAATCGCAGATCAATTTTACAAACGAAAAAGCGCTCGGTAACCCGGGCGCTTTTTTGTTGCCATAACCGTGGCCGAAGTTTTTCTTTCGCTCGAAAAACGCAGTCGCGACCCGAGTTACGATTAATGACTGAACCGCAACCTCAATAACCTCCGAACAATATGGCCGACGAACAAAACAACCAAAACGCAGCAGGCTCCCAATCATCTAAGAATTTGCCGATCCCCTCCATCTCGAAAGAGGCCGCCGGTGCGGCTACAGGTGCGGTGCTCGGAAGTATTGCGGGACCAGTCGGCGCAGTCGTGGGCGGTGTCCTCGGCGCTATCGCCGGAAAATCGATGAGCACTGGCACGGCGGCCTCATCGCCCGCAGTGAAGAGCGCGAAGACCATGGTCAAGACAGCGGCCAAGCGCGTGACCAAGGCGGCCAGCAAAGCGGTAAAAAAAGCGGTCAAGAAAACTGGCGGCGCGAAGAAGTCTTCGGGTGGAAAGACCTCCGGCGGCAGTGCGCGGGCAGCGAAGGGCAAGAGCAGCAAATCGAACGGCAAAAAATCTACTGCCTCCAAAGCCGCGAAGAAATCTTCCGGGAAGAAAACGCGTAGCGCGAAATCGTCCGCCGCGAAAAAGGGCAGCTCGGCAAAATCAAGTAGCGGCAAGAGTCGCGGTAGTTCTAAGGGTAAGCGCCGCTAACTACTCGCCTTCGCGCGCTGCTGACAGCGCGTTTTCACTTCGGTAGTCTTCCGCATGATGGCGAAGACTACGGGCAGCGGCGGTTCGGATTTACGCGCCGGCGAGGAAAGCATTGAGCGCCACAGCGCCGTTTTCGCGAAGGAACTCGGGTTGCGCGATCTCGCGCTTACCCAGATTCTTTTCATCGTCGGGCTGAGTTGGGTCGGCGCGGCCGGAAAACTTGGTCCGGCACATGTGGTTTTTTGGCTGCTGGCCATTGCGCTTTTTTATGTGCCCTCCGCCGTCGTAGTCATTTATTTGAACCGGCTCATGCCGCTGGAAGGCGGCCTTTATCAATGGGCAAAACTCGGTTTTAGCGAAGCCGCCGGCTTCATGGTGGCTTGGAACCTCTGGCTCTACGTCATCACCAATACTTCCGAGATCGGCCTCCAACTGACAACGAATCTTGCCTACGCCATGGGCCCGCAGGCCGCTTGGATCGCGTCTAACAAGTGGTTGATCACCCTGACGAGCCTTTTGGTCATCGCGCTTCTAGTCGGTGTCTCGACGATCGGCCTGGGCGTGGGGAAATGGCTCCACAATCTCGGCGGCATTATCATGCTCACCGTTTTTGCCGCGCTCTTGGCGTTGCCGTTCATTCACGTCGCGCGCGGTGCGATGCGCGAATTCCATCCGATCGCCACCGCCCTGCCGGTCGTCTCTCTCTTCAGTCTAAATATCCTCGGCAAGCTCGGCTTCGGCGCGCTCGGCGGTTTCGAATATGTCGCCATTCTCGCCGGCGAAACCCGCAGCCCGGCGCGAACCATCGGACGCTCGGTCATGGTGGCCGCGCCACTTATCGCGGTCATGTTCATCCTTGGCACCAGCTCGGTGCTTGCCTTCGTTAGGCCGGAGCAGATCGATCTGATCGCACCCATCCCCCAAGTGTTGAGTCTGGGCTTCAGCACTTTTGGCCTCGCCGCCCTCGCGGTTCCGGTCGCGCTTGCGTTACTGATCGTGCTTCGGATCGCGCAGGCCAGTGTTAATTTCACCGGCCTAACGAGACTTCCAATGGTGGCGGGTTGGGATCACCTCATGCCGGCGTGGTTTACAAAGTTGCATCCGCGCTTCAAGACACCGGTGAACTCGATCGTCTTCGTCGGCTTGGTCACGCTATTGCTCGGCTCGCTCAGTCTGGTCGGGGTGGGTAACCAGGAATCTTTCCAGCTTCTCTTTAATGCCGGCGGAATTTTCTACGCGCTCACTTATCTGGTCATGTTCGCCCTGCCTCTGATCGGACTACGCAACGCGGGACGGACGGCGCCCTGGTGGCTGCGCCTCGCCGCGGCCTCGGGGTTTCTCATGACGCTGCTTTACGTTTCGCTTTCGATCTTTCCGATCATCGATGTGAAAAGCGGCTCTGCCTTCACCCTTAAAATCACGGGCGTGATCCTGCTTGCGAATTTTCTCGGCCTCGCGATCTACCTCTTTGCGCGCTCGAAACGCAATCGAGCGAACTCACACCAAAATTAAAATCAGCGACCAACTCGATCCACTTCGTCGCGACGAGGCCCAAGAGTGAGCCGAAACGTCCAACAGGAAAATGGGCAGGGTTGGATTCGAACCAACGAAGGCGTAAGCCAGCGGATTTACAGTCCGCCCCGTTTGGCCACTTCGGTACCTACCCTAGCGGAGGGTTGATATAGGCTTGTGCGCCGAGGGTCGCAAGCCGCGATTTAGTCGAAGAACTCCGCGATCGCATCGACGACGAAGAGTTGCTCGTCCCGCCGCAGTTCGGGATAAATTGGCAGCGCCAGAGTCTCGCGCGACGCGCGTTCTGTCTCGGGCAGATCGCCTTCTTTGTAGCCAAGATACTCGAAACACTTCTGCTGGTGCAGCCCGAGTGGGTAATAAATCGCGGTTCCGATTTCCCTTTTTGTCAGGTGGGCCTGGAGCGCGTCTCGCTGCGAAACCCGAATGACATACTGATGATAGATATGATGATTCGTTAGGCCGCGCGTTCGATAGGGCTCGGCCGGTAGTTGGATATGACTCGTTAGACGGCGTCGTTGAAATTCCGCGCGGTAAAGATCGGCCACCTGCCGCCGGCCGGCCGACCAGCTGTCGAGGTGCGGTAATTTCACGTTCAGAATCGCAGCCTGGATTTCATCGAGCCGGAAATTTCCGCCGATAAAATGATGGAAATAGCGCGGTTCCATTCCGTGTTGCCGGCAGATTCGGACCTTGGTCGCCAGGGCTTCGTCGCGGCAAATCACCATTCCGGCATCGCCTGCTGCGCCCAGATTTTTCGAAGGGTAAAAACTCAAGCAGCCTGCTACGCCCATCGCGCCGGCCTTTCCGGTGCGCTCGAGAAATGGACACTCCGCGCCGATGGCTTGAGCGGCGTCTTCGATTAATTCGACCTCGTACTGCTCGGAGATGCGATGGATATCTTCCATCTCGCAGCAGAGCCCGAACAAATGCACTGGCATGATCGCGCGCAGTCGTTGACCCCGCGCATCGCGCCATGAGCCATCGGCGTCGCGCGACCATTGCTCGGTCAGGAAGCGTCGCAAGGCCGGAGCCGAGATGTTGTAGGTCAACGGATCGATATCGACGAAAGCCGGCGTCGCTCCGACCCGTGCGATGCACCCCGCTGTGGCGAAAAACGTGTAGGCGGTGGTGATGACGACATCGCCCGGCCCAATCTCGAGTGCCATGAGCAACGCGAGCAACGCATCGGTCCCGGAAGAAACGCCGATCGCGTGCGGCGCGCCGCAGTAATCGCGCATCGCGGATTCGAACGCTTCCACCTTCGGCCCGAGGATGAAAGATTGCGTGGCGAAAATCTGGTCGAGCTCGTTACGCAACGGCTCCGCCAGGGCGCGATATTGTTCGCTAAGGTCGAGTAACGGCACGCGCATCGCGCGCCAGCATGGCAGCTAGGTTTGGCGGAGCAAGTGTCGCGCGTTGACCGCGCCGGACGCGTAAGTTAACATCGTCCACATGTCGCTGCTTCGCGGGCTTTTCTGGCTCGTCCTCTTTCTTTTCTTCGCCTTCTGTTTCGTGGTGCTTTTCGAATACGGCACGAGCGATTTCACGAACGGGTTTAAAACGGAATACGGCAAGTTGAAGACCTACGTGATGGACGCGAGCAAGCCGGCGAAAAAAGACGACAAAGCGAAGAAGTAGTTCGCTCCCGCGCGCCTATCGGTTGGCGGTTCGCGCGCACAGGTCGCTGTCTCGCGATTCCGAATCCAAGACGAGATAGACGTAATTACCGCTAGTCGGCGAACTCCAATTCGACCTTGCGATCCAAGTAGCCCCGCGCTTCTGCCCGCCCTAGGAATTCGCGGATCGCGCGCCGCCCGTCCGCACCGTAATCGCGCGTGTAATCGTTCACGTACATGCCGATAAATTTGCCGGCTAGCGCCGCATCCATATCGCGCGCATAGGGCATCGAATGCCGCACCGCTTCCTCACGATGCGCCAATCCGTAATCGATGCTCTCGCGCATGATCTGCAGCAAATCGCTCCGCACCGCCGGCGGGATATCTTTGCGCAATACATTTCCGCCCAACGGAAGCGGCAGCCCAGTTTCGCTTTTCCACCATTCGCCGAGATCGACGATCTTGCGGAAACCCGCCTTCGCGTAAGTGAGCTGGCCTTCGTGGATGATAAGCCCGCAATCTGCGCGTCCCGTTTGCACCGCTTCGAAAATCTGATCGAAGGGCACAACGATGTGTTTGAAATCCGCACCGAGAAACAAACGCAGCGCCAGGTATGCGCTCGTCATCAATCCCGGCACCGCGATCGTCTGATCCTTTAATTCGTCGAGCTTGTTTTCCTTAACCGACACGACCATCGGTCCATAGCCATCGCCCATGCTCGCCCCACAAGGCATCAGCGCGTAGCGGTCGCTCACGTACGCGTAAGCGTGGATTGAGATGGCCGAGATGTGCAACTCGCCGCGCATCGCGCGTTCGTTCAAAGTCTGGATATCTTCCAGACGATGTTCAAAACGGTAACCGCGCAGGTCGATTTTCTCTTTCGCCATCGCGTAAAACATGAAGGCGTCATCCGGATCGGGAGAATGACCGAGGGTGAAAACTTGCGCGGGGGCGGACACGGCGCTCACGCTACCCGCGCGCGAAGAAGGCGCAATTGCCCCACCGCGTGAGGTGAGGTAGCCATTGTCCCGGTGCATCCACTTCATTCCATTGGGCAGCTCGCTTGTCCTGACTGCGATGTCCTCCTCGAAGCGCCCACTTTGCAGGAAGGCGAAAAAGCGGTTTGCCCGCGCTGTGTCGCGCCGCTCCTGAGCCACCGCCGGAATTCCTTGCAACGCTCCGCCGCCTTCGCCTTTGCCTCCGCGTTGCTATTCGTCGTCTCAAATTGCTTTCCATTCATGACCCTGGAAGCCGGCTTCCGGCGGAGCGAGATGCTGCTCTGGCAAAGCGCGTCCGGCTTGGTCGATCAAGGTTATCCCTACCTGGCCGCCGCCGTTTCGATCTTCGTTATCGTCGCGCCCAGCCTGCTCATCGGCGGTTTGCTTTACCTGGTGCTTCCGTTGCATTGGGGCCGGCGTTTGCCCGGATCGCTTCCGCTCTGCCGTTGGGTCCTGGCCGCGCGCAGGTGGAATATGATCGAAGTTTTTCTTCTCGGAGCACTCGTTAGTCTCTTGAAACTTGGGAAGCTCGCCAGCCTCACGCTCGGCATTTCGTTTTGGGCCTTCGTCGGTTTGATTATTTGTCTGACGGCGGCGCTCGGTTCCATCCATCCGCGCGAACTTTGGACACGCCTGGAGATGGCGGCATGAACGAATTCCCTTCCGATTCTGCCGCCGCGCGCGGTCTGGCGCTTTGCGAAGTCTGCGGCCAGGTTTCGCCGGTGCGCGAGGAGCGATGTTCTCGTTGCGACAGTAAACTGCATCTTCGCCACCCGGAGAGTTTGCAACGCACCTGGGCTCTCACCATTGCCGCGCTCGCGCTTTATTTTCCGGCCAATCTCCTCCCGGTCCTGAAGATTGAATCTTTTGCCGGCGACCAGCAGAACACCATTCTCAGCGGCGTGATTCAGTTCTGGCAACAGGGCGACTATCCGGTGGCGATTATTATTTTCGGAGCCAGCGTGATGATTCCGGTTCTGAAAATTATCTCCATCGTCGCGCTCTGTTTAGCCGCTCGTTCCGGCAACCGGCCCCGCGGCATGTCGCGCCTTTATCGCATCACGGAATTCGTCGGGCGCTGGTCGATGGTGGACGTGTTCGTTGTCGCCATTCTCGTAGCGGTGGTGCAGCTTGGGTCTGCCATTTCCATCCATCCAGGTGCGGGTGCAATTTCGTTTGCCGCGGTGGTGGTGCTAACAATGTTCGCCGCCATGAGTTTCGATCCGCGCTTGATCTGGGACGCGGCGGACCGTTCCAATCGCTCGCGCCCTCAATGAACGAAACCGAGAATTTTTCGCCCGAAACCGCGGAGCTGCGTCCCATCGTAAAATCCGGCCGCCGTGTTTCGCCGATCTGGATTATTCCGATCATCGCTGCGGCCCTCGGAGTCTGGTTGGCCTGGAAATATTATTCGGAGCGCGGCCCGGAAATCACCGTTCACTTCGAGGTTGCGGAAGGCGTGGCGGAGGGCAAGACCTCCATCTTGTGCCGCAGCGTCACTGTCGGCACGGTCACAAAAATTCGCCTGGCCGAAAATCTGAAAGGCGTGCTCGTCACCATGCAAATGACGAGCGAAGCCACGCGGCTCCTGACGAAAGATGCGCAGATATGGATCGTGCGTCCGCGCTACGGAGCCTCGGGCATCTCGGGATTGAGCACACTCGTTTCCGGAAGCTACGTCGAACTGGAACCCGGGCTTTCGAAAGAACCGCGGCGCGAGTTCGTGGGCCTCGAGCAGCCTCCGGTCACGGCAAAAGGCGTTCCCGGTCTGCATATCACTTTGATCACCGACGAAGCGGGCGGCATCGCGCCGGGCTCGCCCATTGTTTACAAAGGACTGGGCGCGGGAAAAATCGAGACGCGCATCTTCCATCCGGAAAGCGGTAAGGTCGAGTTCGGCGCATTCATCTCGGCGGAATACGCAAACCTGGTCCGCGTGAACACGAAGTTTTGGAACGTGAGCGGGATCGACGTGCAGGTGGGCGCGAACGGATTGCATCTGCACGCCGGGACGCTCGAGTCTCTCCTCCTTGGCGGCATCACATTCGGTCAGCCGGATGGCTCCACTTCCGCGCCGCCGGTGGGCGACGGCGGGAGCTTTATCCTCTATGACAGCGTCGACGACACGAAGAAATTCGTGATGAAAAACAGCATGCCATATTTGCTGCTCTTCTCCGGAAGCGTGCGCGGCCTGAGTGAAGATGCGCCGGTGGAATTTCGCGGGGTGCGCATCGGCACGGTGCGCGGCGTTTCATTTCGCTATTTGTCCAACGATCCCGAACGCAGAGTGCCGGTCCTGATTCAGATCGATCCCGGTATTGTGACCAATCTGCCTTCGGACAATACCGGCCCTGCCGAAGAATTTATCGATCGCTCGGTTCGCTCCGGATTACGCGCCAGCCTGAAGACGGGCAGTTTTCTCACTGGGCAGCTTTACGTCGATCTCGACTTCCAAAAAGATGCGCCGCTCGCGACGATCGCGGAGATCGAAGGCTATCACGTCATTCCGACGATCGCTTCCGGGCTGGGTGAATTGCAGGACAAAGTCATGGCAGTCCTGGATAAAATCAAAGCGCTCCCACTGGAAGAAACCATTAAGAACGCATCCGACGCGCTCGCCGCGGTCAAGAACACTGCGAACAGTGTCGGCAAAACTGCGAGCGGCTTTGGACAGGACGCGCCGATCTACCAGGACCTTTCCGCGACCCTGCGCCAGCTGGATGAAACCTTGCGCTCAGTTCGTGCACTGACTGGGACATTGGAACGCAAACCAAATTCCCTCATCTTCGGAAAGCCCGGCCGCGTTGCCCCTCCGAAGGGCAGTCCGGAAAATCAATGATCATGAGAAAAATATCACGGGCCGTCCTCTGTTGCGCCGCGACATTGCTCGCGGGATGCAGCGGTTCGGATCAGTTCTACCGTTTGAGCGCCACTGACACCCCGGCAGTTGGCGGCTCCTCTGGTTTGAGCGTGAGCATCGGTCCGGTCTCGCTGCCAGGTTACATCGACCGCGCGGAACTCGTTTTCCAAAACGGACCGAACGAATTTCAAATCCCGCCGCACGCGCGCTGGATCGGTTCGTTACAGGAAAATATCACACGCGTTCTCGCGGCTGATCTGGCAAAAATCCTTCACTCGAACAAGGTGCATCCTTCGAGCGACACCGGCTTCAGCCCCCAATACCGCGTCGCGATCGATGTCCGGCAGTTTCATGGAATTAGCGGGCGCGAAGCGATCCTGGATCTCTCCTGGAAAATTCAGGATAACGCGGGCCAGGAAACGATCTCACGACATAGTGGCAATTACCGCGAGCGAATCGTTGGTGATGGTTACGATCCGCTCGTGGCCGCGCAAAGCCGGCTCCTCGCACAGAGCGCGCAGGCGATCGCCGCAACATTGCCCGGCCGCTAGTTCACCCAGAGAGAAAAGGCTGTCATGAATGAATCTGATCCAAAGCCGGCCGACGTCGTTGTCCGCGGGAAGGCGAATGGATTTTTGCAGGAAGTGACGAGTGGGGCATTTCGTTTTCAGGTGGACGAGCCGCCGAGTTATGGGGGAACCGATGCGGCTCCCACTCCTTACGATTATCTCTTGGCCGCGCTCGGCTCCTGCACATCGATGACGATCGGTCTTTACGCCCGGCGCAAGCAATGGCCGCTCGAGGAAGTGATCGTCTCGCTTCGGCACTCACGGATTCATTCGAAAGATTGCGAGGATTGCGAAACGAAAGAGGGCATGCTGGATCGTATCGACCTCGAGATCGAGCTGAAGGGAAAGCTCTCGGCCGAGCAGCAATCAAAATTAATCGAGGTGGCGGGAAAATGTCCGGTCCACCGGACCTTGAAATCGGAAATCGATCTGAATTTGCGCGCGGCGCAGGAGCGGGGCGAGCGCTCTGCCTAACGAGTGATTTATTTTTTCGCCTGCGACGCCGGAGACCGGATCTCGCAGGATAAGTGACAACGGCGTTACCTTTGCCGGATCGCCAGCTGGCGTCGACGCCTTAGGATTTCGCCAGTGCACTGCAGGGCGGTGCGCATTCGTTGTGGGGGTTGTTGCTCGTCCGGAGAGTTGATGCTTGCGCCGACGAGCTAGGGTCCAATTCCCGCCCGGTGCGCATCGTCCTTGCGGCGCCCTTGTTGTTAGGCCGCGACGGCCACGGCTGCTTTTCCCGCGCGGCGTTTGATCTCCTCCACCACGTCGTCGGCCATGAGCTCGAGCAGCCGCTGTTCGCGCTCGCTCAGGCGGCGCGGTTTGACGTCGAGAATACAGAGCGAACCAACGGCGCGCCCGGCGATGCGCAACGGAACGCCCGCGTAAAAACGCAAACCGCGCTCGCTCAAAAGCGGATTGTTCGCGAAACGGCGATCGCGCGCGATGTCCTCGACCGTCAGCGCCTGGTCGCTCGCGATCACGTGCCCACAAATGGATTGCGCGCGCGAGATGACGCGCGTTTCCTTCATTTCATTCGGCAAACCGGACCCAGCTTTGATCCATTGCCGTTCGCGATCGATGAACGTAATCAACGCGATCGGCACCTCGAAAAGGCGCGCGACTTTCGCGCTGATGCTGTCGAAAGATTCTTCCGGGAGCGAATCGAGAATATCGAGCGATTGCAGCATGGAGAGGCGCTCTTCTTCGTTCGCCGGAATCGGCGCCGGAATCATCTCGTCGGAAAGCGTGACGCAGAATTTTCCGAATTGCATCACGGCTTCGGCTAACGAAGTGACCACCTCATCCGCGCCGGAAGCGCGCAGACGATCAGTCGTTTCGGCCGCGATCTCGCTCGCGCCCCAAAGTCCGACCACGATCTTCGCTTCCGGCAAAGCGGCGCGAAGTTTGCCGCAAATGAAACGCGCGTGGATATGGGTGGAGGGCGCCACGACCGAGATGCAAATCGCTTCGCGTTCGCCACGCTTCGTCAGCTCCACGATTTCATTCGCGCTCAAAGCCGCCGGTGCGTTTTCCGCCTGGAACCCCTGCTGCTGCAACAAGTGCGTGAGCATTGCGCCCGCCAGCTCGTCACGATAAGCGCGCGCCGGAACGCAGAAGACACTGCAGGTCGGCGCGCTCAATGGTATGGGCGCGTTCTCGCTCGGGGCTTCATCGGAAGCAACTTTCTCGGCTGCGATCCGCGCGACCGGCAGGGTTCCAAGATCTTCCACCATATCGTGGATGTGTTGCTGGATGGCGGCACGCTGTTCGCTATCGAGCTGCTGCCGTTGCGCATCGGTCTCGGCGAGTGTGACCGTGGGAATCAAAACCGAATCGTAGAGCGCGGTCAGCGAGTTGGCTTGCAGGTAATTTTCCGCGAGAGAACTCCCTTCATTCAATCCAAGACGCAGTAGCCGGTAGTAACATTCTTCGTAGGGCGCGAGCGCTTCCTCCTCGCTCAGGAGCACACTGAGAAATTGCAGCCGCGGCACGTGCCGGCCCATAACCGCAAGGCAAACAGTCAGTGGTGTAGAAAGCAAAAGTCCCACCGGCCCCCAAAGCCATGTCCAAAAAACCGCTGCGACGATCAGCGCAAGAGAAGAGACGCCGGTGCTCGCACCGTAGAGCCAAGGCTCGAGCCCATTCGCATTGATCAATTCCAGACTAACGAATAGTGCGAGAACGAGAATTGGCGCCAGCCAGTTGACCGAGACGGCGAAGGAAATGAGCAGCGGCACCGCAGCCGCGATCCAGGCGCCAACGTAGGGAACGAAGCGCATGATGGCCGCGAATGCGCCCCACAAAATCGCGTTTGGCACACCGATAAAAAACAACCCAACCGCAATGCAACTGCCGAAGGTGACATTGACCAGAAACTGCATTCCGAGATAACGCGCCACGCGTTTCCCGGCGTCATCGAGCGCGCGCGTGGTGGCCCCAATCCGGCCCTGTCCGATGAGCCGAATGAGCCGCCCGCGCAGATCTTCGCGCTTGAAGAGCATGAAGATAACGAGAAGCAAAACGAGTCCGGCGGTGCCGAGCGGACCGAGCAAACCGGTCGCGGCCGTCTGCAGAAAGAATGGAAGGCGACTCTGCGTTTCGATGATGCGCACCGGCACCGGCGCGGGTGAAGGTTTGGCTTCACGCGGATTGGTGCTCGGGAGGATATCGGTCGAACCCGGAGGAGTCTCGGTCGCGTTCGGCAACTGCTTCTGCAGTTCGTCCACGCTGTGAGTGAAACGGCCAAACGCACCTCCGCTCGGGAGGCGGATCGAGCGAAGTTTGGCGTCGATGTTTGCCTGGTAATCCGGCAACTTGGCCGCGAGATCGATCAGTTGCCGGGTCAGCAAAAAACCGGTGCCGCCGATGATTCCAAAAAGCATCGCGACTACGATCAGGACGGCCGCGATCCGTCCGATCCAGCGTTCCAGCCGAGTCACGATGGGCGTGAGCAGAAACGTGATCATGACCGCGAGGGCCAGCGGGATAAGAATGTCGCGGCCGAAATAGAGCACGCTCACGACAAAAGCGCTGAGCAGGATGGTCCAGATGCCGACGAGGGCGGCGGCGGAAGTATTCTTATCGACTCTCATCGTGAAATGATTCGGGAGCTTAGACGCGGTCGGTTGTAATGCATTCGCGCACAGTTACCGGATTGAAAAGTTGTCGAGCCGATTCGCGTCTCTTAGATTGCCGGCCTTGAAAATCTGCCTCGTTTTCTTCGCGTTCCTCCTCGGCGCAGATCTCCTCGCGCAAACGACGGACATACCCGCAGTCGATTCTAGCGCGCTCGACTTCAAACAATTCGGATTGCTCGGCATCCAGGACGGCGGACGGCGCAAACCGATCGATACTTTCGCGCGCGAGTCGCTGATCAAATTGACGGGCCGCTCCACTTACAAGGCGGGCGCGAAGACGTGGGAGGGAGACGATTTCATCCTCTCCATGCTGCTCGATACTCACAAGTGGCAGGACGAACCGATGATTTTGATCTCGTTAGGCCAACTGATCGAACAGCTCGGCCTCGACAAAACGGAGCGGCGTTTTTCCTTCGCGAAATTGACCGCGCTCCCGGAGCTCAATCGTCTGGCCGACGAGGCGCAGGCTTTGAAGCGCGCGGAAAAATCGCTCTCGCGTTTGCAAAACGAAGTCTTGAACGTGAGCGACCGGCTTACGCTTTTCGCCCGCATCATGAATGGCGGCGCCTTCCTCCTCGTCCCCGCCGCGCAAAAGGAAACCGAGGCGTGGGTCGTGCCGCCGGGCTTCACGCAGTACTATAGTGAAGCGCAATTTGCGCCGGTGCAGACGCAATTGCAGACGATGGCGAACGCGTATGTGCATGGAGATTCGTTTGGCTTCAGCCGTTCATCTAATGAGCTGCGCGACGGTTTGCGCGCGCTCAGCCCTTCGATTTATCCGCAGGAATCGAAGCTGCGGCTCGAGTATTTTTACAATCACTGGGATGGATTTTATCGCGCCGCGCTTTGCTATGGACTCGCGCTTCTGCTCGTGGCCATCGCGTATGCGCGCGGAACTTCGGGCCCGCTAAAATTTCTCGGCGTTGCGCTCGCCATCCTCGGCCTGCTCTTTCATGCCAGCGCGATCACGATGCGTTGCATGATCGCTGGCCGCCCTCCGGTCACGAACATGTACGAGTCCATTATCTGGGTTTCGTTCGCGGTCCTCCTCTTCGGCATGATCTTTTTCGCGCGCTATCGCACGCCGGTTTACTTGCTCGCTGCGCTTCCTCTTTCGCTCATCGCGCTCTTGCTCGTGCATCAAATGCCGATCGCGATGCCCTCGAGTATCGATCCGCTCGTGCCGGTGTTGCGGGATAATTTCTGGCTCACCATTCACGTCCTTACGATCACGTTGAGCTATGCCGCCTTCGCGCTCGCGATGGGCTTCGGCCACATTTTGCTCTGGCGTTACGTGCGCAATCCCGCGGCCGCGCGCGCCGATCAACCGATGCACTTCTGGCTTTATCGCGTTCTGCAACTCGGCGTGCTCCTGCTCGCGGCTGGGACAATTCTAGGCGGGGTCTGGGCCAATTATTCCTGGGGTCGTTTCTGGGGTTGGGATCCGAAAGAAACCTGGGCGTTGATCGCGCTGCTTTGCTACATCCTGACTTTGCATGGCCGGCTCGCCGGTTGGTGGACGCAGTTTGGTCTCGTGGTCGCGAGCGTCGTTTGCTACCTCGCCGTCTTGATGGCGTGGTACGGCGTTAACTTCGTTCTCGGCAAAGGACTCCACAGCTACGGCTTTGGCATTGGTGGCGAAACCTACGTCGTCTCTTTTGTGATCGCGGATTTGCTCTTCGTCGCCTTCGCGGTCTGGCGGCATCGCACGAGCAAAGCTGCCGTGTCCGCGCCGCGCGCGATCGAACCAGAACGCGTCACCGTCTAGCTAGCCGGCCGGCTGCCGTTCGCCACCGGGTTTGAATGAGCTCCGAGAGCGCGGAAACTCGGGCTGTGCTTTCTACCGCGACTCCTCAGCACAGCACGAATGCCGTCCTCATGATTCGGCCGTGCCGGTTTTATCCGAATCCGGAAACGGCGGCAGATAATTCCTTCCAGAAGAAATCGCCTAACGAGTCATCCGATCTTTCCGTCGCGGCCCGGAACGAATTCGATCGCGCGCTTCACACCTTACGCGCCGTTGGTGTCACCGTTCACGTCCTCGAGGACACCTCGGAACCCGCAAAACCGGACGCGGTTTTTCCGAATAATTGGATCTCGACCCATCACGATGGACGGGTCGTACTTTATCCGATGTATTCGGCCTTGCGGCGCCTGGAACGCCGGACCGATGTGATCGACGAACTACGAAAATTTTATCGCGTCACCGAGGTGATCGATTATTCGGCGGCCGAGAACGAGGGACAACATCTCGAAGGCACGGGCAGCCTAGTTCTCGATCACGTAAACAAGATTGCCTACGTCTCGCTTTCGAAACGCGCGCATCCGACAACGATCGAACGTTTCTCCGCGGATTTTGGTTACGAAGCGGTCACGTTTACGAGCGTGGACGATAATGGCCAGCCGATTTACCACACCAATGTGGTTATGTGCGTCGGCACGGAGTTTGCGCTCATCGCGTTGGAAATGATTCCGAATGAAAAGGAACGCGATTGCGTCCGTGCCCGGCTTCAAGCCACCGGCAAACGCGTCATCCCGCTCACACGCCAACAGATCGCGAACTTCGCGGGCAACGCGATCGAGCTGCAGAACAACGCCGAAAAATTGCTCGTCCTCTCCGCGCGCGCCCTGCCCTTTTTCTCGCGCGAAGAACGCGCCACCATCGAAGATTACGCGCGCATCGTTCCGCTGGAATTACCTACGATCGAGTTGGCCGGCGGCAGCGCACGTTGCATGATCGCGACCATCCATCTGCCGCCACTTTGATCGCACAGACTGAGTGGAAGCTTCGGGAGCTGTGATCAGCGGTGCGCCTTCGCATCTGCTTAAAAAGCCGCGCGATTTTCTTGCGTGTCGGCTGCGCGCGACGCAATCTGGCCTTCCTCAAAATAAAGGTGCCTAACGAGTAATATGCCTGAATGGAAAGGAATCGTCGGTCGCGGTTTTCGGCGGCAGGAATTCAAGGATTACGTCGCTACCCTGACCTTTACCGATTGGCGACCGCAGTTCGCGGTCGTGCATAACACTTCCGAGCCGCGGCTTTCGCAATGGCATTCGCACCCGGGCGAAGTGCGCATGCGCAACCTGGAAAGTTATTATCGTGATGACCAGAAATGGGCGGCCGGTCCGCATCTTTTCATCGCCGATGATCTCATCTGGTCCTTTACGCCTTTGACTACTTCCGGGACCCATTCGCCTTCCTGGAACGGCATCTCCTGGGGAATCGAAATGGTGGGCGAATACGAGGAGGAATCCTTCAACACGGACGTGCGCGACAACGTGGTCGAGGCGCTGGCCGTCCTGCATATGTGGCGGGGGATCGATCCCGAAACGCTGCGATTTCACAAGGAAGATCCGAAGACGACGCACAAGGAATGTCCTGGGAAGAATGTCGATAAAGCGGACCTGATCGCCCGGGTACGCGCGCGCATGGCGGGACCGGAGACGGCGGAACATCGCCCGTCCGACAACTACCTGAAGATCGGCGCCAAAATTCCCGGGGCACGTCGCGCGGTGGCACTGCGCGCATCGACAGGAGCATATTCGCTCCGCAACGAAATGCTCGCGGCTGATCCGGCCTTGCGTGAAGTCGCCGCGACGAATCTGGTTCTGGTGCGACCGCTCATGCCGCAGCGGATTGACGGAATCGCTACCGTGCAGCAGGCGTTGAATCAACTCGCGGCCGCGAATTCGGATCTGATCCCGCTGACTTTCGGCGCAGACGAAAAGTATGCGGGATTCTTCGGCGAACAAACCGAGCGAGCGTTGCGCGTTTTTCAAGCGGCCGCGGGAATCGGGGTCGACGGAAAAGTTGGCGACGACACTTTGTGCGCCCTGGATGACGCGCTCGAAGGCCAGTCAGCGAAGAAGCCGGCGAAAAAAACCCGCGGCAAGAAAGCGAAGGCGCCGAAGAAGCCCGGTCGCGCCGCGGCGCGGCGAGCGGCTCGGAACGACGTCGCAGCTGATGGCTACACCGTTCCAGGCGAAGCCAAAGAACTGCTCAAGAATGTTCCGTTCGGTAAAGCCGAAGTGGTCGGCGCAAATTATCGGGCGAAATTCGATCGCGCCGACCGCGGCGAGGCGAGCGACGACCCGAGTTGCTGCAAAACGCTTCTGCAATTTCCTGACGGCACGATTTTCTTCGACGCAAAAATGGCGATCTGCACCGACGGCTCGCCGCGCGGTGACAGAATCGATCCTTCAGGCCAGACGGAAACGGCGCATTGTCTGGCAGACGGCGCACCGTTCGATGCCGAAGAAATCCCATACGTCGTCCTGCCGATGCCGGACAAAGCAACTGGCGAATCGTTCCTGAAAGATATGAGCCTGACGAAGGGCGACCTCGCCATGGTCGTTTACAAGGGCGAATGCTGCGGTGCGATTTTGGCCGAGCTTGGGCCAGTGGATAAAATCGGCGAAACCTCCGTGCGCACGCACGAATTGTTGCCGGTGCCGAATCCGTGGAAGACACCGCAAAAGAACAAGATCACCAACGTGAGCGTGCCGGAAGGCGTGCTCTATTTTATTTTCCCGCAGACTGCTTCACAGACGAAGAAGCTGACTTCGGCGACGGCCCCGAAAGAAGTCGGCAAACTGGCGGAAGCAGCCTTCCAGGCTTTCACGAATCCGGCGTAAGCGCGTCAGCGACGTTGCCGCGCATAATGCGGGATGCCTCAGTCCGCCTCGAACATGCACGTGCCCGATCTAAGACTCTTTCGCAGCCAATCGATCTTCCATCGCTTCGCAAAGAACGTGCAGAAGAAGCATGTGCGCTTCCTGGATACGCGCGGTGGATTCGCCGTCGACGATCAGCTCGATCTCCGCCATTCCTTTAGTCATTCCGCCGCCCCGGCCCAAAAACGCAATGGTGCGCAGGCGGCCTTTTTTTCCTTCCTCGAGCGCACGCTGTACGTTGCGCGAGTTTCCACTGGTCGTTAGGCAAATGAGCACGTCGCCCGTCTGACCGAACGCGCTCACCTGGCGCGCGAAGATCTCATCGAAACCGTAATCGTTCCCGGCCGCGCTGAGCAATCCGCCATCACTCGTTAGGCAGATCGCCGGATAGGCCGGCCGTTCCGAGACGAAACGGACCACGAACTCGGTCGCGAAATGCGCCGCATCCGCCGCGCTTCCGCCATTCCCGCAAACCAACAACTTGCGGCCCGCGCCGAGCGCCCCGGCGATGATATCGGCTGCGTGCCGTAATGGTTCTTCGAGCGCGGTAAGGGTGGGCAGGAGTTCCGACGACTGCCGGATGGCTTGCTGGAGAATGCTCGATAAGTCGCGCATAAAAGTCGATGATGCGGAATTCGCGAGATGATTGCGACAGGAGATTAGCTGCGGAAATCAAAGAGGTGCACGATGAAAGATAATGGCGTCGATATGATAAAGGGGGTGGTGGCAGGCGTTGCGGGTGGGCTGCTCGCTTCCTTCCTGATGGAACAATTTCAGGCTTTGTGGACTAAAACGACCAAGGCATTGCAGGACAAGGGCGAGGGGTCCAAGCCGAAGGAAAAACCCGCGACGGTCAAGGCGGCCGACGCGATTTCGAAAAAAATCGTGGGCCGGAAGGTCCCGAAAGCGCGACAGGAGCTGGCTGGCGAAGCGGTGCATTACGCAATGGGAGCGACGTCCGCGGCGATCTACGGAGGATTGGCCGAGGTCCTGCCTTTGGTTACGGCGGGCGAAGGTCTCGGCTTTGGCGCGGGTGTCTGGTTGCTGGCCGACGAAGTTTCATTGCCCGCGCTCGGCTTTGCCAAACCGCCTAACGAGACTCCGTTTTCCACGCACGCCTACGCGTTCGTTTCACATCTCGTTTACGGCTGGATCACGGAGACGGTGCGGAGCGCAGTGCGTAAAGCGCTTTGAGTCGCGGATTGTTTCGCGGAGCGCGATCGGATTTCGGACGGCAAAGAATTTCGCTCGTTAGGCCGGGCAGGTGGAAATTGGCGAGCCCCAGAAAAAACGCGCCGTCGGTTACCAGCCGCGCGTCAGGTAGTCGCTCATGGCCAGGATGAGCATGATGCCGAGCCAAAAGAAACCAGCCGCGGCGAAGATCCACATCACCGGTTTGCTGTAGCGCAGGTGCATGAAAAAAAGAACGATGAGCGCGCCTTTCGCGACCGAAATCGACATTGCCGCGATCGTATTCAGCGGTCCGAGATTCACGAAGGCGGTCACGATTGTGAGCCCGAGCAACGCGAGCAATACAACGCCGTTGATGAAGTAGGTGCGCGGCGAAGGAGCGTTCACGAATGCCGGTCGACCAGATAAAGCAGCGGGAAGAGAAAAACCCAGACGATATCGACGAAGTGCCAGTAGAGCCCGAGCAGATCGATCGGCGTGTCGTGATTTTGGAACGCATTTGTTCGCCACGCGCGCGCCGCGAAAAACGTAATCAGCACGATTCCGATCACGACATGCAAGGCGTGCACCCCGGTCATGAACCAGTAGATGTAGAAAAACATTTCGGCGTGCGGCGCGTCGGCCGCTTCGATGCGAAAGCCGCGGCCGGGCAAGAGTCCCTCGGAGATTTCCCGCGCGTATTCGAAGCCTTTAATCACGAGGAAAGCCACGCCTAACGAGGCTGTGATCAGCAGGAGGGTGGCGAGTAGGCCACGCTTATTTTGGCGCGCGGCATGAACCGCGAAGGCCATGACGGTGCTGCTAACCAGGAGAACGGCGGTATTGATCGAGCCAAAAAGAACAAGGGTGTGCTTACTCGCTTCTGCAAAAGCGTGCGGATAATAAATTCGATAAACCGTGTAGCCGAGAAACATCCCGCCGAAAAAGAGGACCTCGGTCGCGATGAAAAGCCACATGCCCATGGTGGCGGCTTCGCGCTGCTGCTCCGCGGTGTCGAATTGCTCTTCGACCCGAGCGAGGACGGCCTCACACATGAAAGTTCCTGGCCAGATATTTGCGCAGAATTTCGATCTCGAACGCATCGCTCCGAAAGGCGATGTATCCGTCCGGTCTCACGAGAACCAGGCCGCCCTCGAGAAGAGCGTAGGTCGCATGCACCGACCCGGTAATGTCGTGCAAAGAATCTTCGCTCGTTAGGCCGTAGCCGCGCGCGATCCGGCAGAGCGTGATCTCATGGCCGAAATCTCCCAGGTTTGTGGAATCGAACGGGCGCGCACCGCTCCCGAGGAAGAGCAAGAGCGTGTGGCGAGGATCGCGAAAGAGCTCGAAGAGCCGGCGGGCCCGCCCGTTCGCATCGCGAAGCTCGCCATCGGGTGCGCGGTCTCCCGCCCGTACCGCGCTCCGGCCGTAATTTTCCACGATCGCGCTCGTGCGATAATTCACCGTCAGCTCCGCCATCCGATCCGCGAATTTCTCCCCGATGAAATCGATCCCGGAGACGAACGAGAGCAGAAGATCGCGCGCAGTTTTCACGACCGGATTTTTCACCGTGGCCACGCGCGTGATGCGGTCCGTGATGTTGAGCACGCCTTTCGCGATCGGCTCGCGCTCGCTGTGATAGCTCGCGAGCAGTGCGGCCGGCGCGCGCCCTTTCACGACCAGGGCGAGCTTCCATCCGAGATTGAATGAATCCTGAATCCCGGTGTTCATTCCCTGGCCGCCCGCAGGGCTATGAATGTGCGCGGCATCGCCCGCGAGAAAGACGCGGAGTTTGCGGAAGCTCGCTACTTTGCGATGCGAAATGTGGAAGCGCGAGATCCAAACCGCATCGCTCAGCCGCAGATCGGTCGGGCCGCGGCGCTGCGCAATCTGCTGCATGTCCTCCAGCGTCGGCTCGGCCAAATCCTGCCCGCGAGATTCGGGAGGAATGTTCGCAATGATACGGACGCGATCTCCGCGAAAAGGAAAGAGGGCGAACAACCCGTCGTCGGAAAAGAAGAGATGCACTTCATCTCTCGGAAGAGACGATTCCGCGCGGACATCTGCCAGCACAAAACTCTCGTCGTAGGGCGCGCCTTCAAATTCCATCCCGAGCGCGTGCCGCGTCGCGCTGTGCGCGCCATCACAACCGAGCAGCCACGGCGTCTCGATCGTTTCTTCGCGCCCATCCGCGTGCCTAACGAGTGCATGCACCGCCTCGTTTGTTTGCGTCAATCCACTCAGCTCGACTTCGCGTTCCACTTCCACTCCGGCGCGAGCGAGATGTTCGATCAGAATCCGCTCGGTCTCCGACTGCGGCAGGCTGAGCAGAAACGGATAGGGCGTTGCGACCGATGCGAAATTGATCCGCGCCAATTCCTTTTCGCCCTGATGAATGTTGAACGTGAAAATCTTTTGCCCGGCGCGCAGGGCTTCATCGATCACGCCGATATTTTCGAAGACTTCGAGTGTGCGCGGAAAAACGCCGAGCGCCTTCGAGGTCTGAGAACGCTCCGCGGCCTTGTCGATGATGCGGCACGGGATGCCGAAGCGCGTCAATTCACATGCCATCGTCAGGCCGACAGGACCCGCGCCGACGATTAAGAGCGAAGGCAAATTCATCGCCCGGTCATCTCATGTTCCGCCCGATAAAGTTCGTGATCCGATTCCGCAGAATATTCATAAGGTTCATCCGTCACGATGGGCGCGGTTTCGAAATTATGTTTCGGCGGCGGTGACGGGGTCGTCCATTCGAGACCGGTCGCGCGCCACGGATTCGGGCCCGCGGCTTTTCCGTAACGCCAGGACCAGAGGAGATAGGTGAACGGCAGCAGGTAACCGATCGCCAGGATGGAAGCCCCCAGCGTGGACATGACGTTGAGGACCTGGAACTCGGGCGCATAGGCGTGATAACGCCGCGGCATTCCGAGATAGCCGAGGATGAATTGCGGAAAAAAAGTCAGATTGAAGCCGAAAAAAATCGTGACCGCGGAAAGCCGCGCCAGCCGTTCCGGATAGAGGCGCCCGCTAATCTTCGGCCACCAGAAATGGAGCGCCCCGAGATAGGCCATCACCATTCCGCCGACCATAATGTAATGGAAATGCGCGATGACGAAGTAGGTGTCGTGCACGTGCACATCGACCGCGAGCGCCGCGAGAAAAAGACCGGTCAGGCCGCCGATGGTGAAGAGGCCGATGAAACCGAGCGCGTAAAGCATCGGCGTCTGGAATGTGATCGAGCCTTTATAAAGTGTAGCGGTCCAGTTGAAGACTTTGATCGCGGACGGGATCGAAACCATGAAGCTCAAGACGGAGAAAATCATTCCCGCGTAAATCGACTGGCTGCTGACAAACATGTGGTGGCCCCAGACGAGAAAGCCGAGGACCGCGATCGCGACACTAGCGTAGGCGACGAAGTGATAACCGAAGATTTTTCGACGCGCGAAACACGGGATCAGTTCACTGATCACGCCCATGCCGGGCAAAATCATGATGTAAACCGCGGGATGCGAGTAGAACCAGAAGAGATGTTGGAAGAGAAGCGGATCGCCGCCTAACGAGGGATCGAAAATCCCGACGCCGAAAGCGCGCTCCAGCGCCATCAAGGCCAGCGTGATCGCGAGCACCGGCGTTGCGAGGACGAGAATGATGCTGGTCGCATACAAGGACCAGATGAAGAGCGGCAGCCGCGACCAGGTCAGACCGGGCGCGCGCATTTTGTGAATGGTGACGATGAAGTTAAGCCCGGTCGCGATCGAGCTGAAGCCGGCGATGAAGATGCCGGTCGCCATCGCGATGACGTGCCCATTCGCGTAGGTGCTGCTGTAAGGCGTGTAGAAGGTCCAACCGGTATCGACTCCGCCGCTTAAGATGGAAAAAATCGCGAAGGCGCCACCGCTAATGAACAGATACCAGCTCGCTAGATTCAGTTTTGGAAACGCGACATCGCGCGCGCCGATCATCAGTGGAATGAGAAAATTTCCGAGCACCGAGGGGATGGATGGGATGAGGAAAAACCAAACCATGACCACGCCGTGAATGGTGAAGAGCTTGTTATAGGTCGCGGAAGTGACGAGATCGCCTTGCGGGGTGAGCAACTCGAGACGCATCAAGGTCGCTGCCGCGCCGCCCACGAAAAAGAAGAGCGTGATCGAGACCATGTAGAGCAGCGCGATCCGCTTGTGGTCAGTCGTGAGCAGCCAGGAACGGATGGAATGCGCAACGTTGAGATAATTGTCGCGCGGTTCGATCGCGATCGGCAGCTCCGACGTTTCCAAAGTGTGCGTCGTCATCGCGAGAAATTCTGGGGAGCGCACGCTTGTAGCGTGCTGGTGCTGGCATTCTGCCAGCACGAACTTCCTTTCCTAACGAATCGTTGGTCGTCTCTTGAAATCGAATAAAGAGAAAGTTCGTTTTCGCAAAATGCGAAAACCAGCACGCTGCAAGCGTGCGCTCTCCAGAGTTTCGATTCCACGCTCACGGTGTCTTCGCTGCGCCTAACGACTTCAAATAAGCGATGATCGCGCTCAATTCTTCCTCGTCGATCTGCCCCTGAAATGTCGGCATTATTGCCTCGTATCCAGCGCTGAGTTGCTTGTTAGGCAACAAGATCGAATCGCGCAGATATTGGTCATCCGCTTTCACCAGCGTGCTGTCGGCCAGCGGGATCTGCTTACCGAAAATCCCGTCGAGCAAAGGCGCGCGAATGACAGCGTTCGGCGCATGGCAACCGCTGCAGCCACGGGTGCGATAGGCGCGTTCGCCCGCAGCGACGAGCGAATCCGGCGCTGGCTGTTCCGCGAGCCACTTCGCGTGCTCCGCCGGCTCCATCACGTAAATCGTCCCGACCATCTTCGAGTGATCGGTCCCGCAATATTGCGCACAGAAAAGATGATATTGGCCCGTCTTCGTAGGCGTGAACCACTCCGTCGTATAACGTCCGGGAACGACGTCCTGTTTGTTTCGAAAACCGGGGATGAAAAAATCGTGGATCACATCCTGCGAAGTCATGATCAACTTCACCGGCTGGCCGATCGGAAGATGCAGCTGGTTGATCTCGCGGCGGCCATCGGGGTGCTGGATTTTCCACATCCATTGTTTGCCCACGACATAGATCTCAGTCGCGTTGGCGGGCGGGCGCGACATGGCGAAGAAGACATTCGCCGACCAAAAAAAGAGCCCGAGAAAAATGAGGAGCGGAATAACCGTCCAGGTAATTTCAATCCTCGTCGGCGTGCCTTTCGGTGGAGTGCGATCGGCTTTCGACCCGCGCCGGTATCGGATGCAAAAGAAAGCCGCGACCACGAAAATGAGGAAAGCGACCGCGCCACAGAGCATCAGAAGCGCGAGATAGAGCGAATCGACTTGCGGCGCGAAGTTCGACGCTTGCGCGGGGAAGATGGCGTGCCAAAGGCTTCGCATTTTAGTGCGCGGCGATGCGCTCGCGTCGCAGCATCCAAATGATGTAGCAGCCGAGCGCGGCGACGGTGCCGAGCCCCGCGGTCTGAATCACGCGCGAAATCAGGAGCCCGTATTTTCCGGTCGCGGGATTGTAATGAAAGCAGAGGAGGAAGACGCGATCCGCGAGGGAGCCGACACGCTCTTCCGAAGCTTCGATCAACGCGAGGCGCACATCGCGCGGCGGGTATTCGATTCCCGGAAAATAGCGCGATACTTTTCCAGCAGGCGTCAGCACCATGATCGCGCTTGGATGTGCGAATTGCCGCGTCGCTTCGTCGTAGGCGAAGTGATAGCCGACGCTGTTCGCGAGGAGCGCAATCGATTCTTTGTCGCCGGTCAGAAAATGCCAGCCATCCTCTGTGCCGGCACGGCCGTAACGCTGCGTATAAATTTGTTTCTTCGCAGCCGCCAACGCCGGCCGCTCGCGCGCATCGAAACTGACGACGACGATTTCATATTCCTTGCCTGCGTCGAACTTTAAATCCTGCGCGGTCTGCAGCACGCCATTGAGTACGAGCGTGCAGAGGCTCGGGCATTCGTAATAAGCGAGCGCGAGGATCACCGGCTTCGTGCCGAAGAAACTGCCGAGCTTTACGGTGTTGCCGTGCTCGTCGCGGAATGTTGTGCTGAGCGGGACCTGCGCGTTCAGTTTTTGATCGAGGCCGGCGTGCGCGGCAACTTGCTCCTGGGATGACTGCGCCGAGATGAAGGGCGCCATTAACAAAGTGGCAACGACGATAAATCCGGGGAGCGCACGCTTATAGCGTGCTGGTTTCGGCATTCTGCCGAAACGAACTTTCCCTTGGACCGTCGCAATCCCAAACAGGGTCGAACCCTTGCGTGCGTTTTCAAAAGTTCGCGATGGCAGAATGCCATCGCCAGCACGGCACAGCCGTGCGCTCCCCGGAAATCGTGAATCACGCTTCATGGTTGTACCGCCACTGCCTTTCGTTCCTGCATTTGCACTGGCGTGACGCCGCTTGCGTCCGCGGTCCCATCTCCCCGTGTCGGTAGCCCGCGTTGCGCAATCAAATCCATCGCGCGCTCGATTGGGATGCGAACGATGCCCGCATTTTTATCGATCCATCCGTAGCTGTTCAGCTTCGCATCCTCTGCTTCGCGGAAGCGCTCATAGTCCGCGGCCGGCGCGGTTTGAAGTTGAGGCATCGGTGCGATCATGTGCGGATCGAGCGCGATGCGCGACGCCGGGTCGGGGGAGGGATGACTGCGTTCGAATTGGTGGAACAAACCGACCACAACCGCTCCGGTGACCGCACAGACGACGACAAGACCGAGGGCAAACCGGACCACGGTGCGAACGCTGATGTCCCTCGTCTCGTGTCCGATGCGCTCAGCGTTCTGATCACTCATGCGCGGACAGATTCATTAACTCCGCAGGGAAAAGCGGATGTTGCTTCAAGAAATAAAAAAAGAGTGCGAACCAGAATCCGCCGAGCGCAAGCCATTCGGCGAGATCGAGCCAATGCAGATAAATTCCCTCGGGATGAAACGTGGGGGCGATCAACCAGAAGGTGCCGAGCACATTCGCAGCGACGATGCCAAGGGCGATGAAGCCGAGCCGCGGCGGATTTCGTTTCGCCGCGCGTGAAAGCAAGAGCGCGAAAGGAAGGAAGAATTGAAAAACGAGCAAGGCGACCGCAAACCATTGCCAGCCACCGCGGCTGCGCTGCAAATACCACACGATTTCTTTTGGCAGATTACCCGACCAGATGATGAGGAATTGGGAGAAGGAAACGTAGGTCCCGAAAATCACGAAGGCCATGAGCAGGCTGCCGAGATCGTTGAAGACTTTCGCGGGGATGGGGCTGCCTAACGAGTGATGACGAGAGAATGCGACGAGCAGCGCGGTCATCAAGGCGAGAGCGCCCAGGAATTGGCCCGCGGCAAAAATGATGACGAACATTGTCGAATACCATTCTGGCGTCAGCGACATGATCCAATCGGTCGAAGCGAAGTTCATGCAGATGACGTAGGCAATCAGGCCGCCGGAACTCAGCGCGGTTATTTTTGTCGGCACAGAATTCGAGACGGTCTGGGCTGCGGCCCAGCGGCGCAGGACAAGCGCTAGCGTTATAAGCACGACGAGATAAGAGACTGAGCGCCCGATAAAAAATTGCGCGGTCAGCCATTGTTGTTTGTGCGTGTGTGGACCGGCTTCGCCGAAGAAATCGCTCGACCAGGCGTAAATGTGATGGAGGCCGAGCAACACCGGCAGAAAAAACACCGCCATCATCGGAAGAGTGCTGAAGGCAGCGGTGGCGAGACCGCGCAAAGCCAGGCCCCATTGCCCGCCGGTCAGGAATTGCATCATAACGAGGACAAGCGCGCCCAGGGAGAGACCGCTCCAAAAAATCCAGGCGAACAGATACGAATGGTAGAACTGCGCGCGATCGGAAAACGCGCCAAAGATGGAGAGCGCGGCGGCGATGGCGCCGATGATGAGCGCGCGACTTTGCCAGCGATTCAACTGCGCGGTGAGTGCGGCATCGCTCATCGCTCCGCGGTCTCCAGTTGTTTCGCGCCGACATTATCCGCGTCGGCGGGAGCGGCGTGCTGACTTAATTGCAGCGCGCGAATGTAGGCCGCGATGGCCCAGCGATCTTCCGGCGAAACTCGCGAGGCGTAGGAATACATCACGCCGTAGCCGTGCGTGATCACGTCGAAGAAATGCCCGACCGGCGCATCGCGGAGACGCTGCTCATGCAGCGAGGGTGGTTGCGGAAAACCGCGCTGCACAATCATGCCGTCGGCGTCGCCGATGCGCCCGTGACAGGCCGCGCAATAAATTTCGAAGCGCGCTTGCCCGCGAGCCAGCGTCGCGCGCGTAACCGGCATTGGGAAGGTCGCGGCCAATTGGTCGCCAATTTTCCCGGTGTAGAACTGCTCGTCTTCACGCAATTGCCCGCGCGCCACGGTGTGCGCCGGCGGAAGGCGCGAGCCGCGTCCGTCCGCGAAGAAATTTTCTTCCGCGAGCGGTTTCAGGTGTTGTTGATCGACCATGCCTTTGCGGCAGGCGGCAAATGAGAGAACAAGGATGAGGGTGGTGGCAACTCTGGGGAGCGCACGCTTGTAGCGGTCTGGTGATCGCATTCTGCGATCACGAACTTTTCGTTTCGGGAAACATTTCTGAGCGATGATGCGGAGCGGGAAAGTTCGTTTCGGCAAGATGCCGAAACCAGCACGCGGGTCGCGTGCGCTCCCCAGAGTCGCTGCCACGCTTTTCATTTCTCCACCTCGCTCACGTTGGTCGCGCCTAACGAGTGCAAGAATGCGCGGGTTTCGTCGGATCGGAAAATGTGATCCTCCGCTTCGATGCAAAGAAAGAAGCGCGTCTGACTGGCAAGCTTGAAGGCGGGCGCGTTGAAGACTGGATGATACGGCTTGGGCAGTCCGT
The DNA here is from genome assembly GCA_964236815.1 of uncultured Chthoniobacterales bacterium. Taxonomy (GTDB): domain Bacteria; phylum Verrucomicrobiota; class Verrucomicrobiia; order Chthoniobacterales; family UBA10450; genus JACCTI01. The sequence continues at coordinate 26,311 of CAXSFN010000033.1, forward strand.
TCATCGCCAACATTCCGAAAACTCCGGCGAGAGCGGCGAAGAGAACGGTCAGCTCGAAAGTGATCGGTACGAAAGCCGGCCAGCTGTGGGTCGGTCGGCCACCGACATTGAGCGGATAATGAATCGTCGCGGAATACCACTGCGTTCCGTAGGCAATGAGCGCGCCGCAAATTCCACCGATCAAGACCACGAGTGGCACGTGCGTTTTATGAAAGCCAATCGCTTCCGCCACGCCTTCGATTTCATACGGGCTGTAGGCGTCCATCTTGCGGTAACCGGCTTGATACGCGGCGCGGGCGGCGGCGAGCAACTGCTCCGGCTCCGCGAATTCCGCCATGATCCCGTGGAGATTTTCGCTCATCGCGGACGCCCCGATTTTTGCCTAACGAGTTCTTTCATCTCACTGATCGAGATGGCCGGCAGGACACGCAGGAAAAGGAAGAGCAAGGTGAAGAAGAGTCCGAACGAGCCGATATAGGTCATCCAATCCCAGCGCGTGCCGTGAAACATCCCCCAGGATGACGGCAGAAAATCGCGATGCAGACTGGTAACGACGATGACATAGCGCTCGGCCCACATCCCGACGTTCACCAGGAGCGAAATGACAAAGAGCGCTGCCGGCGTGGTGCGAAGACGTCTAAACCAGAGCGTTTGCGGAACGAGGACGTTACAAAGAATCAGAGTCCAATAGGCCGGCGCGTAGGGACCCGACATCCTGTTGAGGGTCATGTAGATGTCGAATTTGTCGTCGCTGTACCACGACATAAAGATTTCGCAGAAGTAACCGAACGCGACCATCAACCCGGTCGCGAGCATGACCTTGGCGGAATTCTCCAAATGCTTGAGCGTGATGAAATCCTCGAGGCCGTAGATTTTGCGGATCGGAATCGCAAGCGTCAGTACCATCGCGAATCCGGAGAAGATCGCGCCGGCCACAAAGTAGGGCGGGAAGATAGTGGAATGCCATCCCGGGACGATGGCGCTGGCAAAGTCTAACGAGACCACGCTGTGCACGGAAAGAACAAGCGGCGTGGCCAGTCCGGCCAGGAGCAGATAGGCCATGTGAAAACGTTTCCAATGCCGCGCCGAGCCGCGCCAGCCTAACGAGAGGATGCCGTAGATGAGCTGGACGGGTTTGCGTTCCGCGCGGTCGCGCATTGTCGCCAAATCGGGAATGAGTCCGATGTACCAAAAAATGAGTGAGACCGTCAGGTACGTGCTGACCGCGAAGACATCCCAGACGAGCGCGCTCCGCCATTGCGGCCACATGCCCATCGTATCGGGATAGGGCAGGAGCCAGTAGAAAACCCACGGACGGCCAAGATGGAGAAGCGGAAAAATTCCAGCGCACGCCACCGCGAAAAGAGTCATCGCTTCCGCGAAACGATTGATGGAGGTGCGCCAATCCTGATGCAACAGGAGGAGGATCGCGGAGATGAATGTCCCGGCGTGGCCGATTCCGATCCACCAGACGAAATTTGTGATCGCAAATCCCCACGCCACCGGAATGTTCACGCCCCAAATGCCGACGCCTTTCATGAGCAGCCAGGCGATGGCGAAGTTGAGCAGCATGAGAAGAAGGAACGCGATGGCGAATCCGCCGAGCCAGCCGCGCGTGAGCGGACGTTTCAGAACGACGTCGGTTATCTTCTCGGTGACCGACGCGTTGTCGTAACCGGGCGCGACGATGGGAGCGGCGCGCGGGCTCATCTCTGGGGTGCGCACGCGACTCGCGTGCTGGCGATGGCGACACACCATCGCAAACTTTTCTTCGGTTGGGCGCCGCGCGAGAAGAAGGTTTTGGCGGGTCGCCAAAACCGGCACGCGAGTCGCGCGCGCTCCCCAATCCACGGATTCGCGATTGCCAGCGTTCGACTCATGCTTTCTCCATCTCCGGATTTGGATTGCGCATTCGCGCCAGGTAGGTCGTGCGCGGGCGAGTGTTCAGTTCCTCGAGCAATCCGTAATTCAAAGGCGAGGCTCGCAGTTTTGCGGCACGGCTGTTGCGATCGTTGAGGTCGCCAAAGACAATCGCTTCCGACGGACAAGCCTGCGCGCAGGCCGGAGTGATTTCGCCATCGCGAATGACGCGGTTCGTTTTCGAGGCGTCGATCTTGACCGCGTTAATGCGCTGGATGCAGTAGGTGCATTTCTCCATCACCCCGCGCGTCCGCACGGTCACATCGGGGTTGCGCATCAGCTTGCGCGTGGGCGGTTGCTCAAATTGGTTCGCGTCGTATTCGAGAAAGTTGAAGCGCCGGACTTTATACGGGCAGTTATTCGAGCAATAGCGCGTGCCGATGCAGCGGTTGTAAACCATTTGGTTGAGGCCTTCGCTACTGTGCACGGTGGCTGCGACCGGGCAGACGAGCTCGCAGGGCGCGTTCTCACAATGCATGCACGGGACCGGTTGATACAGAATGCGAGGACTCGTTAGGCCATCTCCGTTTTCCAAATACCGATCGACTCGAATCCAATGCATCTCGCGTCCGCGTCCGACCTGTTCCTTTCCGACTACCGGAATGTTGTTCTCCGCCTGGCAGGCAATCGTGCAGACACCGCAACCGATGCAGGTGTTGAGATCGATCGTCATCCCCCAGGCGTGGCCAGGGTAGACGACAGGCGGATAAAGTGATTCGTCTTCGCGCGGCGCCGGTTCATCGGATTTCGCGGAGCCAACGCGAACGAGATCGCGCCCTTCCATGTTCCAGTGCTCCTGTGTGGTGACGAGCTGATGTCGCTCCCCTGTTTTCTCGATCTCGAGGCCGGCTCCGCCCCATGGCGCGTCGGAAGTGCGGAGCGCGTAGGCATTGAACCCGACGCCGTTGCCGACACTGCCGGCGCGGGTCCGGCCGTAACCAAGATGCACCGTCACGCAGTCGTCCGCCTGACCCGGCAGAGTCCAGATCGGGGCATGCACGGCACCTCCGCGAAATTTCAGATTAACGACATCGCCATTCGTTAGGCCAAGACGTTGTGCGGTCGTTGGACTAACGATTGCTGCGTTATCCCAGACGAGGCTTGTGAGCGGATCCGGTAATTCCTGCAGCCAGGCATTGTTGGCGTAGCGGCCATCGTGCATCCGCGCACTCGAGCGAATGAGAAGATGAAGTTGGCCGGTGATTTGCGATACCGAAGTTTCGATCGGTGCTGCCGCCGACAAAGAAACACGGGACGCCACCACCACCACTCCGTCGTGTAAGGTTTTTCGCCAAAATGGTTCGAAATCCGCGCCCGTGTGACCGCTCTGCCAGTGCGCGCGCACGATCTCGTAGCTGCTGTTGGGCGCTTCCTCCAGCAAAGCGTTGAGCAATTCGTGGCGCGAGCGCCCGGCGAAGAGCGGCTCGATCATCGGTTGCATGATCGTGGCCGTGTCATCGAAAGCGCGCGCATCGCTCCAGTCTTCAAGTGAATGCGCTTCCGGGACGTGCCACTGACAGAGCTCGGCCGTTTCGTCGGAATACAAACCGAGATGGATCGAGCGTGGAATTTTCGCGAGCAGCCTAACGAATTCAAAATCAGCCGGCGCGTCATAGGCCGGATTTCCGCTGAGGATCACAAGCGTTTCCACTGCCGCCGCATCCATCTCCCTATGCAAATCGGCTAAAGAAAGCGCGGCGCTTTGCGGTTCGTGCGCGTAGTCAACCGTCCGTCCGGTATTGCCTAGACTGTCGTTTAGGCCGCGAACAAAATTATGCACCGCGACCGGCTGCTCATCGCCGGCCAGAACAAGACTTCTGCCCGCGGCACGTCGCAGATCCTGCGCGATTGGATCGCCATCGGCCAGAAGTTGCCTGGCGAATTGTTCCATCTCATCCGGCCGCAGGACAAAGCGGTGATCAGCCATCGCGCCCGTCAGAGTCGGAGTCGACTCGGCGACATGGAGCCGGTTCATCGACTCGTTAGGCTGGCGCTTTTTCGCGAAAGCGCGCGCGTGCTGCGGCTCCTGCAAAAAATCGGCGCCTAACGAGACGATGACGTCCGCGTTCTCGAAATAATAACGGGCTGCGGGAATGATCGGGGCGAGTGGCTCGTATTCATACCAGCGGGCTTCGGGAAATTTCCTGAGCAGGCGATCCATCTGATCGAGAAAAGTGGGCGATGTTTCGTGGCGGGTCAGCAGGCGCAGTCCGGCCCCGTGATTGGCTTTCCATTTTTGCGCGGCGCTCGATAACTCGCCGAGAAACAAATCCCAGGTGCTGATCTGTCCGCGATGCAGGACCGCTTGCGAACGCTCGGGATCGTAGAGCGCGAGCAACTCGGCCTGCATAAAAACATCGCTCGCGCCGAGACTGGAGGGATGGAGCGGGTTGCCTTCGATCTTGGTCGGCCGACCCTCGTGGGTTTCAACCAGGACGCCGTGGGCAAAACCGCCGAGCGTTAGGGCGGTAGCATAAAAGAGCGGCTTACCCGGAATGATTTCCTCCGGCTGTTTCTGGTACGGAACGATGCGCTCAGCAGGTTGCCGTGTGCAGGCGCTGGTGCTCGCGAGCGCGAGCGACGCCCCCATGAGTTTAAGAAATTTGCGCCGGCTAAACTCGTTAGGCCAATCGTCCGAACCGATCGGAAACTCGTCGGCGCGTCTTAGCGATGACATGTGTAGCAATCAGTCAGTCCGGCAGTGTGGACGTTGTTCTGCCTAACGAGTGATTGGCCGAAGGCGAGTTGATCGCGCGGCGCCTCGTAATGCATATCAACCACGCGATCCGCCGGCCGCAGGAATTTCTCCGGCTGGCGATGACAATCCAAACACCAGCGCATATAGAGCTCGCGCGTTTTCCAGGTGAGCGGCATCTCATTCACCTGCCCGTGACAGGTGGCGCAGCCGACGCCTTTCGTGACATGGATGCTGTGATCGAAGTAAACGTAATCGGGCAGATCGTGCACTCGCGTCCACCGGATCGGCTGGCCAGTTTGCCAGCTATCGCGCACCGGCTGCAGGACGGGCGCGTCCTTCCAAACCTGCGAATGACAACTCATGCAAGTCTCAGTCGGCGGCAGACCGGCAAAGGCGGATTGCTCGACACCGGTGTGACAATAGCGGCAGTCGATCCCAAGGCCGCCGACGTGATGTTGATGGCTGAAAGGCACCGGCTGTTCGAGCGGCGCTTGCACCGCGGTCCAGAAATCCGAGCGCGCGTAGGCGAAGAGCGCGTAAGCCGTCCCGAAAAGAAGGAGCGGGACGCCGATGAGAGTTGCGCGCGCGATCGCGTTGGCTCGTCGCTGGAAAAGTTGTGGCATGAATTGCCGGCCGCACCCCTGCGTCCCCGCTTGCATTCAATCCTGAGTCGGGTCAGCCAGCAATTTCTATTCGTCAGCCGAAGGGGAAAGAGATTGGCGTGTCCGTGTAACATGACGAACACGGGCTCTCATCCTGAGGCGGCGAGCGTGTCGAAGGATCTCACGCTGGCTCAGGGCGACCCGTGCGCTTCAAGACGGCGAGGACCAAGTGCGAGGTCTTGCCAATGCGACGCGTCCAAAACTGCGGCGCCGGTCGATGCTCTTTGGATGAGCGATAAATTTTCTTCGAACGAGCAGCGCGAGCATTTCCGAAAATTGCTGAAAGAATTTCATACCGCCATGCTGGTGACGCATGCGGGCGACGAACATCTGCGCGCGCGGCCCATGGCGATCGCGCAGGTCGAGGAGGATTGCAGGATTTGGTTCATCACTGGCGCGGAAACGGGAAAGGTGCATGAAATTGAAAGCGACACGCGTGTGCACATCGTCTGCCAGAACGACCGGAGCGCGTATCTCTCGCTTAGCGGACGGGCCGATTTGGTGCGGGACCGCGCCAAAGTGGCGGAGCTTTGGCAGGAGCCGTTTCGGGTCTGGTTTCCGAAAGGGAAGGACGATCCGAATATAGAATTAATCGCGGTCCGTCCCGATGAGGGGGAATTCTGGGACAATGAAGGATTCAATAAGATTCAGTACCTCTTCGAAACAGCGAAGGCTTACGCGACCGGCAAGACGCCGGAGATCGAAGAAGGCGAGCAGCACGGGCGAGTGAAATTGTGAAGCGAGAAGCAAAGCCAGAGATCCTTCGCAGGCTCAGGATGACAAAATTTTAAAAAGCCGGCGCAAATCGGAGCCAAGCGCATCCCCCGATTCGATTCCAATATATGAGCATTCTTCGATTGATCTCCGTTTCCGTTTTCCTCGTGGCGCTGTTACTCGATCCCGCGTTCATCCACGCGCAAAGTTCGTCCTCCTCGACCACGAAAAAGGAGCTGGAGCTGAAAAAGAAAGAGATCGAGCTCAAGCAAAAAGAGATCGATCTCGACAAGCAGAAGGCCGATCTCGATCAACTAAAGGAGCAACTGAAATACGAAGAAACCGCGCAGTCGATCAGCATCAATTTGCAAGGCGATGTGCTCTTTGATTTCAACAAAGCCATTATCCGTCCGGAAGCCGAGCCCTCGCTGGAAAAGGTCGCGGCAGTGGTGGGTGCGTTTCCGGAAGGAAAGGTAAAAATCGCGGGCTACACCGACGCCAAGGGCGGCACGAAAGAAAATCTGGCGCTCTCCCGTGAACGCGCAGTGGCGGTGAAAAATTGGATGACGAAAAAGAAGGGTCTGCCGGGCGATAACATCGCGACCGAAGGATTAGGCGAAGAAAGCCCGGTCGCGCCGAACAAGAATCCGGACGGCTCCGATAATCCTGAAGGCCGCGCGCAGAATCGGCGCGTCACCATCACGGTGGAGAAATAGGTAGCGTTCGAAGAGCGTAGCAAAGCGCGCCGTTGGCGTTTGGGCGGCGACGGGGGTCGGTGGCACGCGCCGTCGCTTCAATACAAGCGCGCGTTCATATCGACGGCGGCGGTTCTGGATTCGGCGGGAGCGGTTCGGGCGGAATCGGCAGCGGTGGCGTGGAGGGTGTAGGATTCATTTCCTCAGGGTGCAATCCGCTAGCGCTCGCGCAAGTCACCGCGCTGAGGCCCCGTCATCCTGAGGCCGGCGAAGGGCGCCGAAGGACCTCACAACTGATCTCACGTTCCCGCAAATGATCCGCACGGATTTTCATTTTGTGCATCGTTAGCTTTCGAAAACACAAATTCCATTGGCGAGATCCTTCGCCGTCTGCGCAGGCTCAGATGACGCGTCCGAGAGCGGGCCGGCGAGCATACGCACGCCATCCGCACTTTCGCATCTCCTTCGCTGGAAAAAGCGTCAGCAGGATTGTGCGGCGCGTATTATGATTAGCATCAGCTGACCCATGTGGATCGTCCGTCTCGCGCTCCGGCGACCCTACACCTTCACGGTGATGGCTATTTTGATCGTCCTCATGGGGGTCGTGACGATCCTGCGCATGTCGACGGATATTTTCCCGTCGATCGATATCCCGGTGGTGAGCGTGATCTGGAGTTACTCGGGCGTGGCTCCGGAAGAAATGGAGAAGCGCTTCGTCACGGTCTGCGAGCGCGCCATGACCACGACGGTGAACGACATCGATCACATCGAGTCGCAGTCTTATAACGGCGTTGCGGTCATCAAAGTTTTCTTCCACGAAGGCGCCAAGATCGAGTCGGGCGTGGCGCAGATCACTTCGATTTGTCAGACGTTGCTGCGCATCATGCCGCCGGGCACGACCCCGCCGCTCATCATTCAATACAGCGCCTCGAATGTGCCGATCATGCAGCTCGGCCTCAGCGGTCAATCGATGTCCGAGCAGCAGCTCTACGATCTCGGTTTGAATTTTATCCGCACGAAACTCGCGACCGTGCAGGGGGCGCAGGTGCCGCTTCCGTATGGAGGGAAATCGCGCCAAATCATGGTCGATATCGATCCGCAAAAACTCTACGCGAAAGGCCTTTCGCCGGCTGACGTGAGCAACGCGATCAACGCGCAAAATGTCATCCTGCCCGGCGGCACACAAAAGATTGGCGATCGCGAATACAACGTCCGGCTCAACAGCAGCCCGGAAGTGCTGGATGTGCTAAACGATTTGCCGATCAAGCAGGTGAACGGCGCGACCATTCTCATCCGCGACGTCGCGCAGGTGCGGGACGGTTTCGCGGTCCAGACGAATATTGTTTCACAAAATCGAGTCCGTTCCGCGCTCCTCACGGTTTTGAAATCAGCCGAAGCCTCCACCCTGGAAATCATCCAGCGCGTGAAACAAACCCTCCCGCAAATTCAATCAACGCTGCCTCCGGAGTTGGAAATCAAACAGCTCTTCGATCAATCCATTTTCGTCCGCGCCTCGATCAATGGCGTCCTGCGCGAAGGAATCATCGCGGCGTGTTTGACCGCGCTGATGATTTTGCTTTTTCTCGGCAGTTGGCGCTCGACCCTGGTGGTCGCCACTTCCATTCCGCTCTCCGTTTTGTGCTCGGTCATTATCATGGGCGCGCTCGGCCAGACGCTCAACATCATGACCTTGGGCGGCCTCGCCCTGGCCGTCGGCATCCTGGTCGACGACGCAACGGTGGAGGTCGAAAACATCCATCGCAATCTCGCGATGAAGAAGCCGATGATTCGCGCGATCCTCGATGGCGCGAGTCAAATCGCGGTCCCGGCCTTCGTCTCCACGCTTTGCATTTGCATCGTCTTCGTGCCGGTCTTTTTCCTAAGCGGAACCGCGAAGTATTTGTTCCAGCCGCTCGCGATGGCGGTCATCTTCGCGATGCTCGCTTCCTATTTCCTCTCGCGCACGGTCGTGCCGACGATGGTGAAATTTCTTCTCGATGGTCATCCCGAAGAAGTGGAAGGCGCGGAGGAGGGAGACGCGAAAGATGCGGGGAGCGCGCCCGACTCGCGTGTCGAATCCGGCGACTCGCCGGATTCTTCCGGGAACGACGTCCACCGCCGGAAAGAGGACGCGGGACGCACGCGCTCCCCGGGTTTTTGGGGAAGGATCGCGGGTTGGTTTTCGTGGATTCACGAGAGATTCAATCACGGCTTTGAGGTGACGCGCGATCGCTACGTCAACGCGTTGCGCTGGTCGCTCAATCATCGGCTCGCAGTCTTCATCGTGATGGGCGCGGCGATTCTTCTCTCGCTTTGCATGATTCCATTTCTGGGGCGCGATTTTTTTCCGACGGTGGACTCCGGCCAATTCCGTCTGCACGTGCGCGCGCCCGCCGGCACTCGCCTCGAAGCGACCGAGGAACGCTTCTACAAAGTGGGCCGCGCGATTCGCGATGTGATTCCAGAAAACGAAATTGACACCGTACTCGATAACATCGGCCTGCCGGCCAGCGGCATTAACCTCGCCTTTAGTGATAACGCCACCATCAGCTCGGCTGACGGCGAAATCCTGGTCGCGATGAAGCCGAAGCATAAACCGACCGCGGAGTATCAGAAAATCCTGCGCGAGAAATTGAAAAAAGATTTTGCCGACATGGATTTCTTTTTCTCGGCGCCCGACATCGTCAGCCAGATTTTGAACTTCGGAATTCCGGCGCCGATCGACGTGCAGGTTTCCGGACGCGATCCGAAAAACTACGAAGTCGCTCACGAGATGATGGGCCGCATCGCGCAAATTCCAGGAGCGGTCGATGTGCATATGCATCAGGTCGTGCACGGGCCGGATCTGCGCGTGAATGTGGATCGCAGCCGCGCGCAGGAGATCGGCCTGACGCAAAGCGATGTGGCGCGGACGATGTTGATTTCCCTGAGCTCGAGCGGGCAGGCCGCGCCGAACTACTGGCTCAATTTCCAGAACGGCGTGAACTACCAGGTCGCAGTCCAGACGCCGCAATACAAAATGGATTCGCTCCAGGATTTGCAGAACACACCGGTCGTCGCACCGGGACAACCGCGGCCCGAGTTGCTCGGAAATCTGGCCACGATCGAGCGGCGCGAATCACCCGTGATCGTGAATCACTACGACGTGCAGCCGGTCTTCGATGTGCTTGCGAATGTGCAAGGCCGCGATCTTGGCGGAGTGGCGGGCCAGATCGAAAAGATCGTGAAAGAATACACGCCGAAACTGCCGCGCGGTTCTTTCATCAACATCCGCGGGCAAGTCGAAAGCATGAACAAATCCTTCCGAGGATTGTTCGGCGGGATCCTGTTCGCGATCGTGCTCGTTTACTTTTTGATGGTGGTGAATTTCCAATCATGGACCGATCCGTTCATCATCATCATGGCGCTGCCGGGCGCGCTCTGCGGCATCATCTGGATGTTGTTCATCACTGGGACCACGCTCAATGTGCCGTCGCTGATGGGCGCGATCATGGCCATCGGCGTCGCGACGGCGAATAGCATTCTGCTCGTGACTTTCGCGAATGACGAACGCTGCGAAGACGAAGGAAAAAATGCGCACGACGCGGCGATTTCCGCGGGTCACACGCGTTTGCGACCGGTAATCATGACCGCGCTGGCCATGGTCATCGGCATGTTGCCGATGGCGCTTGGGCTCGGCGAAGGCGGCGAACAAAATGCGCCGCTCGGACGGGCCGTCATCGGCGGGCTAATCGTGGCGACGTTTGCCACCCTCTTCTTCGTGCCGGTTGTTTATAGCATGTTGCGCAAAGGCGAATTTGTTTGCGACGAGGACGAACAGTTCGAGAAGGAAGAAAAAAAGGGCACCGACAATGAGGACGAGTCTAACGAGTCCGAGAAGGAGCCGGCCACGTGAACGCTCCGGGAATCACACGACGGATTGAACTACCTGAAAGTTCGCCGCCCCTAGATTCGGCAGCGGGCACGCGACCGGCGCGCGGTCCTCGGATAAGCAAATGAGCGAACGACCAAAACGCCGTCTTCGCGCACCACGTCGCGCGATTGCGATCTGGCTCCCAATTGTCATCGCGGCTGCGTTCATTTTGCTGATTATTTTCGGAGTTTGGCGGCGGGTCCATGCGCGACATGAGCAAACCGCATTTTCCAAAAAGCAGACGCAGATTGCAGTCAACGTTGTGCAGATAATACGCGATACGAAGCCGAAGGAATTGACCTTACCCGGCAACATCGCGGCTTTTCAGGAGACCATGATTTTACCGCGCGTGAATGGCTATGTGCAGAATTGGAAAGTCGATCTAGGAGACAACGTGCAGGAAGGGCAGGTCCTGGCGGAAATCGAGACGCCGGAGATCGATCAACAACTTGTGCAGGCGCGCGCGAATTACGACCTGGCGGATTCGACTGCGGCGCGATGGCGCGAGTTGGCCTCGAAGAAAGTCGTGGCCGACCAGGAATATGACGAGAAGGAAACTGCGCGCCGCACTGCGCAATCAAATCTCGAACAACTGGAAAAGACGCAGAATTTCAAGCGGATCGTCGCGCCTTTCAGCGGCAAGATCACCGCGCGGCGCGTGGAAGTCGGCGCATTGGTTTCGCCGACCACGCCGCTCTTCGGCATCGCGCAGAGCGATCCGCTGCGTGTTTTCACTTACGTCCCTCAAAGTAGCGCGGGCGATTTGCGCGAAGGTTTGATCGCGAAGATTCGGCTGCCGGAATTTCCGGGCCAGGATTTCGAAGGAGCGATCACGCGGACGGCGGGCGCGCTCGATTCCTCCTCGCGCACGATGCAGGTGGAAGTGCAGGTGCCGAATCGCGAAGGCAAACTTTACGCCGGCATGTATGCGCAGGTCGCATTCGTTTTGCCTAACGAGAACTCGCCTATCGTGGCGCCCTCGAACGTGGTCATGTTTCGTTCCGATGGTCCGCAGGTCGCGACCGTCACGGCCGACAGCCGAATCCACTGGCAACCGATTAAGATTGGCCGCGACTACGGGACCAGCCTCGAGATCCTAAGTGGTCTGCCGGAGAACGTGAATGCGGTCATGAATCCGACCGACGATTTGCAGGAGGGGTTGCAGGTCGAAGTCAAACCGCCGGAGAAACCAAAAGAAGATGGCGATAAAAAAGGCGAGCCCCAGAAGAAAGAGGGAGAAGAAAAGAAGAAGTGATTGCTGATCTCATCGTTCGTTAGGCGGACGCGCCGTTTCCGTTTTCCAAACATCGCGCAACGCCGCGCGGGCAGCGTGATAACCGCACATGCCGTGCACTCCCCCACCCGGCGGAGTCGAGGCCGAGCAGAGATAGACACCGGGTAGCGGAGTTCGGTAGGGCGTCGCGCTGAAGACCGGACGCGCGATCAGTTGCGCGAGATTGGCCGCGCCGCCGTTGATGTCGCCGCCTAACAAATTTGGATTCGATTGCTCCAGGGCCGCAGTGTTCGCGCTGTGCCGCGCGAGGATGCAATCGCGAAAGCCTGGCGCGAAACGGTCGATCTGTTCCTCGATCCGGCCGGACATATCGAGCGTCGATCCGTTCGGAACGTGGCAATAAGCCCAGAGCGTATGCTGACCGCGCGGCGCGCGTGTTTCGTCGAACAAACTTTGTTGTGCGACCAGGACGAACGGTCGCTCGGGATGTTCGCCATTTGCGACTGCTCGTTCGCCGGTGGCAATTTCATCGAGCGTTCCGCCGACGTGAACCGTGCCCGCGCGACGGCACTCTTCCGCGCGCCACGGAATCGGAGAGGAGAGCGCGTAATCGACTTTAAACACCCCGGGGCCGCGACGAAATTTTTCGAGTTTTTGCCGGTAGGACGCGGGCAGACGATCGCCGGCGATGTGCGCGAATTGCGATGGCGAAGTATCGAAAAGAATCGCGCGTGATTTCGGAAGGTCCGCGAGATTTTTCACGCGCCTTCCGGTTTCAATCTGACCTCCGAGCTCGCGCAAATATCCGGCCAGCGCGTTTGCGATCGCTTGCGATCCCCCCCGCGGAATGGGCCAGCCGACAGCATGTCCGGCCATGCCCAGCACCAGACCGAAGGCAGCGGAAGCCGGCGCTTCGAGCGAAAGAAAAGAATGGGCCGCGCAGCCGGCGAAAAGCGCGCGCGCTGCTTCAGTTTCAAAACACGCTTTCGCCAGCCAGGTCGCGGGGGCGAGCGCGCCCAAACCGAAACGCGCGAGCGCAAAGGGATGCCGTGGCAGATGAAGCATCGGTTGGAGGAATTCCTCGGCCAGGTTTTGCCAATTACGCACCAATGGACGCATCAGCCTCCGATAACGCGCGGCGTCGCGGCCTAACGAGTCCGCGGTTGTGTCCAAATCCTGGTGCAGACAAGCCGCCGTGCCACGGTCGAGCGGATGGGCCAGCGCGATTGCCGGTTGAATCCAGCGCAAACCGAAACGCTCGAGCGGAAGCGTTCTAAAAAACGGCGAGCCCGCGGCCAGCGGATGGACCGCGGAACAGATGTCGTGCACGAAACCGGGCTGAGTCAGCTCAGCCGAACGCGTCCCGCCGCCTAACGAGTGATTCGCTTCCAGGACCAAAACGGAGCGCCCGGCCCGAGCCAGGGTGACGGCAGCCGCGAGACCATTCGGTCCGGAACCGACGATGACCGCGTCAACTTCGTGATCCACCCTGGACGATTAGATCAGAGCGCTCCGATTTTCGAGAAACCATTCGGCGGTAGATTCGATCCAGCCGCGTCAGAGGAAGACCGAGAAGATATAACAGGAGGATGAAGGCGTAGATCGAAGTCGTGCGATACGGACCCAGGCTTTCGTATCGGCGCGGGCTGGTCACAATCTCACACGGCAATTGCCGAACACGGCCATGACGGCGGAGCGCACGATAAAACTCGGCGTCCTCCATCAGCGGAACGTCGGGATATCCACCCATTTTTTCAAAGAGATCCCGCCGGCAGAAAATCCCGTGGTCGCCCAAAGCGATACCGAATAGATCGATCGCAAGATTGCCTAACGAGTCGCTGATCCGGTAAACGAGCGCTGGTTGCACGAAACGAAGACGAAAGGAGCCCCCTGCGTTGCGCGGGTCGCATAAGGCGCGCTCGATCTCCCCGATGGCGCCGGCTGCGACGATGGAGTCGGCATGGACAAACCAGAGAATCCCTCCGGAAGCGCGCGCGGCCCCGGCGTTCATTTGCCGAGCCCGACCCTTTTTACTGGTGAGAAAGAGATCGGCGAGCGAGCGGCTAAGCCTAGCCGTTTCATCGTCGCTGCCGCCATCGACGACAATGATCTCGCTCGCGGGCGCGATCGCGCGCAGATGGATTAGGAATGGCCGGATGATCGAAGCCTCGTTCCAGACCGGGACGATGATCGAGATTCGCACTAATTCATTTTCCTCATTCTTTGCGGCGATCCTGGAATAATCCTGGTCTAATTGCATCCAGCTGAGAGGCGCGGGTGACGCGCTTCATTCGGAGATAAAGCATGAAACTGACGCATATTTTTCAAGCCGGGAGTGGCTTTCGGGTAATCGATACCACTGAGCTGAGCCAAACTGGTTTGCTCACGCTCGAGGCCGGCGAATCGAGCAGCGACAAACCGAGCGTGCACGCAAAGAGTGATCAAACCCTGATCTTGTTGAAGGGTAAATTACGGGCAGAGATCGGCGAGGAAACCGCGCAAATGGAATCGGGGGATGCTGTGCTGGTGCCTGCAAAAACGCCTCACAAATTCACGAATACTGGAGAGGAGCGGGCCACTACTTTCAGCGTCTACGCGGAACCCGCTTATCCGCCGGACAAAAAGAGCGACTAATGCCCGCTTAGTCTCGGGCCGCGATTTTTCATAAAGCTGGACTCGTTAGGCTTGGGAAAGTTAATCGCGGAAACTGGACCCGACCTGCTAAACATGTACCGGACACCTTTTGTTTCGGACGCACGCAGGGGAATAGATCGGCTTTCGCGTTCTCTCACGGGACGCATGAAAACGTCATCCCTCAATCGCTCGCGCCGCGCGCCGGGTCTGCTTAGCATTGGTCAATCACTGGTCTATGGATTGATCGGCGGCGTGGTCGCGACCGGCGTGAAAACGCTCTGCGAAACGATCGCACCGCCACGGCCGCCAGGAGTTGATTCGCCGCTGGGAAATGTTCTGAACGCAGCTTCGGTGGAGTTTACCGGCGGTCCGCTCTCCGAAGCGGTCAAGCAAATCGCCGAGCCTTCGGCGCATTTTGTTTTCGGTGTGGGAGCGGCCGCAGTTTACGCGGTCGTCTCAGAAAGGTTGCCCGTCCTGCGCGCGGGTTGCGGGGCGTTCTTCGGCTTTTCGCTTTGGCTGGGTGCGCACGAAATCCTCTTGCCCTTGCTCGGCTTTTCACCCTCACCGGCGCAGATGTCAGTCTGGGAGCAGGGAAATGAATTGATTACGCATGTCATCTACGGCGTGACGGTCGAACTGGTGCGACGCGGTCTCGTAAGCAAGCTGGCCTAACCAGACCAGCTTCTTGCAATGCGGATGGTATCCGAAACCTCTCCTTTGCATTCGCGCTATCTGCGCGCTCCTCAGTTTCCTTCGAATCACGCACCGAACCGATGACGGCATCTGATTCCTACGATGTGATCATCATCGGTACCGGCGCGGGCGGCGGGACGCTTGCGCACCGTCTCGCCCCGAGCGGGAAACGCATTCTGATTTTGGAGCGTGGAGATTTTCTGCCGCGCGAAAAAGAAAATTGGGATTCGGTCGAGGTCTTCCAGAAAATGCGTTACCACACCGAGGAAAAGTGGCGGGACAAGGACGGGCATCCCTTCATGGCGCACACCGGTTATTTCGTGGGCGGGAACACGAAAGTCTATGGCGGCGCGATGTTCCGTTTGCGCGAGCGCGATTTCGAAACAGTGCAACACAAGGGCGGCATCTCGCCCGAGTGGCCGGTGAAGTATCGCGATTTCGCGCCCTACTACGCGCAAGCGGAAGCGCTCTACCAGGTTCACGGCCAGCGCGGGATAGATCCGACCGAGCCGGAGATGAGCGAAGAATATCCCTTCCCTCCCCTGGCGCATGAGCCGCGCATTCAGGAGCTGCATGACAAATTAAAGCGGAACGGCCACCAGCCTTTTCCCGTGCCGCTCGCGTTGAAACGCGACGAGCGCAATCCGCTCCTCAGTAAATGCATTCGCTGCAACACTTGCGATGGATTTCCCTGCCTGGTCGACGCAAAGGCGGATGCGGATCTGAATGGTATCCGGCCGGCGCTAACGCATGAGAACGTCACGTTGCTGGCGAACGCGCACGTCAAACGTTTGGTGACAAACGGATCCGCACGCGCAATCTCCGCGGTCGAAGCGGAGATCGCGGGCGAGAAACATTTTTTCCGTGGCGACCTCGTGGTGGTCTCGGCGGGTGCGATAAATTCGGCGGTCCTTCTGCTCGGCAGCGCGAGTGGCCAGCATCCGAATGGTCTGGCGAATTCTTCCGGATTAGTTGGCCGGAATTACATGCGCCACCTGAACGGCGCGATGTTGAGTCTGACCACGAAGCCCAACCGCACCGTCTTCCAAAAAACGCTGGCGATGAACGACTACTACTGGGGTGAAGACGGTTTCCCGTTTCCGATGGGGCACATCCAATTGTTAGGCAAAACCGACCAGGGAATCATTGGCGCGGACGCACCGTTCTTCGCGCCCAATCTTGTCTTGAACCAAATGGCGAAACACTCGGTCGATTGGTGGCTGACAGCGGAAGATCTTCCCCATCCCGAGAATCGCGTTCTGCTCGGCCGGGACGGCGAAATCAATCTGCATCAGCGCGATCGCTACCACGAACATTTCGATCGTTTGATCGCACGCTGGACGGTCGAACTAAAAGAAGCCGACGATACGGGCCGGCTCATTCCGCTCTCGCTCTATCTGCAGAAAAAAATTCCTACGATGGGGGTGGCGCATCAGAACGGCACCTGCCGCTTTGGCGAAGATGCGAAGACTTCGGTCCTCGATATTTTTTGCCGGACGCATGACGTGGATAATCTTTACGTAGTCGACGGCAGTTTTTTCTGCTCGAGCGGCGCGGTGAATCCCTCGCTCACGATCGCGGCCAACGCGTTGCGGGTGGGAGATCACATTCTGGAGCGGCTGCGCTAGGCCCTCACGATGCGGAACGGAATTTCGGGGAGCGCGCGACTCTGGCGCGCCGGTGATCGCATGCTGCGATCGCGCACTTTTGTGACGGAGTGATCGAGGAGATGTGCGCCAAAAGAAAAGTTTACTTCGACGGGATGGCTCCGCCAGCAGTTCGCTCTCGGCGAACGCTCCCCCGACTCACATGGTGCGCGCTAGTTCTGGCGCTTGTCTCTTCACTGCACGCGGCCGTCGAAGTGAGCGAAATTGAACTGACGGTCTCCGATCTGCGCCGCGCGACGGAATTTTACACCGGGACGCTTCAGTTCCATGCCGTCTCGGAAAATCGATTGCAGCTCGGTGACGAAACGCTCGTTCTTCGAAAGAGCGAAACGCAAACGCACGCGCACGATCTGCCCGCCAACGATCGTTCGTTTCAGCATATCGCCATTGTCGTCGGTGACATCGACGCCGCTTACGCGCATTTGTTGCAGCATGGTGCGCGGATCGTTTCCGCAGGTGTGCAACGGCTGCCGGATTGGAACTTCGATGCCGCGGGAATTCGAGCGCTCTATTTCCGCGATCCGGACGGACACTTCCTCGAGCTGATCCAATTCCCGAGCGAAAAAGGCGAGCCGCGTTGGCACCGCCGCGGTGGTCCCCTTTTTCGCGGGATCGATCACAGCGCGTTCGTCGTGACGGAGATGAAGCGCAGCCTGCATTTCTATCGTGACCAGCTCGGTTTCAGCCTCATCGGCGAAAGTTTTAATCACGGCCTGGAGCAGGAGCTATTGAATCGTGTGCCCGGCTCGCGTCTTCGCATTGCCAGCCTGCGCGGCGCGAAAGGACCGGGCCTCGAGTTACTGCAATACGAAGCGCCCGGCCTCGTCGGTGACGCGTTGCCTAACGAATCATCGGACTGGCGCATTCATCTCCAGACTACGCGCGACGAAAATCTCGGCGCGCTTCGCGATCCCGATGGCCACGCTTTCTCGCTCGAGCAACGACCCGCCTTCGCCGCGCAACGCGCTTACGCATTCGAAGCGCTCAAGCAGCATTGGCCGCGCTATCTGATGGAGGGCGCGGAGCTGGGCATCTTCATGGCAGTGGCGCTCTTTTTCGCGCTCGCCCTTGAACACCCACGCTCGCGTGTGCACAAAACAATCGCGTCGCCACTCCTGCGCAGATTCATTTATGGACTCGGCATCGGCCTCACCGTCGTGCTCCTGATCTACTCGACCTGGGGCCGGCAATCGGGCGCGCAATTCAACCCTGCCGTCAC
>CAXSFN010000034.1:0-7154 GCA_964236815.1 uncultured Chthoniobacterales bacterium
GTCGAGGATGGTTCGTTGGCCTCGTTAAAATCCGGACCAAAAAAAATAAATGCAGATCACCAAGATCTCGCTCTCGCGGCTTAATTGACTGCGATGTTCGGAGCTGGACGCCTGCTACGGCGCCGAACATGGACAGCAGGCTAATCGGACGGCGGAGTGACCGCGCCGGACGGTGAAGGAAACCTCGTGGTGGCTCGGGAGACGAAGTGTGCCGGCGCAGCCTTCGGCTCCTTAAAAATAAATCACCGGCTAAACCTGTAGAAGCTTGCGCAGATGGCTTCGAGGACAGGGGTTCGACTCCCCTCGCCTCCACCTCAGCTACGTGGAGAATCGAGTTAGCTTACTCTTTGTCACAGCAGGCTCACGAGAAACCTTCGGGTCACAGCAGTTTGGGAATGCGACATTTGATCTCCGGAATTTCACCCAGCACACCGCGGTGATAGTAACACTGCGAGGCAAGGTCATCGCCGCGGATTGTTTTCCCTAACCCACCAGCCTTCCTTGGTCGTCCACGTGGGAAGCTACCAGTCGCTGGTGCGCCGCATTTGCGTAGGGGAGGGCGGGTAAATACTAGTGGTCGCCATGCGCGCACCTGCCGATGGCACACGGAGTTCGCTTAGGCCCAGGTTCTACACTTCTCCACGGAGGCCCGACTGGCCAAGCTCATTTACAGCTAATGCCCAATTCTTCGTCACGTGTAAGTGGCTGTTTTTGCAACCACAACTAAGATAGCAAAAGCCGGCTATCGGGCTCGAACCGATGACCTGCTGATTACAAATCAGCTGCTCTACCAACTGAGCTAAGCCGGCATTACCTTCGCAAAACACGGTTTGCACTTCTTAACTGAGCTATACGCCGTCGGGGAAAGTTGTCCAGCGGTCGAATAACTTGCGTTGCGTCGAATCGCTCGGGCTTAGTCCGTCGGCGAAGCCGCCGCTCAACTTGAGCATAGTCCACTTGTTGGCTGAGGCGCAAACGATCACCCTGCTTCGCCGCCTTGGGACACGACATTACCACGGCCACGTGTTTGGCTGGGAGTGTCGCGGCAGCCGCGCTTCGCTCGATAAGTCCACGCCACATATTCGCGGGCCAACGTTTCTGAATCCAGGACCCGTGTTCGCCGCATCTTACGAGGACAGATTACGAAATAGCATCCCGATTTCCTATGAACCGACGCTCACTCGCTTATGTAGCCGCTCTCGCCATCGCGCTTTCGATCCTGAGCATCTTCGTCCTCGATCGCCCGATCGCACTGCTCGTTCATCAGCTCGGAGGCGAAGATTCGAGGTTTTTGCAGAACGGCACAACTGCGCTCGAGCTGGCTTCCGGAATGACTTTCTCCAAGTTTGCACTTGGCTTCGTCCTGATTTTGGCGGGCGCCGCCTTGTTTGCGTGGAGAGCGAAACGTCAGGTCGCCTGGATTCTACTTTTCCTCGGCTCTACCCATCTTGTTGCCAGATTGACTGCCGGTGTGCTGAAGGAAGTCTTTCACCGTTCGCGCCCGTTTGAAGTTCTCCCCAGTGGCGCATGGAACCATCAGTTCTTCACTGCTCACGGCAGTGCGTTCCCATCCGGGCACGCTGCGCACTTTTGGGCGCTGTACTTTCCGCTCGCCTTTCTCTTCCCGCGGTGGCGCCTTCCGCTTCTTATTCTGCCGACCTTTATCGTTATCGCGCGGATAGGCGTAAACGATCATTGGTTGAGCGATATTCTTGGCTCAATTGCCATCGCCGCCCTGGTGACACTCCTGTTCGTTTGGATCTTCCGCTGGAACCAAGACCTTTCTCCCCAGCCTACACCTTCAGCCCAATCGATTACTCGTTAGGTAGTAGCTACTTGCCGGTGGTGTAGAACGGTATCCAGGGTCATGAGAAATTTCTCTCGCGTGTACGGTTTTAACAGACACGCCTCGGGCGCAAGGCCGTTCATCGTTTCGTTGTTACAGCCGTCGTCCCGTCCGGTTGAGACGATGATCCTCGTTTCCGGGTTAATCTTTCGGACGGTGCGGATGAGTGTCACGCCATCCATAAAAGGCATGACCATGTCGGTAATAACGACGTCCACTTTGGCCGCGTGCCGCGCTAAGAGCGCGAGCGCTTCGATCCCATCTTCCGCGAGTAAGACCTTGTAACCAAACATCGCAAGCAACGTCTCGGCCGCTTCGCGAATGCTCGGTTCATCGTCAACTACCAGAATGGTTTCACCATGGCCGGCGGGTAACGAAACTGCCGGCGGCAGATTCGCGCCCAAAGTAGCTCCTGCTTTCGCGGGAAGGTAGACCTTGAAGCTGGTATGGCCCGGTTCGCTGTAGACATTCACGAATCCGCCGTAGCTCTTCAAAATCCCGATCACGGTGGAAAGTCCCAGCCCCGTCCCTTTACCTACGTCTTTGGTAGTGAAAAACGGATCGAAGATTTTATCCATGATCTCGCGGGGTATGCCCGTGCCGTTATCTGAGACCTTGATCAACACATGCGGACCGACTTTGGCCTCCGGGGTCATAGCGGCAAAGTGTTCGTCGACAATAAAGTTTTCACTTGTTAGGCGAAGTGTTCCGCCCTTGGGCATGGCGTCGCGCGCGTTCACGCAAAGATTGAGCAAGACCTGCTGCAATTGCGTCGGGTCGCCTTCCACCAGCCACAGATCCTCCGGGTATTTCGTCCGAACCGTGATCGATTTCGGAAAAGTTTGCTCGGCCACTTTCGTTACTTCCTCAAGCAGATAAAGCGGCTGCATCAGGACCCGTTCCCCATCGGCGCCGCGGGCGAAAGTGAGCATCTGTTTTACGACGCTGGCGCCACGCTCCGCGTTCGATTGGACCAGGGCGAGAAAACTTTCCTTGTCGCTCTCCGAGATTTCACCGCGCAGAAGCGGCGAGACCAGCATGATCGGCGCGAGAATATTGTTTAAATCATGCGCCACACCGGCGGCCAGCGTGCCGATGCTTTCCAGACGTTGTGAGCGAAGGAATTGCGCTTCCAGTTTCTTCTGCTCGGTCACGTCGGTGTGAATGACGAGGATCGATTGGGGCGCGCCGCTTTCATCGCGCACCAGCGTCCAGCGCGAACACGAAACGATTTTGTGTCCATCCTTGCAGAAGTGCTGGACCTCACCGCGCCACTCTCCGGTTTCGAGCAGCGTGGCTTTCGCTTCCAGGAAGAGCTGATCGTTATCATGGAGCAGGTCGGTAATCGGTCGACCGAGCACTTCGCCGGCGGTCCAGCCATAGATTTTTTCGGCGCCGCAATTCCAAAATAAAATCCGATCCTCCAGATCGCGGACGATGATGGCGTCATGCGCGAGATTGATCAGCTCCGCCTGTTCGCGAATGCGCTGCTGGTCTCGTTTGCGCTCGGTAATGTCTTCGATCGTGCCTTCGTAAAATAGGATCTCGCCGTCGTCGCCGCGCACGGTGCGAGTGTTTTCGGAAACCCAGACCCGTTGCCCATCCCGCCGAATCATCTCAGACTCGAAGCCGTTCACCTGTCCCTTCTCCGCCATCGCCTGCTTCAGCACTCCGCGGCGCTGCGGGTCCACATAACCCTGCTTCGCGATATCGTAATCACACATCTCTTCCGCCGAGGCGAAGCCCAGGATGCGAGCGAAAGCCGGGTTCGCCGCCAGCACCCTTCCCTCCGGCGTGGTCTGGAAAATTCCCTCCACCGCTTTCTCGAAAATCGAACGAAATTTTTCCTCCGTCTCCAAAAGCGCCTTCTCGGTCTGCTTTTGTTCGGTGATATCTTCCTGCACCGCGAAAAAATGCCGGCGCCCGGACATCTCGAAAGCGCTCAACTGCGTCCGGGTCAGGAAGCTGCTTCCATCTTTTCGCCGGCGGACCACGTCGCCCGTCCAGGTCGAGTGTCGCGCCTGCGACATCATTTCCACGACGCGGTCTTCCGCCTCGGGATCAACCAGATCCTGTAAGATCGCCACCGGCTGGCCCAACAACTCGTTAGGCTCGTATCCATACATGCGGTTCAGCGCAGGATTGGTTTGCATGATCCGGCCAGTGCTATCGGCCACGACCACGCCTTCCGTCATGCTTTCGATCACACGGGCCTGCATCTGCAAAGCCTCTTCCACCCGCTTTTTTTCCGTTACATCCTGGACGGTCCCGCCTAGCCGGACGGTTCGTCCGCCCGCGTCGTGTACCGTGTCGGAAACAACATGGACAAGCCGCTCACTCCCGTCCGGCCGAATGATGCGATGATCCGCGCTGTAAGGCGTGCCGGTCCGGAGCTGCTGCACGAAGGTCGCTTTCGCCGCTTCGCGTTCCTCCGGGTGCAGGAGACGAAAAAAACTGTCGTGCGTAACTTCGAGTCCGCCCGGTGCTAGCCCGAAAATCCGGAAAGTTTCATCGGACCAGCGCGGGGGGTTTTTCGCCCGCTCGGCGCGATCCGTCACATCCACTTCCCAACTTCCAAGGCGCGCGACCCGTTGCGCCAGGGCCAGGTTGGCTTCGCTTTGCCGTACCTTTAGATCAGCACGTTGCTGCTCGGTCACGTCGGTCGCGATCGACATCCAGGCGGCGCGATTATCAAAGCGGACCGGGCCGACGAAAACCGATGCGGTTAATTCGGATCCGTTCTTGCGGCAGTGTCGCCAATGGCGGGTGACGGAAGCGGAAGTGGCAAAGGGAAGTGAGTGTTCGAACTTGGCCGATTGCTCGTTAGGCAAAATATCCCGGACCGTCCGCGCCAGGAATTCCTCACAGGTGTAGCCGTACTGCCGCACGGCTGCGGCGTTCACCGCCAAGAAGCGCAACGTAGCCGCCTCGAAGACCCACATCGGCGTCGGGTTCAATTCGAAAAGCAGCCGGTATTGCTCGGTATCGCAGGCTGCGCTTTCGAGCGGGTCCGCCTGCGTCATCATCTTCGGGGAGTGCGCAGTTCGTGCTTCTTACCCATCTGCTTTCAGAAAGCAGAATGTCGGCCACGCGGGGGCGCGACTTGAGGTATGGTGGGCCCGGTCGCCGCCCCTCATCTCCCATGCAGGAACTCAAGAATTTCGCTTCCTCGGTCGCGGTCGTCGTTTCCAGTTGCGACACCTTTTTTGATGCCTGGCGGCCCTTCGCTTTTTTCTGGCGAAAGTATTGGCCCGAGTGCCCTTTTCCCGTCCACTTGATCGTCAATCGGATGCGCCTTCGCTCGAAATATTTGGCCCCGCTGGAGGTGGGGGAAGATCGCGGCTGGGCTTCGAACATGAAAGCGGCCCTGCAGCAAATCACGCAGCCGCGCGTGCTCTATTTGCAGGAAGATTATTTCCTGAACGCGCCCGTGAACGAAGCGCAGCTGGCGCAGGATTTTCAATACGCCTTCGAGCACGACGTCGACTCCCTATGCTTCCGCGCCCGCTCGGAAGTGGAGCCGGGTTTCCAAGCAATTAACGAGCGCTTCGGCATCGTCCCGCTGGACTCGGACGGCCGCGCGCGATGTCAGCTCACGCTTTGGAAACGCGATGCCTTCCAGTCGATTTTGCGGGAGGGCGAGACCGCGTGGGAAATGGAATCGCGCGGCAGCGAACGCACGCGCGGGATGAAAATTCTCTCTTACCACCAGCGCGAAGACCCGCCCGTTCCTTACCTGATGTCGGCCATCGTCCGCGGGCTTTGGACGCCCGAGGCGCTTGCTTTCTGCGCCCGAGAAGATTGCGCGATCTCTCCGCCTTTCCGCGGCACCTATTCGGAGAATTCTTTCCTGCGCAAATGGCGGCGCGCGCGCACCCGCACGCGCTTGCGTGAGGCGCTCAGATCACAGGGCCAGCGCGTGCTCGATCTCGACCAACAGACCGATTGATGAAGCGTTGGAATTTCAGCAGCCGAGCCCGCGCTCTTTCTGGCGGAGATGCCATCGTTATTTCCATTCCGAAAAGCGGGCGCACCTGGGTGCGCACCTTTCTTTGTGCCTATTTCTGCAAGCGTTTCGGCCGCGAAATGACATTCGAGCCCGAACGCTATGGGGAACCAGGAATTCCGCGCGTGGTTTATTCACACGATCTCTTTGAGGAACGGACGAAGGGAAATCGGTGGGATCGCATCCGTGGAAAATATCTAATTCCCGAGGCGGCCTTGCGGGAAGCGCGCATCATTCTCCTGGCGCGTGACCCGCGCGATGCGTTCGTCTCGCTCCATGTGCAACTGACCCGGCGGACGAAGGAAACGCCTAACGAGTTAAAGGAAAAGAGTGCGAGCGAACTTTTGCGCGATCCGGCCTTCGGCATTCGCTCCATCGTCGAAGTAATGAATCGCTGGCTGAAGGAATTTTCCACACGGCCCAGCTTCAATCTGGTGCGCTATGAATCGTTGCGCGCCGAACCGGAGAATCAATTTCGCGATTTGCTCATCTCGCTGGGCGAGACCTCACCCGATCCGGAATCGTATGCACATGCGCTCGCCTTCTCGGAATTCGGCAACATGAAAAAACTAGAGGCTGCGGGTGCGTTCGAATCGAAAATCCTGCAGGCAGGCGACATACAGGATCCGGAATCGTTTAAAGTCCGACGCGGCAAAGTCGGCGGTTTCCAGGATTACCTGACCGCGGGCGATCAAGCTTATGCGGCCGAGGCGATGCGCGCGCTCGATCCGCGCTTCGGCTACACGCCCTAACGAGTCGGCCGTGCGACCAGAATGCCGGTGTCGCTTCCGTAACGGTAGAGATAACTCGAGAGGCTCGAGTCGATCACAACCCTACCGTAATTCCGCGGCGATGACGCGTGCATGAAATGCAAAACCCCGTCCTCCGTCCGCAGAGCCAGTCCGACATGCGAAGTGCCGAAGAGGCTGCCGTCACGCGAAACGATTCCGATAATATCGCCGGTGTGGAGCTGTGGTTCGATCGCCGCGACGCGGCTCTTCGGAACCTGATACAAAGGTCGGCTCGAGACGCGTTCCTCCATCCAGCGGAGCGGACCGAGGAGCGCACGATTGCTTTTCAAGTAACGGTAATTGCGCCAGCCCACCGTCATCTCGCGGGCGGCATGCGCAGAGCTGACACCGCCCAGCCCACGGGTCAGGTCGTTCACTAATCCGCGGCGATCGTTATCGGCCAGCCAGTCTTCCAGATAATGTAAACGCGAAAGATAATCGCCGGTGCAACGGCCATCGCGATACCGATCCAGCTCGATAAAATGCAGGAAACGCTCGGGTGTCCAATTGT
>CAXSFN010000034.1:7164-43878 GCA_964236815.1 uncultured Chthoniobacterales bacterium
CCGCCGGCTCATCCAGCATGCGCGCGAAGGCGAGCGAGACCTCGAAAAAGGTCCAACAATCCATCCCGGCGAAATTCGCCGATGGCGCTTCGATGCGATTATCGATTTCGAGCGTGAAAGATTTATAACGCGTCCCGACCAGGGCACGTCCTACCGTCGCGGTCCGTTCGCCAATCGGAAGCGCGGGCCAGTTGCCCGCTTTCGCCTCGCTCACCAGTCGCTCGAATTTATCCTGACCACGAAAGACAGTCGAAAACGGCAAAGCGGATGAGACCGCGCGCGTTTCAGTCGCGAGAAGAAGGAAAAAAAGAAACGTTAGTGCCCTTCGCATGCGGCGGAATATTCGAACGAAACGATCAAGGTGCAAGAAGCGCGCCAGCGGGAGTCTCGCTTCGCGTTCAGTCACGATCATGACTTAGCCATGATCACCGGTGCGCATTCCATCATCTACAGCACGGACGCGGAAGCAGACCGCGACTTTTTGCGTGATGTTCTCAAATTAACCAACGTCGATGTCGGCCGCGGCTGGCTGATCTTTGGGTTACCCCCGGCGGAGATCGCGGTCCATCCCGGCGAGAAAAACGACGTGCATGAATTCTATTTTATGTGCGACGACGTCGAAGCCTTCCTCGCGCAAATGAAGGAACATGATATTTCCTGCGAACCGGTGGAAGACCAGGGCTGGGGCTTGGTTACGCAGCTGCACCTTCCCGGGGGCGGTAAGATTGGCGTCTATCAGCCGCGACACGCTCGACCGGCGCCGATGTAACGTGAAGAGCGCCACCGCTCGGCGCTTCGGTGGGCGCGTTGCTGGAGAGCTCCACCAGACCTAACGTCCAGCGTGAAAGATTTGTTCACGGTCGAAGAGGAGGTGAAAGCGGTAAAGCCGCCAACCGCCGCTTCGCCGCTGGCCGCGCGGATGAGGCCGCGTTCCTTGGACGAGTTTGCCGGCCAGCAGCACATCCTCGCGCCCGGAAAACTTCTGCGCCGCGCGATCGAGGCGGATCGATTGCCCTCGGTGATTTTGTCCGGCCCGCCCGGGACAGGGAAGACGACACTGGCGCAAATCATCGCCGAAATGACCAAGGCGAAATTCGAGCGCCTTAGTGGTGTGGAAAGCAACGTCGCGGAGATGCGCAAAGTGGTGGCGGCCGCGGCCAATCGCCTTCGCACCTCTGGTCAAAGAACGATTCTGTTCGTCGATGAGATCCACCACTTTAACAAAGCGCAGCAGGACATTTTGCTGCCCGACGTGGAGAGCGGAAATCTTCGGCTGATCGGCGCTACCACTTACAACCCGTTCTTTTATGTAAACAGCGCGCTCGTTTCGCGCTCACAGGTTTTTCAACTCGAGCCGCTGCGGGTGGAGAATCTAGTTGAGTTAATCGATCGCGCACTGGCGGACGAAGAACGCGGGCTCGGAAAATACAAGGTGCGCATGGATGCGGATGCAAAAACGCATCTGGCCAAGCTGAGCGATGGCGACGCGCGCAAATGTTTAAACGCGCTCGAGATCGGCGTCTTGACGACTTCGCCTAACGAGCAAGGCATCATTCATTTCACGCTCAAAGTTGCGGAGGAAAGCATCCAGCAAAAAGCGATCGTCTACGATAAGAAGGGCGACGCGCATTACGACACGATCAGCGCCTTCATCAAGAGCATGCGCGCGTCGGACGAGAAGGGCGCGATCTATTGGCTGGCGAAAATGCTGCATGCCGGTGAAGACTTTCGCTTCATCGCTCGGCGCATCGTCATCTTCGCGAGTGAAGATGTCGGCCTGGCGGATGCGGAGGCGTTACCGCTCGCGATCGCGACCCAACAAGCGGTTGAGTTTATCGGCTTGCCGGAAGCGCGCATTCCTCTTGCGCACGCCACCGCCTACATGTGCCGCGCAAAGAAAAATCGCGAAGCTTATGAGTCGTTAGGCGCGGCTACGGAAGAGATTGAATCCGAACAAACCGAGCGTGTGCCGGAGAAGTTAAAGAACAAGCATTTCCCGGTGAATCCGAAGGGCTAGGAAGAGCTAAGTCCGGTGAAGTTTTCCCACAAGATCGCCAAGCTAGGCCAGCCGCTTACCTACCAGCGGACCTGGCGAAAGCTAAAGCGGGGGCTTCATCCCGTCCCGCTCGCGCCTCTCATGGCAAAAATCGATGCCGAGCGTTTACACGCGTTACAGGCTCATCATTTGGCCATGGTTAAAAGCGCGACGGCTTATCCCAGGCATTACGTGAAGTATCTCGATGTCGCGGCGCACCTAAAGCTCAACATCCGGCGCGCGCAGGATTTAAATTTCCATCGCTCCCCGCCACAGGACGTGCTCGATCTTGGCTGCGGCGGCGGTTTCTTCCTTTTCGTTCTCAAGCAACATGGGCATTCCGGGTTGGGCCTCGATATCGATGCGGCCCCGCTCTTCCGCGACCTGGTGGACTTGTTAGGCGTGGAACGGGTCGTACACGAAATCCGAGCTTTCGAGCCGCTGCCGGAAACGGGACGACGCTTTGACTGGATCACAGCTTTCTCGACCGCGTTTCACGGACGCATCGGGGAAACGTGGCGTTGGGGCACGAAGGAGTGGTCCTTCTTCCTTGATGATCTTAAGACTCGGCTGAAACCAGGCGGTCGAATCTTTTTTGGGTTGAATCCCGCCTATGCCGGCGACTTCTATACGCCTGAGATTCGAGAGTTATTCCTTAGTCGCGGCGCCGCGGTCGAGCGCGAGAACGTCCTCTTCCCCCCGTTTCTTTCTTCCTCGACATAGGTCGCCGACTTGTTCAGTCGAACGGTTCTCCACAAAGCACGACCGCGAGCGAACCAAGCAAAAGAGCGGGTAGCCAGTAAGATTGGAAAGCTGCGATTCCATACTAAAGGGATAGAACGTTCCTCGAGTGAAGCAGTCGATACCCGTTTGAACCTAACAAGTCCTTAAGACTCTCATGGCAGAATGCTCTGACGCGCGTGAAGTCGTCCAAGTAACGACGATAGCTATCAGAGTACCTCGGCTGGATCACGATGGTTTAGCCACTTGGTGGGTAAGTGATCAAAGCACTGGAAGAGGGGGGTAGATGCCGGGGAGTCGGATGCTCAGAAGGTTACTTACCATTACGATGGTTAATGGACTAAGCCGGGAGTTCGATCGACTCTATCGTTTTGGTCAGGATGAATTGCACGCCGCTTTTGCGGCAGCTGGCCGTCTCTGGTTTCAGGTCAACAGCCTACTTCGCACCTCCGTGTCCCGTTCTGGCGCAGCTGTGATTTAAGAAAGCGCGCCGGACAGCTTGTGCGAAGCGAAAGGCTAGGCTCCCCTTTCCTTCATGTCGCGCCGGGATGCCGCCGATTCGAAAGAAATGGCGCTACGTTTGCATCCGAAATTGCGACGCTGGTTTCGCAAGACCTATCCAAGTTTTACCCAAGCCCAACTGCTTTGTGTGCCGGCGATACTGGCGCGCGAGTCGATCCTGCTCACTTCGCCAACCGGGAGCGGTAAAACGCTGGCCGGATTCCTCGGCATTTTCGATTTTCTTCTGCGCAAACTCGAAGCCGGCGAGCTGCATGCCACCGTGCAGTGCATCTACGTTTCGCCGCTGCGCGCGCTAACTTACGACATCAGCAAAAATCTGCGCGCGCCCATCGAAGGAATGGGATTGGAGAAAGAGGTGCTCATTCACGCGCGGACCGGCGATACGAAGGCTTCGGAGCGGGCGAAATTTCGGCGGCGCGCCGCGCATATTTTGGTGACGACGCCGGAAAGCCTGGCAGTGATGCTGGCGCAGGAAAGTTACACGGCGCATTTGAGCGAGTGCGCGTTCGTGATCGTGGACGAATTGCATTCCTTCGCGGGAAACAAGCGGGGCGCGGATTTGAGTTTATCCCTGGAACGGCTGGAACGATTACGCACCAGCGAGAAGCCACTTTGTCGCGTGGGGCTTTCGGCGACGGCAGCGCCGCTCGATTTGCTCTCGCGGTTTTTAGTCGGCCAAGGTCGCGAATGCCAGATCGCACAAGCGAAGATGGAGAAAAAATCGATCGTGGAAGTTTTCTCGCCAATTCGACGGCATCCGTATCCGCCGGCTGGTTACACCGGCGCACGCCTGTATGCGGAGTTGGCGGAGCTGATTCGCTCGCGCAAATCCGTTCTTGTTTTCACCAACGTCCGCTCGGCCGCGGAACAACTCGGATTGAAGCTGAAGGAATTATTGCCAGAGCTGGCGAGCCAGATTGAAACGCACCATGCCTCGTTAGACCGGAGCGTGCGGCTGGAAGTGGAAGACCGTCTGAAAGATGGCGAGCTGCGCGCGGTGGTTTGCTCGACCAGTCTGGAACTGGGGATTGATATCGGCGCGGTCGATCTGGTCGTAATGGTAGCCACGCCGAAGGGCGTCTCGCGCGCCATCCAGCGGATCGGGCGTTCCGGGCACTCGCTAAATCGCAGCAGCCACGGCGTGCTCGTGGCCACGAACGTAAACGACCTGGTGGAAGCGACCGTGACCGCGAAACGCGTGCGCGATCGCGAGCTGGATCCGATTCGCATCCAGGACAAACCGGTCGATGTCCTCGCCCAGCACATCGTGGGGCTGGCGATGCTGGCGCCGATCGAAGTGGAAGAAGTTTTTGCACTCGTTAGGCGGGCGCGTCCTTTTTCCGATTTGGAACGCGAGGAGTTCGAGCGCGTGGTCCAATACCTGGAAGGGGGCGGCGCTTCCCTCGAGAAACAATACGCAGGCCTCTTTGGAAAAATTCGCGTGGAAGACGGCGTCATCTCGATCGCGCATCCGCGGGTGGCGCGCGATTTTTTGGTAAACATCGGCACGATCGTCTCGGAAAGTTTCGTCGATGTTTTTCTAAAACGGCGGCGCTTGGGCTCGGTCGAAGAAAACTTCATCAAGCAATTGCAGATCGGCGATCTCTTCGTGCTCGGCGGACGGATCGTGCGTCTGGTCGATACGGAATTGCAGGCCGCCTACGTCGAGCGCGCGGACGGCCACCTTCCGACGGTGCCTCGTTGGAATGCAGCCAAGATGCCGCTCACGTCTGGGCTTGCGGCCGGTGTGCGCACGCTTCGTGGAGAAATCGCGGAGCGGCTCGATGGAGCCGGCCCGCCTCCGGGCCGGAGAATCGTCGTGGAAAAAGACGAAGGATACAACCCTCCGGCGCGAAGGCGCGCCGGCTCCAATTCCCGCAAGGAGAATGTTTCGGATTGGCTGGTGGAAAATTACGAAATCTCGGCGGCCAATGCTGAAGCGATCCTGGAACAATTTCGTGCGCAGCTCAGCGTCTCGGAATTGCCGGTCGGCGAGAAAATGTTGATCGAGCTTTATCGGGATGCCGACTACTCGCATTACTTTTTTCACTCGCTCATCGGCCGGAGCGCAAACGATGCGCTCTCGCGCATCGTGGCTTGGCGGGTGAAGAACCGGTTGGGCGGGAATGCGCTGGTCACAATCGACGATTACGGATTTCTGCTCACACTCCGACCGTTCCAGGAGATGCCGATGGAGGATTGGCGGCGTTGT
Organism: uncultured Chthoniobacterales bacterium; assembly: GCA_964236815.1. GTDB lineage: Bacteria > Verrucomicrobiota > Verrucomicrobiia > Chthoniobacterales > UBA10450 > JACCTI01. Next base: position 12,675 of record CAXSFN010000034.1, read on the forward strand.
CTGGAGCGCGAGGGAGCGGAGGAGGATTTGTATGCGGCCCTGCGCGGCTCGGAGTTAGTAAAATGGCAATTCCGCGGCGTGGCGCAGACCGGTTTGATGGTACCAAGAAATCTGCCGGGACGTCAGCGGCGGCCGCGGCAGCTAACCTGGAGCTCGGAGGTTTTGTTTCGCGTGCTCGAACAGCATGAGCCGGATCACCCGCTGCTGAAGGAAGCCTACCGGCAGGCGATGCATATTTTTCTCGATGCCGGAGAGGCGTTTGAATTTCTCGATCACGTCCAACATTACCGTTGGACGCTGCGCGAGCTCCCGGTCATCTCGCCTTTCGCTTTTGGAATTTACGCGAGCAAGATCAAGGAAAGCATGATGCTGGAAGATCCGGGCGTAGCGATCGAACGCATTTACGCGGAGATGTACGCGCGCGTTGAACAGGCCGCGACCGTGCGGAACAAACCAGCCAACGCGACCGCGGAATGAGCTTCAAGGATCGCTTCTCCGGACACGCGGCGGAATATGCGCAGTTTCGCCCAAGCTATCCGGAGGCTCTTTTCCATTACCTTGCCAATCTCGCGCCCGACCGCAGTTGCGCATGGGATTGCGCGACAGGAAACGGACAAGCAGCCATCGGTTTTGCGCCTTTTTTCGATTCTGTGATCGCAACTGATGCGAGCGCAAAACAGATCGCGGAGGCCGAGCCAGAAACCGGCATCGATTATCGCGTGGCGACGTCGGAAAAGAGCGGACTGGAACCGGCTTCAGCAGCCTTGATTACGGTCGCACAGGCTCTGCATTGGTTTGATTGCGCGGCATTTTTCGCGGAAGCGCAGCGCGTTCTAAAAAAGAGCGGTGTGCTTGCGGTCTGGTCCTATAACCTTTTCAAGATCTCGCCCGCCATCGACGGATTGGTGGAAGAGTTCTACCGCGAAACAATCGGGGCTTACTGGGATTTTGAGAGAACGCTGGTCGAGACCGGCTATCACACGATCGAGTTTCCTTTTTCGAAAATCGCGCTCCCGGAATTCCGAATGCAAGCAGAGTGGACCCTGGGACAGGTGATCGGATATCTGCGGACGTGGTCGGCAACGAAAAACTTCATCGCCGCGCGAGGCTTTGATCCAGTGACTGAACTGACGGAGAACGTAAACGGATTCTGGGGCGAGCCGGACATGCAACGCACGGTGACCTGGCCGCTAAGTGTCATTGCGCGACGAAAAGGTTAAAGCCGCCTTTATCTGTCGTTTCATCTGCACCTGCACCTACTTCTTCGTCTCAATCATTCCGACTGAAGCGCAGGGACGAAAGATCCCGCAGAAAACAAGAAGGGGCAGACCTTGCGATCCACCCCTTCCAGCTACCGAGCGAGGCTTCTCCTTAGCTTTTGCTCTGCGAAACTACTTCGTTCAATTTGAAGATCGGCAGGAACATCGCGATGACGATGCCACCTACGATCACACCGAGGAAAACGATCAGCATGGGCTCGATCAAAGAGGTCAACGCATCGAGGAGCGCTTCGATTTCTTCGTCCCAGAAATCAGCCATCTTTTCGAGCATGGTATCGATCCGACCGGTGGCTTCACCGGCTGCGACCATGCGCAACATCATCGGCGGAAAAATCTTCTTCTTAGAAAGCGCGACGGAGAGATTGTCGCCTTTCTCGACGTCTTCACCCACGCCTTTGATGCTGGTCTCGACCACGTGGTTTCCGGAGGCGCCCGCCACGATATCGAGGACCTCGAGGATTGGCACGCCACTGCGGATGAGTTGCGCGAAGGTGCGGGAGAATCGCGACATGCTGATTTTATGAATGAGCGGACCGAAAACCGGCAGTTTCAGCTTCCACTTGTCCCAGAGCTGCTTGCCGCGGGTGGAGCGCAGAAAGGTGCGAATCCCAAAAAAAATGCCGAGCCCGCCGGCAATTAGCAGATACCATTCGCCACGCATGAACTCGCTCACGTCGATGAGAAATTGCGTCGGGGCGGGTAACTTCGCGCCGAAGTCTTTGAAAATTTCGCCGAAAATCGGGACGACTTTCACGATCAGGAAAGTGGTGATGGCAAACGCGATCGAAATGACGATGACCGGATAAGTCATGGCTGATTTCACTTTCTTACGGAGACGCGAGCTGGCTTCGAGGAAGCCGGCCAGCCGGTCCAAAATCTCCGCGAGCAAACCGCCGTGTTCGCCTGCTTTCACCATGGAAACAAACAGTCGGTCGAACACGCGCGGATGCTTCGCGATAGATTCGTTAAATGTTTCGCCACCTTGGACGCGGGTCGTGACATCACTGATGACTTCACGCAGACCGCGCTGGCGTTTGGGATCGGATTGGTCGTAAAGAGCGGTCAAGGCTTGAACGAGCGAAATGCCCGCTTCGATCATCGTTGAAAGCTGCCGGGTGAAGAGGACAAGATCAGTCTCTTTGACTGTCCAGGTTTTCTTCTTGGAGCGGGCGACCGACGCCTTTTGTTGCAGAGATAAGACCATGAGCCCACGGCTCATTAGGCTGGTCACCGCGTTATCTTCGTTAAGAGCGTCCTGGATCCCGGAAACGATCTTTCCGGAGGCGTCACGTGCTTGATAGGAGAAGGATATCATATTTCTGGTAGTTCTGTTCATTCTAGCAATTATAGTGCCAGTGGATATTACGGCAGAGCTATGCCTTGAGAATTCCGCTCCCGTGGTCTAATTGCCGCCGTGTCGCTCCCGAACCCAGAAATCTCGTTTCTCACACACCACCTCGCTATCTGGCAGCGCTACGACAACCAGGTTCGAGCGGATCTTTCCTCAACGGCGCTCAAGACGAGCGAGGAAGTTTTCTTTGTCGATCCAACTCCGCTTGATCCGGACTCACTCGTTCGACTGATCGACGGGCGGCGCGTGGCCGGCATCATCATTACCAACGGCAACCATCAGCGTGCTGCCTCGGCTTTTGCCGCGGAATTTTCGGCACCGATTTACGCTGCCGCCGCCGCGGAAATTCCCGGGACACAAGAGATCGAGAGCGGCAATCCAATCGTTGGCAACCTGGAGACAATATTTCTGGAAGGAGCCGCGCCCGGCGAGCTGGCACTTTACTCGCAAGAAGATGGAGGCAGCCTTATCCTCGGCGACGCATTAATAAATTTCGGCTCAGGAGGATTCAATATTCTGCCGAAGAAATACTGCGCGAATCAAAAGCTGATGCGGAAATCTCTGCAGAAGCTCCTCGCATTTTCTTTCGAGCGAATCCTTTTCGCACACGGCGCTCCGATTGTGACCGGTGCAAAAACACGGTTGGCCGAACTCCTCGAAAGCGCCAGGTGATCGCACCTTTCCTCCGGCTGATCCGGTTTAGCCACACCATCTTCGCACTGCCATTCGCTTTGGGCGCTCTCCTCGTGGCCGCGAACGGTCGGCCATCCGTTCGCGTTTTGATTTTAGTCCTCTTCTGCATGGTGCTGGCACGAACGGCCGCGATGCTTTTCAACCGCCTGGCCGATTGGTCGCTCGATCAACGCAACCCTCGAACTGCAAGCAGGCACCTTCTCCTGGATCGCTCGGTCGCATCGGCCCTGTTCTTCCTTTCGGCCGCGGGATTCATCGCCGCGTCGAGCGCTATCAATCTCGCTACCGGCCTGCTTTCGCCGGTCGCTCTTGGGATCGTCTGCTTTTATTCCTTCACCAAACGCTTCACTGCGATGTCGCATTTCTTTCTTGGCCTGGCCCTGGCCATCGCCCCTGCCGGCGCCTGGATCGCACAAACCGGGGGGCTCGCTCCCGCGCCGCTCGTGCTTGGCTTCGGCATCATCTGTTGGGTGGCCGGCTTCGATCTGATTTATGCCACGCAAGACTTCGAGTTCGATCGCCGCGAAGGCATGCATTCACTTGTCGTTAGGCTGGGAATCGCTCGGAGCCTTCGCGTGGCGCAATGGCTCCATCTAGCGATGTTCGTTTCGTTGATCGCATTCGGTTTCGTCGCCGGGCTCCGCGCCTTTTATTTCGGCGCGATGCCCTTGATCGCCCTCGCGCTCTTCTACGAGCATCGTGCCGCCGCCCATTCCGACCTGGCTGTGATTAACCGTGCCTTCTTCCACAGCAACGCCGTGGTCAGCGCCGTTTTTCTAGCCGCGGTTTGCTGTGACGTTTGCTTCTGACTTTACGGCGTGTCCAGCAGGGCGATCCGCCGCGCATGCCGTCCACCTTCGAACGGCGTAGTCAGCCAGATACGCACGATCGAAAGCGCCAGATCCTCCGGGACGAGACGCTCGCCTAACGAGAGGACGTTGGCGTCGTTGTGTTGCCGCGAGAGCCGCGCACTTTCCTCGCTCCAGCAAAGCGCGCAACGGACGCCGCGCACTTTGTTCGCCGTCATCGCTTCCCCGTTGCCCGAACCGCCAAAGACCACGCCGCGCTCGCATTCGCCGCGCGCTACTGCCTCGGCCGCGGGTCTAACGAACAGTGGATAATCGACCGCCTCTTCGTTGAAAGTGCCGAAATCCACCACTTCATGCCCAAGCGATTGCAGCAGCGTCTTCACTTTTTCCTTCAGCCGAAAACCGGCGTGGTCCGTGCCTAACGACACTTTCATACTGATGGATCGCTCCTGTGCAGCTGGGCCAGCTCCTGCCAGATTTCGCGCTCGCGCTCTGTTATTTTTTTCGGGATTCGAATATCCGTTTCGACGTAAAGATCACCGCGGCCGCCGCCGCTATTTGGCAGTCCCCGCTCCCGCAAACGAAACCGCTGCCCCCCCTGCGTGCCCGGCGGAATTTTCACCCGCACCCTTCCCTCCAGCGTCGGCACCTGCAGCTCTGTTCCGAGCGCCGCATCCCATGGCGGAAGATCGGCCTCGTGAATTAGATCGCTTCCTTCCACCGAAAATTCCGGGTGCCGTGCCAGGCGTACCCGCAAAAACAAATCGCCACTTTTTCCTCCGCGCTCGCCCGCTTCGCCCTGGCCGGCCAGACGAATCCGTTGCCCTTCGTGCACGCCGCTCGGGATCTTCACCTGATAACTTTCCACTTTGCTCGCCCCGCTGCGTCGCAGAGAGACAGACCGCTTCGCGCCGTTTAAAGCCTCCTCCAGTGGAACCATGATATCGGCTTCCACGTCGCTGCCGCGCTCCGCCGCGGGCGTTCCGCCACCGAATCCAGCCGCAGTTCGCGCCCGGCCGCCACCGAAAAATTGCTCAAAGAAATCACTGAACCCCGTTCCATCGAACTCAAACTCGCCGTCGCCGCCATTGCCGCCGGTACTCCATCGCTGAAAACCGCCGCCCGGCTGCGCGTGCCGCCCTGGTGGCGGCTGAAATCCTCCGCCCCGCTGATTCCAATCCGCGCCGAGCTGATCAAACTTCGCGCGCTTCTCCGGATCGCTGAGCACTTCGTAGGCTTCGTTGATCTGCTTGAACTTCTCCTCCGCACTCTTCTTATCCTTCGCGACGTCAGGATGGAATTTGCGCGCGAGCTTGCGGAAAGCGGACTTGATCTCGCCCGCGCTCGCGGTTTTAGAAACCCCAAGCGTCTCGTAATAATCTCGGAATTGCACAGCCACTTGCGAATAGTCTTCGCTTCTTTCGCGCTACGCAACTGGCACGGATCGATGCCAAAAAGGTCAGAGAGGATCAACCGCTTTTTCAGGATTGGCTTTCGCCCGGACCTTGCAAAGAAATCCTGTAATTCCTGTTAATCCTGTCAGAAGGAGATCGTGCAAAATTCGGGCAGACTCGCGAGACACGTCGCACAATTGCGGCAATGCCGGAGATGCCCGCGAATGTTGCCGCCTCCGGTTTCCGGCGGCGCGATCTTCAGCGACGTCATGCTGATCGGGCAAGCGCCCGGCGTGCGCGAGCCAGTTTTGAAACGGCCGTTCGCGCACACCGCTGGGAAAACGCTCTTTCGCTGGTTCGAAGAATTTTGCGGAATAGATGAAACCTCGATGCGTTCACGCGTCTATTTCGCCGCCGTCTGTCGCTGCTTTCCGGGAAAAGCAGCTGGCGGAACGGATCGCGTCCCGAGTCCGGAAGAGATTCGTAATTGCTCCTCCTGGATGAACGACGAATTCGAAATCCTCCGGCCTCGTCTGGTCATTGCAGTGGGCAAACTGGCGATTTCGCAATTCATCGCGCTCGGCAAACTCGATGCGGTCATCGGACGAAAATTCGTCATGGAACGCGCCGGTTCCGCCTTTGACTTAATCCCGTTGCCGCACCCAAGCGGCGCATCGCCCTGGCACAAGATCTCACCCGGCCGCGAGCTGCTTGCGAAAGCGATGAGCATCATCGGCCGGCATCCAGCTTTCAGAGATCTCGGGCCAGATCCACGAAGGTAATCTTCTTCCTTTGTCTCCTTGATGGACTCTGTGCGAGATATTCCCATGGCCGGCAAAATCCGAGTCACCGTCTGGGGTGAAAATGTGCACGAGCAGAAAAATCCGATCGTGCGCGAGATCTATCCCGATGGAATGCACACCACGATTGCGGCCAGCCTTTCCGAGCGAGAGGAATTCGATGTCCGCACCGCGACGCTTCAGGAACCGGAACATGGCCTAACGAGTGATACGCTGGACGAAACGGATGTGCTCGTTTGGTGGGGGCACGCCGCGCACGGCGAAGTAAGCGACGAAACCGTCGATCGAGTTCTCGCGCGAGTCTGGCAGGGGATGGGATTCATCGCCCTGCATTCCGCGCATTATTCCAAACCATTCAAACGTCTCATGGGCACGAGCTGTTCTCTTACCTGGCGCGAAGCGGGCGAGAAGGAACGCCTTTGGGTTTGCAATCCAGCGCATCCGATCGCGCACGGGATCGATCGCTACTTCGAAATTCCGAACACGGAGATGTATGGCGAACCTTTTGCCATTCCGACTCCGGACGAAACCGTCTTCATTTCCTGGTTCGAAGGCGGGGAAGTTTTTCGCTCGGGTTGCACCTGGAAGCGCGGTAACGGCAAAATTTTTTACTTCCGTCCCGGCCACGAAGTTTACCCGATCTATCACCAACCACTCGTTAGGCAGGTCTTGCGCAATGCCGTCCGCTGGGCGGCCCCGGACGCAGAAAAATGGATCGATAGTTGCCCGCGCGTTCCAGTTGAGGAAGCGCTGGAGCCGCTAGCGATGAAAGGGCCGAGCTTGCACAAGAAGGGCGAAGCAGGACTCCGCTAAACGAGACCGCACCTCGCTTCGGAGCGCGGAGGCGCGTTGCGTGCGAAGTGAGGTTGTCGTATAGCAAACGCCCTTTCAGCGATGGACGCCGCACACACCCCTACCCGCGCTGAGTTGCCCGATTCCGATAAATGGGATCTCGGGTCTCTCTTCACCGATATCGACAAGTGGCAGGAAGACTTCGCCTGGATACAGCAGACCTATCCGCAGCTCGCAGAATGGAAAGGCCGGCTTGGCGAATCCGCGGAGAGAATGGCGGAGTGCCTGGAATTCGACAAAGCGCTCGACCTGAAAATCGAACGTGTTTCGCATTTCGCTTCGCTGCAATTGGCAGAGGACAGCGCCGCTCCGGAATACCTTTCGCGCATGGGGCAATTGCAAAATCTGCTCACGAAAATCGGCGAGACCGCGGCATTCCTCATCCCGGAAATCCAGGCGATCAGCGACGAGAAGTTTGCCGGATACTTGCATCACCCCGCGCTGGCGGAATGGACTACGCGCTTGAAGAAAATCCGCCGAAACAAACCGCATGTTCTTTCGGAAGCGGAAGAGCGTTTGCTCGCGCTCGGCAGTTCCGCTCTCGACGGCTACGACGATGCGTTCTCGCAGCTGACCGATGTCGATATGAAATTCGGCGTGCTGATCGATGCCGAAGGGAACGAGCGGCCCCTCACGCAAAGCTCCTTCGGCGCCTTCCTGGTCAAACGCGATCGCGCATTGCGTAAGCAAGCCTTCGAACAATTCTACGCTGAGTTTCAGGATCATCAGTTCACGATCGCCTCGTCGCTCGCCTATTCGGTCAAGGCGGATGTCTTCCGCGCGCGGGCGCGAAATTTTCCTTCCGCTTTGGAAGCTTCGCTCTTTCGCGATGACGTTCCGGTGGCGGTTTATGATGGATTGATCTCGGCGGTGCGCGGTCATCTCGACCCACTCTTTCGCTACTACGAATTGCGCCGCCGCGTCCTCGGTCTCGACGAGCTGCACCAATACGACACCTACGTTCCGCTCGTGGCTGAGATCGAGACCAGGGTCGATTTCGATCAAGCGATCGCGCACGTTCTTCATTCCCTCGCGCCACTTGGACCGGAATATGTGGACTCGTTAGGCGAGGGTTTGCGCGGGCGATGGTGCGATCGCTACGAAAGCAAGGGAAAGCGGAGTGGCGCTTTTTCTTCCGGCAGTTTCGGCGCGCCGCCCTACATCCTGATGAATTATAAGAGCGACGTTTTCTCCGACGTTTACACGCTCGCGCATGAAGCGGGGCATTCGATGCACACCTGGCTCGCGCAGAAAACGCAACGCTTTCAGGATTACGATTACCCGATTTTTCTGGCCGAAGTCGCATCCACTTTCAACGAGGAGCTGCTAACGCATTACCTGCTCGAGCAAACGACCGATCGTAAAATGCGCGCCTACATCATTAACCGGCAGATCGATGACATTCGCGGCACGCTTTTCCGGCAGACGATGTTCGCCGAATTCGAAAAAGTCATTCACGCGATCGAGGAACGCGGCGATGCCCTCACACTTGAAGTTTTTAAATCGGAATATCACCAGCTCCTCCAGACCTACTTTGGCGAAGCGGTCGTGCTCGATCAGCAGCTCGATCTCGAGTGCCTGCGCATCCCGCATTTCTACAGCGCGTTTTATGTCTATAAATATGCGACCGGCATCTCCGCAGCGGTCGCGTTATCGGAACGCGTCCTCGCCGGCGAAACCGGCGCGGTCGAGGCCTATCTGAATTTTTTGCGCTCGGGTGGCTCGAAGTTTCCCCTCGAGACTCTGCAAACAGCGGGCGTGGACATGACTACTTCTGCGCCGGTCGAAGCAACTCTCCGTCTCTTCGAACGGCGACTAGCCGAATTGGAAGAGCTTCTTTAACGCGCTCCGCAGCGGCGTTCGCAGAGCCGCTTGGCCCGCTCCCTGCTAAATGCAGAAGCGTGGACTTTGAGAGGCAAGTGCAAGCCGCCTGTGGATACGCCGAGCTCGGAATGCTTCGCGAATCGATCGCGGAATTGGACGCGATCGCGCCACGTTTCCAAAATCGGCCCGAGGTTTTGCAAATGCGTTTGCATCACCTGATGAAGAAAAAAAACTGGAACCAGGCTTTGCGCGTGAGCGAAAATCTTTGCCGCGTGGCTCCGGATCTCGGGACGGGATTTTTACATGCCGGCTTCTGTTTGCATCAACTCGGAAAGACGGCCGAAGCCAGGAAACGACTCATCACTGGCCCGATCGCGCTGCTCCGGGAGCCGATCTATTACTACAATATGGGCTGTTATGAGGCATTGCTCGGCAACGTGCAGGATGCGGCGGCAAATTTGCAGATCAGCTTCCGAATGGATTCCAGCTTTCGTGAGTTAGCCCGCAAAGATCCGGATCTGGCGGCACTGCACGAAGTGATCTGACCGAAAAACGCGGCAGAACGCCCGTACCACGACGGAGCATTTCCTGGCTGCAACCACACGCGGTCGGCATCCTTCCTTGTTCGACTCCGCTCGAATAGTCTCCGACGCGATGATTCTTCAGCCGGAGAAATTGAAAGAGCGAATCACGCCGCTTTTCGAAGAGAATTTTACCCGTTTCGGAGAGCTGGGCGCGGCCGTTTCCATCTGGCAAAACGGCGAACCGCTGCTCGAATTGCACGGCGGATTCCGCGATGCTCATCGCGAGGTTCCATGGACAGAAGATACGCTCGTTCTTTTCTGGTCGGCGACGAAAGGTCTCGGGAGCGCCTGTCTGCTTCATGTCCTACACGAGAATGATATCGCTCTCGATCGCCGCGTGGCGGAATTCTGGCCGGAGTTCGCGCAAAGCGGTAAGGGTGAAATTACGCTCGCGCAATTGCTCTCGCACCAGGCCGGCCTGGTCGCGTTGGACGACCGCGTGGATGTGCAGGATTACGCTGCGGTCATCGCCGCGCTCCAGCGGCAGGCGCCGCTCTGGCCGCCGGGGACGGCGCATGGTTACCACGCGCGCACCTTTGGTTTTTTGCTCGATGAGTTGGTGCGCCGGCTGACGGATCACTCGTTAGGCGAATATTGGCGGAAGATTTTCGGCGAACCGCTCCCGCTCGATCTTTGGATCGGATTGCCGGAATCGCAACACCCCCGCGTCGCCACTATTTATGCCGCTAAAGCAGGTCTGGTCGAGCCGGAGCCCGCGCAATTCTATCGCGAACTGGCCACGCCCGGGACGCTGGTCCGCAAGACTTTCACTTCGCCTGCAGGTCTGCACGCGGTCAGCGGAATGAATGCGGCCGAGATTCGTTCGACCTCAATGGTTTCGTTCGGCGGCATCGGGAACGCGGCCGGATTAGCGAAATTTTACGGCATGCTCGCGCAGGGCGGAGAACTCAATGGTCGTCGCTATTTCCAAGAGAAAACGATCGTACAGATGACAACCACGCTCGCGTCGGGGACCGATCGTGTCTTCCAGATTCCTACGGCCTTTTCCGCCGGCTTCATGAAAGATCCGCCGAATGCGCAGCCGCGCATCTTTGGCCCGTCGCGGTCTGCTTTCGGACATCCGGGCGCCGGCGGCAGCCATGCCTTTGCCGATCCGGAAAAGGGGATCGCCTTTGCTTACGTCATGAATCAAATGGAACAATCGCTTCTGCCTAACGAGAAGTCTCTTCGGCTGGTGGAGGCCATGTATGCCGCGGTCGAAGATTGACTGCGCAGGGGAAGTTAAGCTTGCCGAAAATTGACGATTGCTTCAGCATTTCTTGCGTGAAAACGCCGGGAATCATCAAAGCGAGTCTGATTTTGGGAATGGCGGCCACGCTGGTGGCTTGCGAAGAAACGCCTTCCTCAACCACGCAGACGCGGAAACCGGCGGCAACGTCCGGAGCGCAAAGCAAATCGCAATCATCTACCAATACGACACGCACGACGACGAAGACGTCTTCCACGACCACCGCGAAAGCCGCCACGAGCTCTTCGCCCAGCAACACCTGGAAACCGACAGGCGCTCGCCAAACCGGCTCTAATTTCTAAACAGCCGCGCCCACTCGGCGGGCGCATTCAGAATGATTCCTGCTCCAAAAGCAGGATGGTGCGCAAGGCTTGCCAGCGAATTTTCCGCGCTTCAGAATGAAGAGCGCGATGGAAGCCGAAGAACGCTTTCCGAGGGAGCTCGAGATTCTTCGGCAACTGGCCGATGCCCTTCCCCAGATCGTCTGGATCACACAACCGGACGGGCGACATCTTTACTACAATCGCCGCTGGTATGAATACACCGGCCTCGCCTCCGAGGATGGCGTCGATGAGCGCTGGGATCATCTCTTTCATCCGGACGATCTCGAGCGCGCAAATGCGGATTGGGCGGAAGCGCTGCGCAATGGCGAACCCTACAACATCGAATTTCGTTTCAAACGCGCGGCCGATGGATGCTACCGCTGGTTTCTTGGCCGAGCCCTGCCGCACCGCGATCCGCACGGCGCGATCACGAATTGGTTTGGCACCTGCACCGACATCCACGAACAGAAATTGGTCGAGCTCGCCCTGCGCAATGCGCGCGATGAAATGCGCGAAGAAAATCTGCGCAAGGATCAATTCCTCGCCACCATTTCGCACGAGCTGCGCACGCCCTTGAACGCGATCGTCGGCTGGACGCGCCTGATGGAGGAAGATTTGTTAAGCGAGAGCGAACGCTCGGAAGCGGTCCGCTCGATCATGCGCAACGCCGAGGCGCAAGCGCACCTGATCGAAGACGTGCTCGATATTACGCGCATCATTAATCAGAAATTGCATCTCGAACGCGAGGTACGGCCTTTGGCAGAAATCGTTCTCGATGCGATCGACGCGGTCCGGCCTTCCGCGGAGGCAAAGGAAATCGCGCTGACCAAAGTCACTGAAGCGAGCAATCTCCTGGTAGATGCGGACGCGCGAAGGATGCAGCAGGTCATGCTCAATTTGCTCACCAACGCGGTGAAATTCACTCCACGCGGCGGGCAGATTCGGGTCCGAATCGGACGGCGCGACGGCTTCGCTGCCATCGATATTATCGATACTGGCAAAGGGATCAGCGCCGAGTTGCTCCCGCATGTCTTCGAGCGATTTCGTCAAGGCGACAGCAGCTCGACTCGTCAACACGGCGGCCTTGGGCTCGGGCTCGCCATCGCGCAGCAACTGGTCGCGATGCATCAGGGAAGGATCGATGTCGAGAGCGCGGGCGAAGGCAAAGGAAGCCGCTTCACCGTATTTTTGCCGATCGTAGCGATGGAAGACGGCGCCTCCGCGCCGGCAGGCGTTGTCCGTTCGACCGAAGCGATCTCGGAGCAGACGTTACTCGGACTGCACATCCTGGTGGTGGACGACGAAGAGAGCGTGCGCCATTTGCTCACGCTCGCGCTTTCCAAATGTGGCGCCTCAGTCAGCGCGGCGGCTTCGGTTTCCGAAGCGCTCAATTCCATCGGAGAGCTCAAGCCCGATGTTATCGTGACCGATATCGCCATGCCCGGCACTGATGGTTACGAATTTATCCGCGCCGTCCGCGCACTTCCTTTTCCGGAAGGCGACGAAATTCCGGTGATCGCTCTGACGGCACTAGCGAGCGCGGAGGATCAGAAACGCGCCATTGAGCTGGGCTTCAATCAGCACTTGGCCAAACCGGTCGATCCTTTGCGTCTCATTCAGGCGATCGCGGGAACTCAGCGCTGAGATTCGGGCACGCTCGGCGATTGGATGAATGCGTTCTCCGAAACCCTCACTGTTCCGACCAAAGGCAAAGGAACGTATGACATCACGCACGAAATCGAAGAGATCGTGCAGCAGAGCGGTGTTCGCACCGGGACCGCGACGATTTTTCTGCAACACACCAGCGCGAGCTTGGTGATTTTCGAAAACGCCGACCGTTCCGCCCGCGTCGATCTCGAAAAATTCTTCGAGCGTCTCGTGCCTGAGCAGACTGATTATTTTACCCATACCTCCGAGGGGCCGGACGACTCGACCTCTCATATCAAAATGGTGCTGACGCGGTCGAGCGAAGTCATTCCGATCGCCGCCGGACGGCTGGCGCTCGGGACATGGCAAGGTATTTTTTTATTCGAACATCGCCGCTCCGCGCATCGACGGCGGCTTGTTATCAGCGTGATCGGAGAATGAGGCTGGCAGAGCGAACTGACGAATGATCTACGTAATTCGACCTTTCGTTAGGCATTCAGCCGCGACCCGGTGGTCACGCGCGCGGGGGTTTTTTCTCATAATCGCTCTCGCGTTTTCCTGCCTGCGATTAGTGGCCGCGCCTAACGAGCAAAAGGAAATCCAGGAGCTTTATCGCCGCGGCCTGGCCGGCGACAAAGAGTCCGTCACTCAATGCATCGCTCAACTCGAGGGCGTTCTGCACTCCGAGCCGAACAATCAGCTGGCGCGCGTTTATCTCGGCAGCTCATACACTTTGCGCAGCCGCGATCTCGGCTTTGGCCCATCGAAACTTCAGGCGTTACGGAAGGGATTGGCTCTCATGGACGAGGCGGTTGCGGCCGCGCCCAAGTTACCAAAGATCCGCCTCACTCGCGCGCTGACCACCTCCGCTCTACCCGCGATTCTTGGCCGCTCCTCCTCCAGCCGGGCCGATTTTGAAACGCTCGCGGAAAACGCAGATCGTGAGCCAGAAAAATTCGAAGCTGGGGATTTAGAAATAATTTATTACAACGCCGGTCTCGCGGCCAAGGGGGGTGGAAATCACGAGCGTGCTCGTGCTTCCTGGCGCAAGACGCTGGCTCATTCCTCCGATCCCGCCCTCGCGGAAAAAGCACGCACGGAATTGGCCGCATCGACATCGCGCTAGGCCGCGCTTACATCTTTTCGATGCAGGACGATCTCGACCGCATCCTTTTCAACGAGCAAACCATCCTGGCGCGGCTTGACGAAATCGCCGCCCAAATCGTGGGCGACTATCGTGAACAGGAGTTGACCGTTATCGCCGTCCTGAACGGCAGCCTTATTTTCATGGCCGATCTGCTGCGGCGAATTCCGTTACCGTTGAAACTCGATTGCCTGAGCGTGGCCAGTTATCACGGCGGGACCAAATCCACCGGGGAAGTCGTCTTTCGTCAGGTCGCGCTCCCCGATGTCGCCGGCCGCCACATTCTGATCCTCGACGACATCCTCGATAGCGGACAAACCCTTGACGCAATTAGGCGCAAACTCGAGGAAGCAAAACCGCTGAGCGTTCGTGTCTGCGTTTTGCTCGAAAAACAAATCGCCCGCGTCGCGCCGATCAAAGCCGATTACGTCGGCTTTAAAATCGCCAACGAATTCGTCGTCGGCTACGGGCTCGATTACATGGAGCGCTACCGCAACCTTCCCTGCATCGGCGTGCTGCGGAAGGAACTGATCGAGTCTAACGAATGAAAATTCCGGTGCAGTTCTTTGCGCAACTGCGCGACCTGACCGAGGTCGCAAGCACGACCGTCGAACTGGCGGAAGGCAGCAATATTTCAGCGCTACTGAACGAGCTTTACGTCCGTTATCCAAAATTGCGCACCTGGAACAAAAACATTCTCGTGGGCGCGGGGGTAGAATTCGTGGAGCGCAACTACGTGGTTAATAACGGAGATGAAATTGCGATCATGCCGCCGGTGCAGGGAGGATAAAGGTAGAATCCGGCGGTCATGACCAAAGACGATTTTCACCTCATCGCAGCGGCGCTCAATCGAGCGGAGGTGCCTTTCCTCGTCGTCGGTGGCTTGGCCGTGGTCGAATGGGGTTACGGTCGAAACACTTTCGACGTGGCCTTGGTTATCCGCCTCGTTCCGGATGTAATCGTCCGCGCTTTCCATACTCTGGCGGAAGTGGGCTATCGGCCCAGTGTTCCGATCACCGCGGAGCAATTTGCGCAACCGGACGAGCGTCGCTCCTTGTTGAAAAATGAGCGCATGCAGGTGCTGAATTTCTGGAGTGACCAGCATCGCGAAACTCCCTTGGATATCTTCTTAACGGAGCCTTTCGATTTCGCGGCAGAATATGAAGTCTCCGAAGAGCGGGAAGTTGTTCCTGGCTTAAGGTGCGGATCGTCTCGCTGGCCACGCTCTTCGCGATGAAGCGGACCGCGGGGCGCCCAAAAGATCTCGCCGACATCGACGAACTCACCCTCCTTCACGGATTCCCTTCAAGTTATGACGATGCCGATTGACCCGGAAATCGACTGGAGTCTGTGCACGTGGAAGGGGTCGCGCCGAAAACAGCATCAGGAGTTCCATGCCATTCCGTTCAGCCGGAAGTTGGAAATCATCGAAGAGATGAACCGCGCCGGTCTAGCCACGATTGAATCTCGTCGCGAGCGCGGATTGGCCTACATCGATCCCTATACGGACAAACTCGTTCCCGGCACGGCCGTCCGCGAAGAGCCGCCTAACGAGCAGTCTAATCTCGAAAATTCTTGAAGCTTGTCGTCACGCCGAAATCTTTTCCGCGCACGAATTGGATCACTTCCTGCAAGTCGTCTCGCTTCTTGCCGGTGACGCGAATCTGTTGGTCCTGCAGCGTGCTTTGCACCTTGAAGCCTTCCGCTTTGATCGCCTTGATAATTTCTTTTGCCTTCTCGCCTTCCAACCCCTGCTGAATTTTCATTTCCTGCCGCGCGTGGCCGATTGAAGAAATGGCCGCGTCCTCCTGCTTGACGTTGCGCAGATCGACCCCGCGCTTGGAAAGTTTGCCGATCACAATCTCGCGCAATCCGCGTAAGCGATTCGCGTCCTCGGCCGTGAGTGTGATCTTATCTTTTTCGTAAACGACTTCGGCAGTGCTTCCTTTAAAATCGAAACGCGTGGCCAGTTCCTTGCGCGCCTGATTGAGTGCATTGTCGATCTCCTGGCCGTCCACTTCCGAGACGATATCGAATGATGGCATAACGAGCTGCGATCTTCCTTGAATCTTCCCCGCCGCCAAGCGCCTTTTTCAATCCTGCTTGCGACCTTGCTCTTCCTCGGGCCTGCTTGCCAGCCACACGAATCACAAGAGACCCGGGAACTTTCGCGCGAAGTGCGTGCCGCGCTGCGTGAGCGTTCTTTCGTGAAGGCGGCGGAACTCGCACAGCGTTGGATCGGTTCGTCGCCGCAGAATCACCACGCGTGGGAAAGTCTAATCCGGGCGCAGATCGGCGCGGGCGATTTCGGGAACGCGCAACGCACGCTCGAAGAATGGAAGTCGGCAGCGCGAAAACCGTTGAAAAACTGGGACGAACTTGCTGGCGATCTCGCGTCAAATAAAGGTGATGCGCCGCTCGCCATTGCAGCATGGCAGCGCGGGCTCCACGCCTGGCCGAAAAATATTCGTCTGCTGCATAAAGTCGCGTTCGCTCATCGTGCCTCGCAGCAGCCCGAAGCAGAAGACGCCGCCTGGACCGAGGCGCTCGCGATTGAAGACACCGGCAGTGCACGAATCGACCGCGCGCTTTGCCGGCGTCGGTTGCATCGCTGGCCGGAGGCGTTGGAGGATTACCGGCGCGCGCAGGAACTCGCGGCCGACGATCCCGATGTGCGGCGCGGCGCAAAACTCTTCGAGCGCCTCTCGAAATTTCTACCCCAAATCCGCGAAGTCGATGCGCGGATCGCGATGACACCGGAGGACGATCAACTCCTCGCGGACCGCGCGCTTCTATTTTTGCGCAGCGAAGACTACGAGCTGGCGTTAGATGACAGCGATGCGGCGGAACAAAAAGCGACCTGGGCGATTCGGCCGAAATTATTTCGCGCTCTTGCGTTGACCGGGCTCGGCCGCGGCACGGAATGCGCCGATTTCAAAGTCGGCTCCGGTCTTCGTCTCAAGGGGCTGACGCCGGAGTTTTTGGAAACGCTCGGCCGGCTCGATTCCGAAATTTCGCTGGAGCGCAACAATGCCGAACTCTACCTCTCGCGCGCATGGCAATTGAATGAGATCGGGCAGCCGACGCTGGCGTTGGAAGATGCAGAAAACGCGGCGCGCTGCGATGAGAAGTCTGCCGTCGCGCATGCCGAAGCCAGTTACGCCTTGAGTAAACTCGGCCGAACGGAAGAAGCGCTCCGGCAGATCGAGCAGGCGACGGAGCTGGATGCCAATCTCCGTGTGGCCTGGCATTATCGCGGCGAACTGGAAATGCAGCGGGAAGATTTTCCGACCGCGATCGAATCGCTCAGTCGCGCGCTTGCGCTTGAAGAAACGACGGACGCCCTGCAAAAGCGCGAGCAGTGCTACATGAAGCTCGGCCTTTACCAGAAAGCAGAGGAGGACCATCGCGCCCTCGAGATCCTTAAACGGTAAGGAATTCTTGTCGTTTCAATCGAAGCGCAAGGCGACAACCGGATCGATCTTTACCGCACGCCGCGCCGGAAAATAACAAGCGGCCAGCGCGGAAGCCGCCAACAACAAAGCCACGCCCGCAAAGACCCAGGGATCGTTCGGATTCACTCCGTACAATAAGGCGTCCAACAAACGCGTCGCGCCAAACGCTGCCAACAATCCCAGCACCAAACCTATGGCGGCCAGCATCATCCCCTGGCGTAAAACCAGGCGCACCACCTCATGACTTTGCGCACCCAGCGCCATCCGGATGCCTAGCTCACGCGTACGTTGGCCGACGGAATACGCCATCACTCCGTAAACGCCCATCGACGCGAGCAAGAGGGCGAGCAGTCCGAACGCGCCGAGCAAGACCGCGCCCATCCATGAAGGCCAGAGCGCAAAGGCCATGTGCTCGGCGATCGTCTTTTCATAAATGATCGGGATGTGCGGATCGAGCGCGCGAATGAGGCGGTGGACTTCGTTCACCATCGGTCCCGGTGCGCCCACGGTCTGCACGAAAATCGTGATTCCGCCCTTGGGCGCTTCGCTCAAGGGCAGGTAAACCATCGGTGCGGGCGCTTCGCCGAGCGTGACCGCCTTGGTGTCACGCGCCACCCCAATGACCTCGAGCGGTTCGCTCTGGAAAAAACGAAAATGCTGCCCGATCGATTCCTCGTTAGGCCAAAATTGGCGCGCCATCGTTTCGTTTATGATCGCGACCCGCGCCCCTTTCGTTCCCGCGTCCGCTTCGGTGAATTTGCGCCCCTTCAAGAAAGCGATGCCGAGCGTTTCGAAATAGGTCGGCGTGATCGTCCCGACGTTGGCGAATCTCCGATTGCGCTCCGCGTCGGCATCACGCCCTTCGACAAAAACCGTTTTACCGACGCCGCCAAATCCCAGCGGCACCCATTCGGCGGCATCGGCATGGCGCACCTCAGGGTTTTGCCGAAGCTCGCCCAGCAGTTGGCGAATCGTCTGCAATCCGCGCGTGCTGCCGTAGCCGGCCAGGTTCAAATCGAAAGTAACCAGAGCGAGATTCTCGGTGCGAAAACCGGGATCAATCGCCTGCGCCTTGCGAAAAGCTTTCAGAAACAACCCCGAGCCGACGAGCAAAAGAAACGAAGTTGCGATCTGGGCTACGACGAGAAAATTGCGCAAGTTAAAGCGCGTGGTTCCGCCGCTGGAGGAAGCCCGTTCGCGCAAGCCTTGCGTAAGATCGCCGCGCGCGTTTTGCAAAGCCGGCACCAGCCCGAAGACCACGCCGCTGAGCAAAGCCATGAGCAAGGCGTAAGACAAAACGCGCAGATCGGGCGCGGGATCGAGCGCCAACGGCACCGGCGTGGCGGGGGTGAGCGCGACGAGCACATCGCCTAACCAATAGGCCAGCACGACCCCGCCAATTCCGCCGAGGAGCGCCAGCAGAATGCTTTCGGTTAACAGTTGCCTAACGAGACGTCCGCGGCCGGCGCCAAGCGCAAGACGCACCGCCATCTCGCGTTGGCGTGTTGTTGCGCGGGCCAGCAAAAGATTCGCCACGTTCGCGCTCGCGATCAGCAAAATACTTCCCGCGGCCGCCAGGAGTAGGACTGAGACGTTCTCGATCGCCCCCCCGTTTCCCGGCCCGCCGATACCCTGCGTCTTGGACGCCTCCAATGTGGTCAGAAGCACCGAGCGGTCCTGATTGAATTCCGGATACGCTTCCTCCAGTTGGCGCGCGATCGTTTTCATCTGCGCTTCCGCTTCCGAAATCGCCACGCCCGGTTTCAAACGCGCAATCAAATTCAACATCAGAACCCGCCGATTTTCATACCAATCCTGGGTGCCCGGCGTGACCCAGGCTCGCATCGCCATCGGCACCCATAGATCCGGCGCCACCCCCACGTCCGTGCCGGTGAAACTCGCCGGCGCCACGCCAATGACGGTGAACTTTCGCCCATTCAAAACGACAGCGCGTCCGATGATCTCGCGATCGCCGCCGATTTTTTTCCAGAAGCGATAGGCCAGGACCGCAACCGGACTACCGTTCGGCGTAGAGTCCTCGTCCGGTGAAAACGCGCGCCCGAGCGCGGGCGCCACTTCCAGGAGCGAGAAATAATTTCCGCTCACAATCTGCGCGTAAATGTTGGTCGTCTCGTTGCCGTTGGAGAATCCCATCGGCACGAATTGATAAGCCGCGATGCCGGCGAAGACGCGGTTTTCTTCCGCGAAATCCAAGTAGTTCAAATACGAATTCGGCGCGCGACCGTTGCGGGCATCGAGCGTGTAGATTTGTACCAGCTCCCGCGGGTTCCCTACCGGCAGCGGCCGAAGCAGAATCGAATTGACCACGCCGAAAATGGTCGTGTTCACGCCGATCCCGAGCGCAATCGCGAGAAAGGCGAGCGCGAAAAACGCCGGGCTCTTGACCAGCATTCGCAGCGCGTAGCGAATGTCCCCGATCATGCCCGCCTCAATACCCCTTCTTGATCTCGATGTTTCCGCTGGCCGCGCGCAGGATGAATTCGGCGCCGTTATCGTCGCCGATCGTTGTCTTCAGATCGTGGGTTGGATTGTTACGCTCGAGCTCGTGGGCAAAGACATTCCGCACATTACCGCTGGGGCTGACGGCATCGACTCGGAGGGTAGGATGCGGTGGCAACTGCATCCGGAGATTTCCGTGTCCGATTTCTGCGAAGAACGCGAAGCGCCTCTCCTCCCACCAATTGTAATAAACGTCGATCCCACCCGCGGCCACGGCCAGACGGACATCGCAAAAGCAATCGCGCGCAATAACACGACCATTCGTTAGGCGAGCTTGTGCGCCGCCTCCGCGCAGGTCCTGCAGGATGATCTCGCCGTCGCCCAATTCCGCCTGCGCAATGGTGCATGTTTCCGGAACGAGAATGATGTAATCGACCGTCCCGGAGCGGTCCGCCATGCTTAGTCCTTTCGGTCCCGGCGGATAGACGGTCTCGATCGAAGCGGTTGCTCCTTCGATCGAGACTTTTATCTCGATCCCGTCGAGCCGCGCTTTGGAATAGGCCTTCTTGCGCGCCGTGATTTTAAGTTCATCCGGCTCCGCACCGTAGATGTAAATGGTGCCGTCCGTGTTGCGCACCGTCAGGGTCACGTTTGCTGGAACGGGATAAGTTTTTTCGAATGTCTCCTCGAGCGGCGGAGCGGCCAAAGCTGCTTCGCCGACCAGCAAAAGCACGGTGAGGAATCGCCACATTTTTCGAGGATGAGACAGACCGCGCGAGGACGCCGTCGCGGCGTCGACCGTAAGTGCGCCGCGCAAACTGAGAACCTGCTCAATCATCCCGCACAGCCTCCCGCAACCCTTGCGCAATCTGGTGACTGCTTGGACCAGCATTGGATGCATTACCAGCGCTGTCACAACGCTTCCGCGCTGCGCGTCATTCATGACGCAACGCCACCATCGGATCGACCCGCATGGCGCGCCGCGCCGGAATGAAACACGCGACGAGCGCGACAACGATCAAGCAGACCGCCAAACTCGCGAAGGTGATAGGATCGGTCGGAGTCAAATCGTAGAGCAAACCGGCGAGCACGCGTGTTCCCGCAAGCGACCCCGCGATGCCTGCCGCCACGCCCAGCATTGCGAGGAGAAGTCCATGGCCAAGGACCAGCCGCATCACATCGCGACGTTGCGCGCCGACCGCGATGCGAATGCCGATCTCACGCGTGCGTTGCGCGACCGTAAAGGCAAGCACGCCATAGAGACCGACGCTCGCGAGGAGCAGCGCCACGCCCGCAAATGCGCCTAGCAAAATGGTGTTGAATCTTCGCTCCGCCAGCGAGACCGCCAGCACTTCCCTCATCGAGCGAACGTGAGTTACGGCGATGAGCGGATCGATTTTCCAAATCATTCCTTTCAACTGTGCGGTCAGCGTTTTCGAATCGGCCGCGCCATCTGTCCGCACCACGATTTCGCTCCAGCGTTTCCAGGCTTGTCCTGACTGCGCGTAGGGCGTGTAGATGGCGGGCTCTTCCGATTGCGCGAGTCCAAAATGCCGCACGTCACCAACGACACCCACGATCGTAATCCAACTTACGCCTTCGTCGCGCGCCCAACGGATGCGCTTTCCAATCGGATCTTCCTCCGCAAAATACCGGCGCCTCATCGCCTCGTTAACTACGCCAGCGAGCGGCGCGTTGGCTCGATCATCACTCGTTAGGCTGCGTCCACGCAGAATCGGAATACCGAGGACCTGAAAGTAATCCCCGGCAATCGCGCGTGAATAAAGCTCCGGTTCTTCACCAGCTGGCATCGGAGGCCGGCCGTCGATGAGGAAGTTGTGATTGATCGCATTCCCGGCCAGGGGCAATTCGCTAATCATGGCCGCGCGCGCGCCCGGCAGGCTGTTCAAATTCTCGAGAACACCTTCACGAAATTGCGTCTGCGATGGGATTTCTTTGTAGCGGGCTTCTGGCAATTCCACTCGCAACGCGAGGACGTGCGCCGGATTGAAACCCGGCGCAACACTCGTTAGGCGCCAGAAAGTTTTCCCGAGCAAACCCGCGCCGATCAAGAGAATCAGCGCGAGCGCAAGTTCCGCGATCACTAGCAAACTGCGCAGCGGTGAACGCGCGCTAGTCACGCTGCGGGCTGCGCTCGGCAGAACGCTGCCGGCATTCACGCGAGTCGATTGCCAGGCGGGAAAGAGGCCGAAAAGAAAACCGGTCAGCAACGAAAGCGCGAAACTGAACGCAAGCACGCGACCATCGAGATGGATGCTCTCAACCCGCGGAAGATTTTCCGGCTTGAAGGCGAGGAGCACATCGATTCCCCAACTGCCGAGCAGCAAGCCCGCCGCGCCTCCGAGGAGCGCGAGCAAAACACTTTCGGTCAGCACTTGTCCGATCAACCGCGCGCGACTCGCGCCGAGTGCCGCACGAATTGTCAGCTCCTGCGTGCGTTGCGCGATGCGGACTAACAAGAGGTTGGCAAAATTCGCGCACGCGATCAGCAACACCAGACCGACCGCGCCAAACAAGACGAGCAAGACCGGACGAATATCGCCGACCATTCGTTCCTGCAGGGAAAGAAGAACGGTTTGCCGATTGCGATTCTCATCCGGGTTTTGCACGGAGAGGCGTTGATCGATCAGACGCAATTCGCTCTGCGCTTGCGCGATCGAAACATCGGGTCGCAGCCGCGCATACGCGCGCAAAAGGTGAGCGCCGCGGGACTGCGCCGCCGAGGGATAGAAAACGTGAATCGGCACGAACGCTTCCAAGGTTGGACGAGGCGCGCGAAAATCCGCCGCGGTTACGCCGATGACCGTGTAATTCTGTCCGGCAATTGTGATTTCGCGTCCGACAATTCCCGGATCGCCACCGAATTGCCGCTGCCATAATCCGTGCGTTAGAACAAGAATGCGCGCGCCGCCGAAGCGATCTTCTTCCGCCGCAAAGGTGCGCCCAGAAATTGTGTGTGCGCCGAAAACCGAAAAGAAATCGCCCGCGACCAAACCGATTTCGATCTGCACCGGTTCGGCGCCGCCGGTGTAATCCGCCGCCTGATATCCCACACCGCCCACACCGGAAAACGACTGGCTCTGTTCGCGGATATCCTCCAAATCCGGAACCGATTGGCCGGATTTCAATGTGACCAACTGCTCCGGCTGTGAATAAGGCAGTGGTCGTAAAAGAACGCCGTTTACGACGGTGAAAATCGCGGTGTTTGCCCCAATGCCGAGCGCGAGCGTGACGACGGCGAAGAGGGTAAACGCCGGCGCTTTCACCAGCGAGCGCAATGCGAATTTTAGGTCGGTGATCATAATAAGCTCTTACTCATGACGCAGCGCCACCATCGGATTGACTTTCATCGCGCGGCGCGCCGGAATGAAACTCGCGAGCAAGGCGGCCGCGCCTAACAACAGGATGACGCTGGCATAGGTCATGAGATCGCCGGCGTTCACTCCGTAAAGCAAACTTCCGAGCAACCGCGTGCCCGCGAGCGCGGCGAAAATTCCCGCCACCATGCCGGCGCCGACCAAGATCAAACTTTGCCGCAGGATCATTCGCAGCATCTCGCCGCGTTGCGCGCCGAGGGCCATGCGAATTCCGATCTCGGTCGTCCGCTGCGAGGTGATGTAGGACATGATCCCGTAAAGTCCGACCATCGCGAGTGCGAGCGCCGCGCCGGCGAACGCACCCAGCATGATCATGCTGAAGCGGCGGTTATCGAACGACGCCGAAACGATCTGCTCGACCGTCTGAAATTTCGTCGGCATTTCCGGATTGAGCGCGTGCGCTTCCCGACGCATTGCACTCGTTAGGCCGGAAGTCTCGCCACGAGCGCGGACCACGAGGGAAAATTCGGAGGCGGCTGCTGGGCGTTGCAAACAATTCGTGTAGACGGTCGGACGCGGATCGCGATCCAAACCGTTGTCCCGCACATCGCCGACCACGCCAACGATGTTCAGCACGTGCAGATCGCCATCCATGTTGCCGTATTGAATTTGTTTGCCGATCGCTTCCTCGTTCGGCCAATAGCGTTTCGCGAGCGACTGACTAACGAGTGCTACGTGCGGCGAATCCGGCCCATCGCTTTCTTGAAAAATTCGCCCGCTGACTAACGGAATTCCCATCGCCGAAAAATAACCGGCGCTGGCCGCGCGATAATCGGCATCGCGCGATCGCTCGTTAGGTGAAAGCGCATCCAATTGCCTAACGAGTTCTTTCATCGTCTCGGCCGGGTGGCCGCCGCGTTGCTCGAGAAAGGTGCCGTTGGCGCCGTCGCCGCTCATCGGCAACGCGTTCACACCGCCGACGCTGGTCACTCCCGGGAACGTACTAACGCGCTCGATCAACCGTTGATAAAATTGCGCGAGCGATCGCATCGCCGCCGGTTCCTCCGGTTGCGGCATCGAGACCGTCATCGCCATTACGCTTTCGGCGCGGAAGCCCGGATCGACTTCGAGCAAGCGCTGGAAACTTCGGCCCAGCAAACCCGCGCCAATCAAGAGCATTAAAGTGAGCGCGACCTGCCCGACGATTAGAAGATTACGCGCGTGCGTATGCGCTCCGGAGCTGCCGCGTCCATCTTGCAAATCCGACTGCAGCTGGCGTCGCGACGCGTGCAAAACTGGAACGAGACCAAGCACGACCGCGAGCAGGAGCGAGATCGCGAGGGTGAAAAACAGAACGCTGGTGTTGATTCCGATCTCGCCGACGCGCGGCAAATCTCCGTGATACAAATTCACGATCAATTGCACGCTCCATTGCGCGAGTAAGGTGCCGAGCACTCCGGCGATCAATGTCAGCAGCAGCGCTTCCGCGATGAATTGGCGCGCCAGACGTGCGCGCGAAGCACCGAGCGCGGCGCGCAAGGCAATTTCTTTGCGACACGCCGCTGCGCGCACCAACAAGAGGTTGGCCACGTTCGAACAGGCGATCGCGAGGAGCACGCCCACCGCGCCGCACAGAACAAACAACACGCCGCGGACATCGCGCACAAAACGTTCGCGCAGCGGCAGCAGCCCGAAACTGGCCGCGTCGGTTTGCGAGCCATGTTCCGCTTTCAAAGCGCGTCCGATGGTCGCAGCCTCGGTGTTCGCTTGCTCGAGAGAAACGCCGGCGCGCAATCGTCCCAGCACACGAAAATTGTGCGCGGTTCTGGACTCGTTAGGCGGATAAATTGCGTTCGGAAACCAGACTTCGGCGCCAGGCGGAAATTCGGTTTGCTGGGGCAGGACGCCGATCACGGCGAAACTGCGATTCTCGAAACGGAGCGAAGTTCCTTCCAGATTGGTGCGACCTTCCAGCGATCGTTTCCAGAATCCGTAGCTCACGACAGCGACGTCATCGCTCTTCGCCTCGGTCGAAAAAAATCTTCCGAGCGCTGGTTTGACTCCGAGCACGCGAAAGAAATCAGGCGAAGCCGCGCAGGCGTTAATGCGGATCGGCTCGACTCCGCCCGCGATCGCTTCCGGCGTGAAGTTATAACTCGCCAGACCTTCAAAGCTCCGGCTGCGCGCAACCAAATCTTCGAAGTTCGCACCCGCGAACGGCATGCCGCGACCCGTTTCATTCAGCTCGCGCACCTCGACGAGACGTTCCTGCTCCGGATACGGCAAGGGCCGCAAGAGGACCGCATCGAGCACGCTGAAGATAGCGGTCGATGCGCCGATCCCCAGCGCGAGCGTGGCGATTGCGACCAGGGAAAATCCTGGTCGTTTGCCGAACGAACGGAGGGCGTATTTGAAGTCAGCGATCATGATTGTTCATTCGATGTCGCAATTGGAACACGGGCCTCTGGCCTGTGCGGCCAGCGGGCGTCCCGCCTGCTGTTCCGATTCCGACAGGCGAGACGCCCGTCGGCCGCACAGCCAGGACGGCTATGCTCCGCTCATTCATAACGAAGCGCGATCATCGGATCGACTTTCATCGCGCGCCGCGCCGGGATGTAGCTGGCGAGCAAGGCCGCTGTGCCTAATAACAAGACCACGACTGCGTAGGTGAGAACGTCATTCGCGTTCACCCCATACAACATGCTCGCGAGCAGTCGCGTGGCGGCGAAGGCAGCGAGCAAACCAACCGCGATCCCGATCATCACCACGGTGAGGCTCTGCCGCAGAACCATTCCGAGCATGTCGCGGCGTTGCGCGCCGAGCGCCATCCGAATACCGATCTCGCGTGTCCGTTGCGCCACGCTAAAAGCGATCACGCCGTAGATTCCGATCGCGGCCAGGATCATTGCGACGGTCGCGAAAATCACGAGCAGCATCATATTGAAACGGGGCTGCGCCAGGAGCCGGCCGATTAACGATTGCATCGGCTCGAGATTGCCCACGAACACCTCCGAGTCCTGCTCGTGCACGATTCTGCGCACGGCCGCATCAAGTCCTGCCGGATGTGCGCTGGCGGTGCGAAGCGTGATCCAAATGTTGCGCTGCGGCGCTTGTTCGAAGGGCTGGTAGATTTCTGGCAATGGCACTTCACCGAGTTGGTTGTGCCAGGTGTCCGCCACAACGCCGACCACTTCGAGCGCGTCTGGCTCTTTTCCTTCTTGATCCAGGAGCACGTGCTGACCAATTGCGTTCCCGAGCGGGAGGAAACGTTGCGCGAATGTTTCGTTCACCATCACCACCGGCGTGGCTTTTTCGACGTCCCGTTCATCGAAGTCACGACCGGTTCGCAGCGGAATTTTCATTGCGCGGAAATAGCCGGGGACGACCACGAGGTGCGAAGCGTTGGGCCGATTTCCCGGCGCGATCGGCGGTTGCCCGGCGATCGAGAAGGAAGAACCCCTATCGTTGTTGCTGAACGGAAGCGGATTGGCGCCACCGACCGATTCCACGCCGGGGAGCGCGGCCAATTTCGGGAAAAGCTGGGCGTAAAAGCGGCGCTGCGAAGCCGGGTCCGCATACTTTCCGCGCGGTATGACCTGATCGAGCACGAGCAAATGCGACGGCTCGAAGCCGGGATTAGTGGCGCGCAGATTGAAAAAACTTTTGATGAGTAATCCCGCGCTCGCGAGCAGAAGCAGCGAAAGCGAAACCTGCGAGACGACGAGGAAGGCTCGCACTTGCGAACCGTGCAGCCCGCCGGTCGAACCTTTCGAGCCTTGCTGGAGCGACTCGTTTACGTTGTGGCGTGCGACCTGCAGCGCAGGCACCAAACCAAAAACGAACGTGCTCAGGATCGCGAGCGCGAAGTTGAACACGCAGATGGCCACGCTGATATGAACGTTATCAAGACGCGGCACGTCTCGCGGACCGAAGGCGCTCAAGATGTCGACGCCCCACCAGGCGAGAAGCAAACCACCGGCGCCACCGAGTAAGGCGAGCAACAAACTCTCGGCCAGAAGTTGGCGCACGATTCGGATACGACTCGCGCCCAGCGCGGTCCGGATCCCGATCTCGCGGCTGCGCGCGGCGGCGCGAGCCAGCAGGAGATTAGCCACATTCGCGCAGGCGATGAGCAACACGAACGCCACTGCGCCTAACAGAATCAACAACGCTGGTCGCACATCACCGACGACATCATCGAGGAGCGAAACGATTCCGACGCTGCGGTCCGTGTTCGTGTCGGGATACTGTTGCGCCAGCCGATCGGCAATTGGTTTCATTTCCGCTTCGCCCTGCTTCGCGGTCAGGCCCGGTTTGAGCCGCCCGATCAAGCGCAGGAAATGTGAACTGCGTTGCGGCACACTCGCAGCCACCAGCGGCTCCAGCGGCATGATGAAATCTGTCGTCTCCGCGTTGACTGGAAATTTCCATCCCGGCGGCATGATGCCGATGACGGTGCAGCTCCGGCTGGCCAGGTTGAGTTGCTGCCCGATGATCTTCGGGTCGCGGCCGAAGGCGCGTTTCCAAAGTCCTTCGCTCAATATGACAACGTGAGGTCCACTAGCTTTCAACTCCTCCGCTGCGAAGGCGCGGCCCAGTATCGGGTTCACGCCAAGCACGCCGAAGATGTCGCCGGTCACGGCTACACCTTTCAACTCCTGCGCCTCGCCCGCGCCGATCAAAACTGTGCTCGCGCCCGTATATGCCGCCATCGCGGTGAAGCTCTGGCTTTGCTCACGGTAATCGTAGAAGTCGGGGAAGGAATCGGTCTCCTTGCTGTTCGGCTCCTTCGCCGAGGTCCCCCAAATCATCACGAGTTGCTCGGGATTCTTGAAGGGCAACGGCCGCAGCAAAACCGTATCGACCACGCTGAAGATGGCGCTGTTCGCGCCAATCCCGAGCGCGAGCGTGAGGACCGCGATGATGGTGAAGCCGGGAGCTTTGATCAGCACCCGGAACGCGTACTTGAGGTCGGTGATCATTGTCGCAAGGTGTCGTTAGGCCGCGGACGCGCGGTGAAATCCGGGACGCGCGGCTGGTCTTTGCATTTTGCGAAGACGAACTTTCGAGATCGTGGATCGAGACATTGTTCCGCCGCTCGCGAGTTCGGAAGCTTCCGAAAGTTCGTGATCGCAGAATGCGATCACCAGCACGCTACAAGCGTGCGCTCCCCGGACTTGGAAGACACTATTCATTCGGCGCGGAGCGCGACCATCGGGTCGACTTTGGTGGCGCGTCGCGCGGGAATGAAGCAGGCGATCAATGACACCACGGTCATGAGAGCTGCCGTGCCCAGAAGGGTGA
This sequence comes from uncultured Chthoniobacterales bacterium, assembly GCA_964236815.1. GTDB lineage: Bacteria > Verrucomicrobiota > Verrucomicrobiia > Chthoniobacterales > UBA10450 > JACCTI01. Next base: position 41,182 of record CAXSFN010000034.1, read on the forward strand.
CGACGGGCAGCGCCGGGACGTCGAAGAGAACGCTCTGCATCGCTCGACCGGCAATCCACGCGCCGATCAAACCAACGAAGGTTCCGGCCGCGAGCAAGCGCAGGCCTAACGAGAGGAACTGCGCGCCGATTTGTTCGCGTTGCGCGCCCAGCGCCATCCGAATACCGATCTCGCGTGTGCGTTGCGCGACCGCATAACTCAGCAAGCCGTACGTGCCGATTGCCGCCAAGAGTAGTGCGACGCCCGCGAAAATTCCCGCAAGCAACGCGGGCGAGCGACGCGCGATCAGGCTCTCCGCGACGCGCGTGTCCATGGAGCGGATGTTATCGAACGCGATCTCAGGATGCGCCGCGCGCACCAGTTTTCTCATCGTCTCGGCGAACGCTTCCGGACGCTGGCTCGTGCGCGTGACGACGAAAAGACTGGCGTTGTCGCGATAGGCGTAAGGCAGGTAAACCGCCCCTTGCCCCTGCGCTTCGGTGAGCTCTGCTTGTTTCACTGGGCCGACAATGCCGACGATGGTGAAGATGTTTCCGTCCTCCACTTCGCTCTTGCCGTTGTAGGTAATGCCGGGATGGAAAATTTGATGGCCGAGCGCTCCGCCCTCGGGCCAATAGCGCCGCGCAAAATCCTCATCCACCACACAGACGCGTTCGCCGGAATGAGAATCTGCCGACGTGAGGAACCGACCTTCGCGCAACGCAATCCCGAGCGCCGTGAAGTAATCGCCGTTAACTCCATAGGAATAATGACCGTGCAGTGATTGACCTGGCGGAGGCACGTAGTCCTTCGGCTTGACCGCGGTTTTGCCGTTGTCTCCGCTCAGCGGGATGTTCGTGATCGTGCCTGCGGCAGCGATGCCCGGTTGCTGCCGGATGGACTCGAGGAAGCGATCCACAATGCCGATTCGGTCCGGCTCACTTTGCCACGAGATGGTGCACTCACCGGTGAGGACATGATCGGCGCGAAAGCCGGGAGAAACGGCCATCACTTTTTTTAGGCTCAGCCCGAGCAGCGCGGCTCCGGCGAGCAAGACAAAAGCGAGCGCGATCTGCGCGACGATGAAGCCGTGGCGAAGCCGTTGGGTCGAGCGATTGATCGTGCCGGTGCGCGATTCGGTTTGCAGCGTAATCGCGAGATGGCTGCTCAGATTGAACCAGGCGATCGGCACCGCGATCGCGACTCCGAGAAGGATTGCGCTGAAAAGCCCGATGGCCGCGAGCCAGCGATCGAACTCGATATGCGCGCCAAGCGGCAGACGATTCGCACCAAGCACCTGGAGCAATTGAGTTCCCCACGCGCCCACCAACACCCCGAGCAATCCGCCCAGCGCGGTGAGCAAAACCGTTTCCGTCAGCACTTGCCTAACGACATGTCGCCGGCTCGCGCCCATGGATTGGCGAATCGCCATTTCTTTCACCCGTCCGCTGGCGCGAATCAGAAGGAGATTCACGAGGTTGACCGCGCCGATGAGCAGAAGGAAAAACACCCCGCCCTGCATCAACCACAGTGTCGGCCGGATGGAGCGGACGTGATTGGCATGGAGCGAAACCACGGGCGAGCGGAAACCCGCCTCGGCCATCATCTTCGCTTCCGGATTGTCCTGCTCGACCGCGGCATTGTGCGCGTCGATCTGCGCTTGCGCTTCTGCGATCGTGACGCCCGGTTTCAGCCTCGCGATCATTCGTATGGCGCCGCCGCCGGAATGCCGCTGGCTCGGCGCGCGTTGCTCAGGCCGCGTTCTGATCGGCTTGATGATCCGCGCTTCCGAGGAGAGGAAGCGAAAGTCAGGAGCTAACACGCCGACAATTTTTCTTTGGATGCCGTTCACGAGAATGTCGCGGCCGAGAATGTTTGGATCGGCATTGAGGCGCTGACGCCAGTAGCCGTCACTCAGGATGATGACGCCGTTGTTTTCCGCCACGGCCGCTTCTTCTTCGGTAAAGTTACGACCCATCGCGAGATGGACGCCGAGCGTTGCGAAAAAATCCGGCGAGATGCGCATCATTGCTACCTGGTTAGTCGAACCGGGATCGCCCACGACCTCGGCGCCCTCGTCGTAGATCGAGATGCTCGAGAAGGCCGCGATGTTGCCGCGGCGCTCGTAGTAATTCGTGATCGATGAGCCGTCATTTTCGACTCCGGCTTTCGGATAGGTGTTGAAGATCGTGACCAGCCGATCGGATTGCGGAAACGGCAGTGGCCGGAGCAGGATGGAATTGATCACCGCGAAGATCGCGAGGTTCGCTCCGAGGCAGATCGCGACGGTGGCCAGCGCGGTCAGCGTGAACACCGGAGCGTTCAACAGCATTCGGAAGGCGTATTTAATCTCGGCGATCATTCGATGACTCGTTAGACCACGAAGCCGTCGCGTAGATTGATGATGCGGTTGCCGTAGGACGCGTTTTTCTCGGAGTGCGTGACTTGGATGATGGTAGTGCCCTCGCTATTTAGACGCTTGAAGAGCTCCATGATTTCTTCGCCTTGCGACGAATGCAGATTGCCGGTCGGCTCGTCCGCCAGGATCAACTTTGGATTTGAGATGATGGCGCGCGCCACGCCCACGAGTTGTTGTTGTCCGCCGGAAAGTTGACGCGGGTAGAGGTCCTTTTTTCCGACGATGTGAAAACGATCGAGCGTGTCGGCAACGGCCGCGGCGCGATCGTTCTTCGCGATCTTCCGATAGGAAAGCGGGAT
>CAXSFN010000035.1:0-43754 GCA_964236815.1 uncultured Chthoniobacterales bacterium
CACAAATTCGTGTAAACGGCCGGATTCGCGCGCGCGATGTCCGGGTCATCATGGGGGCCAGCGGCGAACAGTTGGGCGTCATGAAATTGTCCGATGCTATTCGCAAGGCGCAGGGTTTGGGGCTCGATTTGGTCGAAGTGGCGCCGACTGCAAATCCACCCGTCTGTAAGATCGTCGATTTCGGAAAATTCCGTTACGACATCTCGAAGCAGGAGAAGGACAAGAAAGCTTCCGGCACGAAGCTGAAGGAGATCAAGTTCCGGGTGAATATCGACGATCACGATTACATGACGAAAATTCGTCATGGCGAAGGGTTTCTCGACAAAGGGAACAAGGTGCGCGTGCAGCTGCAATTTCGCGGGCGTGAAATGGCGCACCAGGAATTCGGGATGGAGTTGATGTTTAAAGTTCGCGACGATCTAAATGGGATGTCGCAAGTCGAGATGGAGCCGAAAATTGCGGGTCGTAATATCACGATGACGCTTTCGCCTTTGCCTGCGGCGCGCCGGAAACGGCGATTCTCGGTCGAGGCTGATGATGCTGGCGCCGATGCTGCAAATGAGAGCGAGAATGGCGCGGAGAGCGACGAGGAAACCTAAGCGCGGTGCGTGTGAAGCGACAACGCGCCTACGCTATTCTCCGACGACAAAAGGGCGCTCCGGTTACGAAATATCCAGAGCCTTAAGAACGATTCGCGGCCCGCGTTTCAAGTCACTACGAAGGCTCAAATTGCCGATGCGGCTTGGGACGATTCTGCCGGAACCAATTCGTTCACTCGCGTAATCTTGAGCGCGTAGCCGCTGGTTTCGTCCACGTTGATGAGCACGCCGCAGATGCGGACATCGCCCTTCGCGACCGGGAATGGCGCGGGCAGATTTGAAATGAAACGAGTCACGATCGGATGAATTGCGCGCCCGAGAATCGACTCGTTAGGCCCGCACATCCCAGCGTCGCAAATGAAAGCGGTTCCACCCGGAAAAATTTGTTCGTCAGCGGTTTGGACATGGGTGTGCGTCCCCATGACCGCGGAAACTTTCCCGTCGAGGAAACGGCCGAGCGCAATCTTCTCGCTCGTCGTTTCGCCGTGCGCATCGACCAGGATAATTGACGTTTCTTCGCGCATCTTCGCGACTGCAGCCGCGACGGCTTCGAACGGATTCTCCAGAATCGGCTGCATGAACGTGCGCGCCTGTACATTGATTACGCCGATTTTTCCTTTCGCGGTTTCGAGCACGATGGAACCCGCGCCGGGCGCGCCGCTCGGATAATTTATCGGCCGGAGCAGGCGCGGCTCCGTCTCGATGAATGACGCGATCTCTTTCTGGTCCCAGATATGATCGCCGGTCGTGACGACGGAAACTCCGGCGCGCAAGAGGTCGATCGTGATCCTTGGGGTGATGCCGCGCCCAGCGGCGGCGTTTTCGCCGTTGACCACGATAAAATCGAGCGCGTGTTCGCGCTTCAATTCTGGAAGCCGCGCGATGACCGCGCTGCGGCCGGGTTCACCGACGATGTCGCCGAGAAAGAGAATCGTCAGCATGGCCGCGAAGATGGTGTTAAATAGTTCGAAATCAAAATCGTGATCTGTCCGTCTCCGAAAATCGCCGCGCTCCTCGCGTGCTTCTGCGCAACGGCTTCGGCGATGCAGGCGGCGCCGAACGTCAGTCCGCTCGGGGATTCACCGGATTGGTCGTCGCTGGAGAAATACCAGGAGACGATGACGCGCGATGAATTCAAGCGCGCTCTCGCCGAGGTTTATTGCACGCGCGGGGTCAGCGCCGATCTCATTGCGGTGGAAGAAAACGCGGCGCGAATCCTGATCGACAAGGACGAAGGAACGTCATTTCTTTTCCGTTTTTCGCCTAACGAGACCTCGCTCAAGAGCGGCGCCGAATCCTGGCGGCGCCCGAGATCGAAGCGGGCCGTGAAACCCGGGCGTGAGCTCGAAGGGGTGAGGATCGCGCTCGATCCCGGCCATCTCGGCGGGCGGTGGGCGCAAATGGAGGAGCGCTGGTTTCAGGTTGGCGACAGCCGGCCGGTGCAGGAGGGAGATATGACATTGCTGGTGGCGGAAATTCTCGCGCCGAAACTACGAAAACTCGGCGCCACCGTCTCGCTCGTGCGCGAAAAACTCGAACCGGTCACGCCGAAACGTCCGGATGATTTTAAAGAACTCGCGCGCCAAATTTTAGTGCGCGCGGGCGGACCGGAACCGCGCGCCGATTTCGATGGACCGGCCGATCCAGAAAAGGAGCACACGATCCGCTGGGAGAGCGAATTGCTCTTCTATCGCAACAGCGAAATCCGGCAGCGAGCGAAGTTGGTTAATGCCGCGATCAAACCCGACCTTGTTCTGTGTCTGCACTTCAATGCCGAGGCGTGGAACGATCCGCGCAATCCGAATTTGATCGATCGCGATCACCTGCATCTTCTGATCAACGGTGCGTATCTTCCGCCGGAGCTGGCGTTCGACGACGTCCGTTTCGAAATGATGGAGCGGCTTCTTAGTCGCGTGCACGAAGAAGAACTTCCGCTGGCGGAAAAAGCGGCGAAGGCGATGGCGCGCCGCACACAGCTTCCGCCTTACGAATATACGACCGATAACACGACCAAAATAGGGAACACCGGTTATCTCTGGCTGCGGAACCTGATTGCGACGCGTCTTTATCGCTGCCCGGCGTTGTACTACGAGCCGTATGTCATGAATAGCGACGAAGTTTTCTGGCGGGTGCAGGAAGGCGATTACGAAGGCCTTCGGAATGTGAACGGCAGCGATCGATCGAGTATCTTTCGCGAATACGCCGACGGCGTGGCGGATGGGCTGGTCGATTACTATCGCGCGGCGAACCAGTAATGTTCCGTCCACTGTATGTCTGCGTGAAGCTACAAACTCGCGAGGGCCTGCTCGATGTCGGCGAGAGTTATATCACTCGTTAGCCGAGCGCTTCCTAATTGCGGAGTAATGACGAAGCGAATTTCGCCGCGTTCGAATTTCTTGTCCGAATGTAAGGCGGTGAGAATGGCGTCGCGCGACAACTCGTTAGGCATCTTCGTCGGCAAGTGGAATTCCTGCAGCGTTCGAATGACTTTCTCGCGCTCGGCCTCGGTCAGGCCCGCTTTACGCACCGAGACGTCGCAGGCCACGACCATGCCGAGACTGATCGCTTCGCCGTGTAAGACGGCGCCGTATCCAGCCGTTTTCTCGATCGCGTGGCCGACGGTGTGGCCAAAATTTAGGATCGCGCGTGCGCCGGAAATATCTTTTTCGTCGTGCGCTACGATAGCGGCTTTGAGCTCGATGTTGCGCGCGACCAGATCGCGCAATTCATGCGCACCATCAAGCAAAGCCGCATCGGCAATAATGCCGTGCTTGATTATTTCGGCGAAGCCTTGCTTGAATTCACGCGGCGTCAGAGTCTGGAGGGTATCGAGATCCGCGAGTACCAAGGCGGGCTGATGCACCGCGCCTAACAAGTTCTTCCCCGCATCGGTATTGACTCCGGTCTTACCGCCAATCGCGCTATCCACTTGCGCGAGCAACGTGGTCGGCGCCTGCACATAGCGGATTCCCCGATGATAAATCGCGGCGGCGAAGCCCGCGAGATCACCGACCACACCACCACCGAGCGCGATGAGAAACGAGGAACGATCCAATCCGGCCCGTTGCATTTCGCCGCAAATTTGTCCGGCTTGCTCGAGCGTCTTTGAGTTTTCCCCCGCTGGAATGGTAATGAGCTCCGCGCGGATATTCGCTGCCTGTAAACTCTCGAAGACCTGCTCCGCAAAAAGGGCCGCGCTGTTCGTATCGGCCACGACCGCGCAACGCGCGCCTCGGAATAAGCTCGCGGCTCTCGCGCCGATTGTTCGGAGCAAATCCGTGCCGACGAATGCGTCGTAGTGGGAATCTCCCGCCGAAACGGAGACGACGCGCGGAGCGAGGGGGACTTCGCTTGACAACGTCGGCAAGAGTTTCATGTAAGTTATCGTATGCCTGATCCTACCGATCCGATTCCGTCCGCAAGTCAGACGCCGATCATGGGCGAGACCTCGACTGGATTACCTTCCAATGTGGCGGCTGCGCTCGCCTGCATTCCGCTCATTGGCGGAATCATCTTCTACGTTCTGGAAAAGCGCGATTCGTTTGTGCGCTTCTACGCCATGCAATCGATCATTTTTGGCGGGGCCTGGATCATGTTCGGCATCGTGCACCAAATTATCGCTTCGATTTTTAACGCGGTACCGGGACTGCGTTATTTGCTTCTTCTCTTGCTCACTCTGGTTTGGGTCGTCGTCACCATTGTGTTTTTGGTCATCTTCATCGTCACGGTGATCAAGGCGTTCAGCGGCGTGCGCTGGGAGATTCCCTACCTGGGCCCGATCGCGCGCAAGCAAGTCGACGGCACAACGGCGCTCTGAGGCACGCCGAAGTTCACCCGCACGCGAGCAGCTTCACCACGATCTCGGTCAGAATCAGCTCGTGATCGAGTTGGCTGCTGACGAGCTGAAGGTTCGCTTCCAAACACGCCTCTAATCCCGCGACTAACTGCGCGCTCTCAAAGCGATGCGCGGCCATAGCCGCAATCCCGAGAGCATAGGCGTTGAGCGATCCATCTTTTTTGCGCGGAAGGTGCGCGGTGGCGCTTTCGGGCAATCGATTGACCGCGGAGATGAAGGAGAAGGGCGCGGAAGGTCGCGCCAGCCGATGCCGCTCCATCAGGTCTTTGGCCAGAAGAAGATTCCGCACCGTCGGCAGAATCGCGACGAGCAGAATTCCAATCGCGCTTTCGCCTTGATCGAGCAATCCCCTAACGAGTGATAGAGCGCGATCGAGATCGCAGGCGGCCAGCGCGTTTCCTAATTCGAAGATAACTCCAGCGCGAGAAAGCGGCACGAGAGTGCGTACCGCTTCGGCAGTGATGTTGCGATCTGCGCCAAGATAGAGATCGAGTTTTTCCAATTCATTTTCGATCTGCCGCGTTTCGCCGCCGGTAAGGAGGACGAAGAGATCGAGCGCTTCTTCCTGAAAGAGAAGTTTCCGCTTTTTCGCGCGGCCGCGCACGACCTCGGTCGCTTCCTCTTCCCAACCGCCGCGGGTCGCGTCCAGTTTGTCGATCACCTGGAGTTGAGCGCGTTTCGAGAGCGCTTTGTAAAAAGAGCGGCGCTTGTCCACCTCCGTCGCGCTCAGCAGAAAAGTGATATCCGGCGCGAGCCCCGCTTCCAACACATCGCCGAGTTCCTCCAGAGCGTTTTGCGCAGCGGCGGAGCGGCCAATGACGGAATCGCCCAGGCAATTTGCGTTCTTCAGCCAGACGAGTTTGCCTCCGAAAAATGGCAGCGTTTGCAGCGCCTCGATCGCGCTTCGGATGCGAGCCGCCGACTGCTCGGAGTTATCGCCGCAGCCGTCGATCGTTTCCAAACCGAAGTCTCCGGCCTCTGGCGGCGTCAGCTTGGCGGCCAATTCCGCCGCGACGCGTTTCACTTCACTCTCATCCGAGCCGACGATCGCATGGATCGCTGCGGTGGAAGTGGGCGCGCTCGTTTTCGGCATGATGCAATTTCGTCGCGACACCTTCCGCGCTCAAGAAAATCGAAGCGAATTATACCGCGGCCTGCTTGATCACCGTTGGAAACGCGCAAACCTCCGCTCGAAGGCAGCGAGGTCGTTGAAATCGGGTCCGTAAACGTCTGCGAGCGCGGAAGGCGGCGCTTGACCAGCGATAACGCGATCGACGAATTTCGGGAAAAGCTCTTTCGGATATTTGTTCCAAACCAAACGAACGAATTTCTCCGCGCTCTCGTAAAGCTGATGAACTTCCTGTCGATCCGATGGGTAACGAGCAGTCGAGATGAGCTCCGCAAAACTCAACTGCGCGGCAGGAAGGAAATCCTGGTTACGGTGTAACGATTGCGAATGCCGAGCCGCTACGCTGGCGCGGCCCATGTATTCGGCGAAGCCTTCGTTCAACCAAAGCGGCCAGCGGCGAGAGGGATAGAGCCGCGAGACAACGGCATGCGTGGTTTCGTGCGCGAGATTTTCGGAATCAAACCCGCCACTGTTTTCGCGCAGGTCGAGAAATAGTTCGTCGTGATGCGCAAAACTGTGCGACCAGGCGGGATTTGAAGTGCCGGCGAGAAATTTCTGCCATTCCTGTTCGTCTTTGAAAATGTAGACGTGCGATTTTCGTGCGTATTGATCCCGGGTCGCGCCGAGTTCTTTGGTCACAAACCAAAGATCGAACTCGATCTCCCGTGCGACTTCGTTCGCATCGCGCACCCGACGAAAATGCAGAATGAAATTCTCCGTCTCCGCGTGTTTCCATTGCTCCGGCTTAAGGCTGAGCGCATTGCTGCCGAGCGGGCTGACAACGCTGTTCGAGAGTTCAACCCAGCTCTTTTCGAAAAGTGGAGCCGGGAGCGGTGGCGTCGTCGCCGCCGATATGGCCGGGACGGGTGTTGGCGTGCCGAAAGGCCAAACGCTCGGCCGGGGAGTTTGCGCATTATTTGCGAGCGGAAACGCAACGAGTGCGCAGCACAAAGCGCATGCGAAGACTGCGCTTCGAACGATCAATTTACAGGCACCGAGGCGTTACGCGCGGCAGTCGCGGGTTGAAGCGCATTCAAAATCGGGTGGGGATAAACTCCGAGAAAAATAATTCCGGCGATGAGCGCAATCATTGTCACTCGCGAAAGGCTCGTTAGGGGAATTGGGTCGGAATTACTCGACGTTTCCCAATACATCGCGCGGACAACTTTCAGATAATAATAAAAACCGCACGCCACGGTGATCACGCCGACGATCATGAGCATCGTTTGATGCTGTCGGACCGCGGCGTCGAAGATGAAAAATTTTCCGAGGAATCCAGCGGTGAAAGGAACGCCGGCGAGCGATGCCATCGCGACCAGCATGGCGAAAGAGAGAAAGGGCGCGCGCTTGGCGAGCCCATTGAAATCCTCGGTCCGGTCTCCGGTTTGATTCGCCACCACGATAAGCACCGCAAAACTCAGAATGGTCATGAGTAGATACGCGACGAGATAAAACCCGACGGCGGAACCTGACAAACAGACGACTCCAACCAGCAAGTAACCCGCGTGGGCAATGCTCGAATAGGCGAGAAGACGCTTCAGGTTTGTCTGCGGGAGGGCGGCGAGATTGCCGTAGATCAAGGTTAACGCCGCCAGCACGATCAACAATCGTTGCATCTGGGCCAGCATGAAAAATGGCTGCAAGACACGCAAAAGGACGACGAAGCCGGCGGCCTTCGATCCGACTGAAAGATAAGCGGTCACGGGGGTGGGCGCGCCTTGATAAACATCAGGCACCCAAATTTGAAACGGCACTGCGGCGATTTTGAAACCGAGCGCAACCAGGACCAGCGCCATGCCGAACAAAATAGGGCCGCGTTCGAAATCGCCGCTGCCAATCGCATCGGTGATGCGACCGAGATTGGTTTCTCCGGTCACCCCGAAAATCCAGGTGATGCCGTAAACGAGGAAGCCGGTGGAGAGCGCGCTTAGGATTAAATATTTCACCCCGGCCTCGAGCGAGGCCGGATTCCGGCGCGTGAATGCGACCAGGACGTAGAACGACATCGTGACTACTTCGAGCGAGACGAAAATCATGACGAAATCGACCGCCGAAGCCATCCACATCAGGCCGGCACAGGTGAAAAGCGGGAGCGCGAAAAATTCGCCAAGGCCGGATTGCTGCGTCGCCCCGTGGATCGATTGCCGGACCTTCGGCGCGTAATCGATCATCAGGATCAGAATCAGAATGGTGGTGACGAGGGCGAAGCGTTTAAAGAAAATCGCGAGTGGATCCGCAGTGTAGAACGACCAGAAGCCACTCGCTTCGGCTTGCGGCAGCGGGACCAGGAAAAAACTGAAGGCTAAGACAGTCGTCAGGCCGAGAATCCCGGCGATGGCCAGAGTGCGTTTATCGGTGCGCTCCGAAAACGCCTCGACCATGAGAATAAAAATTCCCAGGACGACGACCGCAATTTCGAGCGAAGGCGCCGTGATCATTGTGCGTTCGCGCTGGCCGTTTCATCCGAAGCCGAGGGTTGCGGGGTGGCCGCAGGAAAAGATGCGCGAAAGGTCGGCGTCAAAACTTGCACGAACGTTTGCGGGAAAAATCCGATCCAGAGCATCGCAGCCACCAGCAGCGCGATCGGCCAGCGAAGATGCGAATGAAGATCGGAAACGGTGAGCGATCCTTCCTGTCCTGCGCCCCAAAAGACTGCGCGATAAGCTCGCAGCATATAGACCGCTGAAATCACCACACCCCATAAAGCGAGCAGCGTCGCGATTTGAAAAATATGAAAGCGGTCGAAATCCGCGCCATTGCGAAAAGCCCCGAAGAACACCATCACCTCCGCGCTGAAGTTTGCGAAGCCAGGCAAGCCAATAGAAGCAAACGCGCCGAGACCGAAAGCGAGCCCCGCCAGCGGCATGGCTTTGGCCAGTCCGCCGAGATCTTCGAAACGCAGCGTGCTGGTGCGCGCACGCACCTCGCCAGCGAGGGCGAAGAGGAGCGCGATGGAAAGTCCGTGCGCAAACATCAGGATGGCCGCGCCGTTTGTTCCGAGAAGATTGCCGCTCGCGATCCCGAGGAAAATGTATCCCATGTGCATCACGCTGGAATAACCAAGCATCCAATCGAGGCGCTTTTGCGCGATCGTCACCAAGCCGACATAGATGATGTTGCCTAACAAGAGGATGATCAGGAGCCCGGCCCAATGGCGCGCGCCTTCCGGCAACATCGGGAGCGCGATGCGGAGCAAACCGTAGAGGCCAAATTTTTTCAGGACACCGGCATGCAGCATCGCGGCCGGCGCGGGGGCGGAGGCGTACGCTTCCGGGGCCCAGGTGTGAAATGGGAAGAGCGAAATGAGGATCCCGAATCCGAGGAGAAGCAGCAAATAAATATGCTGCTGCGCGACCGCGGGAATTTGGCCAGCGGTGGCTGCGGTTTGTAAAACGCGAAGATCAAAACTGCGCGCCGCTTCCGGCACGCTGCGATAAAGCATGATCAATCCCAGCAGCAAAATGAAGCTGCCGGTCGCTAGATAAATCGTGATCTTCCAGGCGGCGGCGTAGCGATTGCCGCTGCCCCAGATTCCGATGAGCAAAAATGTCGGAATGAGCGCGAGCTCATGAAAGGCATAAAAGAAAAAGAGATCGAGCGAAGCAAATGCGCCCATCGCGCCCGCGGTGATAAATAAAAGGCAGGCGTAAAAGGCATGTTCGCGTTCTTCGATTTTGCCGGTAAACCAAACCGCCGCCAGCGTGACGATGGAAGTCAGCAAAACCATGATCAGGCTCAGACCATCGAGCCCGAGAGTGAAGTTCAGGCCCCATTCCGCGCTGATCGGAAATGAAGTGACATATGCAAAGTCGTTTTGATTTTGCCCGAAACCGAAGAAAGCGCCCACGGCCGCGAGCAAGGTGAGAGCGGAGGCAGTGAGTGCGGTCGTTCGCGCGGGCGCGCCGGCCAAAATGGCGAGCGCCGCGAGCAGCGGACAGAAAACAAGGAGGAGCAGGATCATGCGAAGACCGCGAAATAAATAAGGCCAACGATCCCAAGCCCGAACAAAAATGCATAGGCCTGAAGATTTCCGACCTGCACAAACCTCAAGAGCGAGCCGAGGCCCCAGGTCGCGCCGCTCGCGCCGCGCACTCCGGCGCAGTCAATAATCCAGCGGTCGAAAAATGCCGAAATGGTCGCGAGCAATTCCTGCGTGAGGCTGATCAGCCACGCATAAAGTTCGTCAAAATAAAAACGGCGGCGGAAAATCGCGAGATTGATCGGGTCAGATTCGCGATTCCGATAAAGAAACAATCCGCCGACGACGCCGAGCACCATCGCCCCGGTTGCGAGAATTGGGACAAGATGAATTCCCTCTTCGGCAAGAGGAACGGTAAGAAACCGGTTCCCGAAAAATCCAAAGCCGGCCAGCGCTGCGGGTACCGCCAGGACGAGAAGCGGTCCACTCATGAGAAGTGGCGATTCTTTTCCGTGCTCGGCATTCTCGCTGCGCGGTTTCCCAAAAAAAACCACCAGTAACAAACGCGTCATGTAGAAGGCGGTCAGGAAAGCGGTAAAAATCGCGAGATAAAAAATCGCGCCATTTTTTTCGTGCGCGAGACCGAGGATGAGGTCCTTGCTGAAAAATCCGCTGAAGGGTGGACAGCCGATGAGTGCGAGCGTCCCGATCAAAAAGGTGGCGAAAGTGATGCGGAGTTTTCCGGCGAGGCCGCCCATCTTCCAAATGTTTTGCTCGTGGTGCAGCATGATGATAATCGAGCCGGCGCCGAGGAAGAGGAGCGCCTTAAAAAAGGCGTGGGTAAAAAGATGAAACATGGCCGCTTCCCCAGAGGCCAGCCCGACGGCCATGATCATGTAACCGAGCTGCGAAAGAGTGGAGTAAGCGAGGATGCGTTTAATGTCGTCCTGCTGGGTCGCGATCAATCCCGCCATGACCGCAGTGATCGTTCCGATCCAGGCGATGACGTGAAGCGCAGACGGTGAAAGCTGGATGAGAAAACCGACACGGACGAGCATGTAAACACCGGCCGCAACCATTGTGGCAGCGTGGATTAACGCAGAGATCGGGGTGGGACCTTCCATTGCGTCCGGCAACCAAACGTGAAGCGGGAACTGCGCAGACTTGCCGGCCGCGCCGCAAAAAATGAGAAGAGCGGTGGCGGTCAGATAGCCCGGATGACTCGTTAGGCTTCCCATCCGGCCTGCGATCTCTCCGAAGACGACAGAGCCGGTCGCATTCCAGATCATGAGAATGCCGAGCATGAAGCCGAAATCGCCCAGTCGATTGGTCAGAAATGCTTTCTTGGCCGCTTCGGCGGCGCGGTCGCGTTCGAACCAATGCCCAATGAGCAAATAGGAACTGACGCCGACCAGCTCCCAGAAGATAAACATCATGACGAAATTGTTCGCGAGGACGATGCCGACCATCGAGAACATGAAGAGCGAGAGCGACGCGAAGTAGCGCGCCTTGCCCGCATCATCGCGCATGTAGCCTAACGAGTAGATGTGGATGAGCGCGCCGATCCCAGTGACGAGGAGCAGCATCGTCTTGCTGAGAGGATCCAGCGTCAGTCCAAACGGCACGTAGAGAAGCGGACGGAGATCAATCCAGGTGAACTCCGCGCTGGCGACGGGAGGAGCGGCGAAAATGAGACAACTACCGATGAACCCCACGATGGCTGCGCCGACAGAAAGGAAAGCGCTGGTGCCACTGAAAGGTCGAGTGACGAGAAGAATTGCCGCGGCCGAGACCAGCGGCAGGAGCAAGATGAACCATGGTAGCGCGCTCGACATAACGAAGATTCTAGTTGGCCACGGATGAACACGGATGAAACACGGATGAAGAAGGGAAGTCAGCGGCTTGGCCGATATCTCCGCGTCCGTGAAAACTCGCTTTCATCGATGGCTAGAATTTCAGGCTGCTGATGTCTTCGACGTGAGTGGTCTGACGCGCGCGATACAGCGCGACGATGATGGCCAGACCAACCGCCACTTCCGCGGCCGCGACAGTGATGATGAAGAAAACGAAAACCTGCGCGTTGTAGTTTGGCAGTCCGTCGGCATCGAGCCGGTAGCGCGAGAACGCGACCAGCGAGAGATTGGCCGCATTCAACATCAATTCGAGCGACATGAAGATAATGATGATGTTTCGCCGCAAAAGCACACCGGCAAAACCGATGGTGAAGAGCAGCCCGCTAACGAGAAGATAATCGCCCAGCGTCGCCATTTCAGCGCAGCTCCCGTTTGCTCAGTACGATCACGCCGATCGTCGCGACCAGCACCAGGACCGCGATGATTTGGAAGGGCAGATTGTATTCGTCGAAAAGGAGGAAACCAATCGCGCGGACGTCATCGAGGCGCGCCGCGGGCAACGGCGTGAAAGGCTGCTTCGCTCCGCGTAATTGATCGACGACAAAATAAATCTGGACGAAAAGCGCGAGCGAAACCGCGATGCCGCCGGCGAAAGCGCCGGTGTTAATTTTGCGGCGTTTTTCCGCCCGCAGATCCATCAGCATGATGATGAAAAGGAACAGGACCATTACGGCGCCGGCGTAGACTAGAATCTGGATGATGCCGATGAAGAAGGCATCGAGAGACATGAAGAGCGCAGCCAGCCCGATGAAGCTGACTACAAGGCTCAGCGCGCTCGCAATTGGGTTGCGATTGATGATCACGGCTGCGCCAAAGACGAGCATGAGCGCGGCGAAAATCCAGAAAAGGTATGCGGGCATGATTCGGTCAGGCGCACGCCTGCGGGAACCTTGTCCTGTTGTGCGAAGCGAGACGTCTCTGACTGTTTCTGTGTCCAAGCGCCAGAAGCCCGGAAATATTCAGAGATCCTTCGCTCCGCTCAGGATGACAATATTTCACTTTTTGTCGTTCCACTTCAGGACCACGCCATGCATGACGCCGCCGATCTCGAGCAGCTTCTCTTTGTCGTGCACCATCTCGGCACGGGTGAAGCCGGTAATGGCGTAGTCTTTGCGCAGAAAAATCGCCTGCTCCGGGCAAACCTCTTCGCACATCCCGCAGTAGATGCAGCGGATCATGTCGATGTCGAACTCGTTGGGGTATTTTTCCACTTTGGCGAACTTGTCGTCGGCCGGAAGCTCGCCCGGAATGATTTTGATCGCGCGCGGCGGGCAGATGAATTCGCAGAGCTGACAGGCGACGCAACGAATGCGGCCGGCGGTGTCGCGCACCAGCGCCGGTGCGCCACGGTAATGCTCGGGCAAGTGCGCATCCCATTTTTCTTCGGGGTATTGCATCGTCACTTTGGTGCGCCCGAGAATCATGTTCTTGAGATGCTTGATCGTCACGGCCATGCCCGCGGCGATCGCGGGCAGATAGGCGCGCTCTTTCCAGTTCAGCTTTGGGCGCGAGATCGTGATGGCCATGGTTTGTTAGACAGGATTAACAGGATTCAACCGAGATATTTTCCGGTTTCTACTCCCATCCTGAAAATCCCGTGAATCCTGTCCATCTTAGAGCGGGAAGTAAGCGACGATGATCGCGGCTACGAAGATGTTTACGAGCGCGATTTCGAAGAAGTAAATCCAGCCGAGCCGCATCAGTTGGTCGTAACGAAAACGCGGCAGCGTCCAGCGCACCCAGATGAAGACGAAGAGAAGCGCGATGATCTTGGCGAAGAAGGTCGCGATGTTGAAGAGGCCGCCCAGGATTCCCCGAGAGCCGTCGATCAAGGTCCAGTGAAATCCGCCGTGCCATGACGGAACCGGCAGATGCCAGCCACCCAGGAAAAGGGTGACGATGATGGCGGAGCCAGTGATCATGGCGACATATTCGCCGAGGAAGAAGAGGCCGAACTTCATCGAGCCGTATTCGGTGTGATACCCACCGACTAATTCCGTTTCTGCTTCCGGAAGATCGAAGGGGAGCCGATTTGTTTCGGCGAAAATCGCGATCGTGAAAACGACAAAGGAAACGAACATTGGAATGGCGAGGAGCCATTTACCGAGATTCGTCCAATCGCCGATAAATGGTGCGATCATCCAACCGTGCTCGATCTGGTATTGCACTACGCTCGTTAGGCGAAGCTGGCCCACGAGGAGAAAAACCGGAATGACGGCGAGGCCGAGCGAGAGCTCGTAGGAGATCATCTGCGAGCTGGCACGCACGCCGCCGAGGAAAGGAAATTTGGAGTTCGACGACCAACCGGCAATGACGATGCCGTAAACGCCTAGCGACGCGATCGCGAAAACGAAAAGGACGCCGACGTTGATATCCGCGATCACCATCGGGATGCCGAAAAGCGTGCTGCCGAATGGGACGACAGCGAGCGTAGTGATGGCGGGGATCATCGCGAGACACGGCGCGAGCCAGTAGTAAAACGTGTTCACGTGCGCGGGCGTGAAATCTTCCTTGAGCAAAAACTTCGCGGCATCGGCGATCGGCTGGAGCAAACCGGCGGGCCCGACGCGATTTGGGCCGAGTCGGTCTTGAATCAACGCGCTGATGCGACGCTCGGCGTAGACGCTGTAGTTCATGATCCCGAGAACGACGGCGAGAAGCCCGGCGATTTTGGCAAAGCTGATCCCGATGTAGGCGAAGTCCATTATCGTAGAAACTTGCCTAACGAGTGATCGCTTACAGAGAAGCGCGTGTCATCCTGAGCCGCACAGACGGCGAAGGACCTCGCACCCGCTACCGGATGAATGGGCAACGTTTCGCGTTGCCAACCGCGATGCGTGAGATGTTTCGCTGCGCTCAACATGACGGGAATGGTCAGTTAGCTCTTTGGTTTTGCCGGCACTTCCAGTGTCGGAGGCGCGGCGGTCGATGCTGTGTCGTCGGTTGCACTTTTCGCTTCTTTCTCGACCTCCATCACCTGCACGCCGAGGTCGCCGATTTTGCTCAGGCTTAATCCTGCAAGTTCGGGAACCGATCGGCTCATCCGCGCGAAGACCTCTTCAATCGTGTAAATGCCGTTTTGCCCGGAGCATTCCTGGATGAGATCGCGCAGGATTTCCCAATCGTCGCGCGCCTGCCCGGGCGGAAGGACCGCGCGATTCAGGCGCTGCAGGCGGCCAGTGCGATTGATCATCGAGCCGCGCTTCTCTGCAAAGCCTGATGACGGCAACAGCGCAGTCACGCAATTCGTCGCGGGATTCTCCAGGATGTTCATCGCGATAAACGCGGGCAATTGCGTGAGCTGTTCGATCGTAATGCCGGCTTCGAAGGGATTTTCGCCGAGTGCGACGAGTGCTTTGATCTGGCCGCTCGCGATGCCCTCACTGATTCGATTCAATTGGCCGCTCGCGAGCTTGAGTAAGCGCGCACCGTTCGTGTTCGGATTGCGATCTTCACTCAAGAGAATGTCATCGCCCGGCCCGCGGCGCGGCACGATATCGATTAACTGCACGCCGAGCGCATGAGCGAGACGACTGGTTAGCCAAAGTTCTTCGTTCGTCATCCGCCCGGAAGCGATGATGGCGATTTCCCATCCGTTGAAATGTTTCAACTGCGCCGCGGCGTGAATGATCGCGGTCTTCCAATCAGTCGGCACGAGTCGGTCGCCGCTCAGAATCTTTGGCTCGAGCAAACGCCGCTCCGATTGCAGATAATCAAAGTTGAGGCGGCCGTAATCGCACATCCAAGTGGAATTAACGGCGTCGTTTTCGCGCGGCGTCTGGCGATAGATCACATCTTCCCGCGTGCCGATGAGCGTGTTGCAACCCGTCGCGCAACTGGTGCAAAAACTTTTCGTTTCCTTCAAAAACCAGACGCGCATCTTGAAGCGGAAGTCGGACGAGGTGAGCGCGCCGACCGGACAGATATCGACTGTGTTGAGCGAGTAATTATTTTCCAACCGCTTCCCCGGATGCGCGGTCAGGACGCTATGGCTGCCGCGATCGATAAAACCAAGCACGTCGTCCTTCGCGACTTCCTGGCAGAAACGAATGCAGCGTGAACAAAGAATGCAGCGTTCGTCATCCAGCGTAACGCGCGGACCAAGCTCGATATTTTTTGGTTTCTTGACCTTGTTCTCGAGGAATCGGGATTCGGCCTTTCCATACTCGACGCTGAATTCCTGGAGACGGCATTCGCCAGCCTGATCACAAATCGGACAATCGAGCGGGTGATTGATGAGCAGAAATTCCATCACGCCTTTGCGACATTCTTCGACCAGCGGTGAAGTTGTACGGACACCCATTCCTTCCGCGACATCCTGCGCGCAGGAAATTTGCGGCCGCGGCATCCAGTTGATCACTGGCTTGCCGTCATCGCCGAGGACGGGTGTTCGGTCGGGGCCCATTTTCGGCATCCCTTGTTCGATCAAACACATCCGGCAATTGCCGGGCGAGCTGAGCTTTTTGTGATAGCAATAACGCGGCACGTAGCTTCCGGCCTGCTCGCACGCTTCGATCAGGCGCGTGCCTTTCGGAAACTGCTTCCAGACGCCATCGATCTGGACGTTGATCATTACTGGTGCGGCTTGAACTTCGCCGACCTGACCGACAAAGCCGCTTGCGACATCTGGATGCGCGGGATTCACAATCAGTTTCTGACCGCGCGGATCGATCAAAACGTCCATGTCCTCCATCGCTACGGCCCCAAGGAGAACTTCGTCTCCCATGACCAGGGCTCCGGAAAACGCCAGACGATTATCAAAACGAAGCTCAAGCGGTCCGACATACGGCACTTCGACCACACTTCCATCCGCTAATTGTGCGGGGCGAAAGTCAGCCTGCTCGAGCCGCAACTCGTCCTTCAGCCACGAAGGGATGCAGACCAGCCATGCGGCTGAATCGACGCGGGCCTTTACTTCCACCGAGGGAAGTTCGGGGAATCGCGGGTTGCTCAGACGAAGCTGGGCGAAAACGTAGCCCATATCAGATCGTTCCTTTTGCACCGGCACGTTCCCATCCCGGATCGTGCGCGAGCGAGACGGTCGTGATGTTACCGGCCTCCGCGATCAATTCACCCGGGGTATACTCGGGCGGAAGCGGCGGCGGCGAGGACTTGTTAGACTTGCTGGCGAATTCTTCCGGAAATTTTTCGATGAAACTTTGAGTCGGCCAGGCGCAGGCTTCGCCAAAGGCGCAGATGGTGCGACCGGCGATATTATCGGCAACGGTTTTCAAGGTGCGCGGGTCCTCAGTTACCCCGCCGCCTAACAGCATGCGGTCGGTGATTTTTTTCATCCAAAGAGAACCTTCGCGGCAGGGGGTGCATTGGCCGCAGCTCTCGTGCGCGTAAAATTCGTTGATGTTGTTCAAGGCCCAGACCATGTCGCGTGAATCGTCGAGCACGATGACGCCGCCGGAACCAGCCATCGACCCCGCTGCTGCCAGGGAATCAAAATCCATCGGCAAATCGAAGAGCGACATCTCGATGTCTTTAATTTTGAAACGATCGTCTGCGCGCAGGACTTTGGCCGAGCTGCCACCGGGGATGACGGCCTTGATATTGCGCCCATAACGTGGACCGCCGGCCATGTCGTGGATGAGCTGGCCCATCGTAACCGCACCGACTTCAATCTCGAAATAACCGGGCCGTTGCACGTCGCCGCTCACGCAGACGATGCGAGTGCCGGTGTTGTTCGGCCGGCCGAGCTTGGCGTATTCCGCGCCGCCCATCGCGACGATATGCTTCACGTGGCAGAGCGTCTCCACGTTGTTCACGATCGTCGGGCACATGTAGAGCCCAAGGACGGCGGGAAAATAGGGCGGCTTGATCCGCGGATAAGCGCGCTTGCCTTCGAGGGATTCGATCAAGCCCGTTTCTTCCCCGCAAATGTAGGCGCCTGCACCGCGGTGAATGTAGATCTCACAGTCGAAACCGGCGAGACCGAGAATGTTTTTACCTAAAAAATTCTCGGCGCGCGCTTCTTCGATTGCGCCTTCAAGAATCTTCGCGCCTTCCGGAAACTCTCCGCGGATGTAGATGTAGGCGGTCTTCACTCCGAGAGCGAAAGCGGAGATCAGCATGCCTTCGATCAATTGGTGCGGATCCCGATGAATGATGTAGCGATCCTTGAACGTGCCCGGCTCCGATTCGTCCGCGTTGCAGATGAGATAAACCGGTTTTTTTTCGTCCGCTTTGATGAAACCCCACTTCACGCCGCAAGGAAATCCTGCGCCGCCGCGTCCGCGCAGGCCGGAACTTTTCACCTCGTTGACGATCTCGGTGCGGGACATGGACACCGCTTTCTTCAGCTGCTCGTAGCCACCGCCGGCCAGGTAACAGTCAATATTGTTCGTCCAATCCGTTTGGCCGAGATTCTGGAAAATGAGCCGGCGCTCCAGCGGATGCGGCGCTGCATGACTCGTTAGGGAATTCTGCGTGAGAATATTGGCCGCAGCCGACGGGTGAATGTTCTCGTGCAGTTCGTCGTCGACCATACATACCGGCGCGGTCCCGCAGCTGGCCAAGCATTCCACGAACTCAATGCTGTAGCTCCCATCGGCGCTGACCGTGACAGGATTGTGCATGCCGCTACCGCCGTGATCCAGTTCGATGCCGGCAGCGAGCGCGAGTTGATCGCGTAGCTGATAGCTTCCCGCCATCGCGCAACTGAGGGTCCGGCAAACGCGCAGATGTTTCCGGCCCGCAGGGGCCTGGCGATACATTGGGTAAAACGTGACCAGCTCGAGAATATTGATCGGCTGCAACCCAAGCTTCCGCGCAATCCAGGTCACGCCGTTGTCGCTGATGAATCCGAAATGTTCCTGCCACATGTGCAGCAACGGCATGGACGCGCTGCGTTTCCGGTCTGCCGGATAACGCGCGATCGCCTTGTCCATTTCCCGCTCCAGCTCGGCGGGAACGCTTTCAAGTTTAGAGGCCACAGTGCGAATCAATCGGTCAGCGTGGTCTCTTTCGACTCCACCTTGTCTTCCCAAAAAACGACGGTGACCGTGTCTTTGCCCTGCGTGTAGAGGTAGGTCGTTTTTTGCTTAATCTCGAAGTCTTTCGTATCGATGGAGGTCGGCATACCCAGGATGGATTCCACCTGTTTCTTGGCCATGCCGACCGAGACCTCGTTCACGTTAGCTCTCGTTAGGCGCTTGCCCGGTTGGCAGGCGGTGAGCAAAAACAAGGCGCCGGCCAGCGTGCAAAATAGGCGCAGCTCCCACCTCATACCTGAAATCCTGCGCTAGCGGCCGAGGTTGCCGTCCTTGCTGTCGACCTCGTCGTTCTTGAACGTGATCATGGCAAATTTGGCCCCGTCTTCGTAGCGGTAAGTAGTCTTTTTGAAAATGACCATGTCCTTGGTCTCAGCCGTGGTTGGCGGGCCCAAGATGGTCTCGACCTGCGCCTTCGACATTCCCATCGAGATCTGATCGTAGTTGGCAGGTGTTAGTTTGGAAACGGAAACGGTCACAGGACTGCCGTTAGGGCCGCAGGCGGAGAAGCCGGCGAGGAAGCTGGTGAGAAGAAGAACCCGAAGAAGCAAAAGCATTTTCATAAGTGTTTCATCTGTCGCACTCGCCCATGACGAAGTCCAGACTGCCGAGGATGGCGACAACGTCGCTGACGCTGTGGCCAGGCAGTAGCTCCGGCAGAATGCTTAAGTTCACAAACGAGGGCGAGCGAATCTTGAGGCGATGAGGGACGCCGCCGCCTCGGCTATTAATGTAAAAACCGAGCTCGCCTTTCGGATTTTCCGCGCCGAAATAAATTTCGCCCGGCGGCGCGTCGAGGCCTTCGGTCACGACGATAAAGTGGTGGATCAACTCCTCCATCTTCGTCATGACATTAGCTTTCGGTGGCGGCATGTTTTTCCAATCGACGACGTTGATCGGGCCCTCCGGCATTTTCGCCATCACCTGCCGCAGGATGCGCGCGCTTTGCCGCATTTCTTCCAGGCGCACGAGATATCGGTCGTAGGCATCGCCCGCCGTCCCGACCACGACTTCGAAGTCGTATAGCTCGTAATCCAGATAGGGATGTTTGCGCCGCAGATCGTGCTCGACGCCGCTGCCGCGCAGATTCGGGCCGGAAAGCGCATAGGCAATCGCGCGGTCTCTTGCGATCACGCCAACATTACGCGTGCGATCGACGAAAATCCGATTGCGCGTGAGCAACCGATCGACTTCATCGACCTGCGGAATGAACTCATCGAGAAACTTCCCGAGCTGCGCGAAGAAAACCTCGGGCAAGTCGCGCGTTTGTCCGCCCACCCGCGTGTAAGAAGTAGTGAAACGCGCGCCGCAAATCACTTCGCACAAATTGTAGATCTTCTCGCGCTCGGTGAAGGTATACATGAAGACGGTGAGCGCGCCGAGATCGAGGGCCATCGCGCCGATGCCTAACAAGTGCGCCTGGATTCGCGCCAGCTCGCAGCAAATCACGCGGATCGCTTTGCCCCGCGGCGGTAATTCCCAGCCCATCAACTTCTCAACCGCGAGCGCGTAAGCGACGTTGTTCGCGAGCGGAGCAAGGTAATCGAGCCGGTCGGTATAGGGCACGAATTGGTTGTACTGCATGTTCTCCGCGATCTTCTCGTCGCCGCGATGCAGATAGCCAATGTCCGGCGTGGCTTTCGTGATCATCTCGCCATCCATTTCGAGGACGAGACGCAGGACGCCATGAGTGGCCGGATGCGATGGCCCCATGTTCAGGATCATCTTCTCGCCCATGTCTTCGCTGAGCGGCGCGAGTTCCTTTTCCGCGAGCGCAGTGCGCGTCAGCGGATCGGGATTTTCGATTTCGCGCGTGGTGAAAGCCATGGCCGATTATGCTCGCGTCCGCCTCTAAGGGCGCAAGCGCATTTTCGCGAAAGGTTATCGTCGCTTAACGGCCGGAATCGAGATATTGCGTGCCGTATTTGTCGGTCCGGAAACGGGGCGCGCTTGCTTTCGTTTTCTGCGGAACCGAAGGAGGCACGGTTTGTCGCCTAACGAGTGATTCCGGAAGGGCTCGCTTCGCGACAGGGGGCGATTTCATGACCAACGACTTCCTTGAAGTCGGTGTGAGTTTCCCATTTGGAATCAATCCAACCGAAATGGGATTTGGATACAACGATTTGGTGGCGCCGGTCGATCCGTCAACAATTGCGCCGACCAGACCGCCCGCGATTGCGTTCCCTAAAACCGCAGCGCCACCCGAAGCAGAAAATTTACTTTGGACCGCGACCGACCGCGTTTGATAGCCGGTCTTTTTGATTGTGACCAAGAATTGATCGGTTCGCTTCTTGATAAATGTGACTGGCGTGATTCCGCTCTCACCGGAGGAGAGTGCGACATCAGCGCCGGATGGTTCGCTCTCGACCCGCAATTTGTCATGCGTGCCGCGGAGGACCGTGGCGCACGAACTAAGGAGAAGCAGGCCGAGAAGGGCGGCACAGGATTTCATCCACGATCTCGTATCCGTTACCCGCCAAAAGGCAACTGGACGAAACGATTCGCTCGCTCGAATCGGGAGCGCAGAGACCAGACCCGCACCGCGGCCAAAACGCCGCGGTGCCTACGATGGGACCGCCCGACTTAGAGTTCTTTCCAGAACGCGAAGAAGGGCTCTACCCGACGCGCCACTTTTGCACTCTGGTAGAATTTCACCAGATGGCGGCGTCCTACTGTCGTGTCGGAGGCCGTGAGCGAGGCGGGATCAAGCCGCCATCTCATTGCTCCGCGTTGCGCAACGTTATCGAGCGCGGGCTGTCCGCTGCTGCGAACGATCTGCGCATCTCTTACCTGACCGTTACTCTCGAACACGAGTCCGAGCACCACGGAACCTGAATACGCCTGGTCGAGGACCGCGCGTGGCAGGAGTGGTGCAGGTTTTGCGGCCCATTGAGCGTTGGCCGAATTTGCCCCGAGGAGCAAAAGAGCGGCGGCAACGGCTCCGTAGGCTACGTGCCGAGACCTTGCTGATGTCTGCGTTTGTTGGCTCATGCCGCGATGGTGTCAATTTCGACCCCCAAAGACAAGGACATTTTTTCCGACAAAATCGGCTAACGCGTCAGTCGGCGCGGGTGGATTGATGCTTATTACCAGTCGCGCTCCGGCAATTTTTGGTTAGCTAATTCCGATGAGAAAGATCGCGCTCCTCTTCGCCGGACAAGGTGCACAAACGGTCGGGATGGGGAAGGACCTAGCCGCGGCTTTCCCAGCGGCGGCAGATCTGTTCGCACAAGCCGATGAAATTCTCGGCAGGAAATTAAGCGAGCTGGTCTGGAACGGACCGATCGACGAGCTCACCAAAACCGCGAACTGTCAGCCCGCGCTCTACGTGCATGGGCTGGCCTGTCTGGCCGCGCTTCGGGAGAGCGCGGGCGAATTCGCGGTTGAAGCTGCGGCCGGTCTCTCGTTAGGCGAATGGACCGCGCACGCCGCCGCGGGCACTTTTGATTTCGCCACCGGCATCAGACTGGTGGAGCAACGCGGGCGTTTAATGGAGGCGGCCTGCGATGCGACCGCCGGCGGAATGGCCGCGATGATCGGCGCGGACGAAACCGCGGTGCGCGCTCTTGCAGCCGACACCGATGTGGACGTCGCGAATTTGAATGCGCCCGGGCAGATCGTCATTTCCGGCGAAATCGCAAAAGTCGAGCTGGCGGTCTCGCTCGCGAAGGAACGCGGCATTCGGCGCGCGACTTTGCTGAACGTGGCCGGCGCCTACCACTCGCGGCTAATGAATGGTGCCCGCATGAAATTGGGCGAAGCATTGCTCGCTGCCGAATTGCAAATGCCGCGATTCCCGGTGGTCAGCAACGTTAGCGGTAAGGCGCCCGATTCGGTGCCGGAGATTCGCCGGGCGCTGCAGGAGCAAGTCACCGGGACGGTTCGCTGGGTCGATTGCATGGAGTGGTTGCTCGCTCGCGGTTGCGATTTGTTTATTGAGCTCGGACCGGGCGGTGTCCTCGCGGGATTGTTGCAGCGCACCCGCAAAGGCGCCGACGTCATCAGCGTTTCGGATCCGGCCTCACTCGAAACTTGTGCCGCGAAAATCCGTGCGGGTTAAGAAACAGTTAGCGTCACAATAACATAGCATTCGTCCGGCAAAGATTGCGAGCAGCAGGCTACAGCAAATTTCGAGAACGAAGTTGCCGACAGATTCCGGGTTGCCTAACGTCGCGACATGACTCTGCCAGAACGCGTCGATTCCGATTTGAAAGACGCGATGCGTGCGAAGGATGCGAATAAGCTCAGTGTCCTGCGGATGCTGAAATCCGCGCTGAAATATTCCGCGATCGAAAAGTCCGGGGCGGAGGGCGAGTTGGATGATGCCGAAGCGACGCAGGTGATTCGCAAACAAGTGAAGCAGCGCCAGGATTCGATTGAGAGTTTTGAAAAAGGCGGACGGCCCGAGCTGGCGGCGAAGGAGAAAGAAGAGCTGGCGATTTTGTCCGCTTATCTCCCGCAGCAAATAAGTGGCGAGGAATTAGCGCGCGCGGTTCGCGAGACGATCGCCGCGGTGGGCGCTACTTCGCGCGCACAAATGGGCGCGGTCATGAAAGAATTGCAGACACAACTTGCCGGCCGAGCCGATGGCAAATCACTCAGCCAGGAAGTGCAGCGGCAGCTGGGATGAAGGAAGCGTCGGAGATCCAGCCGCGAAGACCGAAGATCGAACGAGACCTCGGACGCCCGTCCAGTGTCCCCGGCTTCGAATTTTCCGCTTCCCTTTGACTAACGAGACATGCTTTCCGCCATTATCGTCGCGGGCGGAAGAAGCCAGCGCATGGGCTTTGATAAGACCTTCGCGCTCATCGCCGGCAAGGCGGTGGTGGCCCATTCGATTGCTGCCTTCGAAGCAGCGCCTTCGGTCGCTGAGATCGTGATTGTTGGTCGCACCGATCGTCTCGCTGAACTTCGCGAAATCGTCTCGAGCGAAAATTTCGGAAAAGTTCGGCAGGTTTGCGCCGGCGGAGTTTATCGCCAGGATTCGGTTGCGAATGGTTTGCGGAAGGTTGCGCCTGAGGCGGAATACATCGCGGTGCACGACGCCGCGCGGCCACTCGTTAGACCAGAACAAATTGAAGCCGTCTTCGCGCGAAGCCGCGCGAGCGGATCGGCTGCGCTGGCAGCTCCCGTTCGCGACACATTGAAGCGAGCGGGAGCTGAGCGATTCGTCTCCGAGTCGGTTTCGCGAGAGCAGCTTTTTGCCATGGAGACGCCGCAAATCTTCGCGCGAGAGCTGCTCCTCCGCGCCTATGCCACGGTCGCTGCGCAAAATCTGACCATCACCGACGAAGTCTCAGCCGTTGAGCTGCTGCAACACAAAGTCGCCTTGGTCCCTCACGAGAGCTGGAACTTCAAGATCACATATCCGGCCGATTTTCCGTTGGCCGAATTCATTCTCTCTAATCGTGTTTGAAGCGAACGTGCTGGAGCCGGCCAGCTTTCGGGCGGAAAAGTTCGCAGATCCTGCGTTGTGATCCCCGAGTGCGAAGCGTGCCGACTCCACTAGAATGCCGGTAGCGGATGCGACTCGAGAATTCGTTTCACCGTGGCCGCGACATCGTTTCGCTTGAAACTGCGGCCGCCGCGCAGTTTCCCTGCCGCTTCCATTTCGCCTGCCCGCAGGACCTGTCCGTTTTTCCAGACCAGTGCCTCCGGATTATAAGGACCGACCCGGCGCGGATCGGTCCAGTTGTGTATGGAAAGCAGGCGATCGGTAATGGCCGCCGCGATGTGCATCGGCCCGCTGTCAACGCTGACGGTAAAATGCGCGGCGCGAATCAGCCTAACGAGTTCAAGCAAAGACGTCTGATTAGTTAACTCTACGCAATTATCCGAGGATTTTAGCCTGCGATGCGATCTTCCCACGACCACCACGCGGGCGGGCGCGAAGCCGTCACAGAACGCTTCGATTGCCTCGACCGAGATCGACTTTCGATGTCCGCGTGAGAACGGATGAAGAAGAATGAACGGCGGATGCTCGTCGAAACGCGGAAGCGGATCGCCAGTGGGCAGGGGACAACGCAGGGCGTCACCGACCGCCGCGCCCGTTGCATGGGCCAGTTTCAAATAGCGCTCCACCGCATGCTCGTGCCGATCCACCTTCGCGACGTGATCATAAAAAAAGCGTGAGCCTTCCCGGCCGTCGCTCATTCCCCAGATTTCTTTCGCACCGCTGATTTTCGCGATCAGCGCACTGCGCAACAAACCTTGAAAATCCACCGCGATGTCGGGGATAAGCGTGCGCGTTTTTTTTAACCACGGAATCAAACTCCCGGGCGCACCAAGGCCGCGGAACTCGCCGCGTGGAAATAGGTGGACGTGATCGACGTCGTGATTGCCGCGCAGAATCGAAGCCCACTCGGGATTGATCACCCACGTGATCTCGGCCTCAGGATTCGCATCACGGATCGCCGCCACCGCCGGCAATGTGTGGACCACGTCACCCAACGAGCTCGGCTTGATAATAAGGATCGATTTGCGTTTCACGATTCTTCCGTCGCCATCCTCTCGTCCTCGTCCCTCGATTTCTCTCCGTTCGAGACAGCGATGAGGACGAGAGCAAAAAGAAAATTAGCGGCCGAGGGCGAGACGTTCGGCCAGTAGTTTTGGCAGGCCGGCTTGAATAATTTTCTTCTGCGCGGTCGCGAGATCGTATTTTACCCGGCGTTGTTCCACCACTCCGCGGTCGATATGATAAATGCAATAAGCCGCCCGGGGATCCCCGTCGCGCGGCTGACCAACGCTTCCAGTGTTGATGAAATATTTTTTCCCGTTCTCGATCGTGAGCTGCGGTTGCACGATTCGTCTTACGCCTTCATCGCGCACGAAAGCGCCGGCCACATGCGTATGCCCGAAAAAACAAACGGTGGTGTGCTGATAGGTGAAACTCGCGACCGCATCGAGATTTTTAAAGACGTAGCCCCATTCCCCCGGGGTATCGAGAGTGGAGTGGACGATGGTGAAATCGCGCACTTGTCTCGTGAGTCGGAGAGCGGCCAGCCATTCCTTGTCCTGCTCGGTCAAATGCGCGCGCGTCCAATTGATCGCCTGCTCGGCCAGATCGTTAAAATCGCGCGAGGAGGCAACGAGGCAGGCTTGTTCGTCGTGGTTTCCTTTCACCGTCGGGCAATCGAGCTGCCGCACGATCTCGACGCATTCATGCGGATTCGCGTTGTAACCGACCAGATCGCCCAGGCAAATGAAGTGAGTGCACTCCTTCTCCTGCGCATCCTCCATCACCGCCTCGGTCGCTTCGAGGTTGGCGTGAAGGTCACTGAAGATAGCGAAGCGCATGGTGGGCGGACGAACATTAGCGCGCGGAATCCGGAATGCGCTGGTCGAGCGGAACGTTGAGCGCGTCTTCGAGAAATTTCAACCGGCTGATCAAGGTGGGAAGCCGTTCGTTCTCGCCCGCTGCGTATAGCTGCCGCAGCCGCTGATACGCTTCGCTCCTGCGATCTTCACAATACGAAAGTTCATAGGCGGAGAAGCGCCGCGCGTAACTCGGCGCGCCCGGCTGCTCCGCTGCCTTTTCGAAAAACTCCGAGGCGCGCGCGTGGTCCTTGTACTTGTCCCGGTAAAGGCGGGCGAGCGCTTCATAGAGTTTGGGCTGGTCGGGATTGTTTCTGATTCCGCGCTCGAGAAAATCTTTTCCCAAGTCGAAGTATTCACGCTGCGTTTTGACGCGCAGAGCGAGACGCGGCTGCGCCGGATCGTTCATCGCGGCTGCGCTCGCATTCCAGGCCATGTGCCACGCGGCCATGTCCCAGAAGAGCACACAGCGCGGTTGTAGAGTCGTGATTTCCCGGAATAAAAGAAGGACGCGCGACCACTCCGTTCGTTCCCAGGCGACATGGGCTTGGATGAAAAGCGCATCAGCCACCAGCGAGCGAAACCCGCTCAAGGCGGCCACAAATCCGAGCTGCCCAATCTGTTCGCGCAGATCGAGATCGAGCGGTGTCAGGCGCAAATGATGTGCGATGCGAGCCTGGAAGAGCGCGTGCTCGAAGGGAAGTTTCGCGCCGCCAAACAAGCAGACCGCGAGAACAACGAGCACGATTCTCATAGCTCTTTTCCCGCGAAGACGGCGGCGGCCAAAAACAAGTAAAGCGCCGTATAAAAACATCCCAGAAGCGCGATCTTAAGGAAGAGTAGGTGTGGAATCATCGTGCCTGCGACCACCTCATCGGCCAGGTTAAACAGTTGTAGGTCGGGAAAAAAGAGCGCGACGAAGCCGAGAAACGCGCGGCTCATCCAACCGGCACCTTGTTCCTGCAGCCAAAATTCGCGCGCGGTCGCCTGCAGATGCCCGATGAAGTAAACGAACGCGGTCACGATCACGGTAAAGATGCTGCTGGTAGCGAAGGTGGAAATAAAAAGGGTGAGCGAAGCGAGAAGGCACGATTTCAGAAAAATGATCACGATCCCCGGAACGAGATTGGCATTGAAGGTGGCCTCTCGCACTTCGCGCAACCCTGCAGTTAACTGCTCGTTAGGCACGTCGCTCATCTGCCGCGCCACTTCCGCCAGTGCCGCTTGTTCGCGCAGATAGAGCGCAGCGAAAAAAAGCGCGGTCATCACTAAGGTGCTGACCAAGAGAAGCAGAAGGACGCCGCATAACTTTCCGGCCAGATACTCGAAGCGCGGAACCGGTTTGGCCAGAATTGTGTAAACTGTGCGATCTTCTAACTCTTTCGGCAACAACCGGGCTGCGGCCATAATGGCGAGCAACGACGTAAAAATGCTCATCGCCCCTAACGAGATATCTTTCAGGACTTGAAATTCCTGCTGAAAGGTCAACCGAGCCATGAAAGTGGCGCTGCCGATCAGAAGAAGCGCGAAGAGCAGGATGAAGTAGAAAACCTTTAACCGGGTTAACTCAAGGAAAGTGTTATTGGCAATCGCGGCAATGCGGGCGGCGGAGAATGTGCGATGCGCCGCCCGATTGGGTTGGATATGTTCGACCTGTGTTTTCAATGGGAGGAAACTTTCAACGACTTGCTGGAAGCGCAAGCTGGCAGCCGCTGCGGATCTTCTACGCGCTAAATGCGAAACGCTAGGAATCTAGGCTGAGGCCCGGCTCGGCGAGGTCCGATTCTTTAACTTAGACTTAGCCCATCTAGTAGACTGTGAGGTGAAGCATTAGTCCTATGCTGTTGACCACTTAGCTAGCCTCAAGGAGACGCTATCCGTAGCGAACGGACTAAGTCTGACTACCGCTTCGATAGGCAACGGGCTATCATTGATGGTGCGGCTCAGACTCCGAGCTAGTGATAGGTGAACCCTAATCCACAAATACCTAATGAGGCAGAATAGTTAAGTGGATCGACCCAATCAGTCGCGGTCAGGTAAGATGATTGCCGTTACTTCTCGCTTGAAGGGCCGGTCGCTTTGAGGAAAAGGCATTCAAGGGTCGTTCGTGGACTGCGGCGCTCGACGAGGCGCGCCCCGGAAGTGGCGGCGAGTGTGGCGATTTGATCAAGCAAAGCCGCGTTGGCGTTTTCGATTACGAGCTCAGTTTGATTTTCAATCGCGAGGAGCTCTTTCACTTCGCCTTCGCGGACAAGAACTCCTTCAGCAAGAATGCCAATGCGGTCGCAGATTTCCTGGACCTGACTCAGAAGGTGAGAAGAAAGTAGGACAGTCGTGCCGCGTTCTTTCAAACGCAGGATGAGATCGCGAATGTCGCGGGAACCGGCGGGATCGACCCCGGCAGTTGGTTCGTCAAGGACGATGAGGCGAGGATCTTGAACGAGAGCCTGAGCGAGACCAATGCGTTGCAGCATTCCCTTGGAGTAACCGCTTAGTCGGCGCTCGCTCGCACTTGTTAGGCTAACCAGGTCGAGCAGCTCCTCAGTTCGCGCTTGCAGAGCGCTTCCGCGCAGACCGCATAGCTTCCCGTAAAAGCGGATGGTTTCGGCGCCGGTAAGATACTTCGGGAAGTAAGGGTTTTCGGGGAGGAAACCGACCGCTTCACGACTATCAACGCGGGTGCTGTCGCGACCGAAGATCTGCGTCTTACCGCGGGTGGGAGAGACGAGGCCGAGAATGACCTTAAGGGTAGTGCTTTTCCCGGAGCCATTTGGGCCGAGGAGGCCATAGATCTGGCCGGGTTCGACGCGCAAATCAAGATCGCGCACGGCGACGAGGGAAGTGCGTTTGAAGGGGATCGGGTAGGTCATAGTCAGGCCGCTAACTTCGACCGCGGCTACAGGCATGGTGACTGTTCGGTTAGAAACCGGACCCGCAAACACTTATCCATCCGGCGCCACTTCTGGCATGAGCCGCTAGTCATGGCGGATCTCGAATCCCCGCATATTCGAATCTGGTGCGAGCAGAAGTTCAGTTTGCTTTCGAATATGGGCGCGCAGTTCACTCTGGGCGATTGCATCCAGAAAAGCGGTAAGCTCATCGGGCAGGCCATTGGCGTGTAATTCAACGCGGCCGTCGGGCAGATTTTTTATCCAGCCGGTGACATCGAAGCCCTTAGCTATCTGCTTGACCGAATAACGGAAGCCCACTCCTTGAACATTACCTTCGAAGTGGATTTGCTTCGAGGTCGCGGCCATGACCCAGGCTGAAATCTTGCGGACGCGCTAGGGCGGAAGTTGCTCGTGCGACTTACTGTGGCGAAGGCTCCGCCGCGGTAGGGGGAAGATCCGGATCGGGCAAGGCCTCGGGCGGCGGAGGATCACTCGCCCTGACGTTGAAATCTTCACGATCACTAACGCCGGTGTGGGCCGGGGCATTTAGAGCGGCGATCAAAGTCTGCGGGGCGGGCTTTATATCTTCGCTCGCGACGTAGCCCTCTTTTGAATTTCCAACCAGCTGCACTTTGCAATAGCCGAACGACGGCCGGATCAAGGTCATGAGAGTATCCTTCGGCAGAGCTTCGTCGGGACCATTCCCTTGCTGCGGTCCGTAGCGGTAGAAAGAGGTAGTATCGGAACTGACGGCGAAAAGCTTACCGCTATTATTTTTGGTGATGCGGGCCTTAGTGGAAGAGCACGCGGGTAGAAGAAAAAGTGAAAGGAGCGGTAGAGTTAGGAATGTCCTGCGCGCGGTCGTGACGAATGCATACCTAACGAATGGTAAGACCGATCTCATTTATAAGAGTAAACAAGGCAATAGGTCCCGCCTTCACCTTCGGCTGGAGTGATGGAAATAAAATACTGTCCGCTTATCGTCGGTGAAATCCCGGCCGCCGCTTTCTCTTCGTCCTGGTACGTTTCGCCAGTGAGCGGCTGTCCAGATTCGTCGTAAACCTGGACGGTAAATTTCTTCGCCACCCCGCTCGCGCCGACTGAAAACCAATACTGGTTGCCGGCGTAGAGATTGACCGCGAGGAGCGTGGGCTCGCCTTTCTTCACATCCCCGGACCAGTGGCCGTCACGTAATTTGAAGCCGTCATTGGAAAAAGCGCCGGCGAGATCGAGCGCTGTCTTGCGGGCTTCCACTTCGTTGTCGGTTTCGACCGCGCGCACGCCCGAGAGTGAAAGAGCAGCGACGAGCGGGAGAATTAGATGCCAGGTCTTCATTTCGTATCGCGCTTGTTTTGAATGTCGTTCATCAACTTGGTGACGGCTTCGTTGAGCTTGCGCACCTCTTCAGCAGTAGGAGTGCCAGAGCCGGTGAAGGTGACGAGCTTTTGGATTTCAGAAAGCTGGTCGCTCACGCTTTGAACGAGCGGGTCTTTCTGCAACTCCGAAGAAACCTCTTTTACTTTCGCCTGAATGTAACTGACCAAA
The DNA here is from genome assembly GCA_964236815.1 of uncultured Chthoniobacterales bacterium. Lineage (GTDB taxonomy): Bacteria > Verrucomicrobiota > Verrucomicrobiia > Chthoniobacterales > UBA10450 > JACCTI01. Next base: position 30,165 of record CAXSFN010000035.1, read on the forward strand.
GCGGGCTGGCGTAAAACCTTTGCGCCCGCTTCATTGTAATCCTGCATGACCGAGCCGCTCACCACCTGGGTGCCGCGGATCCAGCCTCCGAGACTCACGAGGATGACGAAATCCTGATCCTTGTTCGATTGCATCGAAGTCTTGACTTCATTTTGAGTGGCTTCGAGTTCTTCCTGGAGCGCATCCCACTCGCCGTTCTCGGCGAAATCGTTAATGCTCTTGCCGCGACCCAAAACATTTTCACTTACGCCGAGGGCCTTGGCCAGTTTGATGATGTCGGCGCCGACATTCTTGACCTGCTGGCTGTCTTGCGCTTCCACGGCGATGAAGCCATCGGCGATGAGACCGCCGAGATTGAGCGCGATCTGAGCGCGGTTGCTGAAGCTGGTCGGAATCGGCGGCCGATACTGCCCGGCCCAATTCGGTTTCCCGGGCTTGGTTAGAGCGGCAAATAATTCGCCTGGTGTGGGAATGGTGAGCGTGTCGCTTTTGACCGCTTTGCTGAGTTGTTCAGGAGTGAGCGCGCGCGGGTCGGCGCCGAAAGCCGCGACGCTCGTGAGCAGAGAAGCCGCGATGATGCCGGTACGGAGAAGCATTCCGCAGGTTATGCGCGCTGAGAGAGATTACCAGCGGGAAAGTTCGGAACGGCGTGCGCGCGGGAGCTCAAGTTTTCGAAGTCTCTTTCGCATCGGCGAACGGCGCTTCGAACGAGCCTTGATATTGGCGAGCCTTTTCTGACTGGCCCAAGCGCGTGTAAAGCTTTGATAAATAACGCCGGGCGACCGGGGAGGCGGGCCGCATGTGAAGACCTGTCTCGAATGCCTGCGCGGCGCGCTCCGGCCATCCTAGCTTCATTAAAACGAGCCCGAGCTGGAAGTGAGCTGGTGGGAAAAAATGTTGAAGGCCAATGGCACGCAACGAAAGCTCCGCTGCTTCCGCGGCCGAGCCTTGGCGCAAACGCGCGATCGACAAGCCGTGACAGGCGCGCGCGTTATCTCCATCGATGGAGAGCGCTTTTTGAAAAGCGCGTTCGGCGCTTAGCCAATCTCGCTGGCGGAGATAGACATAGCCGAGTTGGTTGTGCAGGCGCGGCAACCTCGGATTGGCTGCTTCCGCCTGCAAAAAGTGTCCGAGCGCTTCTTCCGTATGACCTTCCCGAAAATCCAAGATTCCCAGCATTAGTTCGACTCGTCCAAGCTGCACTTCGGAAGGTGATCCTTTTTCCGGCGACGCCGTATCCTGGCCGGCATTTTTCAGCAAAGGCTCTAATATTTTCCTGGCGTCGGCCAAGCGATCTTGACTCAAGTAAGCTTGGGCCAGCGCCAATACGAAACGCTCTTCCTGGGATTCCAGGAGCAGTTCCTGCAAAACTATGATCGCGTCGTCCACGCGATTTCCGTCGGCGAGCGAGACTGCAAGATTAAATTGCCCTTCGAGACGAACGATACGCTTCAACTTATTTTCGTCATCACTCAGTGGCTCGATGTATCCGAGCTCGACCAGTTGCTGAAGAGCTTGATCGGCGGCTTCCGCGTCTGAACCGTTGTTCGCCGTCTTCGGGTGGGTCCCAGCATCGCCCGCTACATCTTCCCAACTCGGAATCCAAGAAAGGGACGGCGGATCTGCAAAAGCTTCGACGAGAGGCTTTCCGTCCATGTCCTGGCCGATGGGCAGTCCGAATAATGCGAGGATAGTGGGGGCGATATCCAAGATCGATGCTCCATACAGGCGCTCGTCAGTCAGACAGCCCGGGCCGTTCACAGCGATAATGCCATAAGGCCGATGCCAGACGGTTGGGCCGGCTGGAATTTTCAGACGAGAAGTGGGACGCAGGTGATCGCTATGAAATCCGTGATCGGAGACAATAATAACAGTCGTGTCATCGCCAGCGAGCTGGAGCAATCGCGCCAGCATCATGTCGTGAAATCGGTAAACGCCGTTTACGACGTCGCGCAAGAGGTCGAACCATTTTTCGTCCACACCTTCGCGGCGTGGGGGATGGAAGGGCATAAACGCATGGCAAAAATGGTCGATTGCGTCGTAGTAAATGGCGCAAAAGTCCCAAGGTTCATGCTCCATTGCCCATGTGGCCGTGGCGTGGATGCTCGCGCAATCCGCTAAGATCTTTGCCGCACGATTCAGAGCAGTCTGGCCGACCTCATCCTTCTGATCGATTTCGTTGGCGCGCGGAATAAAAGGCTGAAGGTGGGAACCCTCGATCTCAGTCGGGTGAACTCGAAGGCCGCTCAAGGTTGCCGCAAGGCGAGGGGGATGAACCGACCCTGCCGGAATAGGCCAGGGGGCGGACAAATCCTTTGGTGTTTGATGAAATAAATTTGAAACGCAGACGCCCTCGATCGGTTCCGCTGGATGGCTGGCAAACCAGCCGAACACCTGATTTTTTAGTCCCGATTGACTCAGGATATTCCACAGCGCTTTCGCTTGCCGTGAAGTGCTCATGACCGGTTGCACGCCAGTGCCATCCGCTTTGACCTCCATGAATCCGTGGATGCCGTGCTTGTAAGCACGTTTACCGGTGGCAATCGAATTCCACAGCATGGGCGAAAGGATCGGCTGAAGAGTGGCGAGGTTGCCCATTACACCGGCGTTGATGAACCGTTCGAGCGTCGGCATAAGGCCAGCGTCAAGCAGGGGATTAATGATTTTCCAATCGGCGGCATCCCATCCAATGAGAAGCACACGCCGACGAGGGGACGACGGTCCCTTCATCTCTGCAGACATCTGCTTGCTTCGCCTACCAGCACCGGGCTGGAACTAGCATTAGGCGGGCTGGACCGGCAAATTCTCGCGGCGGCGTTTGCGCCACGCGCAAAGGCCTGCAGCTCCGCCGGCTAGAAAAGCAAGCGCGGTCGAACTTGGTTCCGGCACCGCTCCCGTTACGATCGACTGGCCCGAGTTTTCATAGGCATAGTCGAGAACCGTGAGAGAGCTTTGTCCGCTGCCGAATGCGGATGGATTGAAGTTCAATCGCATCCACCCGAAATTCGTTTGATTGGAGGCGTTGAGGAATCGGAACCCGATGAAGCCGGTTCCGCCGGAGAGCCAATTACCGGATGTACTAAAAGTGCCGCCGCTCGGAGAATAGATGCGGAAAGCAAAATTATTCTGTCGATCAAAAGCGGCGCCGGCGCCGACTAGGAAACCAGCTCCGAGCTTGTCCGTATTCGCTCCGTCCGTGGATATCGCAGCATTCGTGGCACTGTTCGGGCCGAAAAACGTCACCACATGATAGGTGTAAGACGAACTGGAAGGATCTTGGAACGCACTTGTGAGGTCAAAAAGGTTCGCGTCCGAAACTCCAGCTACGCGAGTGCCCGAGAGGGTTAGCGTATCGAAATCGAAATAAAGGCCGGAGGCATTGTTGAAGGGAACAGCGGCATTCACGGTGCCGCTGTAAATAATATCGCCCTTAACCTCCGAACGCCCGCCGGCCGCGAGGGCCACGGAAGCGCCAAGAGTGGCCGAGCAAACGTAGAAATGCCGATCGATTCGACGCTTCAGATTGAGCGAGATGCTTTTTTGATTATCGGAATCCGAGTGGGTGGTGGATTTCATGAGCGAAACATTTTTAAAGTCCACAGTCGAACTTGTCTATGAAATTTAGAGATTTCCTTGTTTTCTTCGAACTGAGGCGGCGATACGAAGAATACCGTTCCGTCCTTGAATGAATTTTTCGGATCCCCCTCTCGCATCTTTCGTTACCGTCGTTTCCGGACTTCCGCGTTCCGGAACTTCGCTGCTGATGCAAATGCTCTCTGCTGGCGGCCTTCCCGTCTTAGCGGATCAGGTGCGCGGAGCCGACGAGAGCAATCCTCGTGGATATTTGGAATTCGAGCCTGTTAAACGATTGCGCGCCGATCCTTCCTTTCTAGCGCAGGCGAGGGGGCGAGCAGTGAAAATCATTCATCTTCTCCTGCCCGAACTGCCGACTGGCGGCGCCCTTCAGTATCGAGTTCTTCTCATGAAGCGGCCGATCGAAGAAGTGCTGGAAAGTCAGCGGGTCATGCTGGCCCGACAGGGAAAATTAAGCGCGAATTCGAAAAGTCTGGCCGACACGTATCGGCGGCAAATGGAACAAGTCGAGAAGTGGATGAGCGCTCAGGAAGTCTTTTCGTTTCTCTCTCTTCATTATCACGAGGTCCTCAAGGACCCTGCTAAACTCGCGGGAAGGGTGAATTCATTCCTCGGCATGGATTTGTCTATTCCTTTAATGGCGAAGGCAGTCGATCTCTCGCTTTATCGCCAAAGGAGCGGGACTGCGCTACCCGGAAGCTAAGCGTCCCAAAGTTTGGTTGAACAACCACGAGGGGACGCACATTCTACCAGCTCCAACCACATTTATGGCCAAGACTTCGATTAGCAAAATCATCGGACGGGAAATTCTGGATTCACGCGGTAATCCAACGGTTGAAGTCGACGTGCATCTGGAGGGCGGTGCGTTCGGTCGCGCGGCGGTGCCCAGTGGCGCGAGCACGGGTGAGCATGAGGCTTGGGAGTTGCGGGATGGCGACAAGAATCGTTACGGCGGTAAGGGCGTAACCAAGGCCGTCAGCGCCATCAACGGGACGATCGCGCAGGGGCTCGCGGGCGCGGACGCGCTCGATCAGGAGGCAATCGACAAGAAGTTGATCGAGCTCGACGGGACAAAGAACAAAAAGAATCTCGGAGCGAATGCGTTGCTCGGGGTGTCGCTCGCGAACGCGCATGCTGCCGCGTCATTTTCCGGTCAGTCGCTCTTTCGTTATTTGGGCGGCCCGCGCGCAAATACGCTACCCGTTCCGATGATGAATATCCTAAACGGAGGCGCGCACTCCGATGCGCCGATCGATTTTCAGGAGTTCATGATCATGCCGAAAGGTGCGCCGACTTTTGCGGAAGCTTTGCGCTACGGCGCGGAAGTTTTTCATGCGCTTAAAGATGTTTTGAAAAAACGCGGCCTTTCTACCGCCGTGGGCGATGAAGGCGGTTTCGCGCCAAAATTAAATTCGGCCGAGGACGCGCTGGAATGCATCGGGGCGGCCGTGGCGAAGGCCGGCTACAAATTCGGCGAACAGATTTTCATCGCGCTCGATCCGGCCGCTTCGGAATTTTACGACAAAGAAGCCGGCGCGTATGTCTTCAAAAAATCCGACGGCTCGAAGCGGACCGCGGAAGAGCTGATCGATTTGTATGAATCGCTCGCAAAACGCTTCCCGATTATTTCGATCGAAGATGGCTGCGCGGAAAATGATTGGGCTGGATGGGAAAAAATGACCGAGCGGCTAGGCGATAAAGTCCAACTGGTGGGCGACGATCTCTTCGTGACGAACGTTGAATTTTTGCAAAAGGGAATCGACCAGGGCGTGGCGAACTCGATCCTGGTGAAGGTGAATCAGATCGGAACACTCACTGAGACTTTCGACACCATCCGTTTGGCGACAGAAAATAATTACACCGCAGTCATCAGCCATCGCTCGGGCGAAACTGAAGACACGACGATTGCCGACATCGCGGTCGCGACCAACGCGGGCCAAATCAAGACCGGTTCGCTTTGCCGGACCGACCGTGTCGCGAAGTATAATCAGCTTCTTCGCATCGCGGAGGAACTTGGTGACAAGGCCGTCTTCGGCGGTAAGATGCGCTAGTGGATCACCCTGGCTATGGCGATTTCCGCGCGCGTCGCGAGGCCTCCATCTGGCAGCAGCTCAATCGAGTGCTGCGCGCGCTTCTGGCCGTCGCGTTTGTGCTTGTGATCGTGAGTCTTTTCGTGCCGCAACACAAACGCCTCACGCAGAGCCGAGAGGAGATCGAGAACCTGACAGCCCAAGTCGGAGAGCAGAAGATGTTGCTGGCCCGACAGACGCGCGAAGTGAGCTTGCTAAAGACCGATCCGAGCTATCTGGAAACGATCGCGCGCGACCGGCTCGACCTGATGAAAGAAGGCGAGACCATTTTCCGTCTCGAGCAATCACAGCCCACGAAGCGGAAGTAATCGCTCGTTAGGCATTCGTTGCCGCCTCTTTCTCGGTTTGTCATCTGAACCCGAAGACGGCAAAAGGATCTTGCACTTCTTGTTGAAAGGAAACCTTCAAGGCAACTGGGAGATCCTTCGGCGCGTTTCGCCGCTTCGGCCTGACAAGTCAGTGGCGTGAGGCTCGCTCGTCGTTATCTTCCGCGGCATGGCAAACGACGGTGAAGGAATTAACGCAGAAGAACTGAAAACGCGCGTGGGTGAACTGCGGAGGTTTCTTTGACCTGGGTGCGTTGCAGGATCGACTGAGCGCGCTGGAGACGCGGATGGCCGCGCCCGATTTTTGGAACAACCGCGAGCGCGCGCAAACCGATGTCGAGGAAGTCTCACGCGTCCGTTCTTTGATCAATCCCTTCCGCGAGCTCGAGCGGGACACGGAAGACTTTGAGGCGCTGCTGCAATTAGCTGCGGAAGAGAATGACGCGGCGCGCCGGACGCAAGCCGATACCGAAATCGCAACCGAGTACGCGCGCGTCTTGAAAAAACTGGAGGAATTCGAGCTGCGACAGTTTCTCTCCGGGCCTAACGACCAATCGAACGCCTTCCTCACCATCCATTCCGGCGCAGGCGGAACGGAGTCGTGCGATTGGGCGGACATGCTTCTGCGCATGTATCAGCGCTGGATCGAACGGAGCGGATTCAAAGCGCAAACGATCGACATTCAGACCGGGGAAGAAGTCGGGATCAAGTCGGCGACGTTCCTGGTCAGTGGCGATCACGCTTATGGTTATCTTAACCCCGAGCGTGGCGTGCATCGGCTCGTCCGCATCTCACCATTCGATGCGAACAAGCGCCGGCACACTTCGTTCGCCAGTGTCGATGTCGTTCCGGAAATCGCCGATTCCGCGCCGATCGAGATCAATCCGGTCGATCTCGAGATCGACACCTATCGCGCGGGTGGCAAGGGCGGGCAGAACGTAAACAAAGTTGAGACTGCCGTGCGCATCGTGCACAAGCCAAGCGGCATCGTAGTGGCCTGCCAGGCGGAACGGAGCCAGGGGCGCAACCGCGAGTTGGCGATCAAAATGTTGAAGGCCAAGCTCTACGAAATCGAGCAGGACAAAAAGCGGGCGGAGATCGATCGCCAATATGGCGAGAAAGGGGACGTCGCTTGGGGAAGCCAGATTCGGTCATACGTTTTCCAGCCTTATCAAATGGTCAAAGATCACCGCACCGGCGCCGAGACCAGCAATGTGCAGGGCGTGATGGATGGCGAGATCGATCTTTTCATTCAGGCAAAACTGCGCGGGCAAAAAGCGAAGAAGGGTGAGGCCGATCTGGCTTAAACCTATGTCGAAACGACACGCCGAAACGTCCGGCACTACAACTGCGCCACGCTCTCGCGATTCCGCGAGAGGCGCTTAGGGCGCGGGACTGAGATCGTAGATTTCCACCAACCCAATCCCTGTGCCGCCACCCGCGCCGCGCAGGATCACCGTGTAAGCGCCGGGATTCAGATTAATATCGAGCGCGGCTTCGACCGGCTCGGACGGCGCCAAACCAACTTGCTGAACACGGGCGGCGTTGGGATCGCTTTGCCAGTTATCATTCGAGCGCAGTAAATTTCCGGCGGAATCGCGCAGCTCGATCACGGGATTGGGGAGAGGGTTTGCGATTCCTGAGCTGGCTAAGGATGGCCCGAGACCCCGAACGACGACTTCTTTTGCCGGGCCCGTGCCGATGATAAATCCCGCGATCACCACATCATCGCCAGATAGAACCTGTCCGCGCGTCGAGATATTCGAAGCGCGTCCGCTTGTCGTGTGAAGGTCATAAAGCTCGAAGAGGGCAGTGCCGCTGAGATCGCCGTCGTGATTATCGAATCCCTTTACGATCGCGGTGTAGTTTCCGGGATTTAGAGTGCGCAAAATGGCCGACTCCCGGCTGTTCGGCGGGTCGAGATTGTAGCTCGCGATCGTTTCTGCATCTGCGCTCTCGACCCAATCATCGTTCTGTGAAAGGAGCGTGCCGGAGGAGTTTCGGATTTCCAGCTGCGGATCCGAAAGCGGTGTGCTCAACCCGCGAGCCGCGAGCGAATGTCCGATACCGCGCAAAATTACCGTGGCTGGTTGCGAGCCCTGCACGATGAATCCGCCGATAAGCACATTGTTACCCGTGCCAACGAAAGCGCGGGTGGAGAGATTGATCAGGCTCGCCGCCGGGTTCGCGGAAAGATAGGACGGACCGCTATTATAAATGCTGCGCGCACCGGCGATATCATCGGCTTGCAGGGAATCGGTGTTACTGATGATTGAATTCATTACCGCCGTCACTTTTTGCTTGGCGTCATCCGGGTGATCGAGCCCGAGGACGTGGCCGAATTCATGCAGCGCCACTCGATGGAAATCCAGCACGTTGCCTTGCAGCGGGCCGCGATAAGAATCGAAACTCCGCGCGCTATTGAAGATGACATCCGTCTCAGTGAAGTTAGTACGCGAGCTGATCAGCGTGATCGCGACCACGTTCTTGCCGAACGAATCGCCGTAAACAGTATTGGAAAAAAAGGCGGAGTTATCTGCGTCGCCGTCGGACGGTCCAAGCGGTGAATCCTGCAGTGGATTGAATCGCATGTGGACCAGATAATTATTCCAAGTGGTGAGCGCGTCGGCCGCAGATTGATTGTAGGAAGTGAATCCGTCCTGCAGTTGCTGTGGGCCACCCAGCGAAAGATTCATCACGACGGTGCGATTGTAGGTCCAATGACCATTTTCGAGGACGTAACCAAACAGATTGCCGCTCAGAAAAGCCAGAGCAAGCAGGGGTAGAGCGATGCGGAAGAGAAACGTTCTGACGTGGAACACGTGAAAGGCTAAATGCGCCCGCCCGCGCGCACAAGTTGGAGCTGAAATCTTTTGTCATACCGCCCGCGATTGTGCCGACGACAGCAACTCAAACACGCGACCGGCCGGCGGATGCGCCGCACGCGCGGAAAAGCGCCGGCGCACTCTGGACAACGATAAACAAAACGCCGCGCCCGCGCTTGCGTAGGGAAGGGCAAAGTGTGGCAGCGTTGCTCGTCCGCGATGCCAAGATCGCGGCATGCGTTGCGCCATTCGCGCCCATGCGGCGAGATGCGGCGGCGACCCGCCCGCAGCTGCGCCACTAAATGCGCCAGCTCGTGGCGCAAGGTTCGATCGATTTCGTGGGCTCCGTGTTCGCGCAGCCGCGGATTCAAGGAGACGCAGGTGCGCGAGTAATCCGCGCGCCCGGCAGAACTGCGCAAGCGTCCGTTCCATTCCACTCGCAAACTTCGCAGGAGTTTCGTCGCGCCGACCTCGCGTAACATTTCGCGCGCCTGCGCTTCCAGCTCGCCATCGCGGCCGTTCGCGATTCTGGCACGCGCCACTCTCTTTATGATCGGTCCGAAGAAAAAGAAGAGCTGCTCAAACAACAGCATAGAGTTCACTAGTCTTTGGTCTCGTTAGGCGCGCGATCGTGCGAAGGATGATTTCTCCCGCCTGTTCGATTTCCGCTTCGCTAGTTTTTTTGCCTAACGAGAAGCGAATTGCCGAACTCGCGATCTCCGCCGGCGCGCCCATCGCGAGCAAAACATGCGAGGCAACGACCGAGCCGACCATGCAAGCCGAGCCGCTTGAAGCGCAAACACCTTCCAGATCAAGCGCCATCAGAATGGTCTCCGAGCTCAGGCCGGGGAAGCTGACATTTAGGGTGTTGGCCAGTCGGTCGATCGTACCGCCGTTTAGCTTCGCTTCCGGAACGGCCGCCGAGATTTTTCCCCAAAGACGATCGCGCAAGGCTGCTTCGCGTTTTTGTTCGTGGCCGAAATCGGCCAGGGTCCACGCAGCCGCGGCGGACATTCCTGCGATGGCCGCGACGTTCTCCGTTCCGGGCCGGCGCTGGTTTTCGTGCGCGCCGCCAAACTGGATAGGCTCGAGCGGCAATCCTGCGCGCAGAAACAGCAAACCCGCGCCTTTCGGCCCGTAAAATTTATGCGCAGCAAAACTTGCCGCGTCGACTAACGAGAGATCGGTCGGCTCTTTACCGAACGATTGCACCATATCGCTGTGCAGAATGACGCCGTGCGCGCGGCAGCTTTCCGCGATCTCCGGCAACGGCTGCACCACGCCGGTTTCGTTGTTGGCCGACATGATCGAAACCAGCGTCGTCTCATCGCGAATCGACCGCGCAAGATGTCGGGGATCGATTTGGCCTAACGAGTCGACGGGCAGGAAAGTGACTTCGAATCCTTCGCGCTTTTGCAGATACTGGAAGGCATGTAGGACCGCGTGATGCTCTGTGCTCCCGCAAATCAGATGACGGCCGCGTTCCCGCTGGCTTCGCGCCAGACCGAGGACGGCGAGATTGTTCGCTTCCGTCCCGCTTCCGGTAAAGATGAGCTCATGCGGTTTCGCGCCTAACAATTGCGCCAGCTGATCGCGGGCGTCATCGATTGCGGCGCGCGCTTCGCGGCCCGCCGCGTGAATGCTCGATGGATTTCCGAAATGTTCTTCCAGATACGGCCGCATCGCCGCGCGAGCCGGTTCGCAGAGCGGAGTGGTGGCGTTGTAATCCAGATAAATCATCGAAGAAGTTGATGCCCCAGCGTCATCCCGAGCCCACGAAGTCGGCGAGGAACCTCACAACTCCCGTAGGTTTCGACTGCGCGCGGGGAAGCTGCCAATGCTGTCTACGCCGAATCCTTCGGCGTGCTGCTCCGGCCTCAGGACGACATGGGACGCGGTCGCGGTCTGGCCTAACAAGTAGTAACCAGAAGATTCGCTCAGAATTTTCCATGTGCGTCGGGATGCCGCTCTTTTTTCGGCACCACCTTCATTTGCTTCGCTTCGTAATAAACGAGCGAATCCGGCGGGACGCTTTGGGTAAGGAAAACATTTCCGCCGATCGTGCTCCGCGCGCCGACCACGGTCTCGCCTCCGAGCACGGTCGAGTTCGGATAAATCGTGACGTGATCTTCCACGTTCGGATGTCGTTTACCGCCTTTGCGAATATGGCCCTGGTCATCCTTTTGAAAGCTGCGCGCGCCCAGCGTAACCCCGTGGTACAACTTCACGTGCGCGCCGATGACGCAGGTCTCTCCAATAACGACGCCGGTTCCGTGATCGATAAAAAAATGCGAGCCGATTTCCGCGCCGGGATGGATGTCGATCCCGGTGCGGCCATGAGCCCACTCCGTCATCATGCGCGGGATGAGCGGCAGCTCTTTTTGGTAAAGCAAATGAGCCATGCGCTGGATCGCGATCGCTTCGATCGCGGGATACGCGAGGATGATTTCTTCATAGCTGATCGCAGCCGGATCGCCTTCGAAAGCGGCATCGATATCGGCCCACAGCATTTTGCGCAAGGACGCCAGTTGCGAGACGAAGTAGCCGAGAATTTCCTCCGCCTTTTCTTCATTACCATTCTTGGAATGGACCGCTTCAAGACTTTTCAAAATCTCGGGTTTGATCCGCGCGTGCAGCGCTTTGATCCGACCGGTGGTGGCGGCGGGTAACTCGCCAGCGTGAGCGAGCAGTTCGCCATGGAATCCGGGGAACATGATCGCGAGCAAATCGACGCAGGCCGCGTCGATCGCGGGTCGTGAAGGCAAGGTGGCGGCGGCTTCGACGTAATTGATGCCGCCGTTCTCGCGGTAGGTCCGCAGGAGATCGTCGACCGCGCTGGTGAAATTCGAATCCATCCGGTTTGAGTATCCGTAATGCCGCGGTGAATGAAACGAGAAAACGTGCGCGTGTCTGATCACGCGGGGACTTGGATTCATTACCGCGAGCCCATGCAAACCATCGTGCATCGCTGGCGAAGCTTCGCGGCCTCGTTGAAACGCAGCCTCTCGCCTCTTTGTCGTGTTGAGCGCAGTGAAACATCTCTGACTATTTCCGATCACACGGCGCTGAGATGACAGAAATAGTCAGTGATCCTTCGCTGCGCTCAGGATGACAAGGGGGTAACGGATGCGGCGCCCTTCGTGTAATCTTCGGAGCAACGCAAGCGTGGGCTCCGCAGCTCGGAATGATATTGATGCGCATCCGGTATTTCCATGTCTCTCGTTCTGGTTAAGCTGCCCATTCGCGCATGAGCAATTTCGAAATCCTCGGGGTGCCGGTCGATGAGATGCACGTCTTTCTGGCCGGTGCGCATCCCGATCCGTTTCGAATTCTTGGGCCGCATCGCGTGGGCGAGAATTTGGTTGTCCGCGTCTTCCGGCCCGATGCGCGTGAGGTCTTTGTTGTCTCCGGCGCTGAGGCCGAATCGGAGCCGGCCGATCGTTTGGACGACAAAGGTTTTTTCCAAGCGGTCCTGCCTGGGAAGAAACGCGAGCTTGATTACCAAATCAGAATCGTCCGTTGGGATGGATCGGAGGAGATCGCACGCGATCCTTATGCTTACGGTCCGATCATGGGCGAGGTCGATCTGCACCTTTTTGCGGAAGGGAATCATCACCAGCTTTACGAAAAATTTGGCGCCCAACTGCGCACCATTGGTGGCGTAGCCGGAGTTTATTTCGCGGTCTGGGCGCCCAACGCGCAACGCGTCAGCGTGGTCGGCGATTTCAACGGCTGGGATGGCCGCGTCCACCCGATGCGCCGTTTGTTAGGCAGCGGCGTTTGGGAGATTTTTCTGCCGAGCGTAGAGGCAGGCGCGCATTACAAATTCGAGATTCGCACTTTTGGTGGCGCGCTTTTGTTGAAGAGCGATCCGTTCGCTTTCTTCAATCAGTGGGGCAAGGAAACCTCCTCGCTCGTTTACGATCTCGGCCGTTATCAGTGGTCGGACGCGGATTGGATGGAATCGCGTCGCGCGAAGGATTGGAACAAAAGCGCGGTCAGCATTTACGAAGTGCATCTCGGCTCATGGCGACGCGCGGAGGGCAATCGCCATCTGAGCTATCTCGAGCTGGCCGATTCGCTCCTGCCTTACGTGGTCGAGATGGGTTACACGCATGTCGAGTTACTGCCGATTGCCGAGCATCCCTTCGAAGGCTCATGGGGCTATCAGGTCACAAACTATTACGCGCCTACCAGCCGCTTCGGGACGCCGGACGAGTTCCGTCATTTCGTCGATCAATGTCACGCGGCCGGCATCGGCGTGATCATGGATTGGGTGCCGGCGCATTTTCCGAAAGACGCGCACGCACTGGCGGAATTCGACGGGACCGATCTCTACGAGCACGCCGATCCGCGACAGGGCGAGCATCAGGATTGGGGCACGCTGATTTTTAATTTCGGCCGCAATGAGGTGCGAAATTTTCTCACTGCTAACGCGCTTTTCTGGCTGGATAAATATCACATCGACGGCCTCCGGGTGGATGCGGTCGCGTCGATGCTCTATCTCGATTACTCGCGCAAAGCGGGCGAGTGGATTCCGAATGCGTTCGGCGGCCGCGAAAATCTCGAAGCCGTTCACTTCATCAAACGGACAAACGAGATCTGCTACGAAAAATTTCCCGGCGCGATAACGATCGCGGAAGAATCAACCGCCTGGCCGAGCGTTTCGCGCCCAACCTATCTCGGTGGTCTCGGGTTCGGGATGAAATGGAACATGGGCTGGATGCACGACTTCCTCCATTACATGGCGCTCGA
>CAXSFN010000036.1:0-41857 GCA_964236815.1 uncultured Chthoniobacterales bacterium
CGCGAGCAGTCCGCCTTCGCCTTGAATTTCCACTTCCTGCGGGAGCTCGGGCGCGGTCAGGATTGATTGATAATTCTCCGCCAGCTCATAGCCGCTGACCGCGCGCGCGCCTTTGTCGATCTTCACGAAAAGCTGGCCGTCGCCTTCGAGTTTGTATTTGAAATGATGATCGCGCGCCTGGTCACGGCCCGAAGGGATGACGGTGATTTTTACCGGCGTGGCGGTCGCGAGAACTTCGTCGGTTACTTCCTCGGCATTGGACCAGCGCGTCGCGGCTGAGTTCTCGTTGCTCCCGGTTTCCTCATCGCCATCGGAAGCTTCTTCTTCGTTTTCCGATTTGGTTTCGGTCGACGCTTCTTCGTCTTCGTCGCTCGAAGTCTCCGGCGCAGCTTCTTCGGCTTTTTCTTCGCTGCGTTTCGGGAGCAGGAAAACATGGAGCGATTTGGCGAGCGCGTTCGTGTCGATGTCGCTGCTGGTCTCGAGATTTAGAATCTGGTCCGGCTGGCCGGTCTTGTTGCGCACGATGCCGCTGTCGACGGACGAAATTTGGAACGCAGTCGCGCGGCTCGGCATTTTCCTTTTGTCTTCGACCGTCTCCTGCGTGACCGCGCCGCCTTGCGCGGTGCGCAGCCCTTTCTCGATCGTGACCCGCATGAAATCTTCCTCCGGCGGCAAGGTGATGGGCGAGCTGCGCAAATAAGCCTGCCGGTTGTGCAGGCCGTAGTTGACGGTGAAGTGGGGCGATTGCTCGTTAGGCGGAAAGACATCGGAGGTGCCGAGCAAGTTGAGGCCGGCGTGTTTTTCGAGTTCGCCGGGATCGATGCTGTGGGTCAGCGCGATCTCCGCGATCATGCGTTGCACGCCCGGTTCCTTTACGTCTTCCGAAAGGGTGAAGCTCTTGATCTCGGCCTGGAAGGGCGGGGTCGCGGCCTCATATTCCAGCCGGTCCATCCGCACCTGCGGCGCGAAGAATTCCTTTTCGAAAACGATGCGGAACTTGCGGTCAGCCGGCCAATCTTCGCTCGGCTCGAAGACCAGCCTGCGATCGCTGATCCACTTCCACACGCCGGGATGCGACGGCTCGAGCCGGACTTTGCCTAACGAGGGATTTTGCAAATCCTCAAGGCGCGCGGCGGATTCGCTGAATTGAATCGAGAGCGCCGGAAACCGCAGTTCCTTCTCCAGCGGCGTGACCGGAATCGGTGAGACCTCCGCGGTTACGACATGCGGTTTCGGTTGGCGTTGATACCAGCGCCAGGTCCAGATCGAGGTAGCGGAAAGGAGCACCGACGCGATGATGACGCCAGTGACGAGGCGAGGCCGCGCGCGATAAATGCGGCGGGTGCTCAGACGGAGGGATTTTTGCCAGGGCGGCGGGGTCCAGGCGAATTGGCCGAAGAGCGCGCGGTCGATCCGTCTGATCAGCCGCGCGAGCAGAACGACCGGCCGAAAGAGCAGCCAGAAAAACTTAAACATACCAAGCGCGCGGGTGCAGGAGCGCGGTCACGAGGAAATTCGCGGGCGTTTTCGTTTGGCGATTTTCCTACACAGGCGCCGCGCGCATTGGAAGCAGAATGCGTAAGGATGGGCGATTTCGCAGCTTCGAGCCGCTCGCGAACTGTCATCCTGAGGCTGGCGAAGCGCGCCGAAAGGATCTCGCAACGAAGCCGGCGACGTCCTTGGGACTCAAGAAAGTCCAAGGCCGATGTGTGAGATCCTTCGCCGTCTTTGCGGCTCGGGATGACAGTCCTGAGGCCGTTTGGTCCTGCCGAACCGACCAGTTCCATCTTGAAGGCAGAGTTGCGAAACCTAACCTGAACCGATGCGTGTCCTCGCGATTGATTGTTCGTTGCGCAATAGCGGCGTGGCGATCGTCGAATCCGATGGCAATAAAATGCGCGCGATTTGCTACGACACGATCCCGAATGTCGCGACGCTCCGTTCCTCATCGTGTCTGGTGGCGATCCACGACCGGCTCGCGGAATTGATCCGCGAACACGAACCGGATTGCTGTGCGCTGGAGTCGGTCATTTACGTTCAGAGTTATAAGACAGCGATAATCCTCGGGGCGGCGCGCGGGGCAGCGATTTTGGCCGCAGCGGAGCGCGGTTTGCCGATCTTTGAATATCCGCCGACCCGCATCAAACAAGCGACCGTCGGGCGCGGTGGCGCGGATAAGAGTCAGGTTGCTTTCATGGTGCGGGCGTTGCTCGGATTAACCGAAACGCCGGGACCCGATGCGGCTGATGCACTCGCGATCGGATTGACGCATTTGCGCGCGGCGGCGGCGGCGAAGATGGGTGTTCCTGGCGCGAAACAGATATGAAGCGCGCATTTTTCAACTCTGGGGAGCGCACCTCTGTGACGTGCTGGTCGTCGGAGTCTGCGCCGATGAATTTTTGTCGGGGAGCTGCGATAAGCTTGTACGCAGACTTTCGGAGAAGTTCGTTTCCGCAGAATGCAGAAACCAGCACGCCAGAGACGTGCGCTCTCCGGAGCTGGAGGAATTCCCGTGCGCGCTGAGTTGGCTTCACCGCAAATTCCTCCGCTCACAACTCATTGGCTAGGCCGCGTCGCTTACGCGGGAGCGCTCGCACAGCAGGAAGATTTGGTGGCGCGGAAGCGCGCGGACGACTCGTTAGGCGACGAATTACTGCTGCTCGAACATGAGCCGGTTTACACGATCGGACGCACGCCCGATCAATCGAGTCTGCTGGGCGCGGCGCACTTGCCTCATCCACTTTTTCCGATCAATCGCGGCGGACAGGCGACTTATCATGGGCCTGGGCAACTGGTCGGTTATCCCATCATTGATCTCCGCCGCTGCGGGCGCGATCTGCATCGTTACCTGCGCTGGATCGAATCCGTTCTGATCGAGGTTCTACAGCATTACGGCATTCAAGCGCAGGCGCGTCATGGCTTAACCGGCGTGTGGGTCAAGAATCGCAAAATCGCGTCGATCGGTGTGGGCGTGCGGGGCTGGATTTCGATGCATGGCTTCGCGCTGAATGTTTGCGGCGATCTGGCGCCTTTCGCGCAGATTGTTCCTTGCGGAATCGCTGAGGTGACGATGACGTCGATCGAAAAAGAAACCGGACGAACCTTCCAAGTAGAAGAAATCGGGCGACGCACCGCGAATATTATCGTCGCTGGGCTCGGTCGCCTACGCGTGCCGATCGAGCACCGAGGGGCCGCTCCTTAAACCCCCGCAGCCGGCATACCTTCCGGCTTTGGAGTCACGGCCTTCTCATTCAAGGCCTGGGTGAACTCCTGCAGGCTGGAAACGATCTGCGGCGCCTTGGTCAGCACGGTGCTGGCGAGTTTTTCGGAGTAATCCGGACGACGCTGCGACATCTCGGAGAGCGCCATCATGACGGCGAGCGCATTGTTAATCGAGTGTTTGATTTCGCTGAATTTCTTCTGCAAAACCGCCACTTCTTCCTGTGAAACTGTGCGCTCCTGGTCACTCATGATTTGCAAACCATCCACTGGAGAAAAGCAGGACTTATGCTTGACTCACAGGTTCGACTTTTAACGTCCGATGCCTGCCGAAACTATCAAGATCAGTGGAGCGCGCCAGCATAATCTCAAGAATCTCCACCTCGAGATTCCCCGCGAGAAGCTGGTGGTCGTCACCGGCCTGAGCGGCTCGGGCAAATCCTCGCTCGCCTTCGATACCCTCTATGCGGAAGGGCAGCGGCGTTATGTCGAAAGCCTGTCCGCTTACGCCCGGCAATTCCTCGAGAAGATGGAAAAACCCGACGTCGATTTCATCGAAGGCCTCTCGCCGGCGATCGCGATCGAGCAGCGCAGCGCAAGTGCCAACCCGCGTTCTACGATCGCGACCACAACTGAGATTTACGACTATCTACGCGTTCTTTTTTCCGCGGTCGGACAGCCGCATGACCCGGCGACCGGCCAGCCGATTCATCGGCAAACGCCACAACAAATCGTCGACCATATTCTCGCCTACGAGCCGGAGACGAAGATCGTGCTGCTGGCGCCGCTAGTGCGAAACGAGACGGGCGAATTTCGCGACGTGATCGAGAAGGTGAAGCGGGAAGGGTTCGTCCGCATTCGGGTTGATGGCGAAATCATGGAGTTGAGTCAGCCGGGTCCGATTCGATTGAAGAAGAGCGGACGGCATACGATCGAAGCGGTGGTGGATCGGCTGGTCCTGCGCGAAGGGATTCGCACCCGGTTGGCAGATTCGATCGAGACCGCGCTGCGCTGGGGCAAGAATCGCGTGGTGGTGCTCCGCCAAGGCAAAGACGCGAGCGAATGGGAAGCGGTCCGTTACTCGACCGATTACGGCAACGCCGAAGGCAATTACTCGTTAGGCGAGCTCACCCCGAAACATTTTTCCTTCAACAGTCACTTCGGCGCCTGTCCGTCGTGTCATGGCCTTGGAACCGAGCAGGTGGTGGATGAGGAGCTGATGATTTCCGATCCAGCCAAATCAATCGGGGAAGGAGCGATCGTTCCGTGGCGGCGTGGCACGAAGCGCATGCAGGCTTATTACAAAACTCTCCAGACCGCGCTGGTGAAACATTTCGGGGTGGACGAGTTCTTGCCCTATTCCGATTTGCCCGAAGAATTCAAGCACGCGCTCATTCATGGAACCGGGGACAAACCGATCCAGTTGAGTTTTGGCGGGAACGGGAAAGCCGAGAAAACGGCCAAGCCATTCGAAGGTCTCGCGCCCCAGATGCAGCGGCTTTATGAGGAGACGGAGAGCGAATTCACGCGCAACCGCATTCGCGCCTTCATGACACGCGTGCCCTGCCGCGTCTGCAAAGGCGCGCGGCTCAAGCCGGAGATTTTAGCGGTGACCATTCGTTCCGCTGATGGCAACACCACGCCGCTTCGGGCGGCGCAGCCGATAATGTCCATCGATCGATCGCAGGAAATCGAGCAGAGCCATGGAGGCACAGGCTCCGACACGATCACCGCCACGGAATTAAACGTCCACCAATTCTCCGAGCTCACGATCGCGCACGCCGCGCAATTCATCGGCCGGATCGCGCTGACAGATCAACAGCGTAAAATCGCGAGCGATGTTTTGCGCGAGATCGAATCGCGCCTGCAATTCCTGGTCGAGGTCGGACTCGATTATCTCACGCTGAATCGCGAAAGCGGCACGCTCTCCGGCGGCGAAGCGCAACGCATCCGTCTCGCTTCGCAGATTGGCTCGGGTCTCGCCGGTGTCCTTTACGTTCTCGATGAGCCAAGTATCGGCCTGCATCAACGCGACAACGCGCGCCTCCTCACGACTCTGCGCCGGCTGCGCGATCTCGGAAATTCCGTCATCGTAGTCGAACACGATGAGGAGACGATCCGCGCTGCGGATCACATTCTCGACCTCGGTCCCGGAGCGGGGCCGCGTGGCGGCGAGCTGGTTGCGCAAGGAACGCTGGCTGAAGTCTTGAAGGCGAAAAATTCACCGACGGCCGATTATCTTTCCGGCCGCGCGCGCATTGAAATTCCCAAACGCCGCGTCGCTCCGCGATTTCCGGCCAACAATGCGGAAGGCTGGTTGACCCTGCGTGGCGCCAAAGAAAATAATCTCGAAAACGTCGCCGCTTCTTTTCCGCTCGGCCTTTTTACTTGCGTGACCGGTGTCTCGGGCAGCGGCAAATCAACTCTGGTGGACGACATCCTGCGGCGCGCGCTCTTCCGCCATTTCTATAATTCGAAAGACAAACCGGGAGCGCACGCCGCCTTGCTCGGAATCGACCAGCTCGACAAGGCAATCGTGATCGACCAGAGCGCAATCGGCCGGACGCCGCGCTCGAATCCGATCACCTACACCGGCGCGTTTACCCCGATCCGAGATTTGTTCAGTCAACTTCCGGCGGCGCGGGTGCGCGGATACGATGCGGGCCGTTTTAGTTTCAATGTCAAAGGCGGCCGCTGCGAAAATTGCGAAGGCGGCGGGCTGATAAAAATCGAGATGCATTTTTTGCCGGATGTTTACGTCGAGTGCGAAGTCTGCCGTGGGCAGCGTTACAATCGCGAGACGCTTGAGATTACTTACAAAGGAAAAAACATCGCGGACGTCTTGAATCTGACCGTGGACGAAGCAGCCCGTTTTTTCCGAATGGTCCCGACAATTTCGGACCGGCTCGAAGCGCTCCTCGACGTCGGGCTCGGTTATTTGCGGCTCGGGCAAGCCGGGACCACGCTTTCCGGCGGAGAAGCGCAACGGGTCAAACTCGCGACCGAATTGGCGAAGAAAGCGACCGGCCGCACCATTTACATTCTGGATGAGCCGACCACCGGATTGCATTTCGCCGACATCGAAAAGCTGCTCCAGGTCCTGATGAAATTGCGCGACGCCGGCAACACGCTGGTCGTGATCGAACACAATCTCGAGATGATAAAATGCGCCGATTGGATCATCGATCTCGGGCCGGAAGGCGGCGCGCGCGGCGGGAAGATCGTGGGCGCGGGCCCACCGGAAAAAATCGCACTCCTCCCGGAAAGTTATACCGGCCGCTATCTGCAGCCGCTTTTGCAGTCGAAATGAAAAGGCCGCTTTCATTTCTTCTCTGTGGAATGCTCAGCGCTTCATCCGCGTTTTCCTCAGATTTGAGCGAGGCGATTCAACCGCTGGAGGAAGGCGTTCCCCAAGTATCTGTCGTTAGGCTGCGCGCGCTGCTCGCAAGCAATGTTTCCGCGGAAGATCGCCGCGAGGGAAGTTTGAAGCTGGGTGAAGCTCTCTTCGCTAGCGGTCAACCGGAAGAGGCGCTTGCGGTTTTGAGCGAACCCGCACTGCGCGACCTGACGCCCACGAAATTTTTCCGAGCCCAGTCACTGGCCGCTCTGGCGCGATGGACGGAAGCGCTTCCGCTTTACCAGGCCGCCGGTGCGGATGCTTCCTTTCCGTTTCACATCGAAGCATTAGTCGGCGAGGCCGAATCGCACCGCGCCCTCGGGCACATCGACGAAGCGTTGCGCACCTTCGCTGCGGTCGCGAACGACGAGAGATGGAAGACGCGAGCGAAGATGCGGTCGGCCGAATTATTCCTGGCTAAAGGCGACATAAACGCGGCCACGCGAGCGCTCGAATCCGCGGCGCCAAAGACTGCGGCGGAGCGGAAGGAAATTCGATTTTTGCGCGCGCGAATTGAATCGCGTTTCGGCCATCGGAAGAAGGCGATGGAGCTGTTCGGATGGATTATCAAACATCCGGAAGGTGGAGCGCATTCCGTTTTAATCGCCGCGCTTATTGGCATCGCTGATGAGCACTTGAACGCAAACACGCCTACGGCCGGCGACGATTTTCTAGAGGAATTCATCGAGCATCATCCGGACGATGGAGATCTGCCGTTGCTCTTCGGCAAGCTGGATCAGCTTTACGTGGCCGAACGAAAGCAGTCTCGCCACGAACTAGGCCGCTGGAGCCGCGATCCCGCGCAGCCGCGCCGCGCCTTGTCGCAATGGTATCTCGCGCGCGCGGAACTGCGCCTGGGCCGACGCGATATGGCGCGGCAAGCGTTCGAGCAATTGCGCGCCAAACATCCGGCCACCCCAGCGCTGACCGATGCTCTTATGGAATACGCGCAGTTGGAATCGGACGATCACGACTTCGATCAAGCGCTCGCCATTTTGGAAGAAGCGCGCGCGCTTGCTCCGCGGCCGCATGCGTTGGAGCGATTGGATTTTCTCGCCGGCGAAACGCAATTTCGCGCCAGTCGGTTTGCAGCCGCAGCCGAAACATTCCAACGCGTGGCGCGTCAGTCGGAAGATCACGCCAGTGATGCGCTCGTAAACATGTCGCTCGCCTGGCTCGAGGCCGGCGATGAAAAACAATTGGCGGCGGGCGAGCGCGAGCTCGCGGAACGCAGCGCGGATCCAGCGGCGAAGGGTGAATTGGATTTGGAAAAGGGATTAGCGCAGGCCGCTCGCGGGGAAAAAAACGCAGGCGATTCTCTCCGTCATTTCATCCACGACTATCCGACGCATCGGCGTGTTTCTGAAGCATGGGTGGCATTGGCCGAAATGGCATTTCACGATGCAGCACCGCGCCTCAGCGAAGCACAGCAGGATCTCAAGGAAGCGGCGGAAAATCATCCCACCCCTGCCGCAGCCGAGCGCGGCGATTATCTCATTATCTGGATCGAGGAAGCTGCCACCCAGCCTAACGAGACCAAAGTCATCGAGCTGGCGATACGGTTTCTGGAAAAATATCCCGCTTCGTCGTCCGCTCCCGAGGTGCGTTTGAAATTGGCGGAGACATTTTATCGCCGGCAGGATTTCGCCAGCGCGCAGACCCAATTCACTTTGCTGGCGCAGCAAAATCCGGCCGCG
Organism: uncultured Chthoniobacterales bacterium; assembly: GCA_964236815.1. GTDB lineage: Bacteria > Verrucomicrobiota > Verrucomicrobiia > Chthoniobacterales > UBA10450 > JACCTI01. The sequence continues at coordinate 8,314 of CAXSFN010000036.1, forward strand.
CCCCTGGCGGAGCGGGCGCAGTTCTTCGCCGCCCAAGCAGCGATGCAAAGCATGGGCAGCGGTGCACTCGATCGCGCGTTGCTTCTCTTAGCTGAGGTGGTGAAAAAAAACGGCGAATTGAAATGGGCGGCGCGAAACGAGCAGGCCGTGATCGAACGGCGGCTCGGCAAAACGGATGACGCGCTCACGCTTTACGAGGAGGTGCTGAAAGGCGACGGCAAGTCCGCCGAAAAACGGGAAGCGCTTTGCGGACGTGGCGATATTTTTTACGGTCTCGGCGCGGCCGATCCTGAGAATTACCGCCGTGCGGTTGGAATGTATGAGCAATTAGCGGCACAAACCGACGCGGCTACGCATTGGCACAATCAGGCGTTATTTAAAAAAGGGATCTGCCTGGAAAGATTGAATGCTTCGGACGAGGCACTCGCGGCCTTTTACGGAATCATCGAAGACGGCAGCCGGCCCGATCGACGCCGAGAATTTTTTTGGTTTTACAAGGCGGGGTTCAACGCCGCGCGTTTGCTCGAAGAACAATCGCACTGGAAACCGGCCGCGGTGATTTATGAGAAGCTCGCTTTCGCTGGCGGTAGCCGAAGCGAAGAGGCGAAAGAACGGCTAAACCGCCTAAGGCTCGAACATTTTCTCTGGGAGCAATGACGAATCAGGTGCCTCCATCGCGTGAATAATAGTCGTTAGGGCGAGATTCACTGGGCAAGGCAACCCATGCTCGGCGCCGAGCGCGGCCACCGCACCGTTCATGTAATCGATTTCCGTTTGTCGTCCGCGACAGAGGTCTTGCTGCATCGAGGCGATATTATGCGAGGGCGCAAAGACCGCATCGATCTCGCTCATGAAATCATTTTCGAAAGTCACCCCGTCGGCCCGTGCCACGGCGAGGCATTCGTCGATAATCAATTGTTTGAGCCGATGCAGACCCGGCTCGGCGATGCCGCCCACTTCGCAGCCAAGGATGGCGGTCACTGGGTTTACCACACAATTGAAGATCAGTTTGCGCCATACTTCCCGTTTGATCTCGGGCGAAATACGGCAATCGAGGCCGGCCGCATTCAGGACCTGAGCAAGATAAGGACTGCGTTCGTTTTCCTCGATAAGCGTATAACCGGACACCATATATTTGATCGCGCCAGGTCGCTCGAAGATTGCGCCGAACTGCGTGATTCCACGGAGCACGATTCCACGCCCACCTAATGCGGCCTGCGCGATTCGTTCGCTCTGGAGACCGTTTTGAAGCGCGAGAATCGTAGTGTCGTCTCGAACTAGCGGAGCGATCGGCCGCAACGCTTCCGCGGTGGCATGAACTTTGGTTGTGAGCAGAATCAATGCGCCCGCTTCGATTCGCTCCACCTTCTCCGCCGCGCGCACCCGAACGTACTGCGCTTCCCGGCCTTCGATCTGCAGGCCATGCGCATTGATCTCGCGAACGTGATCGGTCCTTCCGATCAAGGTGACATCATTCTGCGCGGCGAGCTTGGCGCCGTAAAGGCTACCGATCGCACCCGCACCGAGCACAATGATTTGCATGGGAGCAGAAACCTAACATAGAGCGCGCAAGGCGCGAAGCTGCGCGCCGACTAAGTGGATTAGTTCGCCGCGATTGGCGATTGAGCCAGAGCTTCAAGGCTTGCTATTTTCGCCGTGACTAACCGCGCTTCCGCGCCACGGCCCATCTTGAGCAGGATGTCGGAGAGAAGGCGATACTGGCGCGGCTCGTCCGGCTGGCGATGGACTGCGCGTCGTTGCGCGGCACAAGCGTTTTCCAGCTGGTTAGCGTTCAGACTCATGAATGCGATCAAGTTAAGCGCAGCGGTATCATGAACGTCGAGTCGGCTGGCAAGGGAAAGAGCGGCGTAAGCTCGTTCTACATCGCCCTTTTCCGCGCAGAGACGACCTAGCGCGAGCGACGCGCCGTAGTGCCACCAATTTTTGCGCGCAAATTCTTCGATGGGGCGCAGCGCGCTCTCCGGTCCTTCAGTAACCCGGAGAATCTCGCTCTTAAAACAAATGACCTCCCAGTTATCCGGATACTCAAACCGGGCCTTATCTAGGATAGAAAGAGCGCCAGCTTCATCGTGTTCGTGATAACGTAATCGGGCCAAATTGAGAGCCGCGATCCAGGTGCGAGGATATTCCTTTCTTGCTTCTGTCGCCGCGAGGTTGGCACTAGCGAACATCATACTGGCTTCCTCTGCCTTGCCCTCCCGGTAGAGGACATCGGCTAGGTTATTCCGTGCGATAGGATAGGCAGGCAGGATGCGCAGGACCTCGCGGTAAATTGCCTCTGCTTTCGCGTATTCTCCTTGAGCGGTGTAAATTTGCGCGAGGTTCACGCTAACTCGCGTGCTTGTTCCCCCAGCCGCAATCGTGCGCTGATAGAATACTTCCGGGCTAACCCAGTCGGTGCTTCGAACAAAGCTCCGCGCGCTTAGAGCCAGCACGGCCAGACAAGCGCCAGCCAGGACGACGCGGCGTGCCCGCACTGGTGTTTCCATCGCGCAACCGGCGAGAAAGAGAAGGAATCCCACGCTAGGTAAGTAAAGCCAGTGCTCCGCAACCGTCGCGTTGAGTTCGACTAAATTTGAGATCGGAAGGTAAGCTAGAAGGAACCAGGCAGCGCCAAAGATTCGCATCGCTTGACCAGCTCCGCCGCGACAACAACCAGCAGTCATCCCTCCAAGAACGAGCAAGCCGAGGATGGAGAGATACTCTGTTCGGACTGAGCGTCGCCAGGTCTGTTGATCCCGATAGTTGTCTCCGTCGATCACGGTGCGTTCCATGTGCAGATTGGAAGGAAACGTCATTAGCCGCCCGTAATCACCAAGCGCGCGCAGCATCAATACCGCTCGAGTGGTTCGGTTCCAATCCGATGAAGGAGCTGGTCCCGTTCGCCGCGCGGGAAGTTGACGGAGCCCGCCATAGCAACCCACCAGTGCTACGCAGCAAGTTAGAGTGAGAAGCTTGGTTCTTAGACTAACGGAACGTTCGAACAGAAAAACGTGTAGGAGGAAAAGTCCAATCCAAATGAGGGCTGTCTCTCGTGAACCAAGCGCAAGTAATCCCGCGAACGCCGCGAAGAAATACAGAATGCAACGGAGCGGTCTGGGCAGTGTTCCCCGAGCGCGCAAGACGAAGAGCCAGGCGGCACAGGCAAAGAAAAAAGCGAGGCTGTCGGCGCGCCCAGAAATGTAATCGATCGCTGCGCTGTGAACGGGATGCACCATCCAAAGTAAAGCCACCAGCCAGGGACCAAACAACCGGTAGGCCGAGTGGATGTCATCGTTGTTAGCTTCCTGCGCCTGCTTGTCGCGGAATGAGGCGAACAAGTGCCGCAACAAGAAAAAAAGCAGCACGCCGTTAGCGACGTGAAGCAAAACGTTAGTCAAATGGAAGCCGTAGCTGTCTGTGTTCCAGAAAAAGTAATCAAAGATAAATGAGATGTTTTGCACGGGCCGGTAGTGGCCGGAAAAAGAATCGAGAAAAAGGTAATGCCGGAAGCTCTCCAGAATCAGCAGCGGGCTCTTAATAAAGGGATTATCGCGGGCAAGAAATTGATCATCCCAAAGAAGCTGTCCTTGGAGCGCGGGCATGTGAACCAGGAACCCCGCGGAGGCTAGAAGAAGACAAAGGCACCACGGCTTCCGAAGGTAGCGGCGCAATGGCAAAGAGATGCCATTGGTCTTCTCGCTTTCAATCGCGGCTGTCATGACATGCGACTTCGAGATTACTCAGTTCTCCATCAGCTAAAGGAGACTCGACAAAGAAAAACGAGAAGGGAGGGAATCCCTTCTCGCTCACAACTCATTCCCTGCCACTCCCGTGTTAGCGACAGTGACAGGTGAATGAATCGTAATTTTCTTAAAGGTGGCCGTAAGGCGAGAAGAATGCCGTATCGGCAACGTCCGAGAGAGCGAGCCAGGTCGAGTTTGCCACTTTCGGCAATGAGTCGACGGTTTGTGCGCCGTAGGTCTGTCCGAACAGATCTTGTCCGGTGTTGTAGAGCGCTGAACCCTTCTTCAGATAGTTGGTCCAATCCGCGACACTGACGGGCGAGTTGCTGGTTTTGTTGTTCTCGATCGCGTATTGGTCGACCGCAGAGTCGATCAAACGCAGATCGTTCACGATGCGACTTGCTTGCGAGCGTTTACGAGCGCGGAGGAATCCGGGCACCGCAATGGCCGCCAACAAGGCGATGATCGCTACCACGATCATGATTTCCACAAGGGTAAAACCCCCGCGGCGTTTGTTGAGTTTGTTTAACATGTTGCTTTCCTTTATCTCTTGTTTGTTTGATTGCGATCCGTGATACCGATCTCGGATGTGCAGCGCTTTAAAGCAGTGTTAGTGCCAGTCGGGTTGGGTTATTTGGAATTTCCATACTCCGCTTCGTCAACCGCCATGGCGATCGCCCCTTCCATCTGTCGTTTCTCATGAGCCGCCCCTTGCAACGCGCGGGCCAGACCTCGATTCCGCCCACGATTTACGTTTTCGCCGGCGTTGTTTTGCTGCGGTTAGTGGTCCTGCACCAGTTGAGCGCATCCGCTTTCCTCCTGCCGAACCGCGGCGACATGCACTTCTACAACGACTGGGCGTTGCGCATTTTGCACGGGCAATGGACTGACGGCCACGCCTTCTACGGACTGCCTCTCTACCCGTATCTGCTCGCCGTCATCTATCGGGTCTTTGGCTACAACCCCTATCTTCCTGGTTTCCTGCAAGCGTGCGCAGATGGCGGAACGGCGGTGATTCTTTACAAGCTGGCAGTGCGAATTTTCGACGACCGCACAGATTCCGAAGCGAAAACCGAACCGCAGCCGGGCTCCTTGCGCCGTGGGGAAATCATCGGACTTCTCGCCGTCGCAGGCTGGGCCTTCTTCGTTCCAGAGCAGGCCTATTCCGCCATTCTCATGCCGACGGCCCTCGCCGTCTTTGTCTTCTGGTTCGTCGTCTGGCAGATCGTTCGACGCAACCAGCGCCCCAGTTACCTCAGGACGTTCGGTCTCGGCGCGCTCATTGGGTTCAGCGCTATGGGCGTGGCGACCATCCTTTTCGCGCCTCCTCTCATTTTTGCAGCGCTGTTTCTCAAATCGAGGAATGCCGCCGCGCCTTTCCGTTCTAGCTTGGTCGCGTGCCTCCTGCTTGTTAGCGGCCTTGGCCTAGGCATTTCGCCTTGCTGGCTTCATAACCGCTTTGTCGCTCACGACTCCGTTATCCTTTCCGCGCATAGCGGAGTGAATTTGTGGATCGGAAATAATCCGCACGCCACCGGCTATCCGCAGTTTCCCCCCGGCCTGCACGCAGGTCAGGAAGCGATGCTGGGCGACTCTATCGATCGCGCCGAAGCCGCCGCGGGCCGACCGCTTAAACGGGGGGAAGTTTCGACTTACTGGTCCCGACAAGCCAGGAGCTTCATCCGGGAAAATACTGCACAGTGGCTAGGATTGATCGCGACCAAGATCGCGAACTTCTGGAACGCGTTTCAGTATGATGATCTCAGCATCATCACAAATTTCGGGGAAAACGGCATCATTCTGCCCGGTCTAAAGTTTGGTCTGGTCGCAGTGCTTGCTCTTCCTGGTGTTGTTTTCGCCTTCAACAAATTTCCCTCGTCACGCTGGATCCTGGCCGCCGTCCTCCTGCACAATGCATCGCTCCTAACCGTATTTGTAACGGAACGCTACCGGCTGGCCGCGATCCCGGGTCTCTTGCTCTTCGCTGCCTTCGGCTTATCCGAACTCTGGCTCAATTGCCTTCGCCTTCGATATTCTAGCGCGATCGCCTACTGCGGGCTTCTGGGTCTGTCTACTTTTTTTCTTTCCATCCCAAGAAAAGATTCAGCGCTTTGGGCGCTCGACCCATATAACTCCGGCTGGCAGGCCCTGGAATCAAAGAACCTTACGCTCGCCAGGAGGCAGTTAGACCTGGCCTACGCTTATGTTCCCACTAACGCGGAGGTTAATTTCGCTCGCGGCAATCTAAGCCTCGAAGAAGGGGACCGAACCGCCGCCCAAACATCCTACCTGGCTACTCTCCAACTAGATCCAACACACGAAGGAGCCTGGAATAATCTTGGTGTGTTAGCACTCCAAGAGAACCAGCCGCAGCGTGCCGCAAAACTTTTTGGGAAAGCGCTCGAACAAAATCCCCGCGACGCCAAGACTTACTTTCTCTTCGCGCGCGCTTCCCTGAATGCGGGAGATACGACCGCAGCAGAAGCGGCCCTGGCCAAGGCGCTCGAACTACAGCCGACCCAGCAGGAGTTCATCGCCTTACAAAAGGAAATTACGGAGAGGCTTCGCTCACCCTAGGAGTCGTGTAAGCCCCAGGCCGCGTCATTCGTTCGACTTAACCATCTCCGCGGCGTGAACTAACTCCGCCGTAACGGGATCGTATATTTTTCCTTGAATGAAGTAGCGATTGTATTGGTCAAGGCCACTAATCCCCATGATCAAGATGAGCGCGACCGCCAGGATATTCGGATTAAGGCGAGGAAACTTTTCGCTTAGCGCCAGTATTTGGGAGCATGCGAGCAGACACAGCGGTACATCCCAGTAAGCTGCGTAACGCAGACTAAGGCCATAAGTCACGCCGGCCATGGAGAGAAAGCTCAGGGCCAGAAAAATGGTCATGAAGATCTCGGGCTTCTTCCGTGCTCGCAAACCGAACATACAACCAACGGCTGCGAAAACGACGAGAGGAGACATCAAAATAAAATCCACCAGGTAGCGGAACCAGGGCCCGTCCTGAGCGAGAATCGAGTAGCTGTTCGTGCGCGACTTAGCCACAAACATCGCATAGAACTGAATCCAGGCTCCCACGCCGCCGACTAGCTCTGCGAGAAGTAGCGCCGCCAACGCCGGTCCCACAATCGTGGCAACCATAAGATAAGGGGACACGCTTCCTTGTCGTGCCCAGTGACTTAGTAAGAGCGTGCCGAAGAGAGCGAAAACGACAAAGGCCGCGTTCTCCTTGGTCAGCACCAGCATCGTCAGACTAAGAGTATAGGCGATCAGCCAGCCCCACTTGCGCGGGCTCTGCAGATTCTCCCAGGCTAACCAAAGCGCGGTTACGGCCCAAAAAGCAAAATATCCATCGATAAGAGATCGCTGAGCCAGATGGATTTGGAGGGGCGCGGTTGCGACCAGAAAAGTGGTTCCCAGCATTAACTTCTTCCCACCGGCACGATAAGTCAGGATCGCGCTTACCAGGAGCGTGAGAATGCCGGCGCAGCAATTAAGGACCCGAAGCGCAACCCCCCAGGGAAGGGAAAAGAGCTTGCCGATGATATAAGCAGGTAACAAATACCCGATACGAGTCGCAGGCACGACCGCGTCGGGCCGTTGATATTGCCGGTCCACGTAAACGCGGACAACCGAGTCGTAATTGAAAGCGCCTGCTTTCTCGATTTGCTGCAGGTAGACGGTGTAGGCGTGCTCGTCGTAACCGAGGCGACGGAACCCTCCAGAGGGATAGATGCGCAAGAAGACGCCTGTGGCAAGAATGGCGGCCATGGCCAGGGTAACTAGAATTTGACCACGACCGAAGCGGCCTATGCGCGGTTTCGGGAGATGCGCTTCGGGCATTGAGTTACTTCGAGGAGCAATAGGAATTTCCAACGTTTTCGCCTGCGCAAAATCCATTACCTTTTCGTCGCAGGTCTCGTGCTAGCGCCTATCGAAGAGTGGATTACTGGCGTGGAGGCTGCTTAAAGGTCATTCGGTCGTCAGCCGGTCTTCACAATTCTCAAAGTCCAACCACAATGGTTTTAGATACGTTTGGCGATGGCACCCTCCGTCCCGTTACGCCATTCATTGACGAAACGAAGATCGTGCCCGCACTCACTGGTGGTGGCACCAGCAGATATCTCCAGTGGAGATTCGCGGCCATCGCAGCGCTCGCCTTTGGCGGAATCCTGATCGCTTTTTGGTTGAATACGACCCGCACCGGACACGCGGATCCGGCGAATTGGTTCAATGTCTTCTACGTCCTTTTTGCGCGTCACGAACCTCTTGGGCTCGCCTTGGTCGTCTCATTTGCCGGAGCTGGCATCCTTTGGGCGCGTCGCGGATTTCCTGCGATTCCTTTCCTCATTAGGTCGAAACCAAAAGGTCTGGTTTTGTTGCTGACCCTGCTCGTCTGCGCCGTCGCAGCCCTGGGAACCTCGCTCGTTTTTCACCAGTATGCCCTGACTGCGGATGAAAACATGGCCGACTTCCAGGCTCGCATTTTTTTAGACGGAAAAATCAGCCAGACGGTTCCGGAGTTTTGGCGGCCGATGATTCGTCTCATCATTCCAACTCATGCCACCTATAATCCGGCGACTCACAGCTGGATGTCGACTTACCTCCCGGTCTATGCCGCTATCCGTGCGGTTTTCATGAGTGTGGGAGGGCAATGGCTCACCAACCCTTTTCTAGCCGCGATCAGCATGCTGGCCATGGCCGGTCTGGCGCGGAATCTTTGGCCGGAGGAACGCTGGAAACCCATTTTGGCGGCCGCTCTGCTCGGCGCTTCTCCGCAATTCTTGATCATGGCGATGACGAGTTACGCCATGCCAGCGCATCTCGCTTTTAACCTTATCTGGCTTTGGCTTTATTCCGATCCCAAGAAGCGTCGCTTCTGGCTTGCGCCTTTTGTCGGAGTCGCTGCGCTCGGGCTGCATCAGCCTTTCTTTCACGCTCTCTTTGTAACGCCTTTTCTTGTCCGCTTGCTCTTTGCGCGCCGATGGAAAGCGTCGTTTTGGTTCGCGCTCATCTATGCGATCGGAATCGCTTCCTGGTTCGCCTGGTGGAAACTTTATTTCAACGGTTTTTCTGGCACAGGCTCGAAAGGAACCTTTGGTCTCTATCCAGTGACGCTCGTAGTTCAGCCGATGTATCTCGCATTGCTCATCGGCTGGCTGGCTCTTCCAGTACCGCTGCTCGCCCTGCTTGGTCTCACAAAACTCAAACGGCAGTCTCCATTGCTAATCGACGCGGCCGCGAGCTGTCTGCTCACCTTTGGTTTCTACATCTTCGTCCGGATGGATCAGGCCCATGGCTGGGGCGATCGCTATTTTCACGGCGCGCTCGGCTGCCTGATCTTAATCGCGGTGGTTGGCTGGGACGAACTTGCTGCCCGCATCGGGCACGCATCGGCCGCGACGTTCGCGAGCGTCGGTCTCGCCCTCACTCTTCTCATGCAGTTGCCGCTTCGCTGTCTGCAGGCGGAACAATTCGCACGACCGTTTGCCACCGCGGCCGATGCTTTTCATAGCGTTAACGCAGACATTGTCGCTTTCGATCCACGCATGGCCTGGTATTCAGCAGACATGCGACGGAACGATCCTGGCATGCGCGATAAGCCGGTCATCGTCTCCTTCCTCACCATGAAAGAGGAAGACGCGGCACTTCTACAAAAAACATTTCCGCATAGCCGCCTCATGGGCGAGAAGGACCTTGAGCGGCTAGGCTTGGAGACAAAGCTCGATCCGCAATTCTCGATCCGGGCTCCGTGATCTTGTCCGATTTTACGCGACGGAGCAATCGCTGCGTAAACGCTCGTAGAATTCTTCCATTCTCGGAAGGATCACCGATTCCGAGTCAAACTGTCGTGCGGCTTCACGTCCGTTCGCCGCTAGATATGCGCACAGATTCCGATCTTCAAGCAGCCGGATAATCGCCGCAGCCCAAGCCTCCGATTTATCCCAGTTTGCGATCAAAATCCCATCGCGCCCATTTTCGATCAGATCACTTACGGCGCTTTCGCGATGCAGCGCGGCCACGACAGGCGTGCCGATTCCCTGTGCTTCCAGGACCACCATACTCAAGCCTTCCCGCGTCGACGGCTGCACCAAAATCGTTGCCTCCGCGATCTCCTCCAAAGCATCCGCGGCCTCAGGTTTGCCTGGAAAAAATTCAACCACGGACTGCATCTTCAGCTCCGAGATAAGGGCGCGTAGAGCCAGCTGGTGAGGTCCATCTCCAACAATACGCAACCGCACTTTCGGAAAGCGCGCGTGAATTTCCGGCATCGCCCGGACGACGACGTCGACGTTCTTATAATCAAGCAAACGTCCGAGATAGAGAAGCCTTGCTGGGTTACTCCTGGCCGACGGCAACTCAGACAGATTTACTCCGCAAGGAACAACCTCGATCAACTCTGGAGGAACGCTGAGTAACTCCCTCAAACGCGCAGCCTGGTGTCGCGAAATGCACAAATGGCGATCGCTTAGTCGCGAGCAAGCCCGCTCGATCCAGGCGCCGAAACGCGCGTTCGCATTATTTTTCAAATATCGCTGCCAGTAATCTGGACCCCAAACCTCCAACCAAGTGATGACCCATGCCGTGCGACTACGCGCAAGCTTCCGCCAGACCGCGATAGCGAAGAGGGAAAAATATGGGAACGCGATCGAGTCTATCACATCCATCTTTCCAGCGGGATTACGCAGCAGAGTGAGGAATAGACCCGCTGCGAAAATTACCGGCTGCAAAGCCGTCCGCTTGCCAGCCACATTGTAGAGCTTTCGTGCGCGACAAACGCCGTGTAACCAAACGCCGTCGCGCTCGATCGATTTAGCCCCTGCCCAAAACTTCATCCCGAAGCAGTGAACTTCATGACCTCGTCGCTGCATCGCTAGAGCCATTTCCCAAAGATGTTTCTCGCCTCCACCTTTCACCCACGGATAAACCGCATCGTAAACCAGCCCGATCTTCATCGTGGGCAGCCTAACATCGCCCGGAAGAGACGCGAGATGCACCGCGCGCATTGCATTCCGTGAGTTGTTCTTAGAGCTTCGCGCATGCACGTCGGGCTGAATCTCATTTTCCTCGTACCCGGCGAAACCGGAGGGATGGAGACCTACGCGCGCGAGCTAATCGCCGCCCTGTGCGAACACGCGCCCGAGCTCAAACTAACCGCATTCGTAAATCGAGAGGCAACCGATGATCCAACTCTTCGTTGGGCTGGTGTTGATATCGTTACCGTGCCGGTGTGCGCTAGGAATCGCTTCGAGTGGGTGCGTGGTGAGCAACTACTTTTGCCGCGCCTGGCGGCCCAAGCTAGAATCGATTTATTGCACAGCCTCGGAAATACAGCTCCAGTTCGTGGGCCATTTCGGCGGGTCGCAACCATTCACGATCTTCATTATCTGATTATTCCCGAGGCGCATTTCGGCCTGCGCGGTTATGGCATGCGGCTGCTAGTTCCGCTCGCTGCGCGCTTTTCGCATCGAGTCATTACTGATTCCAAAACGACCGCCGACGACCTCGTTAAGCATCTTCGCATACCGAGACGACAACTTGATGTGGTCCCACTTGGAATAGGCGCGCCTCGAACCGAAATTAAACTGACGGAGGAGGAGATTCGCCAACGCTTCGATCTTGGAGACCGCAAACTTCTTCTTACTCTTTCAGCCAAGCGACCGCATAAGAATTTGCTGCGCCTGCTCGAGGCGCTCGCGCTCATTCCTGGCGCACACCGACCGGTCTTGGTTCTTCCCGGTTATGCGACGCCGTATGAAGCTGAGTTAAAAGAAGCGGGCGTTCGCTTAAAACTTGAGAATGACACGCGTTTCGTCGGCTGGATTTCGCCCGACGAGGTGGAGGGCTTGTATGCTATCGCGGAGATATTTGTTTTTCCCTCGCTTCATGAAGGTTTCGCCTTTCCGATTCTTGAGGCAATGGCCCGGGGAGTTCCGGTCTGCTGCGCGAATCGGGGCGCGATGGCGGAGGCCGCAGGCGATGCGGCGGTCACCTTCGATCCCGAAAACGCCGTCGCTATTTCCCAGGCAATCGAATCTCTACTTCTAGATCCGCAGCGCCGGGCTAACCTTCGCCTGGCGGGATTGAAACGCGCTGGCTCTTATACTTGGGCGAGAACTGCCAAAGCGACAGCCGCAATCTACCGCGCGACGCTAACATAGGAGGCACTGGCACATGCCGTGCTCAAATAAGTCCGCCCATGGACCCCCGTACCCACAAGCGTGTCGCGGTCATTGGCGCAGGGCCCGCGGGCATCACGACGGCCTACCAGCTAGCCAAAGCCGGCGTCGGCGTGGACGTCTTTGAGGCCGGAACGTCAGTCGGCGGCATGGCCAAGACGATCGCCCTTTGGAATCAAAAGGTAGACCTCGGTCCACACCGTTTCTTCAGCAACGATAGCCGTATTAACAAGCTCTGGCTGGAAGTAATCGGGCAGGACTACGAGATGGTTAGCCGATTAACCCGGATTTACTACAAGAAGAAGTTCTTTTACTACCCTCTGCGTCCATTTAATGCCTTCTTTCAGCTTGGACTCCGGGAAGTTATCCGCTGTCTCTGGAGCTTCGCTAAGCAGCGATTCAAACCCAAAACAAATGCTACCTCCTTCGAACAATGGGTGGTAAGCCGATTCGGCCGACGCCTGTTCGAAATCTTCTTCAAGACTTACAGCGAAAAGCTCTGGGGCATTTCCTGCCAGGATCTCGACTCCGATTTTGCCGCCCAGCGAATTAAGAAGCTTTCCCTGTTCGAGGCAGTCAAGAATGCCTTCTTCAAGGATCGCCACAGCAAGCATAAGACTCTGGTCGATGAGTTTGCTTATCCCCATGGGGGCAGCGGGATCCTTTACGAGCGAATGGCCGACTATATTAAGACTCACGGCGGTACCATTCAGTACCAGCGACCTGTTCGGCGTGTTCTTACCCAAGGCGAAAAAGTCTCAGGCATAGAATTCAAAGATGGCGAGACCTTGCGTTTCGAAAAGGTCGTTTCGACCATGCCTCTGAACCAGCTTGTAACCAGGTTGCCTGACGTGCCGGAGCCCGTAAAAGATGCGGCGCATGCGTTACGATTCCGAAATACTATTCTCGTCTACCTTAAGGTCGAAGCTAACGACCTGTTTGCGGACAACTGGCTCTACATTCATTCATCGGAATTGCAGGTAGGTCGGATAACAAACTTCAGAAATTGGGTGCCGCAACTTTACGGGAAGGAGTCGGCCACCATCCTGGCGCTGGAGTATTGGTGCAATAGCGACGATGCTATTTGGCAGCAGCACGACGCGGCCCTTATCGAGCTTGGTATGCAGGAGCTTCGTCGCACGGGATTGATCAATGGGGCGCCGATCTCGGCTGGTCACATCCTTCGGATTCCTCGCTGTTATCCCATCTACGCATGCGGCTACAAAAAATCATTGAAACCGGTCGAGCGCTATCTGGATTCCGTGTATGGCCTGACCGTTATCGGCCGTTACGGTTCGTTCAAATACAACAATCAAGACCACAGCATCCTGATGGCTCTGCTGGCGGCGGAAAACCTCATCTCCGGAACGCGGCATAACCTGTGGGAAGTCAACACCGACTACGAGGAATACCAGGAATCGTCGCTAGTCACGCGGACAGGCTTGGTTCGGCGCCATTCAACAACACCAACTCTTCATCCCGCTCCAGCGGGCTCTCAAGTGCTGCAAGGCGCTTAGCTTTTCGGGTGACAGAGCTTATCTGTCCATCTCCAGCAAGAAGGGATGCTAGCAGACAGAGAGCCCCGATGATTAGATGATAGTAGTTCGCGAAGGCCTGTTTGTTAAGCGCAAAGAACGGTAACATTACGGCCACGAAGCTGGTTAAGAAGCCGACGAAGGTCGGACTGCCCCGAAGAAGACAAGCGAAAAGGATTCCAAGCGGAACGATGAATCCAAGAATGGGAAAACCCTCCTGTCCGCCCAGAGAGAACCAAGTAACGTAACTAAGCGAATCGACACGGTAAGGCGCCCGCAGAAACATCCATACGGCGGAGTGAACGAATGCGCCTGGATCGATTAATACTACCGGTAAGGTCGCGAGGCATCCGGTAAGAAGGACCTTGGCCAAAAATACTCTTCCGGCACGATCAGACAATGGTCGCGGGGCTAGAAGCAAGACTAGCGGCGCGGCGATAATCAGATACTGCTTGCTCGCACAGAGAAGACCCAGCGCGAAAGGAAGCAGGGACTTCGCTCGATAATAACTCCAAGCGGAAAACCCAAGCAGCATTAGGATAAACGGTTCCATCCAGCCATGGGCGAGGAAGAAGAAAGTCAACGGCGTGAAAAGGAATATGGTCGCAACCGGGAACGACCAGGCAGAAGGCCTGGCATAACCGATAAAGTAGGCCGTTGCCAAAAGAGCGAAGAGTTCCGCTAGTCGAAAGTCTCCCAGCAAAATCTCCGCTGGCGCCGAGAGTAGCAGCGCTAGTGGCAAATACGGATACCCAACCTGTAGCACACCGTCCTTGGACAAACCCGGCCCGTAATACGTAACCGATTCTGCCGGCGTATATATATCAGGGTAAATCGACGTATACGGACTGACCCCTTCAAGTAACGCTCGGATTCCAAGCTTGTGATAAACGACGAGGTCGATCTTTGGAATCGGACCTAGCCACAATAGCCAGCTCGCGGTAATCACAAAAATAGAGAGCAAACAAGCAAAGACGATTCGTTGGCGGGAGCCGCGCAAAACAAGCAGAGACCCAGTCAGGAATGCGGCCAAACAAATACTTCCGGAATAATAGTTGGCTGTCGCTAGCCCATGGACGCGAAACAAGGGGTTGCGCGTGATAAGCAGGACAAATTGCGCCGCGACGGCACTGGCTAGAATATACGTAAGGAATTGCTCCGATAGAGTTACCTTTTTCCAAAACAATAAGGCGCTTCCGAACAAAGCGAAGAAGGCGATGCTCAGGACCGCCATTGATTCGGGAGTAGCTGAGCCATCCGCGCTATTTACCGCCCAACCGAGGGCAGCCACCGAAATCGTTACTAACGAAATCGCGCCGCCGTTCGACACCTGGTTGCCGATGATGTCCCTGGAACTTTCTAGTTGGTCGTCCATTTGCGGCCAATCATTCCGCAACGATAAGGCCGGGCAAGTGCGGCAACGCCGGTGTCGCAGTCAGCGCCGGTAACCTAAATATCTGCAAGGCCGCGCACCCTCCGACCACGATCGCGACCGCATATAGTAAAACATTATTCCCTAACGCGATCGCTAGAGTGGCAAGAAGGGCGAGTGCGCAGAAGAACAGCCCTATTTGGCGAAGCGGTTGCAACCAAGTTCTCGCGCCAGTCTGATCGATTCGACTGGCAATGGCGCGAGCAACCGGGAGAAGGCAAGCTGCGGCCAGAGCGGCACAGATGAACGCGACATTAAGCCCAAAGAACAACTGAGTGACCGCGACGCCAAGAATCGTAGCTAGTGCTTCCCAGATTGCGCACCTCCTAGCCCGCTCGACAAGCGCTAATCCCGTCGCGACGCCAGTCACTATGCGATTGAACGCTCCGGCTACTCCAAAAAGGGCCACCGCACAAAGCGTGATTACCGAAACCTGGACCGCTGATCCTAACCATACGCGAAGGAAAGCGGGCATCAGTAAGAGGACAATCAGAGCTACGTGCGAGCTGAGGATCGCGACATATCGGTATGCCTCGACGAAGGCTTCTTTGCGCTCTCCGCCAGTCTTGGCGCGAGCCAGGGCCGCGATCACCGCGTCGCTCGAAACGGCACACAACGTCCCGATTACCTCGCTAATGCGCAATAAAATGAAAAACAAACCTCCCGCTGCGGCGCCGGACATCTGAGAGACGATCAGCGTGAGCCCATGTGTTTTCGCTAGCCAAGTAACATTGATCGCGAAGAAGGACCATCCATTATGGAAAGTGGTGCGGATATCGGACAAGCGCACATCACACAGACCTGTCCAAAGGCATTCCGTTCGCAGCCGCGATCCGGCAAACAAAACCAGGTTAGCCAAGGCCAACGAAGCAAGCCAACCCACGACAACAGCCGTGATGCCTAACCCGCATCTTAGAGAACAATAGACCGCGAGAATCGCGAGAAGTGAACCAGCCGCGTGGGCTAACTTAAACATCGCCATCTGGCCGTGAGCGGCAAGTGGCTCAACCATTAGGCCAGACAACAAAACTAAGGCTGTCATTCCAGTAGTTACAAAAGCGAGTTGATATTGCGAAACGTTAAGGCCAAGCAGCGCCCCCGTGCCTGGCAATAAGTAAATGACGCCCATTACAACGAGCACGGCCCCGGCGGCGAGCAGGAAGGAGACTATCGCAGCACAAAAACGTGACCGATATGTTTTGCCATCTCCTGCGACCAAGGACTGGCATAAGGCTAGGCGCAATTGCGGTCTGATTCCGCCATCGAGCGCAGCGGATAGGAGAACAAAGCCAGAACTGGCAAGTGCAAATTCCCCGTAGCCGTAGCTACCCCACTGCCTGAGCATAATAGGTGTCAGGAAGACTAAAAAGGCGGCTTTGGCAACAAATGCGATCGTTTCCCAAAGCTGATTGGTGAAGAGCAGACCTCTAACATCCGTCGGCGCAGTCTTGTTCATTCCAAGAGATCTATTCGCAAATCGAACCGATCGTAACGGATTATCGATTAGGCGGAGCGAGGTCGCTCTTAGTGATATTTAGAACGCTAAGGAAGAAACTACAAAAGCAGATTTGGAAACCAACCGTGATCGAAGTTACCGCAGGGATAACGCGACGCAGACTGTCTGGGTAAGACATTCCTCCATAACCGGTCGCGCGCCATGAGAGCAAGGCGCCGAATAAGATGAGCATACCGAAGAGAATAAGCAGTGTTCCGCTTATTAGGCCTCGTTCTAAGCTCATGACACGTAAGAAGCTTGTAAGCCGCAAACTTCGAGGCATAACGCCGGAAATTGCTCCGAAAAGCCGCGCGAAAATGGCGAAGTAACCAAGTTGGACCCCCAGAACAAGACACATAGCACAGACGAGTAGTGTGTTAGTATCGAAGGCAACTCCGCCGAAATAGATAGGGGAAATAATTAGACGAGCTCCGAAAAGCAACCCTCCCGAGAGAAGGACCGAAGAGGGAACCAAAAACAGCCAGAGCGGACAATGAAGCAGCATGAAGCGCAAATGCCGCCAGCCATCGCGCCAGCTGCGCAAGTGTGACGGACGAGAGCGGCCGTCGCGGTGCAGGGTGATCGGCACTTCGGCGGTTCGCATTTTATGGAAGCTAGCCTTCATCACCATCTCGGAGGCGAATTCCATTCCCGTAGTGCTTAGGTTCATTCGGTCGAAGCCAGCTCTGCTAAAGGCGCGTAATCCGCAATGGAAGTCCTTGCTCGCACTCTTAAAAAAGAGGCGGCCGAGGAAGGTAAGCAGTGGATTACCAATCCAGCGATGTTTCCAAGGCATTGCGCCTTTCATGATGCGGCCATTCCCGGAGGGAAGGCGGCAACCCATCACTAACTCATAGCCTTCCTCGAGCTTTTCGATGAAAGGGGCAATACTACCGAAATCGTAACTGTCGTCGGCATCGCCGACGATTATCCAATCACCGCGTGCCGTGGCAATGCCGCCGCGCAAGGCACACCCGTAACCTTTTTCGGCGATCTCCACCACCCGCGCGCCGGCGCGCCGGGCTATCTCCTGCGAGCCATCGCTGCTCCCGTTATCCGCGATAACGATCTCGCAGGCGAAATCCAATTCTGAGAGCGCGTTCTGCGCTTTGCGAATGCAGGTGGCGAGCGTTTCCGCCTCGTTCAGGCAAGGCATCACGATCGAAAGTCGAGGAGCACTCGACGCCGGCAGAACTAAAGGCGCCGCCGAGCGCACCGCGGACGTAGATCGGCCATGCATGCACCTCTAGCAAAGCAGAGGCTATGCCGAAGCGGCCGGATGCCGACGCCGAGAATCGGCGCTTGGAATTACAGATAGTTACCTTCCGTTCCGGCTGGTCGAGGACGTCTTACCCAGAACCACGTCCGCTGTCGCAAGCAAAAATGGGTCGTCGTTGCCGCTCAAGTCCGTCAGGAACCGACGAGTGCGCGCGAGCGATTGGCGAAGGAAGAGTTCGGCTGCGCGATGATTTCCGGGAGCGGCCGCGCCATTTTGGCTGGCGCCTTGCAGCTCGGAATCGAGCCGGCTCAAGACGCAGGCTGAGGCGAACATTTCCGTCGCAGAGTTTGCGATTCGTTCCTGCACCAGTTGCATATCGAGGATTGGCTCGCGGTGTTGAATGAGCGCGCGGTTGACCGCCAGATTGAATTTCCAAATCATTCGGCCGAGCTGGCCAGCGTAATTTCGCAATCGATCCGACTTCACCGAGACGCTCGGCACTTTCACTGTGGCGCTGAGGCGGTTGAGGCCCGCGCCCCACGCTTTCATGCGATCGGAGCGCCACGGTTTCAACATCGTGTCGAGAATTTCTTTGAACTCCATCCCCGGCCCGCGCATCCCGACGAGCGCGACGAATGACGTCAGCACTTCATTGCTGCCTTCCCCGATTTGATTGATGCGCGCGTCGCGCAACATCCGCCCGAGCGGCGAGTCATTGAAGTAAGCGGAGCCGCCATGAATTTGAAAGGTGTCGTTGACCGCTTCCCAGAGCCGCTCGGTCGTGAAGACCTTCAGCATCGCGGTTTCGATCATGTAATCCTCGAGGCCGCGATCGATCAGCGACGCCGTCACGACGGTCATCGCTTCCATCGCGTAGATGTCAGCCGCCATTCGGCCGATTTTCTTTTTTACCAAATCGAAATCGGCCAGCGTTTTTTTGAACTGCTTGCGCTTCTTGGCGTGATCGACCGCGAGACGCAGGCACGTTTTGGCTGCGCCCGTGCAGCAGGCCCCGAAAGTGGTGCGCCCAAAGTCGAGCACGGTCAGCGCAACGCGCAGACCCTTCCCGAGCGGACCGAGAATATTTTCCTTTGGCACTTTCATGTCGCGCATGGCGAAGCGGCCGGTCGCGGTGCCCTGAATGCCTAGCTTCGGCATGCGCGCTTCCAGCATCTCGAATCCCGGCATGTCTGGCGTCACGAGGAAGGCGGTGATCGCATCCTTACCCGGCTTTCCGGGAATCGGCGTGCGCGCCATTACAGTCAGGACCTGCGCGATGGAGGCGTTAGTGATGTAACGCTTTTCGCCATTCAAAACATAATGCGAGCCGTCTTCGCTCGGCGTCGCGGTCGTTTGAACGTTGGCTGCGTCTGAGCCAGCTTCGCGTTCGGTCAGAGCGAAGGCCGCGAGCTGCTGCCCGCTCACGAGTGGTGGAAGCCAACGCTGTTTCTGTTCGTTGGTGCCGAAAAGCAAAAGTGCGCGAATGCCAATCGAGTGATGCGCGTTCGTGAAAACTGAAGTGGAGGCGCAACGCTTGCCGATTTCCTCCAATACCTTGCAGTACGCTTGTTGGGTAAAGCCTCGTCCGCCGAATTCCTTCGGCGCGGTCATACCGAGAACGCCGACATGCGCGAGCCCATCAATCAGGCTGCGCGGAATGTCCGCGGTCCGGTCGATTTCTTCCGCGTCCAGATTTTCATCGAGAAACTGCCGCACTTCCACCAACGCCGCGTCGAGATCCTTCTGCTGCGCGGGCGAGTGACGCGGATACGGGCTGACCCAATCCGAAACAAAACGCCCGAGGAAAAGTCCCTTCGCGAAACCGAGCGCCTCCGGTCCGGTGAAGAGCAACTCTTCCGCTTCCTTGATTTCCTGCTGCCGCTTAACTTCTGCCTCGTTCATAATTCAAATATGCCTCTCGATGTTTGCGGGGCGGCTCAAAACGCGCGAGCCGCGCAACGCCAAGCGAAAGCCCAACGAAAACCGCCGGAATAAGTCGCGGAACTTAACCAGCCTGACAACCAGAATTTTCGCCGGCGATTTTCAGGGCGCGACTTCGATAATACGATAAAACTGCCGGCCTGGCGCAGGGGTGGTGTGAAAGGACGTCGCCATCGGATTCGTCACCGTCGCTTCATAGACCGGCGAATCATCGACCCACATCCCGCTGGCGAGATCGGCCCGCTTCTGGATGCAATAGCTCAAACCGACAATCGCGTTCCAGCTGAGAGTAGCGCGGGCTGATCCCGGCATGCTGGTCCGATCAAGCGCGAGCTGGGTGATCAAAAGTGGCGCGGGGCTGACTGGTCGGAATTGCAGGACCAGGCTATGAACATCCGAGCTTTGCAGAATCGAAAACTGACCGCCTTGCAGGCCATTTTGGAATCGAGTTGTATCGAGGGCGAACTTCGTCGGGGCAAAGCCGACGATCGGGTTACCGGCGGTGGCTACGGTGTAGTTGTAAGCGCGGGTCGCGTTGAAGTCACTCAAGGGCGACGCCGCGTTCTGGCTATTCAAGGAAACAACGCTGATGGTAAAGACTGAGTTAGGCGTATTTCCGGAAGCTACAGTGAGAGTCTGAAGGATGTTAAGAAAATCTGCGCCATTACCCGGAGTGGCCGTGGCGCTGTTGAATTCGAACTCATAACTACCTCCCGGATTCATCGTGAGGTTAGTAAGTGTGACGGTGCCTGGAGCGGCGTAAACTCCGCAAACTACGACTAAGTGAAAGGCGAGGCCGGCAATAAGTCGCTTCATCAGCGGGAAAGACGCTTGGGGTTAATCCAAAGAAAGCTCACACAAGCCAGAGCAATAAGGAAAAAGCTTGCCGTGCTGGGTTCGGGCACGGGACGGAACTGAAGCTCCAGGTTGTTACCGTTTTGCCTTATTTCGAAGCGCCCGCCTTGCAAAGAATTGGCGAAGCCTGTGGAATCGACCGCGAACTCTTCCGAAGCGAAGCCGCTAATCCCACCGGCTGCGGTAGCAAGCGTGAACGTGTAACCGTGAAACGGATCGAAGTCGGCCAACGCCGTGGGTTGGTTCGCCTCATTAAGCGAGATAATCGCGATCGTGATTTGTGCCTCCGTGGTCGCCGTTAGCGCGAGACTGCCGAGGACATTGATGAAATCCGCGCCGTGACCGGCAGTGGCGTGAGCCGAGTTTAATTCGAACTCAAAGCGACCCGCGCTGCCTAAGGATAGGTTGCCTACCGTAGCTATGCCCGGGCTGTTACCCGGCGCGAAACGTCCACCATCGTTCACGTTGACGGTCCCGAACGTCCCCGCGCCTTTGGCGGTCGACCCGTAGTTCACATTCAAAACGCCGCTCTGCGTCCCGTTATTAATGAGCAAGCCGCCGTTGAGCTCAATGGTAACACCATTGACGGTGGAAAGCGCGCCGCCTGAACTGATGGTGGTGCGAGAGCCGCCGCCGAGAATCAAGGCGCTCGTCGTATTGGACAAGGTGCTCCCAGAGTTGAGGTTCATCACCCCGTTGCTCTCGAAACCGGAAGTATTGACAGTTCCATTGATGGTTAACGTTCCGGCGCTGGACAGGAAGGTATTGGTCGCCGTGAGGTTACTGCCAACTCCCACTGTCAATGTGCCCCGGAGCGTATCCTGAGCGAAGCTGACCGCTCCACTTGTCGTCACGACGCTTCCGGGCGTCGTAGTCGCTCCATTGAGCGCCGAGCCAGCGGTGAAGGCTTCTGTGCCGCCCGCACCCAGAAAACCTCCGTTGACCGTAGCTCCATTGGTAAAGGTAACGGTAGCACCGCTGGAAGCGGCCAGGATAGAAGCGCCCAAGTTGTACGTGCGCGAGAGAGTGAGGCTGTTAGTAAAGAGTAACTGACCGCCGCCGCCGATGTTCAAAGTGCTGTTGATCGCACCGAGATTGCTCTCGGAGCTTATAGACAGTGTGCCCGCGCCAATGATAAGCGGCCCGGTGAAGGTGTTAGTTCCGGTCAGTGTTAACGTGCCCAGCCCGAGCTTGGTCAGGCCGCCATCAACAGTGTTATCGCCGCTAATCTTCGAGTGCGCGAGATTCTGGGCGACGGTGACGTTAAAGCCATTCGTATCGATGCTAGCGCCGCCATTGCGAACGTTGGCCGCCGTCAGGTCCTGGAAGAAGCCGGTTGAGTTACCACTCGCCTGAAGCTTGCCGCCATTGAAGTTGAACGTGCTGCTTCCTCGCGTACCTTCGTAACCGCTGGTAACGCTCCCCGCCTTGAGCGTGCCGCCGTCAAGGTTGTAAACGCCAATGGAGGCGGTGTCGCCGCTGAGACTCAGGACATCGGTCGCATGAGTGCCTCCGGTTTGGTTAAAAGTCGCAGCGAGCGTGCTAAAGCCACCGACATGTGTTTCGCCAGTGGTAAGAGTGCCGCCGCTCAGATTGTAAGTACCCTGTCCGTTAGTCTGAAAGCCGAGGTAGAGAAATCCGCCGTTGGTGGTAGAGCTGCCGCCGCTTTGGTTGAAGATCCCCACACCATTCTCTCCCACATGTATTTCCGCGGCGGAAAGAACGCTGGTGACGCCGCTTAAGTTGTATGTTCCTTTCATGGTGCTGGTGGCGAGGTATAATCCGTAACCTACATTGTTGGTTCCGCCGCTTTGATTGAAGATGCCCTGGCCCTGGTAGCCAACGTCTTCTTCGCCCGCCGACATGAAGCCACTGCTCAGGTTAGTAGTCGCGGTAAGCTGTGAGCCGGAAAAGCCCAGGACAAAGGAGCGTTCCGCGCTGTTGCTAAGACTGCCGCCATCGATATTGAGAATCGATCCACGGCTTACCAAGACCAAATCACTCGACAAACTCCCTCCAGGGTTGAGCTGCAGAGTTCCCGCTGTGATGCTGGTAGTGCCTGAGTAGGTGTTCGAGCCGGTGAGGATAGCCAGTCCGCTGCCGGTCTTGTTCAATCCGGCGCTCCCACTGAGCATTCCACCCAGCGTGAGGGTGCCGGCGCCGTTGCCGCCCAGCGCGAGGTCGCCATTGTTAAGCAAGAGATTGTTATTAATTTTGATGTTGTTGGCCGAGCTTTGTGTAATGGCTGGCGCGACTGAGGAAGCATTAGCGCGGAAATCGAGCGCGTTGCCGCTTAGGACAAAGGCGCCGGCGTTATTATCGAAGGTGAGGGCGTTAAGGATGAAGTCGCCCGGGATGTTTGCCATCGGGTTGAGGCGCTGGTTGCCGGTAAAGATCAAAGCAGTTTCAGCAGAGGTGCTGGGCGGTCTGGTGCCGCCGGCCCAATTGGCCCCGGTGTTCCAGCCATCATCGTTTCCGAGGCCGCTCCAAGTGTAGATAACAGCCCTCGCTGGTGACGGCGCCATCAGGAAAAGGAGAAGAGGGAACAGCCGGACGAAATTGCGTTTCATAGACCCATTCCTTCCATGCGCCTTTTTCGGCCCGGCATTGCAAAAGAACCTCGCGTCCCCCGGCTCGCTCGCCAGCGAAGGAAACTGGCCAGGACAGCCGCACCGCAGAGCATCATGGTCCAACCTTGCGGCTCGGGCACGGGACGGAATTGTAGTTGGAGGCTGTTGCCATCTTGCGCTACCTCGAAGTGGCCGCCTTGCAGTGAATTCCCGAAGCCCGTGGTATCGACCGTAACGTTGCTTGAAGCGAATCCTGTAATCCCCCCGGCCGCGCTAGCTAAGGTGAAAGTGTAGCTTTGTCTGGCGTCGAAGTCGGTTAGCGGTGCGGCTTGGTTGGCGCTATTGAGCGATATGACCGCAATGGTAAGATGAACGCTGGACGTCGCGGTAATAGCCAGCTGCCCAAGCACATTGATAAAATCCGCGCCGTTCCCGGCCGTGGCCCTAGCTGAATTCAACTCAAATTCAAAACGGCCAGCGCTACCTAGCGAGAGATTAGTCAAGGTAGCCGTGCCCGGGCTATTGCCGGGCGCGAACCGGCCTCCGTCGTTCACATTGACCGTGCCGAAAACGCCGCTGCCTTTGGCGGTCGAGCCGTAGTTCACGTTGAGGGTTCCACCTTGGGTGCCGTTGTTGACCAGGAGGCTGCCATTCAATTCAATCGCCGATCCGGTAGTCGAAAGCGTTCCACCGCTATTGATCGTGGTGCGGCTGCCGGCACTTAGATAAAGAGGGACGCTGCCACTGTTCGCCATGGTAGCTCCGCTGGAGATGGTGGTGGTGCCCTGAATCTCCGTGGCGCTGGTGTTGAAGGTGCTTGGTGCCTGCGACGCTCCAGCAAGGTTAATCGTGCCAGAGCCGGTGACCAGGCCGTTACTAAAGCTAACGCTCGTTCCCGGAGCCGCCATGTTAAGGTTGCCGCGGAGAGTGACGTTGTTTAAGACCGCGCCGCTTGGGTTGATCGACAGGTTGCTGCCTGGGAGCGTGGTGACGTTATTGAAGGTAGGATGATCCAGAACTGCGCCGCCCGCGACATAGCCGCCGTTGACCAAGGCGCCAACCAAATCGCTCCCGCCGAAGTCGGCTACACCGCTGTTGAGATTAAAGGTGCGGCTGGTAACGAAGCCGGAGGTAATCACGAGATTGCTCCCGTTTTGCAAAGTAACCGCGCCGCTACTCGCGCCGAGGTTGGCATCGCTGGAGACGCTTAGAGTGCCGCCGTTGACGGTAGTGCCGCCAGTGTAGGTATTAACGCCGCCCAGGCTAAGCGTGCCCGAGCCTTGTTTGGTAAGCCCGCCGTCTGTTTGGAAATCGCCGCTTATGGTTGAATGGGTAAGCGCCTGCCCGACGGTCACGTTGAGTCCATTAGTGTCGATGATGGCGCCCCCGTCACGAACGCTGGCCGTGGTTAGCCCTTGCAGAAAGCTTGCGTTACCGGTCACGGCCTGAAGGATGCCGCCATTGAAGTTCAAGACCCCGGTGCCAGCCGCGTGGTTAATAGTGCCCGCCTGTAAATAGCCGCCATCCAGGTTATAGGTTCCCTTGGCCGCGGCGCTGCCGCTACCGAGAGTAAGGGTAGTGAACCTGAACACACCACCGCTTTGGTTAAGGACGCCAGTGCTGCTGCTAGCACTGATCAACGCGCTGCCGCCGGACAGAGTGCCACCGCTCAGTTTGTAAGTGCCGTTGCTGCCGGCCCCGTAGCCGAGGTAGAAAGACGAGGAAGAAAAGGTGCCGCCGGTTTGGACAAAATCGGCGCTACCCAGATTACCGATCAAAGCCTGGCCTACGCTGATCGCGCCCGTGCCGCTTAGATTGTAGGAGGCAATTTCTGTCGCATTCGAAGCCAGGGACAAATTTTTACCCTTGTTCACACTAACAGTTCCTGCGGTTTGATTGACCGTACCGTTGCCGACGACAAAGTCGTTCGTGGTATTCAGAGTGGCTCCGCTTAAGATCAGAGACGAAAGAGTTCTCGATCCGGAAACGCTAAAGTTTCCGGTCATGTTCACCGTCCCGGAGCCAAGGGTAAGAGCATTAGCGACTACCCGGAAGGTGCCGCCGAGGTTTAATGCACCTGCGCCCGAGGCGATGGTCCAAGTCTGGTCTTGCGAAAGAAAGATGTCGTTGTTGATCGTCTCCTGGCTGGTGCTGTTATTTGTTATTCCGCCTGCGCCCACAACTAAGGTGCCGCCGCGGACCACAAACGCACCCGCTCCGCTATTGAAAGTGAGCGAGTTAGCCGAGTAAGTCGTACCTTGGGAATCCGGCGCCAGGCGTACGGTGCCGCCGAATTGGAGGTCATTCGTAGGGTCAGACGATGGCGGCGCACCATCCGGGTTCCAATTTGCGGCAGTGGCAAAGAAGTCATTGCTGCCACCGCCGTCCCATAGAAAGATCGTAGCGAAAGCGGACGAAGGGTTAAAGGCGAGCAGAGCGCCTAGTATCGCGATGAAATATTTGATCGAATGCATGGATGACCTCCACCTCTTCCATGCGTTTTTTTGGCGCGACGTTGCAAAAAAAGTCGCAATCGATGCGACGGCTCAAAAAACAGTCCTAGGTTCGGGACCCTGCAGAAGTTGCTGGAAGCGCGGATCGCCGCGCAGCGGATCCCACTGCCAGCGCTTGCGCAAATCGCTTTGGGTCATATTCGCCTCGAAGTAGAAGACCGGGCCCGGAGTAACCAGAAGCTGCTGCAGAAGCAGAATGGATTCGTCCAGCTCGCCGCTGCGCGCATAGATGAGAGCTAAATAAGCTAAATTCACGTTGCCGGAATAGGCGTCCCTCGCTACTGGCTGCAATTCGACTGCACGCCGGCCTTCGCGAATGGCATCTTCTTTCTTTCCGAGATAGGCGTAAAGCAACCCGAGCTTGGCGTGCCGAATGGCGCTATTCGGCGTCGCCTTCGTTTCAGCTTCCATGGCCGGGCGACAGCTATCGAGCAACTCAAACGCCCCGCTGGTATCGCCGCTTGCCAGCATGAGGATTCCGCGCAGGTAGTTCTTCGGCAAGGGCGGGCCATAAGGCGCGGGTAGCTGCGTTTCGTAGCTACAGGCATCGAGAGCTTGTAAGCCGCCGGGAAAGTCGCGCGCAATCATCGCGGCATCCCAGCGCAGATAAGTCACAGACCCATCCGGATCGACACCGGGTGGAATCTTCGCCAGAGCCTGGCGGAGCGGCTCGATGTTTCCCGCAGACCAAAAGGGCAGATAGTCCTGTTCCAGTTGGACCAGTGGAGTGCCCGGTGATAACCCCGCAAAAAGCGCGCCGTGACGCGCCGCCTCGCGCCAGTCCCGCATTTGCGCTTCCAAGGTTGACATCTGTTCCAAGGCCGCAGTGTTGGCTGGGTCGTGCTCAAGGATGGTGCGCAAGCTCTCTTGCGCGCGACGCCAGCGACCTTGCCGACGCTCAATCGCTGCCTTGTAAAACTTTACTTCCAGGTCTCCGGGCAGAGAACCATCGGCGATTTCCAGCTCCTTCAGCGCTTCAGCGTAATCCTTCTCTACATAGTAGAGGTAAATGGCGCGGGTCAGGTGGCAGTCGCCCAGGTCCGGCCGCTGTTGCAAAGCGATTTCTACTTCCTGGCGGGCCCGCTCTTTGTTTCGTTCGCTCGATTCGAAATTGCGATAGAGATGTGCCGCCGTTTGAGCCAGACGCGCGTGCGCCAAGGTGAACTTAGGATCCAATCCAATCGCTTCGCTATAAAACTGACCGGCCATTTCCATATCGCTCCGGCCGAAAGCGCTGCGTGTCTGGTAGACTCGACCACGTAGGTAAAGAAGGTAGGCATCGGCGTTATTAGTGGACTTGGCCTGTATGTCCGATTTCTCGTGTGCAGTAAGACTTGCCCTTAAGGCCGAAGCTATTTCCAAAGTCATCTCGCCTTGCAAGCCTGGCACATCGTTCGGCGCACGGTCGTAATGCTGAGCCCAAATCTCGCGGCCGCCGCCAGTCTCGATCAAATGCACGTTGACTAAGGCACGTTCGCCTATTCGGCGGACGCTTCCTTCGAGGACATGACCTACCTTTAGCGTCCGTCCTATTTCGCGAAGCTCGCGCGGCTTGCTGCTCCGGTAAGCTTCGACACTGCTGCGTCCTATCACTTTCAAGTCTCGAATCCGCGCCAGGCTGGCCAAAAGGTCGTCCTGAATTCCTTCGGTCAGGAAGGTGTTGTCCTTGTCGTCCGACAGGTTCTGCCAAGGTAGAACCGCGATTGACTTGTCCAAGTCTTTCGCCAGCGCCTTCTCCCAAATGAGGTATGAGCTCAGTAGAGCGATGAGTATGGCCGTACCCACAGCTAACACCTTCGTTCCTTTCCAAGCAGGTCGCTTTTTCTCTACTTCATCCAGGTAGCGCTGGAGTGATTCTTCAAGCACGGCTGCGGAAGGAGGACGATGCGCCGGATCGACCGCCAGCATCGATCGAATTAGGTCGATGAGCGGCGGTGGCGTGGCTACTTCAGTAAGCTGCATGACAGGCAATGGACGGTTAGCCTGCCAATCGCGAATTTCGTTGGCGTTGCGCGTGGCGAAAGGCAGTTGGCCGGTGAGGGCATACCAGAGCGTCGTGCCTAACGAGTAGATGTCCGAGCGGGCATCAACCTCGGCGCCCTGAAGCTGCTCCGGACTGGCGAATTGCGGCGTGCCGACAAAAGCTCCCTGAGTTAGGCTGTCTTCAAACTCAGCTGCATCTAACTCCACGGCTTTCGCCAGGCCGAAGTCAATGACCTTGACCCATGCGCCAGAACCGGCTTCCTCTTCTGCGACGAGCATAATGTTAGAAGGCTTCAAGTCGCGATGAATCATTCCGCGTTTCTCCGCCGCAACCAACGCTCGCGTTACTTGCAAGGCTAATTCCAGACACAGACTCGGCGGCAACGGCCCGGTCCGTTGCACGCGCGCTTCCAAAGTCTCGCCCTCGATAAACTCCATGGCATAGAAGCAATCTCCGGATACTTGGTCGCTCTCTCGAGCAAGTGTGCCGAAATGGAAAACACTGGCGACGTTAGGATGGCGGAGCCTGGCCGCCGCCCTGGCCTCACGAAGGAATCGACGCCGCGCTGAGTCTTGTTCGGAAAAGCGGGCGTTGATTACCTTGAGGGCGACCGGGACGTTGAGATTAACGTCGACTGCTTTATAAGTCACCCCCATGGCGCCATGACCTAGTTCCCAAAGCGAGCCATCCTCGTGCGTAAGGATTTCATAATGCTGGTAGAAACGTGTGCCTGGGTTGGTTAACGGCTCGCCAGACTTTGAGTTTTCCTTCTCCATGCCGCCCAAAATCAGGCAGGACAAGCATCCTTCCTCGGCAGTTTGGCTACTTAAGGAAGCGCCGCACTTTTCGCAGGCCAGGTGCGGATGGGCCATCGGTATAGTTACGCGCCAGCGGCCAGGACGCGGTAGAGATAGCTTAGTTCTTCTTCTACCTCACGAGGATCGACCACCGTACGGGCTACTTCAGCGCGAAGCGCCTCACGATAGCGCAGGCGCATTCGGGAGAGATGACTGCGCAATGTTTCGATCGGCATCTTAAGGTCGGTGGCGATAGCGTCCTGCGTGGGCAGACGAACTCCGCCGGTAATCAGGGGCTTCAGTGCCGCGAAGACGTGCGCCTGTTTGCGCGTTGCATACTCGCCGTCCAGTTGCTCCATCGCCCGCCGCACCAAGGCCGAAGCCCAGTTGCGTTCGAAAAGCCTCTCTTCATCAAGTGGCGGTTGCACACGAAGCTCCCTGACATGCTTCGCCTCAACCGAAGCGACCTGATCGTCGAGAAAGACAAAACTTTTTCCCCCACTGCGCTTCTGCCGATTCTCATAAGTGTATTCGCCGGACAAGTAGTGCTTGAGCAAGGCGAGAAGGAAGGAACGAAACTTGCCCTTAGCAGGATCGGTCGAGGCATAAGCCCGGCTTTCGAGTAGCTCCGCAAAAAAACCTTGGGTTAAGTCCCGGGCTTCTTCGGGGTCATAGCCTCGCCGCCGGATGAAGCTATAGAGCGGTGGCCAGTAATCCTGGCATAGCTCAGCCAGAGCGGCTTCGGTAGCTTCAGTTCCGACTTGCCGGCCCTGCTGCGCACAAGCCGCCACCATGCTCCAATGAGTGGTAACAAACGGGGCATTCAGTCCATCCACCCGCTTCGCCGTTTTCATCGAAGAAAGCATAACAGGCACACTGGTGAAAAAACATACATTCCGCTAGCGTGCTCATTATGAAGTTTCTCTCGCTGTTTATCGCTTTTGCCATGGCTGGGCCGGCCTCGTTGTTTGCCGCGGATGAGATGACCGCTGCACTCCATAAATTTTTCGACGCCGAGTGGGAGTACAACTTGGAGCAACATCCGACCCGCGCTTCCTCGTTAGGCGATCGGCGTTGGAACGATCGTTGGGATGACAGCAGTCTGGAAGCGATTCACAAACAGGAAGACCACGCGCGCGACGCGTTGCAGCGTTTTGGAAAAATCGACCGCGCCAAGCTCACTTCCGCCGATCAACTAAACTACGATCTTTTCCAGAAGAACCTCGAACAGGAGATCGCTGGTTTTCGTTTCCGGCGCTATCTGCTGCCGATCAATCAACGGGGCGGCATTCAAACCGCCGATGAACTAGGCGATCAGCTTCGGTTCCAGACGGTCAAGGATTACGAAGATTGGATCGCAAGACTGCGCGCCTTCCCGGCCTCGATGGATCAGCAGATCACGCTCATGCGCGAGGGCGTAAAGGCGAAAATCATGTGGCCGAAAATCACGCTCGATCGCGTGCCGGCGCAGATCGACAAACAGATCGTCGCCAACGCAGAGGAGAGTCCGTTTTTCAAGCCGCTTAAAAAATTCCCGAATGAAATCCCGGAGCCCGATCGCCAGCGCCTGACGCAAGGAGCAAAGGACGCGATCGCGAACACCATTGTTCCTTCCTTCAAGAAACTGAAGAGCTACTTCGAAGCGGACTACTTGCCGGCAGCACTTCCGGAAGTGGGCGTGTGGCAGCTGCCGGATGGGGCTGAGCTCTACACTTATTTGGCGCGGCGTTACACCACGACTGATCTAACCCCGCAGCAGATCCACGAAAAAGGTTTAAGCGAAGTGGCACGTATCCGCGCCCAGATGGAAACGGTCATGAAGCAGGTCGGCTTTACTGGGACACGCCAGGAATTTTTCGAGAAACTGCGGACCGATCCGCAGTTCTTTTATAAGACGCCGGATGAATTGCTGCAGGCCTATCGCGCGCTCGCCAAACGAATCGATCCGAATCTGGTCAAGGTCTTCAAGACTCTTCCGCGCATGCCGTATGGGGTGGTGCCGATTCCCGATAACATCGCACCGGACACGACGACTGCTTACTACAACGGACCCGCCGCGGATGGCTCGCGGCCGGGCAACTATTACGTCAATCTCTACAAGCCCGAGACGCGTCCGAAGTGGGAAATGATGGCGCTTTCTTTGCACGAGTCGGTTCCCGGCCACCATCTGCAGATCGCGCTCGCGCAGGAACTCGGCGAGATCCCGAAGTTCCGGCGCTTTGGTTTCGGCTACACCGCGTTCGTCGAAGGTTGGGGGCTCTACGCCGAATCGTTAGGCGAAGACATGGGTCTCTACGACGATCCGTATTCGAAATTCGGTCAGCTCACCTACGAAATGTGGCGCGCGGTCCGATTGGTGGTCGATACCGGCATGCACTTCATGAAATGGGACCGGCAGAAAGCGATCGATTTTTTTAAGGACAACGCTCCAAAAACCGAGATCGACATTGTGAACGAAATCGATCGCTACATCACCATGCCCGGCCAGGCGCTTGCCTACAAAATCGGCGAATTGAAAATCAAAGAGCTGCGGGAGCGCGCCAAAACGGAAATCGGCGAAGGCTTCGACGTGCGAGAATTCCACGACATCGTTTTGCTTTCGGGCGCGGTGCCGCTCGACATCCTGGAGCGAAACGTGAACGCGTGGATCGCCGCGAAGAAAGGTGGTGCGATAAAATCACCGCCAACACCGACGAAGTAAATCGTCTCTGCGCGTCCCAAGCTGTCATCCCGAGGCAGCGAAGACGCCGAGGGACCTCCTAATCGCAAAGTAGGCTTTCTCGCGGTCGCACGAGCTGCCACGCACAACGAACCAAGGCGCGTCCTGGCTTCGTTGCGAGATCCTTCGCCGTCTTCGCGGCTCAGGATGACACCCTTTGGAACGCGCCAGGCGTTAGGATTGCGATGGCGGCAAACTCTGCTGCATTTGCGGCGCCGGCCTAACGAACAATGGAATCGACGCCTCCTGCCGGCCATCCACCCCCAGATCGATCGAATACTCTCCGTAATTCGGCAGCTTCAGCTGCTGAATTTGCAAGACCAGGCAAGCGGTCACGCTGTGTTCATCCGGCGGAAAACCAACCTGAGTATTCGCATCAAGCGTCGGCATGACCGGCTTCCCATCGGCATCCATGAACGAAATCCGGACGCGCTTTTGTCCTTCCTCCAGCCGTTCAAAACGCAGTTTAATCGCGAGCGCACAGAGCGGATGCGTCACCGGCACGCCCGCCGCATGAATGCGATCGAACGACCCAAGGATGTTCAGCTTCCCGCCACTATCCGCCGTCGCCGCGTCACAGAGAGTAAAAATTTCGACCTTCATTCGAAGGTGACCTTACCCCATCGCCTAACGGAGTCGAACCGCTGAAGCTCAGCTACAACCCTGGCTGGTTCCGCATTCCGTGCAGACGCCGCACGCTCCGGCGCGAATGACTTTTTCGCTCCCGCAATGCGAGCAGGTGATGTCCATGAACATCCCGCCGAGCGCGGTTGCAACTCGTTCGGCGTGAGTATGACCGTGGCTGTGAATCTGCGGCGCGCCATCGTTCGATATGTGATTTGTAATCACGTCGAGGATTTCCTTCTCGGCCGTGCGCGGCAAATCTGAGACGGGACGGTTGACCGCTTTCTTTTCCATGTCGGAAATTTCGCGCATCGGCAGTTCGGGCTGACCGCGATGCGGCGCGGTTGCTTCCTTGTAGCCTTTGATGAACTGCACACCTAACCAGCGAAAGATGTAATCGGTAATGCTGGTGGCGTTGCGAATGTCCGGATTTTTCGTGAACCCGCTCGGCTCAAAACGCTGGTAGGCAAATTTTTTCACCAGACTTTCGAGCGGGACGCCGTATTGAAGCGCGATGGAAGTGAGCGTCCCGACCGTATCCATCAAACCTCCGATCGTGCTGCCTTCCTTCGACATGGTGACGAATAATTCACCCGGCATCCCGTTTTCAAACAGGCCGACCGTGATGTAACCCTCATGCCCCGCAATCTCGAAACGATGGGTAAGCGACATCCGAGTATCCGGCATGCGATGACGCACCGGTTGATCGCGAACAAGCGCTAACTCCTGCTCCAATTCCAAAATGCGCGCTTCGAATTCTGGACGCTCCACCATGATGTCGAGCGCGCCGCTCGCGCCGCCCATGTCTTTCGTCTTCTTCGTATTCAACGGCGCGGATCGCTTCGAACCGTCGCGGTAAATCGCAATCGCCTTCAAGCCCAACCGCCAGCCTTCGACGTAGGTGTTCATGATCTCGTCGACGGTGGCCGTCGTTGGCAAGTTCACCGTCTTGGAAATCGCGCCGCTCAAGAATGGCTGGGCCGACGCCATCATGCGGAGATGACCCATGTAGCCTAACGAGCGCTGACCGCGATCCGCTTTGAAGGCGCAATCGAAAATCGGCAAGTGCTCCGGTTTTAATCCAGAGGAAATGATCGAGCCATCCGGATCGGTCACATCTTCGATCGTGTCGCAGACATCGATGTGCGCAATGATGCGCTCGATCTCTTCCGAGTTGTAACCAAGATGCTCGAGCGCCGGTTTTACCGTCTGGTTGACGATTTTCAACATGCCGCCGCCGGCGAGTAGTTTGTATTTCACCAGCGCGATGTCGGGCTCGATCCCGGTGGTGTCGCAATCCATCAGGAAACTGATCGTCCCGGTCGGCGCCAGCACCGTGACCTGAGCATTGCGATAACCGTGGCGTTTGCCTAACGAAGCCGCGCTCTCCCAAACCTTCGCGGCCTCATCCTTCAAATAAGCGAACTCCTCGTTAGGCTGAATCGCTTCGACCGCCGCGCGATGCAACTCGATTACATCCTGCATCGGCGCGACGTTATCTTTCGCGAACGGTTTCGGAATTCCACTGCAACGCGCGTCGCGATAACCCGGAAACGGCCCCATCGCCTTCGCCATACGCGCGCTTTGTTCATACGCTTCGCCGGTCATGATCGAAGTGATCGCCCCGCAAATCGCGCGCCCTTCCGCGCTATCATAGCCATAGCCATAGCTCATGATCAGCGAGCCGAGATTGGCGTAGCCGAGGCCGAGCGTGCGGAAAATGTGCGAGTTCTCCGCGATCTCTTTGATCGGATAACTGGCGTTATCGACCAGGATTTCCTGCGCAGTGATGAAGATGCGGCAGGCGGCTTTGAAGCGCTCGACGTCGAAGTTCGCATCTGCGCCTTTGAACTTCATCAAGTTTAGGGAAGCGAGATTGCAGGCCGTGTTATCGAGGAACAAATATTCGCTGCACGGATTGGTCG
>CAXSFN010000037.1:0-41343 GCA_964236815.1 uncultured Chthoniobacterales bacterium
TCACCTCGTCCTTGGAGTAGAAGTTGAGCATGTCCGCCGGCGCCTTCTCGTGGAAAAAGGGAGCGAGCCCACTGATAATTTCCCGCTCATAGCGGGTGTCTTCGACGCTCTCGAGAAATTTCTGCTCGCGTGTGGTGGGGACGTAAGGTTGTGGCTGTGTCATCATTGTTCGGGCTCCATCGCTGGGAAAGAATTCATATCTATCGACCAGTTCCCCATTTTAACGCTCGAATCCCCATCCTACAAAAGCATTTTGTGGCGAAGGTCGTGAGGATGACAGCGTGAGAAGTCTGGCGTAAGTATTTGTTATCCTATGGAACCTGTTTACATCCTCGGCGCCGGCCGGACTGACTTTAAGCGCAACCTGAAAAAGGAGGGCAAGACGATCCGGGATTTGATCACGGAATCGGGTCGCAAAGCGATCGCGGACGCGAAGATCGATCCGGCGCAAATCGAGGCCGCCGCGGTTGGTAATTTCAATGCCGGTCAATTCACCAAGCAGCTCCATCTCGGCGCTTTTGTGCCTGAGATCGATCCTGCGCTGCACGGGATTCCGACGATGCACACAGAGGCGGCCTGCGCTTCCGGTTCGCTTTCGGTCCTGCTCGGCGCCCAATGGATCATGGGTGGATTCCACGACGCGGTTCTGGTCGTGGGCGCGGAACAGCAGAAGACAATGTCGTCGAAGGATGGCTCGGATGTGTTGGGCGCGGCGGCGGATTATGAGATCGAACGCCCCGAGTACGGCGACTTCATGTTCCCGAAATTGTTCGGAAAGATCGCGCAAATTTATATCGAAAAATATGGCGCGTCGGAGAAGGAACTTTCCTGGGTGGCTTACAAGAACTATGCGCACGCGCGTCTTAATCCCTTGGCGCAAATGCGCGACGCCGATCTGACCTACGACGCCGCTTCGCAAGTCTCCGACAAGAACCCGAGCGTAGCCCCGCCGTTGAAAGTCTCCGATTGCTCGCAAATCACGGACGGCAGCGCCGCGGTCGTTTTGGTTTCCGGAAAATATCTGGATCGCAAGGGGATCGATAAATCCAAGCTGCCGCGCATGCTCGGCTTCGGCAGCACGACAGATTATCTAGCGTTAGAGAAAAAGGACGCGCCAATCTTTTCGACCGCGCGCAAAGCGGCGGAAAAGGCGTTCGGCATGGCCAATCTTAAACCACGCGACATGCATGGCGTGGAAGTACACGATTGTTTTTCCATCACCGAAATCTGTGCCTACGAAATTCTTGGATTGGCCGAACCGGGCAAAGGCGCGGAGCTGGCTATGAGCGGCGCGACCGCGCTCCCGCAAGTCCGCGGTGAGCATATCAAAGGGAAAGTCGGCTGGGAAATTCCCGTCAACACCGGTGGCGGCTTGATCGGCGACGGCCATCCAGTCGGAGCAACTGGCGTGCGGCAAGTCGTCGATGCCTACCAGCAACTGACGGAACAATCAGGTCCGCGGCAGATCGAAGGCGCGAAAAAATTCCTCACCTTCAACATGGGCGGAAGCCTGACGACTTCCGTCGCCATGATCTGGGGACGCGACTAACGCTCTTGAGCCTTAGGCCGCGACGAGGTCCTGCTGTCTGGGAGCGGCGACACGCATGCGCAGGTTTGCGATTCGGATTTTGACCGTCTCGCAGTGCTGGCGTTCGCGCTTCGCTTCGACTTCCGGCAGGCACTGCGCCTCATAAGGCGCACGGGCCGGCTCGAGACAGTTGATGGCGAAATCGTTCGCCATCATCGCGCGCTGCAGAGCGACTTCGGTCATCGTTTCCTCCGCGTGCGCGAGCGCTTGATCGCGAAGGGCGAGATAGGCCTGAATTTCGTTGGTGGCAGATGTGGGGTTGGGCTGCATCCCTCTTGAGAAAGCAGCTCATGTGCCGATCTTCCTTCAGCCCATATAAAATCCGCCATTCACGTTCAGGACGTGGCCGGTGATGTAACTCGCCATCGGTGAAGCGAGAAAAAGCGCGGCATCCACGATCTCGCGCCCGTCACCCAAACGGCCCAGCGGGATTTGTTTTTTGAAATTTTCTGTCACCTCGTCGGGCATTCCTTTGCTCATGCCGACGTCGATGAAGCCGGGAGCGATTGCATTGACCGTGATGTTTTGCCGGGCGAACTCGCGCGCGCTCACTTTCGTCAGCGCGATGAGCGCCGCTTTGCTCGAGGAATAATTCGCCTGGCCGAACAAACCCATCTGTCCGCTCACCGATGACATATTCACGATCCGGCCATCTTTGCGCAAAATGCCAGCGGCTTTTTGCGTGACGTTGAACGTCCCGGCCAGATTCACCCGTAGTACGCTTTCGAAATCTTCCAGGGTAAGCTTCTTGATCGTGCGATCGCGGATGATCCCAGAGTTGTTGATCAAAATATCGAGGCCCCCGAAGCGCTCGCTGATTTGCTGCATCATCGCTTCGGTATGCTCCGGATTGGTCACGTCGCACTCGACCATGAGCGGATCGCGCAACGTCTTCGCGACAGTTTCTGCGTCGGCTTTATTCTGCTCCTTCTCGTCCGCTAGATAATTGACCACGCAATGCGCGCCGCGCTCGCCGAAGGCTCGAATCATCTCCGCGCCCAAGCCGCGTGAACTACCGGTGACGAGCACCACCTTGCCGGAAAAATCGAGCGGATCAGTCATAAGACGGGATTAATAGATTGTGCACGATTCAGAAGAAGTCGTTCTGAAACAAACTCAATCCTGTTCATCCTGTAAATCCTGTCTAATTTTCCGGCTCATGCCCGTCCCAATTCGAGTCCTCACTGCAGTGCCGATTTGCGATGGCCATGATAGCGCGATTAACACAATTAACCTCGAATTCATCCGGCACGGGATCGAAGTGGTTTACCTGGGCTATCATCGGTATGCGAAGGACATGGTGCGGGCGGCGATTCAGGAAGATGTCGGCGCGCTTGGCATCTCCAGTTACAACGGCGGGCACGTCGAATTTTTCGCGGAAGTGGTGAAACAGCTCCGTAAAAATGGCGCGGAGAGTATCAAGGTTTTTGGCGGGGGTGGCGGAACGATCACGCATGCGGATCAGGAAATCATGCGGCGCCGGGGAGTGGATAAGATTTTCTTCGCCGGGACGTCGCTTACAGAAATGGTCGAGTTCGTTCGAAAAAATTATGCGCGCGCGCGCAGTCTTCCGCGCGGTGCCACGAGCGATATGCTTTTGGCGCGGAAGCTGACGGAGATCGAAGATTCCTACGCCAATGGGAAGAAGCTTAAGGTTGCTTCGAAGAAAAAGGGGACGGCGTCTAAGCAGCGAAAGGGTAAGACGCGCGTTATCGGATTCACGGGTCCGGGCGGAGCGGGAAAGACGACGTTAATCGACGAACTGGTCTTGCGCCTTTTGGATCGCGAACCGAAATCGCGCATCGCGATCCTGTCGCACGATCCGAGCGTGGTCGGCGCAGGTGCGCTGCTCGGAGATCGCGCTACCATGATTAACTCGCAGCACGAACGCGTCTTCATGCGCAGCATGGCCACGCGCGGGCAGGCCGGTGGCTTGTCGCCGGCGACGGAAGATTGTCTACGAGTTCTGGCGAATTTTGGATTTGATTACGTCATCATCGAAACTGTGGGAACGGGCCAGGAGGCAATGCCGTTTCAAAGCGAGTTGGTCGATCAAACGGTTCTGGTTATGAATCCTGATTACGGGAGCCGGCTGCAATTGCAGAAGATCGCCATGCTCGATCTTGCCGACATCGTGGTCGTAAACAAAAGCGATCAAGATCGCGCACGGACCGCGATGAACGAAGTCGAGCAGCGACTCGAGATGAATAAACGCCAGCAGCGTTTGATTTCCACGGTGGCGAAACGGCATCGCGACCGAGGTGTGGATGAACTGTGTGATCTGCTGATCGAAAGTGCCTAACGAGAGCAAAAACTTATGAGCAAACTCGGCAACGTCGTTGAAGCGGTAGAGAAGTACAACCAGCACGTCCTCGATGAAGTGAAGCGTGCGCGCACGGACGAGAAATTTGGTCGTGAGATGTCGCAGCGCTGGGCGGAGATTAAAAAGAACATTCCGACCGGTCGCGCGCCCACCGGGCTGGAGCTGCCTCGGTTCGCTCTGCCGGAAATCGACGAGCCAGGTGAGATCGCTCGCTACTTGTTAGGTGAAGGATTGCCCGGCCAGTTTCCTTATACCGCCGGCGCGTACCGTGAGATGTACCTCGAGCCGTTGCGCGAACTCGAGGCCGGTAGTTTCGAGAAAAACGGCAAGGATGGCAAAAAGGGGCACGCCAAGAATGGGGCCAACGGCGCGAAGAAAACGATCGCCAAGGCGGTAGAAGTAGAAGAGCCGACACGGCTTTTTTCCGGTCTCGGTTTAGCCGAAGACACGAATGCGCGGTTCCATTTTCTCACCGGCCATCAGCGCAGCGCGCGGCTGAGCACGGCCTTCGATGGTCCCACCCTTTACGGAATCGACAGCGATGCCGAAGGCGTTTTCGGCAAGATTGGCGAAGGCGGTCTCGCAATCGACACCTACGAAGACATGATCCGTCTTTACGACGGTTTCGACATGGGTTCACCCGCCTTCTCCGCCTCCATGACAATCAGCGGTCCGGCGCCAATCATCATGGCGATGTATATCGCGGCGGCAAAAAAACGCTTCGGCGCCAAGGTCGTTCCGAACCTGCGCGGCACCATTCAAGCCGACATCTTTAAAGAGGTGCAGGCGCAGAACGAAACCATTTTTCCGACCGAAGCGTCGCTCCGTTTTCTCTGCGACATGATCGAATGGACGACAAAAGAAATGCCGCGCTGGTATCCGGTTTCGATCAGCGGATATCACATTGGCGAAGCCGGCGCTACGCCGGTGCAGCAGGCCGCTTACACCGTCTCGAATGGTTTCGCTTATGCTGAAATGCTCGCGGCCCGTGGCATCCCGGTCGATCAATTCGCGCCGCGCCTTTCTTTCTTTTTGGATTGCGGACTCGATGTCGAATACATCGCGCTCGCACGAGTTTCGCGTCGCATCTGGGCCATCGGGATGCGCGATGTTTTCGGGGCGGGACCGAAGGGGCAGATGTTCAAATTGCACACGCAGACCAGCGGCCGCTCGCTCGTCGCGCATGAATTCAAAAATAATCTCACCCGAACCGCCGCCGAATTGATGCTGGCCTACATGAACGGCACGAACTCGTGCCATTCGAACAGCGCCGACGAACCATTCACAACTCCGAGTGAAGAATGGATCCGCCTCGCCGCGCACGGCCAGGCCATCCTGCTCGACGAATCCGGCATCTTCAAACACACCATGAACATGCTGAGCGGCTCGCCGGGAATGAAAGCAGTCGAGCGCGCCGTTGAATCGGCCATGCTGGAGGAATTCCGCCAGATCGAGCAGCTCGGTGGCGTCACCGCGGCGATCGAGCATCGTTATCAGCGCAGCCAGATCCAAAACGCCGCGCATCGTTACGAACAACAAATCTACGACGGCACGCGCCCGATCATCGCGCTGAACAAATACCGCAATGAGAACCAGGAGATGCCTGAAGTGGAACTCTCGCGCACATCGCGCGCCAAACAGCAACTGCAAGTCGATCGCCTGAAGAAATTCAAGGCAAGGAATGCGAAGAAAGCCGTCGCAGCGCTCGACAAGCTGGCGGCGGTCGCCGAATCGCAGGAGAATATTTTCCCGACGCTGCTCGAGGCAGTTGAAGTTTGCTCGTTAGGCCAAATCACCGGCTGCTTGCAGGAAGTGGTGGGGCGCTTCCGTCCGATGGTCTAGCACGTCTCCCGGAGCACGGCCGTCCCGGCTGTGCGGCCGGCGGGCGTCTCGCCTGCCGTTTCTGCCTGGTCCAGGCGCGAGAGAGGCCCGGACGCCGCACAGCCGAGACGGACTGTGCTACGTATTCGGCGCACGCGGTTCGCGGTGGGCGAGAATGAGTGGCTTCGCTTCTTTCAAAACGTGTCGCGCAATGACCAGACGCTGCACTTCGCTCGTACCTTCGCCGATCGTGCAGAGCTTCGCGTCGCGCAGATAACGCTCGATCGGCAGATCGCGACTGTAACCGTAACCGCCATGAATCTGCATTGATCGATCGCAAATTTTCACCGCGGATTCGGAGGCGAACAGTTTCGCCATGGCCGATTCCTTCGTCGTGTTCAAGCCCTCGTCCTGCATGTGCGCGGCGTGCATCGTCATTACTTCGGACGCTTCCAGCTCCATCGCGGAATCGACCAGCATCCACTGGATCGCCTGAAAATTACCGATCGCATGCCCAAACTGCTTCCGCTCGTTCGCGTAGGAATTGGCGCGATCGAAAGCCGCTTCCGCGATTCCCACCGCCAGTGCCGCGATACTTATGCGGCCACGATCCAGAACGGTCAGAGCTTGTTCGCGACCGCGCCCGCGCTCGCCCAGAATCTCTGCTTTAGAATCGTTAAAGCGCAATTCGGAAGTCTCACTCGCGCGCATCCCGTAGGTGTGAATTTTTCGCACCGGCGTGATCTGGTCCTTCATCATAATGAAGGCGCTGATCTCATTCTTACCGGCGTCGGTCCGGCCGGTGGTGGCAATGACGATGAGCAAATCCGCCACCCGACCGCTGGTGATGAAATGCTTCATTCCATTGATGTGCCAGTGATCTTCGTGTGTCTTCGCCTTGGTCTCGATCCCGCCGGTATCACTTCCGGCGTTCGGCTCGGTCAAGCCCCAGCCACCAATCCATTCACCACTCGTTAGGCGCGGGATATACTTCCTTTTCTGCTCTTCGGTTCCGAAAAGGTTGATCTGACCAACGGAAAGAGCGTTGTGTGCGGCGATATCCATCGCGAGCGAGGCGCAGACCTTGCCCAGATCTTTGACCGCGAGCGCCGCCGTCACGTAGCTCAAACCACGGCCGCCATATTCTTTCGGCGCGACCATTCCCATCAATCCGATCTTGCCGGCCTTGGTGAAAATCTCACGCGGCAATTGTTCATCGTGATCCCACTGATCGGCATAAGGCGCGACCTCGACCCGATTGAAGTCCTCCAGCTTACTTAGAAAGGCGCGTGATTCGTCGTCGAGAGGTTGTTCAAGGGGCATGAGAGTAAGGACAGAATTAACAGGATTTTGCAGGATTGAAAAGCAAACGGTCTCTGCCCGAAATACGCGTGGCGGTGCACTGTTGGATGACTCTGCGGAATGCTTAGGGAAGGAAGAGGGCCTCAGTGCCTAATCCTCATAGTGCGAAGCTTGCTTGGCCTGCGCAACCCTTACGACGGCATACTCGCGGGCATAAAGACAAAACCGTCGATTTAAACCTGGACTTAGCGGAAGCCGAAAATTCCCGCGGGCTCGGCTAAGAAGACGGTAATGGCTTATGAGCGATAAGATCCAAGTGAGGATCACAGTGGACTATCAGCTGCTACTCTCTTCGCGCGACCGCTATTCGTTAGGCGCTCACCGTCAGCGCCGCTTAGTCTGGGCGCTACTGAGGCCGCTAGTTCACTCTGCCGCCGTGACCGAAAAGGTGAGCGACTATGCCGACAACTAGGTAAAGAATTCCCAAAAGGAAAGAGCCAGCCGCAAAGAGAAGTAACGGAAGTGGGATCATTAACAGTAAGAGGACCGCAAAGTCTGGATGACGAGCCGATCTGAGCCAGAGACTTCCGCCGACAATTCCGAGCACTGCTGCAAGGATACCACACCAGGCCGGGATGTTAGGCGCCGTGATGGTCTCGTGCACCCATCCCAGAATGAAAGCGAAGACGACCAAGGCGGCAGCGAGTAAGTTGGCGCTCCAGAGCCACCAGAATTTCGTCACTGCCCAAGCCCAGCACGTCCTCATTGCGAGAGCCATAAAGGGAAGGATCCTACAAACGCAAGCATTCGCATGGATGTTCTGTCCGCTAAAAACATTGCTTATGTAAGCGTGGCTAGATAAGGAAAGCAAACAGCAATGGCGGAGAACAAAACACAGGCCACGGAGGCGAGCGTCGCAAGCTATCTTGCCGGAATCAAAGACGAGGCCAGGAGGAGGGACTGTGAGGCTCTTGCCAAGATGATGACAAGGGCCACGAAGGAACAGCGGAAGATGTGGGGCAAAAGCATCGTTGGCTTTGGGAGCCGTCATTACAAATACGAGAGCGGTCGTGAGGGCGACATCTGTCTGGTAGGTTTCGCATCCCGAAAAGGAGACATTAGTCTCTACGGACTTGGTGGCTCACCAGGGAACAAGGAGCTTCTCGCAAAGCTAGGAAAACATACCAGCGGAAAGGGTTGCCTCTACCTCCGAAAGCTGGGCGACGTCGAGCCTAGGATCCTCGAGCAGCTTTTCGCAAGCGCGCTGGGTAATTTACCCGTGGAAGGAGCTTGAAGAGTTGATCGCGATCGAAAATGAAAGTACGGAGGTTACCTCCATTTCTGCAGCTTCCTGCGGGTGACGGTGGCGCATTGAAAAGGCGGAGACACGAGCGGCGCCAAAGATTTCCTACTTATGCCGTCCCACCAAAATGACGCTGGGGGTAGCGCTCGCTCTCGCATTGCGTGGCGACTTTTACCGTTTCTCTTTCTCCTATACGTCGCGAACTATCTCGACCGCACTAACATTGCCTTCGCCACCCTGCGGATGAAAGGGGACCTGGGCCTGAGTGATTCGGTCTTTGGCACGGCCAGCGGGATCTTCTTCATCGGCTACCTCGGCCTGCAAATCCCCGGCGCGCTCCTGGTGGAACGGTGGAGCGCAAGGCGGTTACTCGCGCTAACTCTGATCGCGTGGGGCGCACTAACTACACTTACCGGCTTCGTGCGCACGCCGATGGAGTTATACGGGGCGCGTTTCCTCCTGGGCGCGGCCGAGGCGGGGTTCTTTCCCGGCGTGATCGTTTACCTTTCTCACTGGTTCATCTACAAGGACCGAGCTAAGGCGCTGGCGCGGTTTATGTCCGCCATACCGATCGCTTATATCCTGGGCGGGCCGCTGGCCGGCGCCATCCTGGGAATTAGTTGGCTTGGTCTTCCGGGGTGGCGCTGGCTTTTCCTTCTGGAAGGAGTGCCGGCGGTCTTACTGGGAATTGTGACATTGTTTGTCTTACCCGACCGGGCTGACGAAGCCCGTTGGCTACGAAGCGACGAACGCGATTGGCTGGCCGCTAACCTGGCGGAAGAAAGGCAGGCCAAGGCGCACCTCGCGCAGGTGACGATATGGCAGGCGCTCCGCCAGCCTTCGGTCCTCCTGCTTACCATTGGCTTGTTCTTCTGTTATTCCGGCGGCTACGCCTTTTGGTTCTGGATGCCGACCATGCTCCAGCGGCTGACCGGATGGACCGACCTGCAACGCATCGGCTGGATAGGGGCGATTCCTTTTATCGCCGGACTCATCGGGATGCTTCTGGTCGGGTGGAACTCCGATCGCACCCGCGAGCGCCGCTGGCATTTCGCCATTCCACAGGTAACTGCGGCCGTGGCTCTCGGTGCGTGGTTCCTCGCTCCGCACTCGAACGCCATGCTGATGATGGCCTTCACCCTGGTTGGCTTCGGCACGACCGCTTATCTACCTTCTTTCTGGGCGTTGCCCTCCGCGTTTCTCACTAGCTCTGGCGCGGCCGCGGCGGTTGGCTTTATCAATTGCACCGCGAGCATCGGCGGCTTCGTAGGTCCTAAGATTATCGGCGAACTTAGCCAGCGGACTGGTTCCTTCGGGTCGGGTTTCATCTTTATGATCGCCTGCTGGGTCATCGCATCAGTCCTAGTCCTGCTCTGCCCGCGAGAGCGCGCCAGCTAGACTTGTGGAAGTTCTAATCCACAACGTGACCGTCATAGGCGCGGAGGTTGATCACGAAACGCGTTGCGCGCACTACCACGGCGAGCGCGATCTCATCGCGATCAAGTTCAAGTGCTGCGGGAATTGGTTTCCCTGTTATCGATGCCACGCCGAACTTGCCGGTCATGCGCCAATGGTTTGGCCGAAGGAAGAATTCGATGTGCCCGCAATTCTGTGCGGCGGCTGCGGACATCAACTAAGTGTCCGCCAGTATCTCGATTGTGGTTCGGTCTGTCCGCGCTGCCGTCGCCAGTTCAATCCCGGCTGCGCCAGGCATCGCCGCTTTTACTTTGAATCAGAGTGACATCGGCTCCTCAGAGAGATGACCGCTCCGGGCCGCCCTCAACCAGGCGGTTGGCTAGGTGGCAGCGTTAGTTTTCTGCTTATGGCTGCCACGCGAATTGTCTCCTTCAGGAGCACGGAGAGAGCGCTCGCGTTCTCCTAAGGCGTCAAGCATACGCAATTTCTCCCCGATAGGTCGCGCCGCTAAGCGAACGCGATAGGCGCGCTCGCTTTCGAGGATCTTTTGCAAATCAAAGGTCATAGTCCATCGCCTAGCAAAAGACTACCTAACGAGTCATTGTTTGAGCGCGACGTCGAAGGGGACGCCGGTCTTGCCGCGAACGTCATCGACGCTAACGCCGGGATGGAGCTCGATCAGCACCAGACCACCGCCCGGCTTTACTTCAAAGACACAGAGGTCGGTGATGATGAGGTTAACCACTCCCAGCCCTGTAATGGGCAGAGTACATTCCTTCAAAATCTTCGGGCTGCCGTCTTTCGAGGTGTGCTCCATGACCGCGACCACGCGCTTGACCCCGGCGACCAGATCCATCGCGCCGCCGGGTCCTTTGATCATTTTGCCCGGGATCATCCAGTTGGCGATGTCGCCGCTGTCGGTCACTTCGAAGGCACCTAGGATGGCAAGGTCGATG
This sequence comes from uncultured Chthoniobacterales bacterium, assembly GCA_964236815.1. Classification (GTDB taxonomy): domain Bacteria; phylum Verrucomicrobiota; class Verrucomicrobiia; order Chthoniobacterales; family UBA10450; genus JACCTI01. The sequence continues at coordinate 10,710 of CAXSFN010000037.1, forward strand.
TGGCCTCCGCGGATCATGGTGAAGGAGTCGGCGCTGGAGAAAAACGCAGAGCCCGGCATGGTGGTGATGGTTTGTTTGCCGGCATTGATCAGATCGGCATCGACTGTCTCCTCAGTCGGGAATGGGCCGATACCTAACAAGCCATTCTCCGATTGCAGGGTGACGTTCATTCCTTCGGGAATGTAGTTAGCCACGAGCGTCGGAATGCCGATGCCGAGGTTGACATAGTAACCATCGCGCAACTCCTTTGCCGCGCGTTTCGCCATCAAATCGCGAATCGGATTTTCTTTCTTCGCCGCGCCGCTGCCTTGGACGGTGCGGAACTCGATCCGCTTTTCATAGCTAAGGCCCTGGATAATGCGATCAACGAAGATCCCCGGCGTATGGATTTGATCGGGATCAAGCTTGCCGACTTCTACGAGCTGCTCGACTTCGGCCACGCAGACTTTGCCGCAGCTGGCGATCATCGGATTAAAGTTCCGTGAAGTTTTGCGAAAGATAAGGTTACCCGACTTGTCTCCCTTCCACGCTTTGACTAACGAGACCTCGGCTTTGATGCCTGGTTCGAGCACGTATTCCTTACCTTCAAAGTTCTTCGTCTCCTTGCCCTCGGTTAGTTTGGTTCCGAAACCGGTGCGGGTGTAGAACCCTGGGATCCCCGCACCCCCCGCGCGCAAACGTTCCGCCAGCGTCCCCTGCGGAATTAGCTCGAGTTCGAGCTCGCCCGCGAGCACCTGCCGCTCGAACTCCTTATTCTCGCCCACGTAGGAAGCCATCACCTTCTTCACTTGCCGCGTGGTTAGTAAAACGCCCATGCCGAAGCCATCCACGCCGGCATTGTTGCCGACGATCGTGAGCCCTGTCACCCCGCTGTCGCGCAACGCCGCGATCAGATTCTCCGGGATGCCGCAGAGCCCGAAGCCACCTGCGGCGATCGTCATGTTGTCGTGCAGCAGGCCTTCAAGGGCCGCCTTCGCGTCGGAGTAAACTTTGCTCATGTGGTAGGAAGTTTAACCACGGATCACACGGATGGGCACGGATGAATTCCTGCCGCGCCGATCCACCATTCTGAACGGAGAATTCAGCGGATATGTTCAGCAGAACATCCGGGCGTGCACGGATATGCCGCCAGGCATCGACCGCTCAGAATCGGCGGCTGTATGCAGGGCAAACGCCGCCGCAAGTCAGCGCCGTCAAGCGCAGGGCAGACCCCCTGAATCGCCGGAGACAGCTGCTGCGAGCAAGACGACCGCTCCAGATGACCGCGTTCACTACGACGCCGACGAGCTCTTTCCCGACTCGCCGCGCCTGAGCGTCCGCGAGCAGGACGCTGGAATTGATCGCCGACGGCAAAACGAACGGCGTGATCGCCACCGTGATGGGGAAGAGCAAACGAACGGTGGAGGACTTTGTCGCCCAGGTCGTGGAGAAGCTCGACGTCGCCGATCGCAACGAAGCGGCCGCCCTTTACCGCCAGGCCATTGAGGCAAAGCTCGAACGCCGCCTAGCGGAGCGCGATGTGCAAATCCGCGCGCTCCAGGAACAGAACGCCGCGTTGCGGCGGCAACTCCGGCGTCGCTCATGAATTCTCCGCGCGCGACGACCTTACCGGCGCGTCGAACCGCATTCGTTTCCGCGGCGTCACCCGATCCATTTGCTCATCGTGGGGAACTCCGACGCGCGCGCGTCCAGCTTCGCTGCGGCCGCGTCCAACCTCGCTACGCGCGCGTCCAGGTTGGACGCGCACCGCGGAACTCTCGCCACGCGTTGTTGCAATCTTCCGCCGCCGCGCGTCCAGAGTTCCCATGGACGCGTCCGGGTTCCCCGCGCACGCGTCCCACTTCCCCATGCGCGTGTCCCACCTGGACGCGCATCCGTCCAGCTTCGCCGCGCGCCGGGGAAAGTTCGTCCGCGCCTCCGCACGAGAGAAGAGCCACCCACGCCTCCTCTTTCGCAGTAAACCGCAGCTAAAACACACCAGGAAAAAACCATGGCTAAATCCAGTTCCATCAGCGCAGGCGACGACGCCTTCGCGCATCAACTCATCACCTTCAAGAACGCCATTGGCGCCTACGCCGCCGGCCTTGGAGTCACCCCGGCACAAGTCACCGCGCAAGCGTCCGACGCCGATTACTTCAACTACACCCTCCAATGCCAGGAGATCATCCAGAACGCCTCCAAACAATGGACCGCGTGGAAAGACCTCGCGCGTTACGGCGGCAACACCCCGCCGACCGGCGCACCCGTCCTGCCGACCTTCCCCACGCCGGTCGTCGTCGTCGCGCCCGGCATCGAAGTCCGCTTCCGGGCCCTCATCAAACAGATCAAAGCCAGCGCCGATTATAACTTGGCCATCGGCCAGGCCCTCGGCATCGAAGGCTCGCAACAGGTCGGCCCCGACTACACCACCCTAGCACCCGTGCTCGACCTCAAGATCAGCGGCGACCAGGTCTCCGTGAATTGGGGCTGGCAAGGCTACAGCGCCTTCCTCGATCAATGCGAACTCCAGGTCGACCGCGCCGACGGCAAAGCATTCGTCCTCCTCGCGATCGACACCACCCCCGGCTACACCGACACCCAACCCTTCCCGAGTGCTCCGGCAAAATGGAGCTACCAGGCTATCTACCGGGTAGGCGACAACCGCGTCGGCCAATGGAGCAATCCCGTCAGCATCGCCGTCGGCGTGTAGCTCCTGCGCTGTAGCGGCAGATCTCAGCCGCAATTGTTAGCGGAACAAACTCGAGCGGCCGGGCGTGCAAACGTCCGGCCGTTTTATTCTGGCGCGCACAAGTCCTCAGCTCGGGGAACGATGCTGCAACACGCCGGGTTTGGAGCTACATGGCAAATGCGATGTCGCGGCAGTCACCCCCCAAGCTCCAGCACTACTTACCGGCAGTGTATTTGAAGCAATTCTCGCCGGAAGGTCCGAACGCAACACGAAAGTCATCGTTGTGGCGCCTCGGAACGAAGACGCACGCGTTCGTTAAAGTAGAAGACCAATGCCGAGAGCTATTCCACTATTCGAGCCAGGATCCGCGACGAGCAGAGAATCTGTTTGAGGAAAGCGAACGGGTGTACGGCGCGGCATTGCAACGCATTTGGCGAGGGCGAGAAGCAACGAAGCGTCAATACTTCGGGCTCATCATCACAATGATGAGTCTTCACCTGCGCAATCCAGCATATACCAACCTCTCCAGCCTTGATAACCTGGAGCTCTACCGCGGCCTCGAAGAGACGTTCATTGCACAGGTATTGATGGCCGGGTTGCCAGCCGCCGGAACGCAGGAAGAACGACTGCGCCACGTCTCAGCGATTTGGCGTGTCACTGTAATGGCGACGCCCGATGAGATCTTCACTTCGGACAATCCAGCGGTTTGCTGCGCGATAGACGCGTCACGAGATTTGGAGTTTATCTTGCTGCCGATCACACCGCGATTGTGTGCGGTGGCGTTTGATAGTCGCTATGTCGAAATCGTGGGACCGATGACAAGCGAAGATCTCTCTCTCATTCAAAGTCTACTGGTAGGCTTTTGCCTCGAAGCGCTGTTCTCGCATCGAGAGTTCTCTGACGAAGAGCGAGAAGCGTTGCGTGGATTTCGCGCTGAGAGCGACCGCCCGACTGGCTCGGTCGATGAAGCTTATTGGATCGCTAATTTTGTTCGGCTTAAACACCCTCTCAGCTTCTTACGCCGTCTTTCTGCAGCAGGACTCGGACAGCGGAATAGATAGATTGCGTAACGGGCCATCTTCACGGCATTCTGCCGGCGCGCGCGACGTGTTATTAGATCTCCCTTTATCTGGAGTGCACTGGGAGCGTTATGCGCCGTGCTTTCGGCGCCGATCACAGCCCTATGACAGACGATCTGAATCTAAACGTTGCGTTGGATGAAATCGGTCGGTGGTCGCGTTGTAAACATGCGATCCTGCGCGATTACATGGTCGAGTACGCGAAAATTCTCGCGAAATTCCCAGCGCTGAAACCTGTCTACGTCGATGCATTCTGCGGCGCAGGCGTCGCCATTTCGAAAGAGAGCGGTGAAGTAGTGCAGGGCAGCCCACTGCTCGCGCTAGACGTTCGACCTCCTTTTCAGCACTACCACTTCATCGACACTGATGGGCAGAAGACTGAACAGCTGCAACGTCTAGTTGGATCACGGCCCGACGTTTCTGTTTACTCGGAGGACTGCAATCAGGCTCTTTTAAAGATCCTGCCAAAGCTCTCGTACGAAGGGCACTGGCGCGGCGTCTGTTTCCTGGATCCTTACGGGCTGCATCTGAACTGGGAAGTCATCAAGATGGCGGGAAACTTGAAGACGACCGAGATCTTTCTCAACTTCCCGATCGCTGACATGAACCGCAATGTATTGCGGCGCGATCAATCAAAAACGCGGCCGGATCAGGCTGCGCGAATGACGGCATTCTGGGGAGACGAGACATGGAGGGATGTAGCGTTTTCCAGTAAGGAAATGCTGTTCGAGGACTTGAAAGAAAAAGCGACGAATGAGCAGCTCGCTCAAGCGTTTCGCGAGCGACTGCAGAAGGTGGCAGGCTTCAAGTTCGTGTCCAAACCGGCGCCAATGCTGAATAGCACCGGTGCCACGGTATATTACCTCTTTTTTGCTTCGCAAAATCAAACCGGTGAACGCATCGCAAGCCACATCTTGCGTGAGCTCCCTAGGAAGTGGATGTAACCGCGATGCCGAGCCAATCGAAGATCGAGTGGACTGAAACCACGTGGAATCCGGTCACAGGTTGCTCAAAGGTGAGCGCTGGATGCCTGAACTGTTATGCGGAGCGGATGGCAAAGCGACTACACGCGATGGGGAGCGCGAGATATGAGAACGGATTTACGAGTACGACGCACGACGATCTCATCGACGCGCCGAAATCGTGGAAAGCGCCTCGCGTGGTTTTTGTAAATTCGATGAGCGACCTGTTCCATGAGGATGTCCCGCTTCGTTTCATCAAGCGGGTCTTCGCGACGATGCGGGAATGCCCGCGACACACCTTCCAAATCCTGACGAAGCGAAGTGGACGGCTGCTGGCAATCTCGCCAGAGCTTGATTGGGCGCCGAACATTTGGATGGGCGTGAGTGTGGAGGATAGTCGAGTCGTTCAACGCGTTCGGGACTTGCAACACGTCCCCGCTGCTGTGCGCTTCTTGTCGCTCGAACCTTTAATTGGTCCAGTCGATGACTTGCCATTGGCGGGTATCGACTGGGCGATAGTTGGCGGGGAGAGTGGGCCGCGATCGAGAGAAATGAGAGCCGAGTGGGTACGTTCAATTTTCCGCCAATGCCGCGCTGCACATACGGCGTTTTTTTTCAAACAGTGGGGCGGCGTCCGCAAGCATCTCACCGGGCGCGAACTCCGCGGCAGAACCTACGACGAAATGCCTACGCCAAAGGATCCTGGCACCCGGCGCGCTGAATTGGCGGCGGCAAATCCCCGCACCCGATTGCAGACGTCTCGCCGGCAAGCTATCGCTTGCTCAAGCCTCTGACGATAGGTAGGAACGTGAAGCTTTACGCCTGATTCGCGAAGATGCTGCAACGCCTACGAAAGCTTCTTCCGACGAGAGATGAGGGCCGCAAGCTTTGGCTAGAAGTCTGGAAATACGTTCTAATCGCCTGTCTCGCTGCCGGCTCTCTCTTCTTTTCCTCTGTGCGATCCTCGATCGCGGACGTATGGACGCTCTCGGCCAAATTCGCTGCGTCACGGGTCGAGACGCACGGTTGGGTCCTCGTCTTGTTCGCCGTCTGCGCGGCAGCCGTCGTGCTGGCAATCGGCCCTAAGCTGTATCGCCTCCGCAATCCGAGGCACGTGCGCCGCTATTTGAAGGGCCACTTCGACGGTATCGATTGGATATGGCAATGGCGCGGTGGGCGCGTCGATCAAAGTTCCTTGCGACCATTCTGCCCAGAGTGCCAGACCGAGATACAACTTACGCCTGCCAACGATGGCCGCGACACGAACGTGTTCTGCACTACGTGCAATCTCGGTCGCCAATTTGTGAATGTCTCCGATCTGAGGGACCACGTCTGGCGGAAAGTCGAGGCGAACGGACGAACGGGTCGATGGCAACAACACCGCGGTAAGAAGGGGCATGCACCGGCGGAACAATCACCGTTGGTGCAGCCGAACGCGTCTGCTTCAGCGCGGCTTGGGGTGCAAGAAACCGTTGCGCCGTCTGCACCTGCCTCCCTGGTGAAACCACCTCGATCCGTTTCCAGTTCAAAGGGCCGAACACCAGTAGAACAGATTGCTGTGACGAAGCTTGATGCTACACCGGAAGAAGTAGCCCATGAACTGGCGTCTCTACACGGCCGATTTGCTGAATTACACGCCTATGAACAGTCATTGAACCGAAAGCATGTCGTTTGGCCCGCGAGAGTGCACCAGGTGGTCGACAATAACGAGGCAATGCCTCTTACTGTCTTTTTTGATCCGCGTGCCGTAAACCCGATGCGATACGCGAGCTTCCAAAGAAGCTTTGCGACGCGCCTTTTCGCCCTACGTCCCGGCGACCTGATCGAGGTATCGGGAGTTCTCGCCCGCGCGATGCCGGGGCAGTTCAAAGTCGATGCGGACAATTTCCGCGTGCTTGAACGTGCCGAGGATCAAACTGGTTCCTAGGTCCTGTCTCGAGTCGCGCAGGTAATCGCACAGTTTCGCGACTGGCTCGTCGATCCCGTCGGCGGTAGTCGTGCCCTGATGCGGCCGCTTCGTTATTCCATCAACGTCACCTTGGAGGGGGAATTGAAAGTAGGAAGTAGGAAGTTGAAGATGCAGTGAGCCGGCTGGAGTTCGGCTCGGGCGCGGTGGTGTTGCGGTATGAGCGCGTCAGAGGACTTCACCAGCGCGTTTGCCAACCGGACACCGAGCAGCGTATTCGTTCGCAAGTTGGCTTCCTTCATTCTCGATACGCGCCGCAAACGTTTGGTCGCCGCTCTGGTCTCGGGCGCGCTTCTCTATTTCACGGTCGGGCTCAACCCCGTCTGGCCAGTGGCTTGGATCGCACCCATCCCGCTGTTGCTCGCGGCTTTTCGCGCACGATGGGGCGAGACCGTCATCCTGACGGCAGTCGCTTCGTTGATCGGCCTAACGAGTCTCGCGCCCTACTACGTGGCGGTGGTCGGCTGGCCGGGCGTGATCCTCGTGCTTCTGCAAATGCTGCAATGGATTTTCTTCGTGAGCTTCACGCGGGCGGTGGTGCGTCGGTCGCGCGGCTGGTGGACGCTGTTTGCTTATCCGGTGAGCTGCGCCGCGCTCGACACGCTTATCTCTACCTTCTCGCCGCACGGCACTTGGGGGAGCCTGGCCTACACGCAGATGGATGCGCTGCCGGTGATTCAAATCGCGTCGGTCGCGGGAGCGGCGGGCGTGGTCTTTGTCGTAAGTCTCTTCGCGTCGACCGTCGCGCTGGCCTTGGATCGCGCGCCACTGCGCCGATCATCACTCCTCGCCTATGCCTTCCCGCTCCTGCTCATCCTGGCAGCGGTGGGGCTCGGCAGTTTGCGCCTAACGAGGAATCGCGAAGCCGTGGCGACGCTGCCGATCGGAATGGCGGCGATCGACGACTTCGTCGGGCCGAAGATTCCGCGCGAGAAAGCGGAAGCGGTCTGGCGTGCCTACGACGAGAGGATCGCGCGGCTCGCGCAAGGCGGTGCGCGGATCGTGGTTCTGCCCGAAAAAATCGACACCCAGGAGCCAGCGGGGACGGAGCGCCGAGCTGCGCTCGCGGGGAGCGCGCGGCGGCATTCCATTTACCTGGTGGCGGGAGTTGGCCTAACGAGCGACGGCCAATGGAAGAATCGCGCCTGGTTTTTCGGACCCAATGGCGATCTCCTGGCCGAGTACGACAAGCAGCATCTGGTGCCCGGCTGGGAATCCGCCATGACGCCTGGCCATGAAGAGGTGGTGCGCATAATCGATGGGCGTCGTGTCGGTCTCGCGATCTGCAAGGACATGCATTTCGCATCGCTCGGGCGCAGCTATGGAAAAGAGGAGGTGATGGCGATGCTCGAGCCGGCCTGGGATTTCGAGCGGGATGCGTGGATGGCTGCGCGTGTCGCTGCGTTGCGCGGTGTCGAGAACGGTTATGCGGTAGTCCATTCCGCACGCGGAGGTGTCCTCTCGGCGAGCGACCGCTACGGGCGGTTCGTGGCGGAGACGCGGAGCAGCGATCTGCCAGGGGCGGCGATTATCGCGCAGGTGCCAGTGGAGGCGCGACCAGCCACGCTCTACACCCGGTTTGGCGATTGGTTCGGCTGGCTATGCGTGGCCGGCGCGGCGCTGTTTCGTTTTCTACCGAGATCTTCCGATTCAGTGTCATCGGTTCTTTGAGAGCCGCTGAGCGACCTCCGGCTGTAGGGATGTTTTGTTCAGGCTGCGCAGAGAAGTTGGTCCACGGATGGCCGGAGCCATTTGCACAGATTCAGAAGGGAGAAATCTGTGGGAATTTGCGAAATCTCTGGATGAACTCCAAGCGATAGCTCGCGATGACAGATGCAATCGCCGCGCGCGAGACGCGCGCGCTACTCTTGCCCCTTATCGATTCCTCGCCACTTTGCTGGCTCACTTTATGGCCACTTCTCCGTCCGCTCCCTTGACCAATTCGCTCGCTCATCAGCTCGCAAATTTCGCCTGCACGCTGGAATACGAGCATCTTGGGAAGAACACGATCCATGAAGTGAAGCGGCGGCTGATTGACTCGTTAGGCTGCGCGCTTGGGGCCTGGAATGAGGAGCCGTGCACGATCGCGCGCGGGCTGGCAACGGAGCTTTCGGCGAAGAAGGCGGCGACGGTGATTGGGACATCGCACAAGGCGCCGCCGGATTGGGCCGCTTTCGCGAACGGGTGTTGCATCCGTTATTTCGACTACAACGACACCTATCTCTCGAAGGAGCCGGCGCATCCGAGCGATAATTTTTCGGCCGTGCTCGCGATCGGCGAGGCGGTGGGCGCGACGGGTAAGGAAATCATCACGGCGGCGGCGATCGCGTATGAGGTGCAATGCCGGTTCTGCGATCAGGCAAGCATTCGCGCGCGCGGGTGGGATCACGTGACCTATGGCGCTTTCTCGACTGCGCTGGCTTGCGCGAAGTTGATGCGGCTCGATCCGGAGCGGACGCGGCATGCGGTCAACATCGCAGGGGTGAACTGCGGTGCGTTCCGGCAGGCGCGGGTGGGGGAGTTGTCGCACTGGAAGGGCGTGGCGTTTGCGAACGCGGCGCGCCATGGCGTGTATGCGTCGCTGCTCGCGAGCCGTGGAATGACGGGACCAGCGCCGATTTTCGAAGGGCAAATGGGATTCGAAAAAGAGCTGGGCGTGTCGATGGGCGATGTCGGCCGGCTCTTCGAGACGAAGGCCGAGGCGATGCCGGGCGAAGGGCCGGCGTCGATGATTTTGAAGACGCACATCAAGTATTGGCCGGCGGAGTATCACAGTCAGAGCGCGATCGAAGCGGCGCTACATCTCCGCACTCAGATTCAGGATCTCTCGCAGGTGAAGACGATGGTGATCGAAAGCCATGACGCGTCGGTCGATATCATCGGGAGCGAGCCGGAGAAATGGCATCCGCAGAGCCGAGAGACGGCGGATCATAGCCTGCCTTACATCACGGCGGTGGCGTTGATCGACGGTGAGGTGACGGACAAACAATTCGCGCCGGAGCGATTCACCGAGACGAACATCATTCAATTCCTCCAAGGTGTGAAAGTGGAGCGGAATGACGAGCTGAGCGCGATGTATGCGGAGGCCGTGGCGAATATCGTGCACGTGACTCTGGCCGACGGCCGCACGCTGACGAAGCGAGTTGATTACCCGTTAGGCAACGCGAAGAACCGGCTGAAAGATTCGGAAGTGGAGGCGAAGTTCTTCCAGTTGGCGGCGCCGCGGATCACAAAGGAAAGCGCGGATCGCGTGGCCGAGCATGTTTGGAAATTTGATGAGGCGAAGGATGTTTCGAAACTGATGAAGCTTTGCGAGGTGCCGGCATGAGTGGAGCACATGCCTCTGGCTTGTGTGGACAGCGGGCGTCTCGCCTGCTCGATCCGGCAGGCGGGACGCCCGCCATCCGCACAGACGAGACGTCCGTGCTCCGCTTCCTCCGTCTATGACGTCTCGGCTCCGAGAGCTGATTCGCGACGGCTGCGTCGCGATGCCGGGTGTGTTCAACGCCTCGATGGGGCGAATGGTCGAGCGCGCGGGATTCGATGCCGTCTACATCAGCGGCGCGGGTTTGTGTAACGCGACGGCGGGCGTGCCGGACATCGGATTGCTCACGTTGACGGAAGTGGCGCAGCTGGCCGGTTACGTGGCGCGCGCGGTAAAAATTCCATGCATCGTCGATGCGGATACCGGCTTCGGCGGAGCGGAAAACGCGGCGCGCACGATCGAGGAATTTGAGCGCGCTGGTTTGGCGGGTTGCCACATCGAGGATCAGGAGTTTCCCAAACGCTGCGGACATCTCGCGGGGAAATCGCTGGTCGAACTCGAGGAGATGAATGAGAAAATCGCGGCCGCAGCGGCGGCGAAACGCGACCAGGATTTCCTCCTGATCGCGCGGACCGACGCGCGCGCGGTCGAGAGTTTCGCCAAGGCGATTGAGCGCGCGCAGAGCTATCTGGCCGCAGGCGCGGACGCGATTTTTCCTGAAGCTCTGCAGAACGAAAAAGAGTTCCGCGATTTCGCCAAAGAAGTGAAAGCGCCGTTGCTTGCGAACATGACGGAATTCGGCAAGAGCCCCTTGCTCTCGTTAGGCCAATTGCGCGATCTCGGCTATCGGTTGGTGATTTATCCGCAGACCGCTTTCCGGGTTTCGATGTTTGCTGTGGGACAAATGTTGCGCGATTTGAAATCGGCTGGCACGCAGGAAGGCTGGCTTGATCGCATGCAGACGCGGCAGGAGCTTTACGACTTGTTAGACTACGACCCGACGAAGTGAAACCTATGAGCACTGAAACTAAAACCGAGAAACCATCCTACAGCCCCGGACTCGCAGGAGTTGTCGCGGGAGAAACGGCGATCTGCTGGGTCGATCCGAACGCGGGCCTGATGTATCGCGGCTACGACATTCATGAAATGGCGAAGCAGGCCAACTTCGAGGAAGTCGCCTATTTATTGCTCAAGGGCGAGCTGCCAAGTGCGCAGGAGTTGATGGATTTCGGCCGCGAAATCGCCGCGAATCGCGAGCTGCCTGCGCCGGTCCTGGAGATGATGCGGCTTCTCCCGAAAACGATGCATCCGATGGACGCGCTTCGCACCGGCGTGTCGATGTTGGCGGCGTTTGATCCGGATCTGAACGATCAATCGCACGAGGCAAACATGCGGAAGGCGATCCGATTAATCGCGCGGGTTTCGACCTTGATTACCGATGGCTGGCGCATCGCGCACGGGAAAGATCCGCTCGCGGACAAGAACGACCTCACGCACGCGGGCAACTTCCTCTACAAGCTGACCGGTGAAGTTCCGGAAACGTGGCAGGTCCGCATGCTCGACACGATTTTCATTCTATATGCAGACCATGAGTTCAATGCCTCCACCTTCGCCGCGCGCGTGACTGCTTCGACTTTGGCCGACATGTACGCGGCGGTTACGTCGGCGTGTGGAACGTTGAAAGGTCCGTTGCACGGCGGCGCGAACGAGGAGTCGATGAAGATGCTCGATGGAATCAAAACGCCTGAGCGCGCGGAGGCGTGGATGATGGATGCGCTGGCGAAGAAGGCAAAGATCATGGGCTTCGGACATCGCGTTTACAAAGCAGGCGATTCGCGGGTGCCGATCATGCGCGAGATCGCGCGTGACTACGGCAAACGCATCGGCAAGGAAAACTGGGTGCCGATTTGCGAGAAGCTGGAGGCGACAATGGAGCGGGAGAAAAAACTCTGCGCGAATGTCGACCTCTACGCCGCGCCGGTCTTCACCATGTTCGGATTTCCATCGGAATTGAACACGCCGATCTTTGCGGTCTCGCGCGTAGCGGGCTGGTGCGCGCACGTGCTCGAGCAGCATGATCATAACCGCCTGATCCGCCCGCGTTCGCTTTACGTCGGGCCGGAAGAGCGGCCCTATAAAACGCCGGCAAGCAATGGCGCCTAACGAGTTGTGGCGCGAGCTTCCAGCTTGCGCGACCGATTCGCAAGCTAGAAGCTCGCGCCACCATGCCCGACCTGTCGCTTCAGGAAGAATACGCACCGGCGAATTCCTGCTGGGGTTGTGGACCTTCGAATCCCGACGGCCTGCGCATCCGCAGTTTCGCGGAGGGCGACGAAGTCGTGGCCGATTGGAAACCAGCGCAAAAATACGAGGCCTTTCCTGGGGTCCTCAATGGCGGAATCATCGGCACGCTGCTCGATTGCCACTGCAACTGGACCGCGGCTTATCATTTGATGAAAACAGCGGGAGTCGATCGTGTGCCGTGCACAGTGACGGCGGATTACGCGATCAAACTGCTCCGCCCAACGCCGACCGATAATGCCGTGCATCTGTCCGCTCGGGTGGTGGAATCGGGAAATGGTCGAGCCACCGTGGAAGGGACACTCACCGCGGGCGGGAAAATTTGCGCGACCTGCCGTGGGACCTTTGTGGCTGTGAAGGAAGGCCATCCAGCCTTTCATCGGTGGTAGCGCATTAAATCTGCGGCGACTGGCGAATTGTCATTGCCACGAGGCGGTCGGGCTGGCATTTCATGTCCCCTTCATCTGGACTGCCGCGTGGATATTGATCGCCCGAAAAAATTCCTTCTCACCTTTGCGCTGATCTTACTCGCGCTCTACTTCGGTCCGGCACGCGCCCTCGCGCAGCAACCGGTGACGCGGACGATTGCGTTGAGCTGGGACGCCTCACCGAGCGCGAATGTCGCCGGTTATATTTTGCATTTCGGCCAGCAGAGCGGCAGCTATTCGCGCGCGCTCGACGTCGGTTACCGGCTCAGTGCGGAAGTGCCGAATCTAATCGAAGGCACGATGTATTACTTCACCGTCACGGCCTACGCCGCGGACGGCGCGGAAAGCGATCCGTCCGAGGAATTTCATTACCTGCCCAACCCCGCAATGTTCCTCAACATGTCCACCCGCGCGACAGTCCAGTCGGGCGATAGCGTCTTGATTTCGGGATTTATTATCGGCGGAATGGGTGAAAAGAAGGTGGTGGCGCGTGTCTTAGGTCCGTCGCTCGGCGCTACAGGAATTAAAGGAACGCTGGCCGATCCCGTGATTGAATTGCACGGGCCAGGTGGTTTGATTTCTTCAAATGACAACTGGCAGGATGGCAATGCCGACGAACTGAGAGCGTCGAATCTCGCGCCGGGGAATTCGGCGGAAGCGGGTCTCGTTGCGAGGTTGAAGCCGGGCTCCTATTCTGTCGTGGTGCGAGGCAAAAAAGGAAAAACCGGTCTGGTGCTCCTCGAAATTTACGACGGCGGCAATTGAGAGAGTCGTGCTCTGACGAGCCGCGCGCCCAGGAGGACTCGAACCTCCGACCGACGGATTAGAAATCCGTTGCTCTATCCGGCTGAGCTATGAGCGCTGTTAATCTTTCGCGGCCTGCCTAGTTCGCGCTTTCGACGCGGTTGTCACTTGTCCTGTGAAAATCATCGCTGTTCCCGTTCCATTCGCTGCAGGTTCACGAGGGCAAAGTAGCTTGGTTTATTTCCTCCGACCAAGTGGAAAACAAGGCTGTTTCAGGTGCTCGCATAAGCGCAAGCTTCCTGTAGTTTCAGCGCAACACTGAGTTTTATGTCCACGAAAAATATTAACTACGCCTGGCACCAGCGTTTCCGCGAGCTTTACGACAAAGCGCTGGTCAAATACCGGAACGAGCATCGGAATCTCGAAGCTTTCTTTACTCCGCGCGAGGTCGGCGTGCTGAAATCCTTCGGGGCGAAACCGATGGAGCTCTTCGATTACGCGGAGGATTCTTCGGATCTCGATCCGGAAACGGCGCTGCTCATTACTGCAGTCCGGAGAGATTATTTCCTGGTCGAACAAAAAGAGAAGTGGTCCGAAAAGACGATGAAAGTGGAGGAGTTGCCGGCCAAGGATGCGGAGCTTTCCCGCATTGCCTGGTTGCCCCGCATCATCGAAAAGGCGAAGGGACGTTTGCGAGGCGAGTTGCCTAACGAGTTGATGTATTGTTGCGGGGGGGACCGGCGGTTCTTTCGCACGCACGATCTTCACCCGGCGGATTTCCTGCGCTTCGTCTGGGGCGCGAAAGGGAATCAGGAAAAAATCGTCGCCTACGTGCAGGGCAAGCGCAGCATTTAGCGTCCGCGAATTACTTCGGTTCCAGCATGGTGCCGCGGCACTTCGCGCTGCCGCAATAGCAGGCAAACTCGCGTTCCAACTTCTTCGTGCGACGTTCTGCCGGAACAATCCGATAGTCGTAAAAAAGTTCGTCGCCCGCCCGCAAGGCGCGTAAGGCCGTGACAAAAATCCGGTCGTCTTTTTCTTCCGTCTCGCAGTTCGGTTCGCAGGAATGATTGATCCAGCGCGAATCGTTCCCGCCCTCGCCGGCATCGATTACGTCGCCATTTTCGAGTGAGAAAAGAAAGGTGTGGTACGGCTCCTCTGGCTTATGCGGAGGAAGATCCATCGCTTCCTTCCAGGGAAGATGACGCCCAGTGTATTCGATAATGGACGCGCCTTTCCGTATCGGCGCGGTCGCATACACGCCGCGGCCGTGAATTCGAGAGGCGCGGACTTCCAGCTTCGGTCCCACAACTTTCCCGGCCTTCCTTTTCGCTGATATTCTTTTCGGCATAAAATTAAAGACTGCAGTCGAGCGTCAGATCGGCTGAAGCGCGTTCAATCATCGATTCAGTCGCGAATCGCGACCTCCAATTTTTCTTTCAGCTCATCTTCCAGATAAAGTTCGACCCGATATTTGCCCGGCGCCCAGCCATCCTTCGGGCGGGATAGAGTAAAGCGGGCGCCGAAGTCGGGCCGGGTGATCGTAGAAGTCGTTTCGTCGACAACGAAGTTTGGCGGCGCGACATCGCCAACGTCTTCCGCGATCCAAACAATGCGCGCTTCGGAGTTGATCGCCAGATTCTCTCCGCTCCAACGCACGAAAATATTCGGGACATCCGAGCGAAACTCCGCAACCGCGGCGCCATCCCTTTCTTTTGCCAGTTCGAGGGTGATTTTAACTGGGGCCGGCGCAGGACTGGGCGACGGAGAAACCTCAACGATGGGCGGTGCGACAATTTTTACCGGAGTGGGTGTGGTTGGAATGGAAATTTTCTTCAACACCATCGTGGTTCGATTCAAGAGCCGGCCTGTCGGACCTCGCGAAGTGGTGATGTCTTTCACCACGCCCGTGCCCGGTGAAAACCAGCGGTCGATGGTGATCGAGATGGGCCACGGCTGCTCGCAATGCAGCCGGAAGGTGTGAAATTTCCCGGCTGGCACTTCCATTTCTTCCTCGCCCGCGACGTTGAATTGCTGATGCGTTTCGCTGCCGGCGAGAACATCGTCGAAATCCCATTTCGCACCGATTTTCAGCCCGGGCGGGAGGATCGTTTGCGGCGGATCGAACGAGACCGTGTTGCCATTGCCGAGAGTGCGCTCGTAGCGAAGAACGCCGCGCTCATCGACTGACAACAGCTCCTCTTTGACCAGTTCGTTTTCGGCCAACGTATCGAACCTGAGCAGCACTTTGCCTTTGCTCGTTTCCTTGCCATGGATCTGAACGGTCATCGTCGCAGCCGATGCGTTCCCTTCATTCCCTCCGGTGCTCTCATATTCCCAGGCGGTGCCTTCCATCGTCGGAAGGAGCAATCCAGCCTGCGCTACGCGAGCGAAGCCAAGGAGCAAAAAGAGAAAACGTAGCGGTCGACTGGACATGAAAAATCGGAGTCTACGGGGCTCGAACCCGCAACCTCCGCCGTGACAGGGCGGCGCTCTAACCAATTGAGCTAAGACTCCTCCGAAAAGCAGAGCAGGGTAATCGCAGCCTCTTGCGCTTCAACCAATTTTTCCCTGTGCGCGTGCCGTGAATCTTAGAGCGTGTCATGCACTTTCCGATTGGGCGCGCGCGTAGTAGCGCCAATTGCTTTAGGGCTTTCTGGCAAGAGGCCGCTCCGTGGCGCGAGCTTCCAGCTTGCGGGATTGGTCGGTGGGGAAGTTTGGAATCTCGCAAGCTGGGAAGCTCGCGCCACGGAGGCTCGGACCTGCTGGTCAGCCGACGCGCTCAGGGACAGCGGCTATCCTGGCTCGCCCTGTGCCTGGCTCGGACTTCACCGACCCACGTGCATGACACGCTTCAAACGCAGGCGCCGCGCAATCTCCTTCTCTTGTAGTTGTAATCCTTCTTCAGCGGCGGTGAACGGCGACCTCATTACCGCGTCGAGGCGGCGAATGGACGGCCGCGAGACGGGCGAAGAGAACGGCAGAGTTTGCGAAATTTTGCCGAAAAATGTATGCTCTTCTCGGGCGCAAACGGAGATGACGGAACAACCAGAGGACGAGTTTGAGCGATACGGCAGCGTGACCGGCGCGCAGGGGCTAAGCATTCTGCAGGCATTCGATCGCGTGGTGGCGTTGATCGAGCCGCGCGATCCGCTGCGCGATGAACTTCTCGCCTTGCGCGAAGGGATTGCCGATCAGGAAGAAATGATCGGCGATGCGCGGCAGATGATCGAGAAGCTGGAAGAGGTGGTGAAAAAAGTGACGTCGCCGGCTAATCGCATCGGCACTTTTCTGGACAGTCCATCACGCGATACCGCACACATCGTCGTCGGCGGTTCGGATTATTACTGCAACGTCGATCCGCGAATTAAATTGCGTGAGCTGAAAAAAGGAACGCGTGTTCTGGTGAACGAAGCTTACGTCATCGTGGGCGATCTCGGTTTTGAAACGGCAGGACCGATTACGAAAATCACGGAGGTGATGGGCGGGGATCGATTGCGGGTCGGTGGCGAGCACGGACTGCAATCGACGATTCTCCAGCGTTCAGCCGAGCTGGAGAAGTCGACCCTGAAATCTGGCGACGAAGTGCGCGTCGATCCGAGTTATCGGATGGCGCTGGAGTTGTTGCCGCATCCGGAAGCGCGCGATCATTATCTCGATGTCGTGCCGGAGTTGCCGTGGGAAAAAGTGGGCGGCCAGGACGAAGCGCTGCAGGCGATCAAGGATGCGATCGAGTTGCCGCTGATCCACGGCGAGCTTTTCGAGAAGTTTCATCACGCCACCCCGAAAGGCTTTCTTCTTTATGGCCCGCCGGGTTGCGGCAAGACACTTATCGGCAAGGCGACCGCCTACAATCTGACCCGGCAGCTTCGCGAAAAAACCGGCAACGAAATGCGCGAGTATTTCATGCATGTGAAAGGTCCCGAGATCTTGAACATGTGGGTCGGCGAATCTGAGCGCATGGTGCGCGAGATCTTCACGACCGCGCGCGAGAAACGCCGCGAAGGCTACTTGCCGTTTCTTTTCATCGATGAAGCCGAAAGCATTTTGGGAACGCGACGCGCTTCCCGGCATTCCAATATCCTCTCGACGCTCGTGCCAATGTTTTGCTCGGAGATGGATGGCATCGATTCGTTAGACGATGTCGTAATCATTCTCGCTTCGAATCGCGCCGATCTGATCGATCCCGCGATTCTTCGGCCGGGCCGCATCGACCGGAAGATCAAGGTCAACCGGCCAAATCGTGCCGGCGCGCGTGAAATTTATCGCATCTATCTGACCGACGATCTGCCGTACAACACCGCGATCAGTGACGTTAATGAGTTAGTCGATCGTCTGCTCGATTCGCAATTCGCGCGGCGCGAAGAAAATAAATTTCTCGAAATCACCCTACGAAGTGGACGGAAGGAAACGCTCTACCGCAGCGATTTGCTGAGCGGTGCGATCATCGCTTCCATCGTCGAACGGGCCAAGGCGATGGCGATCAAGCGCGCGATTGCGACGCCGGAAGACCAGGGAATAAGCGAAGCCGATTTACAGAGCGCGTTCGCAGCCGAATTTCTCGAGAACGACATCTTCCCGCCGACGGACATCACGGAAGATTGGTTCAAGCTGGTCGATTTCGATCCGGAGAACGTGGTCAAAATTTCTCCGGTGCGAGCCGGCTCACTGACTAAACGCGGCGCAGGTTCGGGCGTAATTTAATCACTCGTTAGGCACAAGCCACTCCCTCCACCACTTGGAGGAGCGCCGTGAAAGTGAAAGGCTTCTGCAGGATCGCGGTATTTGCTGGCACAGATGTGGTCAGCGTGGCAGCGCCCATTCCGCTCATCGCGATAATAGGCAATCCTTTCGCGTGCATCTCGTGAATCGCGGCGCCCGCTTCTTCGCCCGGCATCATCAGGTCGACGAGCGCGAGGTCGAATCGCATCCGCGAGGTTAAGGCCCGCGCTTCCGCTCCACTTTCCGCCGTCGTCACGGTGTGTCCTGCACTCCGCAGAACTTCCCGCATTACGCCCATGACTGCAGTTTCATCGTCCACTAAAAGGATGGAACGAGGCGTGGATGCGCGTTGGATCGAGTTCGAGGAATCTTGCACCGTGGCGGGGGCTTGCGCAGCCGGAAGATAAATTGAAAACGTCGTTCCTTTCCCGATCTCAGTTTGGATATCGATCGCGCCGCGCGAGTTCTTCACCACCATTGCGACCGTAGCCAAACCAAGACCGGTTCCTTTGCCTTCGGCCTTGGTGGTGAAGAATGGCTTGAAGAGTTTGTCGAGGTGTTCGGCGGCGATGCCGCTTCCGTTATCAGCCACGCTGAGCACGACATATTTTCCCAGCGGCAATTCCTCCCGCGTCAGTTTCAATGGGGCGTGGATATTTAAATTGCGTGCGCTCACTTTAATTGCGCCTGCTCCACCGATCGCATCGCGCGCATTTACGCAGAGATTAAGAAGCAGCTGATAAAGCTGCGTCGCGTCCGTCTCGACCAGCCAGGTTTCCGCGAAAGCATCCGTTGAGATGGTGATTGATTTCGGAAAAGTCTTTTGCGCCATCTTCCCGAGCTCGTCGATCACGTGGCGTGGCTGCACAAATCCAGCGGGATCGTTTGTCCCGCGCGCGAAAACCAGAACCTGTTTCACTAAACTCACACCGCGCTGCGCCGATTGCTCAACGAGAGCGAGGATCTCCTCCAGCTCCGGGTTCTTCGCTTGTTCGCGGATAATTTGGGGCGCGATCAAAATCGGCGCGAGCACGTTGTTCAAATCGTGCGCGATGCCACTGGCCAGCATCCCGATGCCTTCGAGCCGCTGCGCTTGCAGCACCTGCGCCTCGAGTTCCTTGCGCTCAGTGACGTCACGTTGCACCGCCACGAAGTAACTGATTTCACCCTGCGCGTTGCGGAGCGGCTCGATGTACCAATCGATGTAAAACTCGGAGCCGTCCTTGCGGTAGTTGATGTCTTCGCCCGTGAACGATTCGCCGGTTTCCATCTTCGAGCGAAGACGATCGAGCGTTTTCCGGGTCGTCTTCGGCCCCTGCAGAAGGCGCGGATTTCGTCCGACGACTTCCTCCGGAAGCCAGCCGGTCATGCGAGTGAAGGCGGCGTTCACATAAACAATGTGCGGACCCGGCTCCTCGATTTGCGCGTCGGTGATGATGACCGACTCACGCAACTGCGAGAGCGCCTGTTGGGTTAATCGAAGCTCATCATGCGGATCGAGCTCCGGTGAACCTTCCAGCATCGTGGTAGAACGCTTCCAAGTTTTTCGCTCCACCCCCTCAGTTAAATCTATGCCTTGCGCCCCCATAGAATCCCTTCAAGCAAGCTTCACACCGCTATTGCGTAAAAGCTGGCGTTTCGACGCGCTACCATCAGCGCGCTACAATTCCTACGCATGAGCCGCGTCTTTGGATTAGAAACGGAGTACGGAATCACGATCGATGGCGCCGAGACGCTCGACGTCGTGGCCGAATCGATCGAGTTGGTCCGTTCCTATACCGAGCAGGGCGCGATGATGAAATGGGATTACGCCCTGGAAGATCCGCACCGCGATGCGCGCGGATTTCGCGCCGCGGAATTATTACAGGACACGGATGAGTCTTCCTATTTCGAGATCGACCGGAACCGCCCGCTCAGTTTCGAGGAAATCAAAAGCGATCTCGTTTTGTCGAACGGCGCGCGCTTCTACAATGACCATGCGCATCCGGAATATTCCACGCCGGAATGCACCACCCTGCGGCAATTGGTTGCGCACGAAAAGGCGGGCGAACGAATCCTCGCCGAGTGCGCGCGGCGCCGGAACCTAAAGTTGCCTAACGAGCAAAAGCTCAAGCTCTATAAGAACAACACCGATTTCGTCGGCCACAGCTACGGTTGTCACGATAATTATTTAATGCGGCGCGATGTGCCGTGGAATCGCGTCGTCAGCGGCGTCCTGCCGTTCCTGATCACGCGTCAGATTTTTGCGGGCGCGGGCAAGATGGGAATCGAAGCGGAAAGCGCGAGTGGCCAGCCGGGAGTATTCCAAATCTCTCAACGCGCCGATTTCTTCAGCACGCTCGTGAGCATCGATACCATGAACAAACGCCCGCTGGTCAACACCCGGGATGAGCCCCACGCCGATCCTGCAAAATATCGCCGCTTCCATGTCATCATCGGCGATTCAAACATGAGCGAATGGGCCACGGCCCTGAAGGTCGGGACGACCGCGCTGGTCCTGGAATTGATCGAACGCGGTGAAGCCCCGGAGATCGAAATAGCGCAACCGATTCAGGCAACGAAATCGATCAGCCGCGATCAAAATCACGACTGGATCATTGAGCTGGCCGACGGGCGAAAAATCTCCGCGATCGATGTGCAACGTCTGTATCTGAAAGCCGCACAGAAGATTTGCCTAACAAGTGATTCGGAGACGAGCTGGCTGCTCGCAGAATGGGAGAACGTCCTGAACGATCTGGAACGCGACGTCGGTCTGACGCGCGATCGCGTTGATTGGATGGCGAAGAAGATTCTTCTCTCAGCCCTGCAGGAAAGCGAAGGTCTTTCCTGGAGCGATCCGTGGCTGCAGGCGATCGACCTCGAATACCACAACTCGGCGGAGGAGGGGCTCTTCCACGATTTGGTGCGACAAGGTTCGATCCGTCGTGTGGTCGACGACGAAGAAATTCGCACCGCGATTTTTGCTCCGCCGGAAACCACGCGCGCGTTCTTCCGCGGACGTGCCGTAGCGAAATTCAATCAAGCGATCAGCTCCGTTCAATGGGATGAAATTGTTTTCGGAACCGGTCGGAACGCGCGGCGCATCACCCTGCCCGAAGTGATGATGGACGAACGCTTGCGCAAACTATACGCGCTGGTGAACGAGACGGAAAACTACGACGCGTTCGCGAAGGCAGTGGTCGGAGTTTGATTGGCCTTTTGCCGATAGAGCGAGACGTCTATGACCGCGCTCATGCCGCCAGTCGTTTTCGGATTGAGGCCGAGAAACGATGCTATGGGCGATAAGGTCGGCTCGGGCTCGCGCACGAGCGAGGGATAATCGACTTCAATGAACTCGATGTGTCGCGAGTTTTGCATCCAGTGTCGGATTTCGTCGCGATGCGAAACGAGGCCGCGTTGCAATTGCTCATCGTCGAGTGCAGCGCCGCTGGTGCCGAGGCGATCGACCATGGCATGTTGCGAGCGGGTGATTTCTTCGATCGGGCGCATCATGAAGATTACTTTATAGTTATGTCGCTCCGGCATTTTCTGGAGCAACATGGAGACGCATTTGATCGCGTGGCCGGCGCGCGCTTCGTCGTCTAACAAATCCGGCTCGCGCGCGATGCGCTTGATCGCTTCCCACTCGAGATAGCCTTTCGGATTATCGACATCTGCGGCGCGCTCGCCATCGCTCAGAATCGGAACGCCGGCCGCGTCGAGCATTTGCATCATGAGCGATGTGCCGGAGCGCGGTAGGCCCGAGACGAGAATGAAGGTCTTGCCGGATTTTGGTTTCTCTTCCTGCGGATCGGGCCGTTCGCGCAGGAGAGTCGCGAGGCGTTCGGCGCGCGTTGGAATCTCTGGCAAATCGAAAAGCTTCTCGGCCCGCGGATCCGGTATCCGTGACTTCGATCGCTCGTTAGGCAAAATTTTCCGGGCCGCTTCGAGATGCTGTTTGGCTTTAGTCGGGTCGCGTTCGCGATAGAGCGCGGCCAGATAGCGATGCGCATTGATCATTTTCGGCTGAAAGCGCAAGGCGGTTTCGAATGCAACGATGGCGCGTTCATCTTCCTCGGAACGCGCGAGCGCGACGCCGAGATTGAAATGCGCGAGCGGAAGGCGATGCAAGAGGCCGACCGCGCGTAAGGCCGCATCAAGCGTCTCTTGGTTTTCGCCGCGATGCCGGTGCACGGTCGAAAGTCCCTGCCAGGCGAGGGCGTTATCCTGATCGAGCGTGAGGGCGCGTTCGTAGGCAGCCTGCGCTCGATCCCATTGGCGAAGCCTGATATAAATGTGACCGAGTTGGGCGCATACATTCGGCTGATCGGCCCTTGTCGCTTCCGCAGTCAGAGCGCTTTGCAGGCTGCCTCCATAGTCGCCGCGCGTAAGCTTGATATGTGAAAGGAGAAGGTGCGCGTGGTGCTCGTTCGGCTCGGCACCGTCGTTCAGCGCGTAAAGCAGGCGCTCGGCCTGACCCAGATAACCGGCTTGGAAATAACAGACGGTAAGCTGCATGAGGAAGCGTTCTTCCCACGGACGACGGCGCACGATTTCCTCGAACAAGGGCAGCGCTTCGTCGGGGCGGTTCTTCCACAGGAGCTGACGCCCGAGATTATATTTCGCCTCGAGATCGGCCGATTCGGACATCTTCTCGCGATCGGCAGAAGGATCTTCGATGTAACCCAGCGCAGCGAATTGCTGCATCAACTCGTTAGCCTGTACGCGATCGAGTTCCGCCCCCACGCTGTGCATGCCGGCGTCGCCTTCAACATTTTCCCAACTCGTAATTGTTTCGACCTGTGGCGGATCCTCAAAAGCTTCCAGCAACGGCCGGCCGTCCATGTCCTGTCCGATCGGCAAACCGAAGAGCGTCAAAACCGTTGGGGCGATATCGAGAAGATTCGCGCCGTAGATGCGTTCGTCCTTTCGAATACCGGGACCGCTCACGATCAGCACGCCGTATTGCCGATGCCACGCCGCCGGTCCGGCGGGTTCGCGCGGAATCAAATGCGGACGTTGCGCGCCGGATTCGAAGCCGTGATCGGAACAAAGAATCACCGTCGTCTCCGGTCCGGCGATTTGCAGCAAACGCTCCAGCATCATGTCGTGAAAGCGATAAGTGCCCGCGATGACGTCCTTGAAAAATTCGAACTCTTCCTCCGCGATCCACGGCAGCCGCGGCGGATGGAATTGCATGAAGCTGTGCGAAAAATGATCGATCGCGTCGTAGTACACTGCGGTGAAATCCCACGGCTCCCCCTGCATGAGAGTGGTCGCGACGGCGTGGATCGAAGCGGCGTCGCTCAAGGTTTTCGCGAACATGTCGAGGCGGCGATCTTTGGCCTGATCGACCCGTGACGCCTTCGGGATGAAAGGCAGGATGTGTTCTGAGGTGAGTTCGTGTGGGAAGACTTTGTAGCGCGCGAGGGCATTCGATTTTTCCGGCGGATGCACGGTGCCGGCAGGAATCGTCCAACGCCCATCAGCGTCTATCTTCACGCCGCCGAACGCATTCGTGACCACGGTGCCCTTGATTGGCTCGGCCGGATGACTGGCCCACCAGCCAACGATATTACTCGTTAGGCCAGATTGGCTGAGGATGTTCCAAAGCGCTTTGCATTTGCGCGAAGTGCTGGTGTAGGGACGCGCGCCGCCATTCACTGGATCGGGCTCGATGAAACCGTGGATGCCGTGCTTGTCCGCGAGCTTGCCGGTCGCGATTGAGTTCCAGAGCATCGGCGAAAGCACCGGCTGCAAGGTCGCGAGATTGCCGATGACGCCGCGATTGATCAGACCATCGAGTGTAGGGAGCAGGCCGGCGTCGAGCAGGGGATTGATGTGCTGCCAATCCGCGGCGTCCCAACCGATGAGGAGAATCTTTCGGCGGCTCATGTTGTTGTGATGATCGAAAGGATTCCCTCGTTAGGCGGAACAGTACTGAAGGTTAAATTTCGCAGCAGCCCTCACCAGTGGTTGATCAAGCGACCGAATCTGCAAATCGCTGAGATGTGCGGCCACCAGGAGCTGAATGTCGCTCCAGCCCAGGCCCCGCCCATAAAGCCGATGCATCTCAAGATATTGCCGGCAATCGTCCTCCTGGCCTTCGCGGGCGCGCGGAAGTCTTCGAAGCGAAGCCAGGGTTTCCGAACGGAGTTTTAAATTGGCGGTGGCGAGTTCTCCGATGACTACGCTATGCAGCGCGATTTGGCCCTCTTCTAAGTATTCCGCGAATCGCTCGGAACCTCGGCGGAAGAAATCGATCCAAATCGAAGTGTCGGCGAGAATCATTTGCCGGAGCGGGTCGTTCGGCGCCGCGGCGCGACCTTAAGGGCAGGCATTTTCCCTCCGAGCCGTGCCAGACGCTTGCCGGCTTCCTTCTCGAGCAAAGCTTCGAGGCCGAGGTGAACTAAAGCGGTTTTTTCTTTTCTTCCGGTGTAGCTCTGGATGAAAGCGAGCAGATCATCATCAATGTTGAGTGTCGTTCTCATGCATACAAAGATGTCTCCTTCGTATGCATGGTCAAAGGGCCAAAAATAATCAAGCGATGACGCTTCCGTTACACTGCCCCCGCGGCTGGCTTCCTCTTGGATGCGGTGCGTTTACGCCACGCAATCAGACCGACCCCGCCGAGAGCGAGCAGGCCTAACGAACCCGGCTCGGGCACCTGGCCGATAGAAAGATTTTCTCCCGGGCTGCCATAGGCATAATCGACAACCGTAAAGCTGTTAACGGGCGATCCGCTATCCATGGTGATGCGAACCCAGCCGTACTCCGTTCCCGCGCCGGTATCGAATTTGAATCCGACATAACCGGTCCCAGCGGAAAGCCATTGGCTATTATCATAGCCGGTATTGAGGGCCATTTGCCCTGGAAATTGATTGATGAATTGCGCGCCCGCGATGTTATCGCCGAAGGCGAGCTTCGAGACGTAAGGGTGCGAAGAGCTGCTGCCAGTGCTGGCATTAAAGCCCGCAAACCTTGCCGAGGCCGCCCCCTGAATACGGAAGAATGCACTCCCGCTTGAGGTGCCGCGTCTTTGCTGGAGGGTGAAAAAATTTCCCGCGGCGCCCAGTTGGAACATTTGCACGACGCTATTCCCCGGCGCAGCGTCGAAAGCTTGATTGATTGTTCCCGAATAGAAAATGTCCGCGTCGGCGGAGCTGGCCGCGGCGGCCGCGGCGGCGCCGGCGGCGGCGTAGGCGGCCCAACGCGTTGATTTGATCGAAGTGGCTTTGAGGCGATCGCGTTTTCGGAGTGAAGTCGCGTTAGGAGAAGTGGATTTCGTAGCGAGCATGATCCTGGTAAGACCATATCTCGTACCCGAGCCTCGGAATTCTCCTGACTTTTACGACCAGGTAATCAGCCGCAGCTCGTGCTGCTGCATTAGATGCGGATGCGTCGGGACCACTCGCACGCTGAAGCCGTACATACCGCTTTCCGATGCTGCCACCGCGCCCTGGTATAAATAATTCCCGCCGCCGTCGTTTTGATCGCTTTGATAGAGCTGCGTGACGGCGGGATGGCGCACCTGATCGTTGTCCGCTTCACCGTGATAGGCTTCAACTCGGACGTGTTTTGGATCGACCGCGCCGAGATGGACTTGGGCGGAAACGCGCAGCGAATCGCCGACCAAAATGTTATGACGGTTTTCGTTTCCGATCTGGACATCATGCACGCGGACCTGTGCCCAATCTTTCCGGATGCGGGCTTTCCATTGGCTCAGCTCGACGGCCGCTTTGCAGCCATCGCGCGTGAATTCCCGGTGGGCTTTTTCGGCCGGCGCGTAAAGGCGCTCACTGTATTCCTTCACCATCCGATGGGTGTTAAAGACTGGCGTGATGCTGCGGATTGATTCGCGCATGAGCTGCAGCCAGGCGAGCGGAAGCCTTCCGTCGGGCTTTGCGTAATAGAGCGGGATGATCTGGTTTTCGAGCAATTGATAGAGGCTGCCGGCGTCGACTTCGCTTTGAAATTCCACCGGGCCGCTGTCGATCTCCGCGCCAATGGCCCAGCCGTTCTTGCCGTTGTAACTTTCGCACCACCAGCCATCGAGCACGCTGAGATTGAGTCCGCCGTTTGGCGGTAATTTCATCCCGCTCGTCCCGCTCGCTTCGAGTGGTCGCAGCGGATTGTTCAACCAAAGGTCGACACCCTGCACCAGACGCCGCGCGATGTAGGTGTCGTAATCCTCCACGAAGACGATGCGATTTTCGAAGCCTTCTTCGCGACTGAATTTATAGACCTCTTGGATGAGCGCTTTGCCGCCTTCATCGCGCGGATGCGATTTGCCGGCGAAGATAAATTGCACCGGGCGGGTCGTGTCGTTGAGCAGACGCGAGAGCCGTTCCTTATCGCTGAACAAGAGCGCGCCCCTCTTGTAGGTAGCGAAGCGCCGCGCGAACCCGATCGTCAGGATTTCCGGGTCGAGAATGCGATTGGCGCGACGAATGGCTTCGGGCGATTCGCCGACGCGGGTCCGGCGTCTGCGCTCGCGATCCCGCGCGAACTCAACCAGGCGCAGTTTCAATTTCTGGTGCGTTTCCCAAAGCTGCGCGTCCGGAATGTCCATGACTCCGCGCCAAAAATCCGAATCGGTCAGCCGTTCTTCCCAATCGCCCAAATATTTGGTGTAGAGGGCGGAGAACTCGGGCGCCATCCACGTCTTGGTGTGAATACCGTTCGTGATGCTGGTGATCGGCACTTCCTCGAGCGGCACGCCGGCCCAAACATCTTTCCAAAGCCCGCGGCTGACCGCGCCGTGCAACTCGCTCACGCCATTGGCATGCCGGCTCGCGCGCAAGGCGAGGATGGTCATGCTGAAAGGATCGTCCGCGTTCACGCGAGTTTGGCCGAAAGTGAAAAGCTCTTCGAAGGGCAGCCCCAGTTCCCTGGCGAAATCCCCAAAATATTTTCGCATCATTTCGCGCGGGAAAGCATCGTTGCCTGCGGGCACGGGCGTGTGCGTGGTGAAAACATTTGCTGCCGCCACCACTTGCAAGGCGGAATAGAAATCGAGCTTCTTTTCGCCGACCAGGATGCGCATCCGCTCGAGGGCGAGGAAGGCGGAATGGCCTTCGTTCATGTGGAAAACCTGCGCGTCAATTCCAAGCGCGTTGAGCGCGCGGACGCCCCCGATTCCCAGCATCATTTCCTGCCGCATCCGCATTTCCAGATCGCCGCCGTAGAGTTCGGCGGTGATGAGGCGATCTTCCGGCGTGTTTTCCGCTACGTCGGTGTCGAGCAGGTAAAGGTTGATCCGGCCGACGTGCAGTTCCCAAATTTTCGCGAGCACTTCGCGCTCGAGAATGCGGACGGAAATCAGAACGCGTGCGTTGTTGCGCCGCACTTCGCGGATCGGGAGATGATGAAAGTTTTGATTGAGATTAACCGCTTCCTGCACGCCATCCTTGTCGATCTGTTGCCGGAAATAACCGTGTCGATAGAGAAGGCCGACCGCGACAAAATTCAGGTCCAGATCGCTGGCCGATTTGCAGTGGTCGCCGGAAAGAATTCCGAGGCCGCCCGAGTAATTCGGGATCGATTCATGAAATCCGAACTCGGCCGAAAAATACGCGATCGGTTTTTTGATCGCGCTGCCTTTGCCGGTTTTGCCGTAGGTATCTTTGCGCGCGAGATATTTGCGGTAAGCCTCGTGCACGTCTTTGAGCTCACGAAGAAAATCATCGTCCTTCGCCACTTCCACCAGCCGGGCCTGCCGCGAGAGCTGCAGCATGCGCACCGGATTGTGATTCGTGCGATTCCATAATTCCGGATCGAGATGGCGGAAGAGCCGGCGCGCCGAAGGCTCCCAGGTCCACCAAACATTAAAGACCATCTCGCGCAGCGGCTCGAGCGCGGGCGGAAGATTAGGGATGACGTTATAGGTGAAATACGTCGGCATGAGAGGCGGCTGAGAAGGCGGGATGATGTCAGGAATTGGCTAAGCAGCAAGCGTTCCGTGACCGCCCTTGCGAGATGCGCGCTCGCGCGGAGCGATAATAAATCCCAGAAGGACTCCGCTGGCGAAACCACTGAGATGCGCACCCATGCTGACCTGTGGTGTGGAAAAATCGAACGCCGTTTGGATCGCGACGATGATGGCGATGTTGAGCAAACGGCGCCGCGCCATCGGCAGATGTCGACGTCGGATCAACAAGCCCGCCCATGTGCCGACGATTCCCATGACTGCGCCCGACGCGCCCACGAGCAGATCCGCTTGCGTCCATCCGAATCGCCACAACGCGATCACGCCCGCGCTCGAACCAAGGCCGGAAAGCAGATAACAAAATCCGAAACGCCAACTGCCGATTATCGCTTCCAAAGCAGGCCCGAGCACGTAAAGCGCGTAGAGATTCACGAGCAAATGGAGCGCGCCGTAATGAAGGAAGAGGGCGGAACCAAGTCGCCAATATTGGCCCGCCAGCGCTGCGGCCGGCTCGAGCGCGCCGAGCCGGTAAAGGACAACGGAGTTGGTCGCGCCGCCGGACAGGATTTCAAGGGCAAACATCGCGACGTTTAGCGCGATGATGATCAGGACCGCGGAAGTCACGCGCGCCGAAGAGATCAATAGTCCAGTGCGATCCTGCTCGAAGCGGTGCAGCGCCGTTTCGCCGGCTCGCGAAAGAGAAGCGGCGGCTACGGCGCGTTCGCTCGTCTTGATCCAGGAGGCAGCCGCGTCGGGCCGCATCCGCGGAAATCTTTTCGCAAGCAATCCGCGCACAGCATTCGTTCGCCCACAAAAGGCGAGGACTGTGAGCAGACTCGAAGAAAAAATCGGTTCGTTGATTGGCGAAGCGACCAACAACGATGCGCGCCTGCTGAATTGGAAAATTAACTCTTCACCGAGACCCAGCTCCCCCAGGGCGCGGAAGAGATACGGCAGAAGCCTTGGGTCGTCCCCCAAACCGAAACGCGGAATATTTTCACGGCACCACTCGAGCAGGCCGTTCCAGTCGCCACGAAGGCGGAATATTTCCGCACGCGCGCGGCCTCCCGCCGGCGTTTCGCTGCGCGCGGTGAGTTGCAAAATTTCCAGCGCTTTCCCGGTGTATCCGGCTTGCGCCGATTCGCATCCGGACAAAAGCGAATGCTCTGCATGCATTGCGGCGGACGGATGCAGCAGGCGAAGAAATCCGAGAAGGCGTCGCGCGGATCCATATCGCTCCTGCGCCGCCAGCTCGACCGATCTCCGTGAGCCGACTGCGGGGACAAATAACAAAACGAACCACGCGCTCCCGCCGACAAACCCCGCGTATTCAGGGATCAGGAAAAAGGAGATCGCGCTAATGATGAGGACCGCGGCCGAGGCCAGCTGCCATCCGCGGCTGCGCGCGCCTTGCCGAGCCGTCCGCGCCAGTAATACGAGCGGTGAAACGAACGCGACGAAAAGCAGGATGTGATTGAAGTCGAGCACGGGAAGAAGCGCGGCAACATTACACGTTTGCCGTCCCGGCAAACTGCGGCGCGGTTTGGATCGGGTCGCAGATGGCGAAATTTCTGACAATGTTTGTCCATGCGAATCACGGTTACGAACTACCTCGACGTCATTTCATCCTGGTGCTATTGGGCCGCGCCGGCCTGGACGGAACTGCAGCGGCGTTATGCGGGCCGGGTCGCTTTCGAGTGGAAGATCGCGTTGATGGATGAATCGGGATTGCCGAAAACTCATGCGCAAATGGATTGGTTTTATCGGCGGAGCGGTCTGCTGATGCGCTCGCCCTTTATGTTGAAGTCCAGCTGGCATGAACCGGGTGCGAGCGAATACCTGGCGCCGAACGCCATCGCGGAAGCGGCCCGCGAATTAGGCGTGCAAGACGATCGTGTCTGCCTGGCGCTGGGGCACGCGGGTTTGCGTGAGGGGAAACAAACCGGTCGTTGGGAAATCGCGGCAGAGATCGGCGCGCAAGCCTCGGGATTGCCAAAGGAAAAACTCTTGGAGCGCGCCCGCTCGACGGAGATCGAGCAGCGGATGCGCGAGTCCACGGCGGAGTTTCATAAATTGCAGGTCACGCAACGGCCAACTTTTGTGGTCGATTCCGAGATCGGCGATCGCGCGATTTTTTCCGGATTCGCGAAGATCGAGCCGATCGCGGCAACAATCGATGCGATGCTGGAAGATCTGTCGGGCTATGACACGCACGCCGCGCATTTCGGATTTCCTCCAGAGGTGTGATCTCATGGCTGCGGCAAAGGCGGGACCGGCTTCCTCGGAATTTTTCTCCGCGCGCACGGTTCGGATTCCGATCGTTTCCGATGCGAGATTCGCCTTGCCACGGCAACGATGATGCTCTCAACTTCCGGCAACCGGCGCCAGGCGTCGGTTCGAAGTCGTAGTGATTCGCAACTGCGCCGGGAGGAGTGTTCGATCTGGCATTGCCAGAATGAAAAGATGCGAAAGAAATTACTAACGGCGGCACGGTTCACTTCCCGTTTCGCTGGCTTGGAGCTTATTTAAACTGCAACCACAAATTCGTGTAAACGGCCGGATTCGCGCGCGCGATGTCCGGGTCATCATGGG
>CAXSFN010000038.1:0-40834 GCA_964236815.1 uncultured Chthoniobacterales bacterium
CGCTTTGCACTCCGTCCGCGAGCTCGCTATCGATCTCGACCCCGCGATTGATCGGACCGGGATGCATGATCAGGCAATCGGGCTTCAAGAGCCTGGCGCGAGCCTTCGTCAGGCCGAAAAGACGTATGTATTCGCCCAGCCCCGGAAAATATTCTTTGCGCTGCCGCTCGTGTTGAATGCGGAGCAGGTTCACCACGTCGGCGGTGGGCAATACCTCCTCGATGTGGTGCGAAATCGCGACGCCGAGCCGCTCGAATTCGAGCGGAATCAAAGTGCTCGGCCCAACCAACGTGACGCGCGCGCCCAGTTTGAGCAGACCGAAAATATTCGAGCGCGCCACCCGACTGAAAAGGATGTCGCCCACGATCGCAACGTGCAGCCCCGCGATGGCGCCACGCCGTTCACGAATGGTGTAGAGATCGAGCAGAGCTTGCGTCGGGTGCTCGTGCGCGCCGTCGCCGGCATTGATCACGCTAGCACGCACGCGCTCGGCCAGGAATTGCGCCGCGCCCGCCGAGCTGTGACGTAAGACAATCAGATCGGCATGATTTGCTTCCAGGACTTTGGCGGTGTCCTTGAGCGTTTCACCTTTCGTTAGGCTGGAGGTGCTGGCGGAAATATTGATCACGTCTGCGCTCAAACGCGTAGCCGCAAGCTCGAAGGAGGTACGCGTGCGCGTGCTCGGCTCGATGAAAAAATTCACCAGCGTCTTGCCGCGCAACGCCGGCACCTTTTTGACTTCACGCGTGCCGACCTGCTTGAAGGCATCGGCCGTATCGAGGATGAACGTTATCTCCTCCGCCGACAGCTCGCGAATGCCGACGAGGTCCTTGCGATTCCAGCGCATTGAAGAATTCATATCGCGCGAATTTTGCCTCATGATCCCGCAGGGCCTGTCATCCTGAGCAGAACGAAGGATCTCTGATCATATCTGATCACCCAGAGAGATCTTTCGCTGCGCTCAAGAAGGCAGTTCAAGACTAAAGCGCGATGCAGGATCATTTTTTAATCAACCAGACCGCATCCGGTTCGTGGTCCACATTCTCGAGCCGCAGCCGCACTTGTTCGCCCGGCGCAGTCGGTAAATTTTTGCCGACATAATCCGCCCGGATCGGCAACTCGCGATGACCGCGATCGATCAGCGCGGCTAACTGGATCTGCTCCGGCCTTCCGAAAGATCCAATCGCATCCATGGCCGCGCGCGTGGTGCGGCCCGTATAAAAAACATCATCGACGATGATAACGGTGCGCCCCTCCAACGGGGACGGAAGCCGGGAGGCCGCGACGATCGGAAGCTCCGCGCGTTGGCCGACATCATCGCGGTGCATCGAAACATCAATGATGCCGGTCTCGATTTTTACCCGCGCGAATTCCTCGATGAATTGCGCGAGACGTTCCGCAATCTCGACGCCCCGGGATGGAATACCGACGAGGACTACGGAAGCGAGGTCGGAATTCCGTTCGATGATTTCATGCGCGATCCGCCGAAGCGCATTGCGGATGGCATCGGCATCGAGCACGGGCCCAGCCGATGATTTATTCGAAGAGCTTGAAGATTTCATGTGCACCTTCGCGACCTCGCAGGATCGCATTAAAGGAGACGACGCGATTTAGGGGGCCGGCTGGCTGCGGACCTCCTTCGTGCGTTTATTCCGCCAACTCGAACGATGTTTTACGATCCAGTCGAGGAGCGCTTTCTCGAAACCGATATCGGAACCGGCCTTTTCGCTCTCGATCCATTTATGTTTCAAAATCTCTTCGCGCTCGGCGAGGAATTCTTTGTAGAGCACCGAGTTCTTCACGAACTGGGACTGCTCGGGGGAGGCAGCAACCATTTCGGGAGTGTCTTTCATGAAAAGAAGCGCGGTCAATCTAATCCGCTCGGCAGGTCTTAGACTGAGCTTTGGCCGTGCCTATTCAACCTCTTCGGCGCGCTTCTTTCGTGAAACTGTTTCACGGAACCGCGACGATGCCTGTCGTGACCCCGCTGCGTCGGCGCATAACGCGCGGCGTTCGCAGGCGCGAAAGCTCATGACCTCGAACGACTGAGGTTTTCTCCGCACAGCAGATAGATCGTCGCCCACAAGCAGCGCCGAATGCTATCAGACTCAAGGCGATTTGGATGACGCGGGGAATTCTGCCTCCCAATTATGATGCGCTCTGCAGCCATCCCGGTTGAGTATCGGTAGCGGCAGAGCAGGAGCGCACTCTTGAAACCTGGGTGTCGTTTCGTAGGCTCACGGATGGAATTCGACTCCTTCGCAAGACGACACATTGGACCCGATGCGAAAGCGATCGAGGAGATGCTGTCCGCGGTCGGGTTTGAAAATCTCGACGCGCTAATCGACGCGACGGTTCCGAAAAATATCCGGCTCAACCAATGTTTGGACCTGCCTGCGGCCAAATCGGAAGCGGAAGCACTCGCCGAACTGCGGGCGATTTCCAGGAAGAACACGGTCGCGCGTTCCTACATCGGCAGCGGTTATTCCGACTGCATCACACCGCCGGTGATTCAGCGGAATATTCTCGAGAATCCAAGTTGGTACACGGCTTACACGCCTTATCAGGCTGAGATCGCGCAGGGGCGTTTGGAAGCGCTGGTCAATTTCCAGACGATGATCACGGACCTGACGGCGCTCGATATCGCAAATGCTTCCATGCTGGACGAAGCGACTTCTGCGGCAGAAGCAATGACGCTTTGCGCAGCCGCGAAGGGCGGAAAATTGGAAGACGCTTCGTTTTTTGTCTCCGCGGATTGCCACCCGCAGACTATCGAAGTTGTGCAAACGCGCGCGAAGCCGCTCGGGATTCGCGTGATCGTCGGTGATTATCGCGAGTTCGACTTCGTCGAAAAAGTCTTCGGTGTTCTCCTGCAATATCCCGCGAGTGACGGGGCGATTTACGATTACGCGGAGTTTATCGAAAACGCGCACAAGGCGGGCGCGCTTGCGATCGTCGCGGCTGATATTCTCGCGCTCACTTTACT
Organism: uncultured Chthoniobacterales bacterium; assembly: GCA_964236815.1. Taxonomy (GTDB): domain Bacteria; phylum Verrucomicrobiota; class Verrucomicrobiia; order Chthoniobacterales; family UBA10450; genus JACCTI01. The sequence continues at coordinate 2,987 of CAXSFN010000038.1, forward strand.
GAAACCGCCGGGAGAATTTGGAGCGGATGTCGCGGTCGGCAGCACGCAACGCTTCGGGGTGCCGCTCGGTTTTGGCGGGCCGCATGCAGCTTACTTCGCGACCCGCGATGAATATAAACGTTATATGCCCGGCCGGCTGGTCGGCGTCTCGCACGATGCCGCAGGCAAACCTGGCTATCGCCTCGCTTTGCAAACGCGCGAGCAACACATTCGTCGCGACAAAGCCACCAGCAACATCTGCACGGCGCAGGTGCTTCTTGCAGTCATCGCGTCGATGTATGCGGTCTATCATGGACCGCGCGGCCTGCGACGAATCGCCGCGCGCACGCACTTGTATGCGCGCTTGCTCGCCGCCGGATTGCGCGACGCGGGTTGGAATTTAAAGACTCCGAGCTTCTTCGACACGGTCGCGATCGAAGGGGGCGCGAAGACAGCAGAAGTTTTCCGCGCTGCCGCCGAATGCGGGATGAATTTCCGGCGAATTGATGAGGAAACACTCAGCATTTCACTCGATGAAACGAGCACGCTTTCGGACTTGAAAGAAATCGCTCAGCTTTTTGGCGTCGATCTCGACGCACTCATTTCCAAATACATTGGCGAAACGGAAAAGAATCTTCATTCGCTCATCGAAACCGCGGTCGCCGACGGCGGAAGTTTGTTTTTTGACGAAGCCGATGCGCTCTTCGGCAAGCGCACGGAGGTTCACGACAGTCATGATCGATACGCCGGACGCACCTCGGAATTCCTGAGCCATCCGGTCTTCAACACTCATCGCACCGAGACGGAGATGCTACGCTACCTGCGCCGGCTGGAGTCGCGCGATTTATCGCTTTGTCATTCGATGATCCCGCTTGGGTCCTGCACGATGAAGCTGAACGCGACCGCGGAGATGTTTCCGATTTCGTGGCCGGAGTTCGCAAAGCTGCACCCCTTCGCGCCTAACGACCAGACCGCTGGTTATCGCGAAATGTGCGACCAGTTGGAAAAATGGCTGGCGGAGATTACCGGTTTTGCAGCGGTTTCGTTGCAACCGAATGCCGGCTCGCAGGGCGAATATGCGGGCCTGCTCGCGATTTATGAGTATCACCAATCGCGAGGCGAAAATCATCGCAAGATTTGTCTGATTCCGATGTCGGCGCATGGAACAAATCCAGCCAGCGCGGTCATGGCGGGATTCAAAGTCGTCCCGATCGCGACCTTAAAGGATGGCGACATCGACGTCGCGGATCTGCGCGCCAAAGCCGATCAACACAAGGACGATCTCGGTGCGCTCATGGTAACGTATCCTTCAACGCACGGCGTATTCGAAACGACCATCCGCGAGATTTGCGAGATCGTGCACGCGCATGGCGGACAAGTTTACATGGACGGCGCGAACATGAACGCTCAGGTCGGTCTTTGCCGGCCGGGCGATATCGGCGCGGACGTATGCCATCTAAATTTGCACAAGACCTTTTGTATTCCACACGGAGGCGGCGGACCGGGGATGGGACCGATCGGGGTGGCGAAACATCTCGCGCCATTTTTGCCGAGCGCGGGGGTCGTCGGCTCGGTTTCAGCTGCTCACTACGGCAGCGCCAGCATTCTCACGATTTCCTGGATGTATATCCGCATGATGGGACCGGATGGCCTAACGAATGCAACCAGGACCGCGATCCTGAATGCGAACTACGCAGCGAAGCGGCTCGATGGTTATTTCCCGGTTCTCTATAAGGGACGACGCGGCTTGGTCGCGCATGAGTGCATTGTCGATCTACGACAGTTCAAAAGCGCCGGCATCGAAGTAGAAGACGCGGCCAAGCGTCTGATGGATTACGGATTTCACGCGCCGACGGTTTCCTTCCCGGTTGCGGGCACCATGATGATCGAGCCGACGGAGAGCGAAACCAAAGAAGAACTGGATCGGTTTTGCGAGGCGATGATCGCGATCCATGGCGAGATCCAGGAAGTCGTTTCCGGTAAGGCGGACAAGAAAAACAACGTCTTGAAAAACGCGCCGCACACCGCACAACAAACGAGCGCCGATAAGTGGGAGCGTCCCTACTCACGAGAGCAAGCGGCTTTTCCCGCGCCGTGGACGCGGGACTTTAAATTTTGGCCGGCCGTGGCGCGAATCGACAACGTTTACGGCGATCGCAACCTTTTCTGCTCCTGCGTGCCGATGGACGGCTTGCCGGAGTGACTTCCAGTTCTACGCCCGATTCGCCATCTTGAGTCGCGAAGCGCTTCGTCAGCCTCAGGATGACCTAGTTCGCCTGCCTAACGAGTGATCGTGACTCGATGAGTTTTGACCTGCGATTCAAGGACCGCCAAACGCGAACTACCTAGAGCTCCGAAGCCAGCTCAGGAGTTCCGCTCACGCGTGTCGGCACCAGGCGAATTGCGGTCCCCGCCGTCTCTTCCACCGCGGCTTCGCCAGCTTCGTGGTACTCGGCGTCACCGTTTACAGCCCAAAGATCGTAAAGCTTGGTGTCAGCCAAAATATTTTCCACGCACAACATCGCGGTCATCATGGCGTGATCCTGATTGTTATACTTGTGCATGCCGTTGCGGCCGACCAAATGCAGGTTCGGGAAACGGGCGTCGAGCTCTTCGCGAATCGTCTTCACGTGTCGCGCGTAATCGTCATCGTAAACCGGATACGCTTTCTTCTGCCGCACGACGGTGCCATCCATAACGTCGCCTTCTTTCGAGAGCCCGATTTGCATCAGTTCTTTTTTTGCCAGCTCGATCAGCTCCGCGTCCGTCGAAGCCCAGAGCCCATCGTGCTCGAAGCAGAAATATTCCAGACCATAGCAAGCCTTGTCCGGATCCGGCACCATCTCGGGCGACCAGCTGCGGAAGTTCTGGATGCGTCCGACTTTCACGCTCGGGTCGTGGATGTAGATCCAGTTATCCTCGAAGGCGTCGCGATTTTTCAGGATCAACATTACCGTCAGGAAATCGCGGTACTTCAGGCTATCGGCGGCGTGCTTTGCGCGCTCGGAGACAACCGGCGTGAGGCCACCGACCAATTCGCGCATCGGCGCGGAAGAGATGACATGCTCGGATTCAAGCGTTTGGATATTGCCCTGCTGATCGCGGTATTCGAGGTGCCAACTGGCACTACTCCCGTCGTAACCACAGCCGGTGACCTTACAGCCCATCTCGATCTGACCGCCGAGCGCCTTGGTTTTTTCCGCGCAAGCTTCCCACATCATGCCCGGGCCTTTGCGCGGATACTTGAAGCAATTGATCAAGGTCTTGATGACTTTATCGCTGTTCTTCGGCTGCTTCCTCTGTGGGAGAAGCGCGTTCTTGATCGCGCTGCCTAACGAGAGACCTTTGATGCGCTGCGCGGCCCAGTCGGCCGAGATTTCCTTACAGCTCATGCCCCAGACTTTTTCGGTGTAGCTCTTGAAGAAGGTGTTGAAGAGACGCTTGCCGAATTGATTGCTGACCCAGTCCTGGAAATTAGTCGGATTCGGGACCGGAAAGAGGCGCGCCTTCATCCAGGAAAGGACGCAAAGGATCGAGCGGAAGATGCCGAGCTTGGTCAGGGCCTCGAACGCTTTCAGCGGATAGGCAAAGAATTTGCCGCCGTAGAAAATGCGCGAGGAGCGCGGACGATCCAACATGTCGTCAGGCAGAATTTCCTGCCAGAAATCGTTTACCTCTTTCGACTTCGAAAAGAAGCGGTGCCCGCCGATGTCGAAATGAAACCCTTTGTAGGTGGCGGTGCGGGAAATGCCGCCGACGTAGACTGGATCTGCTTCCAGGACCGTGACCTTGATGTCGTTCTTCGAAAGCTGATAGGCCGCCGTCAGACCGGCCGGTCCAGCACCAATAATTGCTACGTTTGTTTTCATTTTGTTCTTAAGCCACCCAGTCTCCCCGCGTAAAATTCCACACCCACCACCCCTGGAGGCTGAGCCCGGCCGCGCTGAGCAGCGCCGCTCCCGCCATCCCGATCGCACGTGCCAGGAAAGGCGGAGTGCGAAATTGGGCCAGAAAGTGCATGAGCGCCAGCACGATTAGCGCGTGCGCACAAAACTGATATCGCAGCATGCTCTCCATTTGGACGGAAGCGACGCCGCTGACCGCGATATAATAGGTAATGAAAGCCACCAGGTAGAAGCCCGCCCGGGTCTGCCAGCTACCACTCCGGGGTACTGTGCCAGCGCGTCCAAGCAGATAAGCCGAGAACTCGGCGACCGCGACGACGAGGAAGAGCAAACCACCCACCGTCATGGCCATTTGGCTCCACTGCGTCGGTTCGTTCAGCGCCGGGAGAAGCCAACGATAACTTCCCGGTTTGAAAACCGCGAGATAATCGGGCGCAATCGCCCAGCCCGCTTCCTGCGTGAGCATATAAAGGTCCCAGCGGCCCCAGCGCAGCTGACAGTAAAAAAAGAAGGCGATCCCTCCGAGCATGGCAGTGAACATGAGCGCGAGCGCGCCCGCATATTCCCGAATCCAACCGCGCGGCGCGCCCAGTTTCGCCCACCCGCCTTCGAAAACTCGACGCGCCACCGGAAAGATCGCGCAGGGCAACCCGACGATGCGCGTCGCCGACATCACGATTCCGTGCAGCGCGGCGAGCACTTTCGCCAGTCGTGTCTCTGAAGTGCTCCAATAGATGAAACCAAAGAGCGCCATGAGAAAGAGCGATTCAGAATACCCTGCGATGAGATAGAAAGCCGCCGGATGCGCCGCAATCGCGAGCGCGCCGAAAAATTGCAAGAGAGGCGAAAGATTCCAGCGATCGCAGAAGAGAAAGAAGTAACTCCAGAATCCAAAGGCCGCGGCTTGGGCGGTGAGAAGCAGAGCGCCGTAGGTCCCAATTCCGAGCCAGCGATGGAGCGCGCCCACGACCAACGGATAGGCAGGGAAAAACGCGACGTTCGATACTTCCATCAACTTGTGATCGATCGGCGGAACGGTCGTGCCATAGCCGCGGTCCACGATGTTGGCGAACCAATAGCTGTCGTGCTGAATAAGCGTGTGATAGCGGTAGGCGAGAGGCCCGGCAGGCGCGATCAACCAGACCGCGACGAAAACCTGCACCAGGGTCAGGATTAATCCGAGACCGACAGCTCTCAGGGGAGCGGCTTGGCGGTTCATCGATTCGTGCGGTTGAGGCGCCACGAAATCGTCCGCAGGCCGGCCTGGGCGAGAATCCGGCAAAGGGCTCGCCCATGCAGATTGAAATCGCATGGTTTGAGGGAGCTGGACGCCGGTTTCCATTGCAGCGGAACCTTTGACGCGGGGGCAAGGCGTTTATTCGCCCTCACGGCGCGCCTTTTTTTGGAAGAAACGTCCTCCCACCTGCGCGCAGCCGATACGGAGGCAGGATGACCGGCGCTACGTTCTCACAATTGTCTCCTTTCGATCACGATTCGGGACATCTCAATGTCGTGATCGACACACCAAAAGGCAGCCGGAACAAGTTTTCCTGGGACGAAAAGCGACAGCTCTTTTCTCATACCGGTGTGTTGCCGATCGGCGCGAGCTTCCCATACGATTTCGGATTTCTTCCCAACACTCTCGGTGAAGATGGGGACGCGCTCGATGTCCTCGTACTGATGGACGAGCCGGCGTTCGTCGGGTGTTTGGTTCCGGCGCGTCTGCTTGGCGTGATCGAAGCGAAGCAAACCGAGGAGGGCAAAACGGTGCGGAACGATCGCCTGATCGCGGTGGCAGCGAATTCAAGGACGCAGCAGGATCTAAAGAAGCTTGCGGACCTGAATCGGAAGCTGGTCGATGAGATCGAGCATTTTTTCGTTTCCTACAACGCGGCGAAAGGAAAGAAGTTCAAGCCGCTCGGGCGCTATGGTCCCGATAGAGCGCGGGCGCTGGTGAAGCGAGCCAGTGAAGCGTAGATGTGCTCAATGGCCGCCGGTGACAGTGTAACCCTCGCGCCTCAGATCCTCCGCCAGGTCCATTTCCATCTGGAGCGCGGCGTCATACGGCATCGGATTGAGATGTTCGTAGAGCTCCGGAACCAAACGAAGGCCATATTTTTCCACCACCCACGCCGCCTTGTAACCGTGCTTATGATTCTCGAAACGATGCGTCGGCGGTAACCCGCTCATGCCGACATAAACGCATGGTTTCGTTGGATCGCGTTTTGGATTCACCGCCAAAACCGAGCGGTGCCGCGCCGCCTTCGGGTCGAGCAGGACAACGTAAACGTGGTGATGAAACTCAGTTGGTTTCTTGCTAGAGATCGATCCACGAGTCCGACGCACCGGGGGAGCTTGGTAAGATGTGGCCTGCCAGGTCAAGCCAAGGCGGTGCGTCAAACCAGACCGCGGGGGTTACTCTAAGTTTCACGGAGGTGAAAGGAAGCCAGCTAGCTCTCTAACTCGACGTGTTAACCCACCTACTTTACCTTGTAAGCTTCGACTAGGGCAATCCCGGTGCCGTTGTCCTTCCCGCGCACAATCGCGGTGTAGGCGCCGGGCACCAGATTCACCAGCATCGCCGACTCCTTGTTGTCAGACGGAGCCAGAGTGGTGGCCGTGATTTCGCCTTCTTGTGCTTCGCGCCAGTCGTCGTTCGTGAAGACACCGCCGTTAGCATCGTGTAACTCCAGGGTTGGATCTTCCAAAACACTGCTGAGTCCCGCGTTCTTCAGGGAGGGACCTACCGCGCGAACAAGGACAGAGGCCGGTTCGGTCCCACCGACGATGATGCCCCCGATCATGACGTTGTCTCCGGTCTCGACCCGGCCGCGGGACGAGATGTTTAGCAAGGTCGCCACCGCACTCGTGTCCAGCTCGTAGATTTCGACTACTCCCACTCCTACGTCACTTCCTTTCCCGCGCATCACGATGGTGTGAGCGCCCGGAGCGAGCGTGGCGATGATGGCCGACTCCAGGTTGTTGCTCGGCGCCAGGCCCGAGGCGATGATCTCCTGTTCCTGCTCGGAACGCCAGTTGTCGTTGGTTACGACTGTGCCATCGCCTTCATGCAGCTCCAGCACTGGATCGGGTAACACCCCTGCGAAGGGAAGCGAAGGTCCGACCGCGCGCACGAGTACTTTCTTGGGCGCCGTACCGCGCACGATGAAACCTCCAATCAGGACGTTATTCCCTGTCCCGACCCGCGCCCGAGTCGCGATGTTGCGCAAGGCCGAGTCGATCGGACTGGCGACGTTTGGATTGGTCGTAAGTAACGCGCCATTGTTAGTCAGAGTTAGTCCGGTATTACCGCTCACTGAGTCGAAGCTCCCGCTTACTGAGCTATAACCAAGCGGACTAAAGGTATCGGCGAGGTCAGGTATATAACCGTTGATCGTATGCACGATCAGTTTGCCCCCGAGACTCGCAGCGCCGCCGACTAAGAGTTGGTCGAATTCGTCTGCGGTTGGACCGCCGTTCTCGATGATCAAGGTCCCATTCGCTTCCTGCGCAAAGGCTCCAGTGACCGCGATCGCGCCGGGCGAATGCCCCGGCGAGATGTAGCCGCCACTATTCGTTAGGTCGCCCAGGATAATTCCTGAGCCGCTAAGGACGCCGCCGTTCATCGAGATGTTACCGTAAACGGTCAGGCCGCTCAGGTTCAGATCCCCGCCGGTGAGTGAAATTCCTGATACTTCGTTATCAGATTCCGTGGCAGCGGTGCGGAATGCCGGACGATTGCCAGCTCCCTGGGCAACTAAGTTGCCCGCGCCTTGTGCCACCAAATTGCCAGCACCGGTCGCGACGAGGTTGCCTGCGCCTTGCGCCACCAAACCGCCGCCATCCTGCGAGAGGAGATTGCCGGCTCCTTGGGCGACGAGGTTTCCTGCGCCCTGAGCTACCAGGTTACCTGCGCCAGAGGCGACTAACCCGCCGCCATCCTGACTGATCAAGCCGCCGCCATCCTGGCTAAGCAAGCCGCCACCATCCTGACTGATCAATTTTGCGGGCGCAGGAATGGCAGTGACCGTGCCTCCCGAAATATTAATCGAGGCCGCCGCGATGGTGCGCTGCTCGTTCGCGATCGTGACGTGGGCTGCGGGCGCGGCCTTCGACCCGCGTCGGCCACCGCTGGCGAGATCGGCGATGAGTTTTCCAACGCCATTGATGATACCACCAACGAAGTCGAAGAAACCGTCGGTGTCGGCCCCCGCGCGCATCGCTCCTTTGGCCACGGAGTGCATTCCTCCGATGCCTCCTTTGCCATGCAAGCGCATCGTGCCGGAGTAGGTCAGTTTGCCGGTGAGAATAATATCCGTGTCGTTCAAACATTCCGCGGTCGCGCCGGCGGGAATGGTCAGGTTTGCCTTGATCGCGCCGTCGGCAATGGTGCAAAAACCGGTAACAGTTAGCGTGCTCGCGCCATCAAGTGTCCCACCGTTTAGACTCATGGCGTTAACAGTCACATCGGTTGAAAGAGTAGGACTAAAGGTGCTGACAATAGCGAAGTCGTTAACTCCGGGAACTCCGTGGTTGCCTTGAATGTCGATCCAGTTAGACGAGTTGTTCCAATCACCCGACGCGGTCATTTGATAAATCTTACCCGGCGCGACGGGTAGGATGCGCACATGGATAGGTGCCGCAGCTCCAGTTACCCCTAGATCATCGGTGGCATAGGCTTCGACGATGTGGTCACCCGGAATGTTGGTAGTATAATCAAGCGCTCCATTAGTGGCACCGCTATCGAACTCACCCACCACGTTGCCATCGAAGAGGAGAGTTAGTCGCTTAATGAAACGTCCACTGCTCGCATTCGCCGCGATGTTGAATGTCCCGGATGGCAGCAGGTAACCGCCGTCGATGTCGTTAGGCGCGGTGCTCGCTCCGTTCACCCGGATCATTACCGTTGCCGCCGGATCGGTCACAAATTTGAACGGACCATACGGAATCGAGTAGCTGGGGACGGAGCCCGTACTGTCGGCCATTGCGCGGAAATAATTACCCTCGCCTTCCGGGTAGCTGTCCGTGCCGAGGTAGAACTGCTTCGTATCGCTCGGGTCCTGTGTCATGACACCGGCGTTTCCCACTGGTGCATTCGTCCAGCTACCTTCGATCGCGGGAGTTTGCGTGGTTTGCACGCGGACGTTTGTCCCTGCCGGGACGGTCGCTTCGTTCACGCCGAAACGGATGGCATTAATCTCGCCGTTCGTAGTTACGAACAACAATGTAGGTCCTAGGTGTGGAGTGCTGCTTTGCAGGTTGAATGGACCGACTACGTTCGAGACGGCATCGGGATAACCGTGAGCTCGCGTGACGGCGCGGAAGGAAATGCCATTAGCCGACGGATAGTTAGTCGAGTTCAGAATGTAAGATGTCACCTGCGGCGCATAGACCATCCGTCCACTGAGGCCATCGGGTAGATCGGTCCAACTACTTTCAGGAGCCGGCGCGGGCGCGGTCGAACTCTGCACATGAACGAGCAAGCCCGCGGCGTCGTGGTTCTCGACCGCGCGGAATCGCAGAACAGAATCCGGCGCAGCCGCGCTCGGACTGCTGCTCTCGTTCACCGTGAAGTTCGCGACCAACGGCGCGGGCAAACCGGCGTCCAGAACGAAGACCGTTCCACCGCCACTGGTGCCGCCGGCCGAAGTTGTGCCGTAAAGCTTGCCATCGCGCCCCTGGATCAAGGCCGCCAGCGGGTTGCCGCCATCAGTCGTTGTCGAGCCGCCGTTGCCGGTGAAGCTGTAGATCGCGGTGTAGGTCCCATCAGGCGTGATGCGAAAAATCGTACCATTCCCCGTCGTCCCGCCATACTGAGTGGTGCCGTAGAAATTCCCATCAGTGGCTTGCACGAGCCCATCGTGGGGATCTGAGCCATCCCCGCCATTAGCGCTGTAGCTGGCGAAATCATGCAGCTTCGTTACCGTCCCATCCAAGCCCACCTTAAAGACCGTGCCGCCAAAGTTAGAGCCGCCGCCTTGGGCCGTCCCATAGAAATTGCCGTCGCTCGCTTGGATGATGCGATTCGGAGAACGGGACACGCCCTGTATTGCCCCATCGAAGCCTGCGAAGTTACTTAGCACACCCCCAGGGGTAAGCTTAAAGATATTGCCAAAGCTACTCGCGCCGCTGCTGCTTCCGCGAGCGGCCGAACCATAGAAGTTACCATCGGTCGCTTGCACCACTCCACCTAAGGGTTGCGATCCCTCAGTGGCGTAATGCAGGCTGGCAAAGGTAGTGACCGTTCCCGCTAGGGTAATTTTGATCACATTCCCATCGCCTACACTATTGGCGCTCACAAAGGTTTCGCCGCCGGCTGACGTGGTAGCGTAGATGTTTCCATCGGTCGCCTGGATTAAGTTTCCCTGGGGACGGTCGCCATCCACGCCGCTGAATGTCTTTAAAGTCGTAAACGCACCCGCGGGGGTGATTCGATAGACGGTGCCGAAGGTGGCATTCGCGTCGTTCCCATAGGTCATCCCATAGAGATTGCCATCACTCGCGAGCAGGAGCGGCGACCGCGGCTCCCCGCCGTCGCTTTCCTGGGCGAAAGTATGCAGCGTGGTCAACGCACCTGCCGGTGTAATCTTGAAGATGGTGCCCGTGCTGCTCGGCCCGCCGTTTTCGGTCGTGCCATAGAAGTTGCCGTCGTTAGCCTGGACTAACGCCGTCGTCGGGTTGTTTCCACTCTGGGCGGTCAGGGGGAAGGAATAAAGCGTAGTCAAGGTGGGCGCGGCCTCTGCTCGAACGCCTTCGCAGAAGACGAGCGAGGCCAGCGCGAACAAGCTGACGAGGGAAGTGCGGCGTAAGATCGAAAAGTCGTTGATGTTAATTTTCATCGTGATTGGCTCAGAGATTATTTTTTGGAACTCGCGGGAGAACTACCCTTCTAACCCCAGCCGAAATGCGGTATGATTTCGGAAAACGCGCGATGGTAGTCATCCCTTCCTCCTCCAATGCCGAAAACGGCAGAAAAACGGCTCACGAAATTCCGAAGAATTTTTGCCCTCGATCTGTGGTCGTGTTTTTCTCCGCAAGGCATCGCTGCGTATGAGTGAAGAGACGATTGCTTTCACCGGTTCGGCTAACGCGGACATTGCGACGCTATTGAGCGAGCTCATGCCAGAGGGTGAACGTTCCCTCCAGGCAAGACCGCTCGAAGCGATGCTGCCGCAGCTTTATGATGAATTGCGGCAACTGGCCGCGAACTATCTCCGACGAGAACGACCAAACCACACCCTTCAACCCACCGCCCTGGTCCACGAAGTTTACCTGCAATTGCTGGGCGATCGGCCGATTGATTGGAAAGATCGCGCGCATTTCCTTGGTATCTCCGCGCGGATCATGCGGCGCATTTTGTCGGACTCGGCGGTAGCGCGCGGCGCGCAGAAGCGTGGCGGTGGTGCGGTGCAGGTGGCATTAGACGAGGCGCTGCATTTTTCCACGGAGTGCACAGTTTCGCTCACCGGAGTCGATGAAGCTTTGCGCTCACTCGAAGGCGTCGATCCGCGCCAGGGGAAAATCGTCGAGCTGCGTTTCTTCGGCGGTCTCACGATCGAAGAAGTGGCCGAGGTCCTGAAAATCTCGCCGGCCACGGTGAAGCGGGAATGGTCCACGGCCAAGCTGTGGTTGCAACGCGAGCTGGCCGATGCCGCCTAGGATTCGTGGCGATGAATTCGGCGCGGTGGCAGGAGATTAAGGATATTCTCGCGAACGCTCTGGAGCGCGAAGGCGAAGAACGGGTCGCCTTTCTAGAGCAGACCTGCGGACAGAACGCCGAACTTCGAGGTGAAGTGGAGTCATTTCTCGGGCAGCAGACAGAAAACCTGGAGAGATATGCGGATGGAGTGACGACGCAGCGCGACGGAAAAAATATCGGCCGACGCGTCGGCGCCTATGAACTAGCGCGAGAGCTCGGGCGCGGCGGAATGGGCGCGGTCTGGCTGGCGCGACGCGCGGATGGCGAGTTTGAAAAACAAGTCGCAGTCAAGCTCCTGAAGCGAGGCACTGAGACCGAAGAGGTGCTAAGTCGTTTTCGCAGCGAGCGACAAATCCTGGCCCGACTCGATCATCCGAACATCGCGAGGTTATTGGACGCGGGCACGACCGACGACGGCTTGCCCTTCTTCGTCATGGAATACATCGCCGGCGAACAGGTGACGAAGTATGTGCAAGAGCACGCGCTGAGCATCCCGGAGCGGCTGCGTCTTTTCATCGAGATTTGTTCCGCGGTCGAATTCGCTCATCAACAGGGGATCGTGCATCGCGATCTCAAACCGGCCAACATTCTCGTGAGCGCGAATGGGCAGCCAAAGCTACTTGATTTCGGCGTCGCGAAAATCCTCGCGGTTGGAGAAGGCGACGCGGATCTCACAGTCGCGCGCGAGCGACGGCTTTCTCTCGTTTGTGCTTCGCCCGAGCAAGCGCGCGGGGAAGCGATCACTGCTGGCACTGATGTTTATGCACTAGGCGCGCTCCTCTATGAAATGCTCAGCGGCACGACGGCGCACCAGTTCTCTGTTCCGCATCCGACATCTTCCGAGCAGACAGAGGTAATCTGCGAACGCGACGTCGTCCGACCAAGCGCGGCAGCGCCCGATGTCTCGACGCGTCAGAGCTTGCGCGGTGATCTGGATAACATCGTCCTAAAGGCGCTTCGCAAGGAACCTAACGAGCGATACGCCACCGTCTCCGCCTTCGCCGAAGACGTAGGGCGCCATCTGGAACGGAAACCGGTCCAAGCGCGCCGACGAACGGCTAGCTATGTGGCGCGACGTTTCATTCTCCGTCACAAAGCACAAGTCATTACAGCGATTGTCCTTTGCACCGCTGCTACTCTGCTTGGCGTGATCTTAGACCGGAAAGGCAGGGACGAACCGACCAAGCTTCTATCGAAAGGTAAAGCAACCCCCGCTGATCCGATCGCCTACCAACTTTACCTTCGCGGCCGCGACTTGATCGAGAACGCTCACATTAACCAGATGAAAACGGCAGTGCCTCAAGGCATCGACCTGTTGGAACAAGCGATAGCCCGTGATCCCGATTTCCTCCTCGCGCATTGCTACCTCGCTCTCGGTCACGACACGATGTTCTGGTTTGAGATCGATCGCACTCCCGAGCGGCTAGCCCTAGCAGAAACAGAAGTAAAAACAGCCGAGCACCTGCAACCGGAGTCCGGTGAGACTCATCAAGCCCGTGGCCAGCATCTCTACTGGGGATACCGCGACTACAAAGGCGCTCGCGCCGAATTTGAGATCGCGGGTAAGCTGCTGCCTAACGACTCATCGCTCCTCACGAAAATCGCATTTCTCGATCGGCGACTCGGCCGGTTGGAGGAGTCCGCGGCGGAGATGGAAAAAGCCCTGCAAATAGATCCGAGCAATAATGTCACGGTCAGACAACTGGCACTGACCTATCAAAAGCTGCACTCTTACGAGAAGGTGGAAGCGACTTGCGAGCGCATCCTTACCCTTAACCCCAATGACGCCCACTTCCGAGCCGCGAAGGCGGCCGTTTCCTTCGACCGCGCAGGCGAGACGCGTGATCTGAACGCGATACTTCCCGTGCTCCTCGGATGGGACTCCAGCGAAGCGCCACAAGTTTCCGCCTTAGCCATCGACATTGGCCTTTGCGATAAGAACGCTGAGCTCGCGGCCGGCGGCCTAAAGGCGATGCCCGAGAGCGGCTTCATCGATCGAACTGGTTGCACTTATCCGCGAGCCTGGTTTGAAGGTCTGATCGCGCGTAGCCATGGCGACCTCGCATCAGCGGAAGAAGCTTTTTTTCGAGCGCGAGTAGAAATCGAGAAACGCGTCAGTGAAACAACGAATAACGCAAAAGCACTCAGCGTCCTGGGATTGATCGACGCGATGCTCGGTCGCAAAGAACAGGCTCTAGAAGAAGAAAGAGGCGCCGTCGAGTTACTGCCCGTTGCCAACGATGCCATGGACGGACCGGAAATGATTGCCAACCAGGCGCTCGCCTGTGCCTTACTCCAGGAGAATGAACTAGCCCTAAAGTACCTAACGAGCGCAACCGCGCTTCCAAATTACGGCCTTACCTATGGCCGACTAAAGCTGCACCCGCTCTGGCATAGCCTTCGCGGCGATGCACGTTTCCAAAACATTATGGCTGCGGTTGCGGACCGCGGCAATGACTCGTTAGGCAGCGGCCCGCACGGTTAGCGAATCGTAGAGAGCCTCGTATTGCGCAGCCGCCGAAGGCCAGGAAAAATCCTGCGCCATTGCCCGTTGCATCAATCCCGCCCAGCATGGCGGATCGGTCTGGAAGATTTCGCGAGCGCGTTTGATCGCGTCCCAAAAAGCTTCCGGCGATGCGTCGAAATAGAGAAAGCCGTAACCGCGATCCATGCTTGGATCATGATCTTCGATGATCTCCTGAATGCCTCCGGTCGCGCGTGCGACCGGGAGCGCACCATATTTTAAGCTATACATCGCGCTCAAACCGCTCGGCTCGATTCGCGAAGGGATCAGGCTGATGTCGGCGCCGGCCTCGATCAGATGCGCGAGCGTTTCATCATAGGACTGTCGATAGGCAAATTTCGCCGGATATTTTTTCGCGGCGATGGCGAGCGCGCGTTCGTAAGTTGGGTCGCCTTCGCCCAGGATAATCAATCGCACATCAGCGGAGAGCAGCCGATCGAGCAGCGGCATGACGACATCGAAACCTTTTTCCGGCACGAGTCGCGTCACCATTCCAAAGACCGGACCCGCAGGCGTTGGCGCCAGACCGATGGCGTCGAGAAGCAAGTCGCGACAACGGCGTTTCCCGCTCAAATCATTCACGTCATAGGTGTTCGGGAGTAACGCATCCGTCGCTGGATTCCAACGCGTGTAATCCGCGCCATTCAAAATCCCAGTGAGCTTGTGCGCATTTTCCCGCAGGACGAGGTCGAGACTGTTTCCACCTTCCGGCGTTAACATTTCGCGCCGGAAACGTTCGCTCACCGTCGTGACGCGATCGGCGTAGAGGACGCCGCCTTTGAGTAGATTCATCCGTCCGAAATATTCGATCCCGCGCAGGCCGAAGTAGCGTTCCGGAAGATTCGTTAGGCCAAAATCGAGTCCCCAAAAACTTCCCTGCTCGGCCAGGTGATGAATCGTGAGCACGGTGCGAAACGGCATCTGCCCCTCACGCACCAGCACCGGCACGAGCGCGGCCGCCCAATCGTGCAGATGCAGAATTTCCGGCGAAGGCGTCAGCCGCCGTGCCAATTCGAGCGCGGCTTTGCTGAAGAAAATAAAGCGCGCGGCGTTGTCTTCGTAAGACACGCCGTGCTCGCCATAGATGCCAGCGCGATCGAAAAATTCATCGCAGCGCACATAAAAAATCTGCACCCCGCCAGCTGTTCGGCTCGTGAAAAATTCCGCGACGTAATTCTTCGTCCCTAACCGCACGTCGACCGTAACGCCGCTATCTTTGACTTGAAGCTGCGCGTTCTCGCGGATCTCACGATAGAACGGTTGCACGATGCCGACCTCGTGACCGCGCGCGCGCAATTCACGCGGCAGCGCCTCGATCACATCCACGAGCGCGGTAGCGCGCGCTAGCGGCGGACCTTCCGGAGCGATCATCAGAATGCGCATGCGAAGATTAATTTAGCTGCGGTTAACACGAATCTTCACGGATGAAGATGAAGCAGAGAGAGCAAACTCGGATCAGCCAACTCTTCAATCCGTGTTTCATCCGTGCTCATCCGTGGTGAAATATTCCTTCTTCACCCAATCGAGGGCATCCTCCCGATTATGAAATCCGCTTTCCAGTTGCCGTGTCTCAGCCGCTTCCAGAATTTTTCCGAACTGCGGCCCAGGCTTTAACCCCAGCGCGATCAGGTCGGCGCCACGCACGAGCGGCGGCGGAATGATCGGCTCGTTTGAGAACTCTTCGCGTTTCCGCAAGAGGAACTCGTAGTTGTCGAGCATGGCGTGGCTGCTCGCGCAATCGACCCGATGCAGTTCCAGCTCGTCGGCAAAATTCGGACGCGCCATGAAGCGCTTCAGTTTCGCCACCCTCATTTTCGGCACGTCTTTGAAGACCATGTGCTGCCGGACCGCTTCGACCGTGGCGTCGATTTCGGCGCGCGAAAACCGCAGCCGCTGCATGAGCGCTTCTGTCATTTCCGCGCCCACCCGGTCGTGCCCGTTAAAACGAATCCGTCCATCCGCGTCCACGCTCCCGGTCGGCGGCTTGCCGATATCGTGAAACAAAACGCTGAGGACGAGTGGAAGTGACGTCTCGTTAGGCAAAAGCTCCAGCATGATCCGGGTGTGCTTGAAGACATCGCCTTCGGGATGGAATTGCGGCGGCTGCTCGCAGCCTTTCATCGCTTCCAACTCCGGCAGCACCACCGCCATTAAACCGCTCGCATCGAGCAGATCCCATCCCCGTGCGCGCTTCTGTGAAAGAAAAATCCGGACCAGCTCTTCGCGAATTCTTTCCGCGCTAATTTGATTGATCGAAGCTGAATGCCTAACGAGTGCTTGCCAGGTCATCTCTTCGATTTTGAACTCGAGCGCAGTCGCAAAACGGACCGCGCGCAACATCCGCAAGCGGTCCTCGGCAAAGCGCTTTTCCGGATCGCCGATCGCGCGCAGCAGGCCCGCTTTCAAATCCTCCCGGCCGCCCACGAAGTCGATCACTTCATCGGTCGTCGGGTCGAAAAACATGCCGTTGATCGTGAAGTCGCGCCGCTGCGCGTCTTCTTCCGCCGAAGAGAAATGCACTTCCTCGGGCCGGCGGCCATCCAGGTAAGCGCCATCGGAGCGGAAGGTCGCGACCTCGAACTGCAGTCCATCTTCGAGCACAACGATGACACCAAAATGCGCGCCGACCGCGTAGGTGCGATCGAAAATCTTCTGCACTTCTTCGGGACGCGCATTGGTCGCGATGTCGATGTCCTTCGGCATCTTGCCGCGCACGAGATCGCGCACACATCCGCCGGCGAAATAGGCGATGTGCCCGCGTTCGCGGAGGCGCGCGACAATTTTACGCGCCGTCGTTTCCATTGCAGTCGAGCCGGACATGGCAAGGCCACTTTCGCTTTCGCTTGAATCGCTGTCGAGGGAATGGCTCAGCGGAGTTCGACGCGAAGAGCGCAGAGCACGCGGAGATTTTACGAGCTCTGCGATCTCTGCGGTAAATCAAAAACTAGACGCCGATGTCTTCGTTCCACAGTTCCGGATGGTCGCGAATGAACTCGCGCATCATCCGGACGCACTCTTCGTTCTGCAAAACTTCGAGCCGCATTCCGTTTGCGCGCAGATATTCTTCCGCGCCCAGATACGTCTGGTTCTCACCAATCACGACACGCGGAATTCCGTAAAGCACGATCCCGCCGCTGCACATCGGGCAGGGCGAGAGCGTCGAGTAAATTGTGCAACGCTGATAAACCGATGCCGTCTGCCGCCCGGCGTTTTCGAGGCAATTCATCTCCGCGTGATGAATCACGCTTCCCTTTTGCACACGTTGATTGTGACCGCGTCCGATGATTGCCCCATCATAAACAAGGACGGAGCCGATCGGAATTCCGCCTTCGCGTAACCCCAGCTCGGCCTGCTCGAGCGCGGCCTGAAAGAATTGATCCATCCGAAAAATCTCGTGCACGAAGCCGGAACGCCACCATCCTACTTCAGGGCCGGCCCATGAAGGCAACGCTGAATCCACAAAGGACCTTCTTTGAATTGAAGGAGCTGCGCGCGCTGACCAGCGATGAGAACGGCGCGCAGCGGGTCGCGTTTACCGGGCTTTGGGCCGGCGCGCGCGGGTGGCTCCAGAATAAGACGGAACAAATTCCCGCGGAGACGCATCGCGACGAAGCAGGAAATTTGTGGGCAACCCTGCGAGGCGAATCGGAAAAGGCGCTCCTCATCGGCGGGCACATCGATTCTGTGCCGAATGGCGGCTGGCTGGATGGATGTTTGAATACGCTGGTTGGCGTCGAAATTTTGCGGCGCATCCACGCGCAATACGGAGGGCGTCCGCCGGTCACAGTGCGTTTGGTCGACTGGGCGGATGAAGAAGGCGCCCGTTTCGGGAAAAGTCTTTTCGGTTCCTCGGCCTGCTCGGGAAATCTCGACCTGGAGGAAGCGCGCACGCTTAAGGATCGCGACGGAATCAGTTTGCCGGACGCTTTAAAGCAACACGGGATCGATTTCGAAAACGTCAAGGCGTGCGGCAAAGAGCTGAAAAATGCCGCGGCTTATTTGGAGCTGCACATCGAACAAGGCCCCGTCCTGGTCGACTTGGATCTTCCTCTCGGCACCGTGCTCGGCACCGTCGGGGTTGAGCGGCACGCCATCACTTTCCACGGACAAGCTGCGCATTCCGGCAGCACGCCAATGAATCGCCGCAAAGACGCCTTCCTCGCCGCCGCCAAAATGAGTCCCGAAATATATCGCATCGCGGAGCAGAATGGCGGCGTCTGTACCATCGGATCCTGCGTCACCAAACCCGGCATCGTCACCAGCGTAGTCGAGAGCTGCTGCATCACACTCGATCAACGTCATCTCGATGCCGTAGCTCTGGCGCGTATGCTGCAGGACGCGAAAAAGGTGAGCGAACAATTCGCCAGGGAAGGAAATGTCACCGTCACCTGGGAACGCCTCTGGGAGATCGAACCGATCTTGTTCAATGACGAACTAATCGCCTTCGCTGACGAAGCAATCAGCGAAACTGGCGCGAAGGTGCATCGGCTGCCATCGGGGCCGTTGCATGATGCCGCCGAAGTCGCGCGTGCCGGTGTCCCGACGATCATGATGTTCGTGCAAAGCCTGCACGGCATCAGTCACAACAAGATCGAAGACACCAAGGAAGATCATCTCGAGATGGCCGTGACCGCTTTCGACAAGCTCGCGGATAAGACGATAGCTTGGATCGCAGGGCACTGAGCTAGTGACGTCGGCCTACCGCCGACCTTGCACTTCTTCCTATCGGGCGGCGGTAATTCAGCATCCGCGGCTATACCAGTCCCACCTCGGATCCACCCTCGAACACGGCGCGCGCAAGAACATCAACTTGACCTACGTCCCCATGGACAACTTCGTCTGTGGCTTGACCAAAAAGCAGACTTGCCCACCCCGCCCATCGACTTCAAGAGCAAGACCGACCCGCAAGGCGCGATCGATCATCCGGTCAACCCGATGAAAGGCGAAGAACGCGTTGGAGAAGAAGTAGGTCGGTAGCATGCGAGAAGCTAGGCCGGCTAATCGAATTGGAGTTACTTCAGAAGACCTTTGAGAGAATGAAGTAGTTAGTCCTGCCTGTCGCACCGTAGCCTTGGGGAAGAAGGATAAAAGACTTTCGACCGCAATGCGGGTTGCCGGTAAGGTCTCTTTTCGCCGGAAAAACGGCTAGCGCAGAACTCTTACAGCCGCTCCCAGACCTCGACTAGCGCTTTACTCTCCCCGGGATACTTAGTTGTGACCGTCAGCCTGGAAGAATCCGGCGATACTTTCCAGCGCGCGTGATCGGTGATTTTGCGATTCATCTTATCGGTGAACTCCAATGCGCGCCCATCAATGCGCCGGCCGGAAACCATCGCACCTTTGGCAACTTGCGGTCCTTTCTCTTCATACTCCTTGCCATCAAGCATAAGACTTAGCCGATACTTGTCAGCCGGCATTGAAATTGAATAACCATCGCCCTGCCACTTGGAAATTTCCATGACCATGGCTGGCGTCATCTTATTGGAAACGCTTTGCCAGCTACCAAAAAGACCAGATGTCCCTCCCACACGCTTGCTCTTCATGTCCTGATGCAGAACAGGTCCGTTCGGTTGATAATTGTCAACCGTCATCAGGAGCGTCCGCTCATCCTTCGAAATGTTGTAGTTGACTGTGCGGAGTGGCTTGCCGTTCACCTTCACCAACAGTTTCCATTTGTTCGGCCCTGTCTTAGAGAAAGCCACAGTGTGCCCGTTCTTCAGCGGATGATATTTCCCGTCGAGGACGAAGGTATCGACGTCGTCGCCGAAGATAACACGGACGCTTCCCCCGCCCGCATCTACAAAACGCGAAACGAATCCCGCAGATTGGCTTTTATCCGAGTCATATTTCCACTTGCCCACGAGTGGATCATCGGCGGCAAACACTGCCTTAGTTGAGAGACAGGTCGCGAAAATGAACAAGATAAGGCGTGCTACGGTGGCTGTAATGGGGCTAAGGTCGCTCATAAATTCCGAGACTGAATCAAAATGGCAAACGGGCTACAAGAGCCATTTCAAGCCCTCCAGGGTCTTCGGTGTCGGAGCCAGTCCTGAGCGAATGCGAACGGATCGCTTCTACCAAGCGATTCGGCCAACTAAGAATGCCTTGGAGAGAAGAGTGGTCGATATCACGCACGAGAAAGAATTGAGCCGGCGGCAAGCCTGGCCCGCACGAGCCCGTCTGCATGCGACCGCGAGCCGCTCGCTTCGCGGCGGCACAAAAGTAAGCCGTGGCGCTTTAGACCACCGGCACAACAGTAGCTATCGCCATTTCCTCGGGAGCTACCTCAGCCTTGTCGCTGATCAACCTACGCAGAAACGGACTTAGCGCGACCAACGCGATACCTACAATAAGGCTACCCGCACCTAGCTCCGCGAAAAGCCTCATATAATCGGGGTTAGTCGCTATCGCGGTGGTGCCGTTAGGTGACGGGATCATGCCCGAGAAGTCGCCCGCGAAGAGCGAAGCGAGCCCGGTCACTAACATCCAGCTGCCCATCATGATGCCTTGGTATTGCTTCGGCGCGAGCTTGCCGATCATCGCATAGCCGACCGGCATTAGGAGTAACTCCCCAATGCTCTGCAGCACGTAGCTCGAGAATATCCAAACGAATGCACTCTTGCCGTCCGCGCCGGCCAGCTTGATCCCAAGCGGGAGAATGAGAAAGGCCAGTGCCATCAAGAGCAAGGACGCCGCGAACTGCTTCGGGATGTCGATCCGCCAGCCGCGCGCGCGCAGGCTAGTGAAGAGCGACGCCAGCACTGGCCCGCCCACCACGATGCAGACGGTGTTGATGTTCTGGATCCATTGCGGCTGAATCTTCACCTGGCCGATCATCAGGTTCACGTTATTGACCGCGAAGAGCATCAGCCCGCTCGGCGCCATTTGGTATAACGACCAGAACATAAGCGAACCTAGAGTTAGAATCAGGTAAGCCGTCATGTTCCGCTTCTCCCGGCGATCCGGGTGGCGCAGGGTCAGGTAGATCAAGCTCGCCGCCACTACGCCACAAATAGCCTTAAGCAGTATCTCAGTCATGCCGGGCCGTAACAGGAGCAGCCACACGACCGGCACCAGACCCAGGACGATACCCAGGCCCACCAGCAGCCGCATTTGGAACTGCTTCGGCGTCGTCTCGAGTAAGGTCGTGTTACGATCAGCCAGCGTCTTCCAGAAGAGCAGGGCCAGGACGATGGCGCCGAAGTTACCGAGCGTAGCAAAAATGAAAAGGCTCGAGTAACTCTCCGTCGCCTGGAAGTAACCGGCCGCGCTGAACCCGACGAAGAAGCCGACATTCATGCCCGCATAGTTCCAGAGGAAAGCTCCTTCGCGCCGCGGATCCTCCGGCGTGAAGCGCTGCGTCAGCATCATATTGATGCAGGTGACATTGAGCCCGCTGCCGGTCAGAAAAAGCGCGAGCCCGACATAGAAGAGCGCGCGCGTGCCGGTCGCGATGCAAGCGCAGCCGCAGACCTGCAACGCCATGCCTCCGACAAACAGGTTGCGATTCGAAAGGAACCGCCCGCCCAGGTAACCGCCGAAGAGATGCAAGCCGTAGTTAAAAGCGCCGAACACACCCATCAACGTCGTCGCCTCGACCACGGTTAGTTGCAGATGCTTAGTAGCGTAGAGTACTAACGTTGAATAGAGAACGGCGAAACCCAACGTCGAGAAGATCTGAATAAAGAACAACGCGGCCGTACCTTCGACCGCAGTGAACCGACGTTTCAGTGATGACATGAAGTTAGCTTGTAACTACCTGATCGCCTCTAGTAGATCAACTGCAGATGCTTCGTCGCGTAGGACGGTTCGCAGGGAGCGAACTTTACGGCGGGAGGCCGCGAGCATGAAATGCGAGTCGGTCTAGGGAAGCCGGCGAATCGGTTTTGGTGAAAACCGAACGAGCGTCGAATAAAGAACCGCGAACCCGAGCGTGGAGAAGATCTGGATGAAAAATAGCGCCGCCGTTCCTTCCGGAGCGGCGGAGAACCGACGTTTGAGTGATGACATGAGCTGGGTTGCCTATAACCTAATCAACAGCTCAATGTCGAGCGAGCGCCTCGAGAAAACCGAATACGGCGTGCGCGGAAGCCGCCGAGTAGACGGGAAGCCTGAAAGATGAATGAGCGGGCGCGAGGGAATCAATCAACTGTGCGACATAGACGGGCAGCCGAAGGCGAGCGAGGGGTTCGAGCGAGTCAATGCGCCGGAGAAAAAATGGGTCGATAGCACGCGAGAGAAGCTAGGTAACCCGAGCGATCTGCAACTGCTGCTAAAGTCCTTCGATCGGATGAAGTAGTAACCTGAGGTCGAAGGTAAGGCTTATTGCCCCAAGCTTCGCGGTATGACCTGTTCCGGATCCACTTCGGCCAAGCAATACTCATACAAAACATTGGCACTCGCGAAGGCCGCATACGCCTGCCAATCGTCATTTTTCGTTTCGTCCGCGAAGTCGCATACACCTTTCAACACAAGTGATGTGGGACGCGGCTTAGTGGCGTTTTCTGCTGCGTACATCAATCCATACCCCTCCATGTCGATTGCTGCGAGCTTGCGACTGTGAGCCTTCACTTCTTCCACTACTGACTCATCTTGGACCACCGAAGCGCCGGAGGCCATCGGTCCAATCACAATGTTTAACCGCGCGGCGGGTGCAGGACCGCGCCATCTGTTCTCCACCGCGAATGCAAGCGCGCTCTCGGCTTGTATATGCTGGAAGCGCTCCTTCACATCCAACGCCAGAGGTATACTCTTTGGGTCTGGGAGCAGCACTGGTCTACCATCGATTAACTTCCTCTTCCCTGAACCGTAATCCCAACATTGGTCAGCGACTACCACGTCTCCTATGTTAACAGAACCGCGTATTCCCGCCGCGATACCCGGCATTGCAATTAACCTAGGACGAAAACGCGTGATGATTTTCATCGCCAATACGGACGCAGCAGGCATTCCCATCTGGTGTGCGGCAGCAGCAATGACCTTCAACTGTTTACCTTCCTTCTCGAATGCGCCGAGATGATAAATCGTCGAATCGTTTGCGTAACGGGCTTCCACCCAGCGACCTGGTAAATCCAGAACCGCTTGCAGCTCGGGGTCTCGCAAAGCGGTGACTACCGCAACGTCTACTAAGTGGCTCGTCTCCGCGGTGCTCGTCAATTCCTGCTTAGAGGCGACCAAATAACCTACTTTCCCGATTAGCTGCCGTTCCCAATCAACGCTGCCACTGTGATATCGGATAATCCGCCAGAGCTCTTCGACAAACACCGGATCGGACTTATCGAAGACAGCTTCGAAGGCTGTGAGGCCGATGATATGAAAGGGTTTAATCAACGTCCGGCTAAGAGTGATTTCTCGAACGAAAGCACCGCCAGCAGAGTCATCAGGTTCGTCTCCGATACGATTCGGAATTCGTAGATCTAAGACTAGTAGATCGTAGCGACGCACCGCCAGGCGATCACGGGCATGGATGAGATCCTCGCAGGTATCGATGTTGTGCTCGGTGATTCCCGGCGTCCGCAGCAGCGCCGCGACAACGCGCGCCCGCTTCGTTGTGTCATCGTCGACAACAAGTATCGAGATCATGGAGGCGGCCCAACGACCTCGAGCAATTCTTTGGTCCAGGTGCTTTCCCCGGGACTGTAGAATATCGCCCGTATAAAAAGCTCCGGGAAACGTCTCGCGAGACGTTGCGCAAGTTCCGGAAGGGTAGTCACGCCGGCGCCTTCTGGGAAGGTGTCGAACTGCGTGATCACCACGACAGAGCCTGTAATTCGCTTTCTATGCATCTCCGCAAGGATTTCTTCCCCAGCAAATGAAGGCGCGTCGAAACCGCTTTCGCCTGCGCGCACTTCGTACATGGGAAGGGACATATCGAGCAGAATCAGCGCAAACTTTTCCTCCATGATTTTCCGTAAACCGGTCTGATAGGAGCGGGCGGTTGTTATGGTGATGTCCGGTCGTACATCTGCCAGGAATGCGGTGATCCGGTCCGCCTTATGGGGGTCGTCTTCTACGAGAAGGACATTCATATTAAGGGGCGAGCAAACCCTGCAGTTCCATGTCAATAGCTACCTGCAGGCGATTCTCAGAAGTGTAATTAAATACGATCTCTGCTTTCTCTCTCTCTAAGTCCGAAGAAAGAATTTTTTGGATTTTCGCGACGCCCGACCCACCCTCAGTTTTGACCAATGCCTTAGCAGTGTCTTGAGTTTTCGCTGTCGGCACTCGTTGCTGCAAAACGCGCGCGGGGTCGCTCGCAAAAACTTCCGGAGCCAGCGAGTTTTCGACGCGAATGCTCAGGTCTGTGTCGGATGATTCAACTGTCACCTTCATGACCAATTCCTCACTGGGAAGTCCCGAATGCACGATGACGTTGTCGAACAACGTCCGGAATATATCGCTGAAATGTGCAAAGTGGCGGCCTTCGTATTTGTGATCGTTTGTAATCCGAACTTCGGGCGCAATAGCCCGGGTAGGGTAAGTATTGTTGATACTAGCGGTACAGATGCTTACGAGATCGGACATCGTGAACTCAGTTACCGCCGTTGAATGCGAAATCGTAAACCACGTAGCAATTCGATCGAATTCGTTCTGCAGTTTCGTCAGTCCCTGCGTCAAATTTTGATGTAACTCGGGAGCCGCGCTCGCACTAACTAGCTTTCGGATATTTTGCCGGAGATTTAAGAGTGCGTCGTAAACGTCATTTTTTATCTCCCCAGATATTCGGCCTCGCGTTTGCTCGAGGACGGTCTCTGTTCGTCGCCACAGCACGCGGAAGACCTCGTCCATGAACTCGTCGTATTTCAAAGCCGCCGAAAAGCGGTTAGTCAGCAGCTGAATAATTTCCGCGTCGGAGAATGAGAAGTCGAGCCAAACGCCATCGGAGCGTTTCTCCGTCGAAACTTGGACGACCTTGCGTTTTAGATGCTCAATGATCGTGTCGATCTGCTGGGAAAACACGCCGATCATTTGGTGGACCTTTTTGCGAACTGCTGGAGTCTCGTCACTCAGCCTCCCGTCCCAATGTGGGAGTTCGAGGTATTCGCCGGAACTCTTATCGCGCTGCGCAATTAGGTGCAGAGGCTCAAAGATGCTCCTGACATGACCCTCAAGTGTCCCGTGCCGAATCCTCGTGCTGAGATATGCGTCTAGTCCATGTTCGCTACTCGAAATGAATCTATCGCGTACCTCGAAGAACAAATCACGGAAATGACTGACGTGGCCGATGTGAAGAACGGTAGTTATGTCTTCGGGAGTTTTACCTTCGGGAATAGGCTTTTCAATTAGCTGACCCGATTCGTCTGTTTCGAAGTACGACAGTAACGCTTTCGGATCACTCAACTTGAGCGTGGGATTTACCATCCGCAGATCTGCGAACGCCCGAAACCTCTCAAACAACTCGGTAAAGAGCCTTCGACCACGCCCCCGGATACCAAGCTCGTCCACATAAATTTTACTCTCCTCGATCTGCTGCATGCCACGTCGGATTAGGGTCCGTTCAGTTATCGCTGTTATCTCGGCCGAATAAGCCTTTAGCGCCTGCGCATCGAATTCTGAGAGGAACTGACAAAGGCGTAGTCGTTCGCTTTCGAGGTCTGTTGTCCCTTCAAAATGATAAGAGCGTGATAGCACCCGTGGAACGCAAACCCGGTGCAAAAAAGTCGTTAAGCGGCGCGGCTCAAAACTCTTTGCGTCGGGAATAAGCGCACTTGGCTTCGTCGCGCCGATGGCGACCATGAAATTGTCGTAAGCGACGTACACGGATCGTGGATCCTTGTCAGCGAGCGCGTAGAGAAGGGGGACATTGATGTCGTTCGCGTCGATGACATCTGGTCTGTCTTCAATGCTTTTGATGAGTTCATCGAGTGGTAACTTTTTTGCCACCGAAGGTTTCTTCAGGATCGATCCGACTGCACCGTCGGCCGCATCGGCTAGCCTGCCTTGCCGAAGCGCGGCGACTACCAAACCCTCGGCTAACTCATCGCCGACAATCCATGCGCCGCTTGAATGCGATGCTGCCAGTTCGTTCTCTAGAGAAGAAAGCTGCTGCGTTACATCGGAATACGAACCTACGACACGCGCAAGTCGTGCCGCCCAGATTCGCCGACTGAGAGGAGCGAGTGAAGGAAACGATGGAGCCCGTTTCGTTATCAACGCGTCATAGTACTCCTCCGAGGAGGCTAAGTGTGTGCTTTCGGGATAAACCGCGCGGAATTTTCGCACGAGGTCCATTGCCGATTGTGGGTCGGCGTAGCATTCCGTTAGGCCAAAATTTGAGAATGGCGCGCCCAACCTTGCGATTGTTTTGAGAGGCAACTGACTCGGCCGAAGCTTTTCTTCGGCAAGGAAATTTCCGATTGCCAGCGCTAGGGATGAATCGCCCAAGCTTAGAGCGATCTTTACGAGCGCTTCGTTGCCTGCGGCCTCCCTTCTCGGATCTACGTACACGCTGTGCATTGAACTAAGAATCTGAGATTGGAAGGAGTCTGTCCCGCTCGCGTCTCGAGGCGCTTTGTTGAGCAATGCGAGGGACCGCACGTGTATCCGGTACAACTCAAAATCCCGCGGCTCTGTCTGCAATAACCTTAATGAACTGGCTGCGCTTCTTTCGTAGTAGCCGGATCCATATTCATCCATGACACGGAGAACTTGTTCAGTCCTCTCGTCCCTATGGAGATCTGTGTCAGGGTCGCAGTAGATCAACAAATTCTTGAGCTGTGGGCTTTCGATTTTGTCGTTCAGTTTTTGGAGCCATGGCACCAATAGTTGAGCTTCTGCCGGAGCTTCCGCGACAGTGATTCGGCAGACGGCGAGGAACTGAATGTATCGATCGATTACGGATGCCGCGCTTTCAATCGCGAGCGCACCCTCCAACTTTGCGTTGTCACGCAGGCCGAGGATGTTTAGACGCGTATCGAAATAGGCCATCAATGTGGGGTGCGACTCGAAATCTTGGAAGTCGCGTTCCAGTTTCCGCTGGTAGCTTTCTGCTGAAACATTCCGCTCAGCCCGCATACTCAAAAAGGTAGCGAGCAGCTGCACGAATGCGTCGCTGTCGCCGGTGTTAATCTCTGAAAGTTGCCGAGCATTGCCTTCTAGGCCTTCGGCCAGCTCCGCCACCAACAAGCGGTATTGGATCAAGAAGACGGACCTGCCAAAGTCGCGCTCAACCGCGTCTAATTCGGCGGTGGCGGTCGCGTAATCGCCTAAAATAACGGCGCGCTCGATCTGCGATTGCCGTAACTCGAATCTGCCTAACTGTGCTGCGAAACGTGATAGGGCCGTTCCGGTCCATCGCAACTCGGCTGCAAATTCGCCGGTACCAAATAGCCGCCCACCGTGGAGTTCAGCATTTGTTCTTGGAAACGGTATTCCATACATCTGCCCATGATGACGGTAATACTCCGGGGCGAGCAGAGATGCGATCTGACGAAAATCAGAGTCGTCAGCGAAATGCTTTATCCACCGGAATACCCGATCGGTGGTATGAAGCCGGTTGAAGAGGTGGTGGAGAAGTCCCGCCGCTGGCTCTTGTTTCTTTGTCTTTTGTCTCACCGTTCGAAATCTGTACTCAAACGCACCTAATAGATCGAGGGCCGTTTAGTGCATTTTTTTAGTCTTAGATCGATTAAGACCGATTGCCGTCCCGATCGAACACGTCGGACAGTGACCAGGGATTTGTGACGAGTGACGAGTTTCACTGCGACTTGAGGCGACGCAAACAAAATCCCCGGCAGTAAATCATCATGCATCGTAAGCGGCTTACGATGGTTCGACCTTGTTCGTGCAGCAGACTTATCAGCAGGGCCTTGAGCTTCTAGAACTGGCTCGCGCAGGTAGCGCGAATTACAAACTCCATCCCGGACTCGGCTGAGTGTCTTGCTATACGTGAACCACGTATAGCATTTTGTGCGGCGATTGTTCTTTCAGTTAGTCGCTTCACCGCGGCTCCGTTGAGTGCCAAGGGTCAGGAGAACGTGCGAAGCATCGGCCTCAGTGGAAGCGCCGTTCTCGGGGCCGAGTAAGGTGAACCCGCATTTTTGCAGGACGCGGATCGAGGCCGCGTTGTGTGTGGCCACACCGGCGTGCAGCGGTCGCGTTTGTTCCAAGCGCAGGAAAGCGGTGAGCGCCTCGGTTGCGATGCCGCGGCCCCAAAAAGCGCGGTCGATCCAGTAACCTACTTCTCGTTTTCCCTCCGACAGCCAACTGCCGATGTTCCCGACTACCTGTTTCACTGAGGAATCGGCTGAGACAGCCGACGCTACACTTGAGGAATCAGCCGAGACAGCCGACGCGACAACGATCGTCTTTTTCAGGCACGCATCGTTCGCGAGGAGCTTGGCCCAATGGTGGTCGAAGGCCGCGCGATCGCGCGAGTTAAAGGCCACCATCGCTACGGCGATGGGATCTCGCTGGTGTTCAAAGAAAAGCGGCAGGTCGTCCGCGACGACATTGCGTAAATGCACTCGTGGTTTCATGGGCGTATGGCTCACATCCTACGATTGCGCTCACGAAAGCTCGCGCAACTCTTCGATCTCACCGGCCGCCGGGATTCTCTGGGTCGTTGCCGGTCCAGTTCTTCGGAGCGGAAGAATTGCGGTGGAACTGGAAGATTACGCGGCGACGACGGTGGCACTCGTCTTAGCGCGGACCGGACCCGGAGCCAGACCCGGAGGAGCCGCCCGTGGTAGTCGTTCCACCGGTGTTAACTCCGGAGCCATCGGGTGGCGCGCCGGAATACACGGTTGGTCGCGCGGCCCCCAGGTTGCCGGTGGATGCGGCATGAGAATCGGTGCTGCGCGAAGTTGAATTTGGGTCGGCGCATCCGGCAAAGGCGAGGCCAGCGCATAGGGTGGCGAGAAAAATCTTCGGTTGCTTCATCATCTCTATATACGCGTCCGCATCGAACACGGAGTGGTTTAGTTTTTAGCGGCCGGACTATAACGGATCGAGTATCGCAGGTGTTTTAACAGGGTCGGAGGAGCTGCCAAATTCTGCGAGGTTCCACTGCGTCGCTCGCGTCGATCTTGAGCGCGCTCGCTGAGAAATATTTTATCGAGTTTCGTCGGCCGATTGGATAAAGACTTCGGTTCAACTCCCAAGACGCTTATGCCTACGCTCGCCACCACTGTTGATGGACTGAAGTTACCAAATCCGTTCGTGATCGGCTCCGGCCCTCCTGGAACAAATCTCAACGTGATCAGTCGCGCCTTTCGCGAAGGCTGGGGCGCGGTCATTGCAAAGACGGTCAGTCTTGATTCTTCGAAAGTAGTCAACGTCGCGCCGCGTTACGCGAAACTGCACGGGAGCGATCCCAAGGATGTGGTCGGATGGGAGAACATCGAGTTGATCAGCGATCGGAAGTTCGAGATCTGGCTGGATGAATTCAAGAAGTGCAAGGACATGCACCCGGACGGCGTGCTGATCGCGTCGATCATGGAGGAATATAACAAGGACGCCTGGAGTGAAATCGTCGAGCGTTGTGAGGGCGCGGGGGTGGATTCGTTCGAGCTGAATTTTTCCTGCCCGCATGGTTTGCCGGAGCGGAAGATGGGCGCGGCCATGGGCGAGAATCCCGAGATCGTCGAGGAAGTGAGCGGCTGGGTCATGGCTGCTGCGAAGAAACCGGTCTGGGCGAAGATGACGCCGAACGTCACCCGCATCGCGGAACCGAGCCGAGCGGCGTTTCGCGGCGGTTGCCAGGGCGTGGCCGCGATTAACACCATCCGCAGCGTGATGGGTGTGAATCTCGAGACGCTAAGACCGGAGCCGACGGTGGAAGGATTCACCACGCCGGGCGGCTATTCTTCCAAGGCGGTGCGGCCGATCGCTCTCAGGATGGTGATGGAGATCGCGACCATGATTCGAAGCGAGTTTCCGGGACGCAGTCTGTCGGGAATTGGTGGAATCGAGAGTGGCGGTGATGCCGCGCAATTCATTCTGTTAGGCGCCGACACCACGCAGGTATGCACCGGGGTAATGAAGTTCGGTTACGATTCGGTCAAACGAATGTGCGACGAGCTGCTCGCCTTCATGGAGAAACATAAATTCGAGACGCTGGCCGATTTCAAAGGCAAGAGTCTCGATTATTTCACGACGCACGCGGAGTTGGTGCGGATGCAGACGGAGCGCAAAGCGAAAGACAAAGTCGTCGCTGAGGAAGCTGCCGCGAAGAAGATGGTGCGCGCCGATAGCGAATGGAGCGGCGACGATTTCGTGAAGCAATCCGACGCGCTCGCGCGTGGTTGATCGGTCGCCGCGTCCGCCGTGAGCTCTTACTGTCATGTTGAGCGCAGCGAAACATCCCTGACTATTTCCTAGCACCCAGCGCTTGGCACCAGAAGCAATCAGAGATCCTTCACCGTCTGCGCGACTCAGGATGACAAAGTAAGCAAGCGCGCATAGCCAAGAAACAATGACTCTACAAGACTGTCCCATCTTCATCGGTGGCGAATGGGAAACCATTCGCAGGAACGGCACATCGCCGGTTTACAATCCATCTCGCGGCGAGGTGATAGCGGAAGTGCCGATGTGCGGCGCAGACCGGGTGAACGATGCGGTTGAAGCAGCAGCAGCAGCCTTTCCAGCCTGGCGCGACACGCCCGTGATCGAACGCGCCCGGCTCTTCTTTCGTTACCGCCAGCTGCTCGAAGAAAACTTCGACCGCATTTGCCAGAGCGTCTCGCGCGAGCATGGCAAGACTTTGGCGGAAGCGCGCGGAAGCGTTTATCGCGGGATCGAGAATGTCGAATACGCCTGCGCGGCGCCGACGTTACTGATGGGCGATACGCTGGAGAATCTCGCGCGCGGAGTGGATTGCGAAACGATGCATCAACCGCTCGGGGTTTGCGTCGGCATCACGCCCTTCAATTTTCCCGCGATGGTGCCGATGTGGATGTTCCCGCTCGCGCTCGTTTGCGGAAACACATTCGTGCTCAAGCCGAGCGAGAAAGTTCCGCTCACTGTCGTCATCCTGATTGAGCTGCTCGAAAAAGCAGGGCTGCCCAAAGGCGTGCTCAATCTTGTGCACGGCGGACGCGAATGTGTCGACGCGCTCCTGACACATCCGAAAGTGAAGGCGATTTCGTTCGTTGGCTCATCACCGGTCGCGAAATACATTTTCGAAACCGGGACCCGCCACGGCAAGCGCGTGCAGGCAAACGGCGGCGCGAAAAATTACATCGTGATCATGCCCGATGCGGACGTGCCGCGGACAGTAGAGGCGCTTTCGACCGCGGCGTTCGGATGCGCGGGCGAACGTTGCATGGCCGGTTCGACTGCGATCACGGTCGGCAAAGCGGCGGACTACGTTTTGCCTTCGCTAATCGAAGCGGCGGGCGCGATCAAAGTCGGGCCGACAGACGCCGAAGCGCAGCCAGACATGGGTCCGGTGATCACAGCACAACATCGCGATCACGTGCTCGATTTGCTCGCCAGCGGGGAGAAAGAAGGCGCGAAAATCATCGCCGATGGCCGCGGCCTGCGCGTGGCCGATGCGCCTAATGGATTCTTCCTCGGCGCAACAATCGTCGACGAGATTCAGGACAACATGACCCTCGCTCGCGAAGAAGTTTTCGGCCCAGTTCTGAATGTCATGCGGATGGAAGATCTCGATCAAGCGATCGCGACCGCGAACAAATCATCCTACGGAAATGGCACCGCCATTTTCACGAATTCCGGCAAAGCCGCGCGCGAATTCAAGAATCGTGTGAAGGCGGGAATGGTCGGGATCAACGTCGGCGTGCCCGCGACGATGGCGATGTTTCCGTTCACGGGCTGGGACGAATCGTTTTATGGCGATCTGCACATCCAAGGCAAAGAAGGCGTGCAGTTCTATACCCAACAGAAGGTTGTGACCACGCGGTGGTTCGGTGAAGGCGTGGGCGATGTGTGGAAGAAGTAGAAGCGATCGGCCACGGGTGAAACACGGATTCGGAGGCATTGTCTGTCATCCTGGGTGGAGCGAAGGATCTCTGACTCCTTCCAGTTACCAAGCGCTGTGTCCGCAGAAATAGTCAGAGATGTTTCGCTGTGCTCAACATGACAGTGTTGGAGTAACGCCACGCACCTCTCGATCGCATGTCACTTCTCATTAAAAACGGCGAGATCGTTACTGGTGACGCGCGCTACCTCGCGGACATTTTTTGCGAGGGCGAAACGATTTCGCGGATCGATCGCAAGATCGAGGCGTCGAGCGGCTGTGAAGTGATCGACGCCGCCGGAAAGTACGTCTTCCCGGGATTCATCGATCCGCACACGCACATCTATCTCCCCTTCATGGGTGCTTTCGCGAAGGACACTTACGAGACCGCGAGCAAGGCGGCGCTGGTCGGCGGGACGACGACCATTTTCGAGATGGTTTGTCCGGCGCGCGACATGAGTGCGGCGGAAGATTTCGCGCTCTGGAAGGAACAAGCCGCTGGAAAATCCGCCTGCGACTACACCTATCACATGGGCGTGACGCGCTTCGACGAGGAGAACGCGGCGCAACTACGCAAAATCGTCAAAGCCGGCATCTCCTCCTTCAAAATCTTCCTCGCTTACAAAGGCGCTTTCGGGATCGACGACACGGAGCTTTATCACACGCTCAAGCTCGCGAAGGAACTCGGCGTCATCGTGACCGCGCATTGCGAGAACGAAACGCTCGTGGCCGAGCGGCAGAAGGAGTTGTTAGGCGCAGGACTGACCGGGCCGGAACAACATCACGAAAGCCGTCCGCCGATCGTGGAGGCCGAAGGCGTGCATCACCTGATGACCTTCGCGGAAATGACGGGAGCGCACGTTTACATCGTGCACTTGAGTTGCGACGAAGCGTTGCGCGAAGCGCTCGCCGGTCGGCATCGCGGCGTCAATGTTTCGATCGAGACACTGATTCAATATCTGGTGCTCGATAAGACGGACGCGGAGAAGCCGAACTTCGAGGGCGCGAAGTTCGTCATGTCGCCGCCACTGCGCGACAAACGAAACCAGGAAGTGATGTGGAATGGTTTGCGCAGCGGCGAGATTCAGACCGTCGGGACCGATCACGCGCCGTTCGATTTCAAAACGCAGAAGCCGATGGGTCGCGATGATTTCACGAAAATCCCGAACGGCATTCCGTCATTAGAAGAACGCGTGAATCTTCTCTTCACTCACGGCGTGAAAACCGGAAAAATCGATCTTCAAACCTTCGTGAATATCGCGAGCACGAACGCGGCGAAGATCTTCGGTTTATTCCCGCGCAAAGGCGCGATCCAGATAGGCGCTGATGCGGATCTCGTCATTTACGATCCAAACTATCGCGGGACAATCTCCGCGAAAACGCAGCTAATGAACGTCGACTACAGCGCGTTTGAAGGATGGGAAATCGAAGGCCGGCCAAGTGCGGTCACCGTCCGCGGAGAGGTCGCAGTGCGCGATGGAAAATTCGTCGGCACGATCGGACGTGGCGAGATGCTGAAGCGGAAACCGACCCACTTCTAATGGCGCACGTCTCGCTCGCGCCCGACGCGGACGTTTCGATTGAGATCGAGCACGCGACGGATCTCTACAACGCTGATCTCGCCCCTGTGCCTAACGAGCGCCGCACCTGGCGCGTCGGAAGTTTCGCCGCGCTCTGGATTTCGATGTCGGCCTGCATCCCAACTTACATGCTCGCTTCGTCGCTCATCGGCGGCGGGATGAATTGGTCGCAGGCCATCCTCACCATTTTTCTCGGCAATTTGATCGTGGCCATCCCGATGATTTTGAATGCGCATGCCGGGACGCGTTACGGAATTCCGTTTCCGGTTTTTTGTCGCGCCTCCTTCGGGACGAAAGGCGCAAATGTTCCGGCACTGCTGCGCGCTTTTGTGGCCTGCGGTTGGTTTGGAATTCAAACCTGGATCGGCGGCGCGGCCATTCACAAAATCCTGACCGTCTTTATCCCCTCGTTAGGCGCGACGGGAGCGGCAACGTTTCTCGGCATCACGTTTTGGGAGTTCGTCTGCTTCCTCTTCTTCTGGGGCATCAACATGTTCGTCGTCTACAAAGGCATCGAATCGATTCGTTTCCTCTTGAACATCAAAGCACCGCTGCTGATCGCGCTTGGCTTGGCGTTGCTCGCCTGGGCTTATCAGAATGCGGGCGGCTTCGGACCGATCCTAGCGCAGCCGTCCGCCTTCGATCCCGGCCAGCCGAAAACCGGACAATTCTGGAGCTTCTTTGTCCCCGGTCTCACGGGCATGATCGGCTTCTGGGCGACCCTCTCGCTGAACATTCCTGACTTCTCGCGTTACGCCCGCTCGCAACGCGATCAGATCATCGGGCAAGCGCTGGGCCTTCCTTTGACGATGGCGCTCTATGCCTTCATCGGCGTCGCGGTTACTTCTGCAACCACGATCATCTACGGCAAGACGATCTGGGATCCGGTGAACGTCCTTACCCATTTCAAAAATCCGGTCGTGCTCGTGGTTGCGATGTTCGCGCTCTGTCTCGCGACTCTCGCGACCAACATCGCGGCCAATGTCGTTAGTCCGGCGAATGATTTCGCGCATCTCGCGCCGCGCAATATTTCCTTCCGCATCGGCGGATTGATTACCGGCATCATCGGCATGCTGATGATGCCGTGGAAATTGGTTGCGGATCCTTCCGGTTACATTTTCACCTGGCTGATCGGCTACAGCGCGTTGCTCGGCCCGATCGGCGGAATCATGATCGCCGATTATTTCGTGATCCGGCACAAGCGTCTCAACCTCTCAGCGCTTTACGATGCCGCGGGCGAATATCGTTACACCAACGGCTTCAGCCTGGCCGCGCTCGTCTCGCTCGTCGTGGCCGTGCTGCCAAATCTTCCTGGGTTCCTCGTTACCGTGAAGCTGGTTAATGCGAATGCCGTCCCGCATTTTCTCGTCGCAATCTACAGCTATGCGTGGTTTGTCGGTTTCGGAATCGCGTTCGTTCTCTACATCGCGTTGCGCCGGTTACTACCAACCGCGTAGCGTCCAGCTGTCATCCTGCGCGTGCGAACGGATCACTGATTTTCAGCGAGCATTGAGAACCGAAATAGGCAGAGATGTTTCGCTCTGCCCAACATGACAGATTAGAGAAGAGCTACCGCCATGAGCACACCCAATCTTCCCTCTTTCACACATCAGCCCGCTAAATATTCCGGCCCATCCGCCGATGACGTGCTGAAGCAGCGTAAACAATTCCTGAACCCGGGAATTTTTCTCTACTACAAAAAGCCGCTCATGCTGGTGGAAGGGAAAATGCAATATGTCTGGGACGAAAGCGGACGGCGCTATCTCGATGCGCTGGGCGGCATCGTCACCATCAGTGTCGGGCATTGTCATCCTGACGTGTTGGAGGCGGCGCGGCGGCAAAACGAATTGCTGCAACATTCGACCACGATCTATCTACATCCGAATATCGGCGCCTACGCGGAGAAGCTGGCGGCGAAGATGCCGGGCGATCTCAAGGTCTGCTACTTCGTGAACTCCGGCTCGGAAGCGAACGACCTCGCGCTACTCATGGCGCGCGCTTACACCGGCCATTACGACATGATCGCGTTGCGCAACGGTTACCACGGCGGGAATTCCTCCGGGATGGGATTGACCGCGCATGCCACCTGGAAATTTAACGTGCCGCACAGTTTCGGAGTCCATCATGCGATGACTCCCGATCCTTATCGCGGTGCATGGGGTCGGGACGATCCGGAGGCCGGAAAGAAATACGCCGCCGATGTTAAGAACCTGATCGACTACGCTACCTCCGGTCAGATCGCGGGCTTCATCGCGGAATCCATTCAAGGAGTGGGCGGCTGCGTCGTTTTTCCCGATGGTTATCTTAAGCACACCTACGAGCACGTTCGCTCCGCCGGCGGCGTTTGCATCGCGGATGAAGTGCAGGCGGGGTTTGGCCGCACCGGCACGCATTACTGGGGATTCGAAACGCAGGATGTCATCCCCGACATCGTTTGCATGGCGAAAGGAATCGGCAACGGCGCGCCGCTGGGCGCAGTCGTGACCACGCCGAAGATCGCGGCCGCGTTATCGCAGCGGATTCACTTCAACACCTTTGGCGGCAATCCGATTGTCTGCGCGCAAGGCATGGCGGTCCTGGAAGTGATTGAGCGGGAGAAGCTGCAGGAAAACGCGCTTACTATCGGCAATCACTTGTTAGGCGGTTTGAGTCGCCTGAAAGAAAAGCATAACCTTATTGGAGACGTGCGCGGCAAGGGCCTGCTACTCGGGATCGAGCTCGTGAAAGACCGGGTTACGAAAGAGCCAGCCAAAGCGGAGTGCGCGCAGATTCTCGAAAGTTGTAAGGAGATGGGCCTGCTTCTGGGCAAAGGCGGATTGCAAGGCCAGACGATCCGCTTCTCACCGCCAATGTGTTTGACCAAGGCGGATGGCGATTTTCTCCTCGAGGTTTTGGATCGGGCGTTTGCTGGACTGTAGGTCGGGGTAAATGAATCGCTGAGCCATTTCATTGCGCTGGGTAACTGAGGCAGTCAGAGATTCTTCGCTGCGCTCAGAATGACAGAGAGAGAATACGGCGACCCGGAGGTTGCGCGTAACGCGTTCATCAGAATTGACCTCGTCGCATCGCTTGCGATCACTTCCCGCTTGTGGCGCATTAATTCGGACGTGATCAGCGTGTAGCCATCGCTGCTCGGCATTAAGCGCGCGCCTCCAAAAGTGAACGGCGGCGATCTCACGATCGCCGCCGCCCACCTGCTGCCTACTCGTCCGAAAAAACTGTTACTGCTGCCTGGCCTGATGCAGCTCTTTCATCGCGCTCATCATGTCTTCGTGCGCTTTTTTGATCGCATCGAACTTGGTTTGCTGTTGCGCGTTCAGGAGCGGGCGAATCTGCGCGGCCGCATTCTCCATCACGGCGCGTGTCTTTTGCATCGCCTCTTCGTGGATGGCTTTGATCTGCGGTTTCGCCTGGTCGACGATCGGTCCAACCTTCGCCTGTTGCTCCGCGCTGAGATTCAACTCATTCGTCAGATGCTCGAGCGGATTGCCCATCCCGCCGGGGCCGCCCATGCCGTGATGACCGCGTGGCCCGTGTTCACCCTCGGCATACACGAGCGTTCCGAGCGTCAAAGCGCCCGCGATTGTCAGTGCTAAGAATTTTGTTTTCATCTGTGTTTGGTTTCTTTCCTGTTTTGAATCAGCGCGGTAAGTGATGCGCTTCTGGGGGAAATGACCGGGATGGCGCGGGCAAGGTTACAAAAATTTCGCGAGAAAGAATTCGGGAGTTGATTGTAACCGGGGCGCGCTCGTTCCTGTCATCTCTGCCAGTGTGGATACCTTGTGGAACGTATGGCTGACGATCTCGATGTCGCCGCGCTGGTTGCGCGCGCGCTTCGAGACGATGAAGAAGCGGCCCGCCAGTTGGTCCGACATCTTTATCCTTTTGTGGCCAAAATGGTGCGCTCGCATCGACCGCAGCGCGCCGCGGAAGAGGACCTTTGCCAGATGATTTTCATCAAGATTTTTCAAAAGCTCGACCAATATTCCGGCGCAGTTCCGCTGGAGCATTGGGTCTCGCGCATTGCGATCAATACCTGCCTCAATCAAATCGCGGCGGAGAAGTTGCGGCCGGAATTACGGCGCGCGGATTTGAGCGAAGAAGAGGAAGCGGTGATGGATAATCTCGCCGCTACTTCCGAAGAGATCGCGCCCGGGCAACGGCTGGCCGCGCGCGATTTAGTGGAGCACTTGCTCGACGCGCTCAAGCCAGCCGAGCGTCTCGTGATCGACATGCTTTAT
>CAXSFN010000039.1:0-21134 GCA_964236815.1 uncultured Chthoniobacterales bacterium
TGACCGAGAGCGCGTAAATGTGCGGCAAAAAATAACGCGCCTGATTCATGATCTGAATCGCGCTTTCCCTCTCTGGAATTCCCACGTGCACATGCAATCCGAAAATGAGGTTGGCGCGCGCGAGCAAGCCCATGTCTTTCACGATCGTGGCGTAGCGTTCGCCTTCGGTGATGAGCTGGTCGTGCCAATGCGAAAACGGATGTGTCCCGACCGACGCAACCTTCAACCCACTGCCGGCGGCGAGGTCGGCCAGCTTGCTCCGCAGATCGACTACATGCTCGCGAGCGTCGACGACCGACTGGCAAATCTCAGTCCCGAGCTCGACGACCGATTGGTGCATCTCAGGCTTGATCTGCTCTTTAAGAGTGATCTTTCCGCCCTCCAGGATCTCCTGGATATGCGAACGCAATTCGCGCGTTTCGGGATCGATAATCGCAAACTCTTCCTCGATCCCGAGAGTGAAGGTGTGCTCTTTCGCGCTCACAAAAGAACAACCGCCAGATCGCGGAAGGTTGCAAGTATGGAGCCGGCCCGCCACCGGGCCGAAGGATCAGCCTGTGGGAATTGACCTTCGGCGCGAAGGCGCCGGCTCCATTGGTTGCGCCGCGTAATCGTCTCCCACATCTTCCGCGATGCGTCCCCGTTTTTTCTTGCTGATTTTCACTCTCTTTTCCGTAGTCACCCGCGCCGATGAACCGGCGAAGGAAACGCAATTCCTGACCAACGCACGGCCGTTGGTTTTCGAGGGAAAACGCAGCGGCGAAGGCTATTTTTCGCCCGATGGAAAGAAGCTGATTTTTCAAAGCGAACGCGAACCGGGAAATCCGTTCTACCAGGAATACGTGCTTGATTTGGAAAGCGGCGAGACCACCCGCGTGTCGCCCGGGATGGGCAAAACGACCTGCGGATTTTTCCAACCGGGAACCGACCGCGTGCTCTTCGCTTCGACGCAGGCGGATCCGGCGGCGCGGGAAAAACAGAAAGCGGAACTGGATTTTCGAGCGAGCGGAAAGCAGCGCCGTTATGCGTGGGATTACGATGAAACCTTCGACATTTTTTCCACGAAACAGGATGGCAGCGACCCGATCAATCTCACTCACTCGTTAGGCTACGATGCCGAGGGAGATTATTCGCCGGATGGAAAGCAGATTGTCTTTTGTTCGCTCCGCGCCGCCTTTCCGCTTGAGCAGCTCACGCCGGAACTGCAGAAACGCTACGAGCAGGACCCTTCCTACTTCGGAGACATCTACATCATGAAGGCGGATGGCTCGGAGCCGCGCCGCCTAACGAGTGAACCGGGGTACGACGGCGGGCCATTTTTCTCGCCGGACGGCCAGCGGATCGTCTGGCGTCATTTCGAGGAGAATGGCGTGACGGCAGACGTCTGGACGATGAAAACCGACGGCTCGGATAAGCGCCGGATCACGGATTTCCATGCGATGTCCTGGGCGCCGTTCTATCAGCCGAGCGGCAAATATTTCATTTTCACTTCGAACAAACTCGGCTTCGAAAACTTCGAGCTCTTCCTGGTCGATGCCGCCGGCGAGCACGAGCCGGTGCGTGTCTCGTTCACCGATGGCTTCGATGGTCTCCCGGTTTTTTCGCCGGATGGGAAGAAGCTTTGCTGGACGACGAATCGTTCGGGCGGCCAATCACAATTGTTCCTGGCTGATTGGAATGACGCCGCCGCGCAGGCCGCGATTGCCGCCGCACCCAAACGTTCCGCCGGAAATGCCGGGTCGCCGGACGAGAAGTTTTCGCCGGAAATCAGCGCGAAAGATTTGCAATCGGAAGTGCAATGGCTGGCCGATGAAAAGCGAGAAGGCCGGATGACCGGAAGTCCCGGCGCGCAAGCGGCCGCGAAATGGATCGCCGAATACTTCGGCGCGCTTGGTTTGAAGAGCTTCAACCCGAACTTCGCGCAACCGTTCGAGTTCAACGCCGGCGAACGTGTGATCGCGGAGAAAACGCGGCTCGAGGTGAAGGGCGCGGGAAAAATGGAGGCGCAAAAGTTGGAGGAAGATTTTCGGCCGCTGGCTTTCAGCGAAAACGGCGAGGCAAGCGGCGATGTCGTTTTTGCGGGTTACGGGCTGGTCGCACCGGGCGAAGGCGGCGCAGGTTACGACTCCTACGCCGGACTCGAGGTGAAGGACAAGGTCGTCCTGCTTTTGCGCTACGTGCCGGAGGGTGTGGATGCGCCGCGCCGCGCGCAACTCAACCGCTACGCGAGCCTGCGTTACAAAACGATGCTGGCGCGCGAGCGAGGCGCGAAAGCGGTGCTCGTTGTGACCGGTCCGAATTCGCCGAAGGCAGGCGAAGTTTTGCCGCTGACAAATGACGGAACGACCGCGGGTAGCGCTATTGTCGCTGCTTCGATCAGCGGCAAAACTGCGGAGGCGTTGCTCGCGCCCAGCGGCAAGTCGTTAAAGGAATTGCAAAGCGCGCTCGACAACGAAAATCCACACGCTTCCGGTGGACTGGTCTTGCCGAACGTGAGCGTGAAGCTTTCGGTCGGCGTCGAACATCTGAAGAAGACGGATAACAATGTCGTCGCTTATTTGCCCCCGGCCGCGGGAGTCGATGAGTACATCTTGATCGGCGCGCATTACGATCATCTCGGCAAAGGCGGGACCAGCTCGCTGCAACGGGCTGGCGAAGAAGACAAGATTCATCCGGGCGCGGACGATAACGCTTCCGGGACCGCGTGGGTGATGGAGCTGGCCGCTTCGCTGGCGCAGGAACACGCGCAGCATCCGGAAAAGTTTCGGCGCGGCATCATCTTCGCCTGCTGGTCGGGCGAGGAGATTGGGATCATTGGCTCATCCGCGTTTTGCGAAAAGCCGCCTGTCCCGCTGGAGAAAATCGTCGCGTATGTGAATGGCGATATGGTCGGACGTCTGCGCGAGAACAAGCTCACGCTGCAAGGTGTCGGTTCCTCGAAGTCGTGGCGGCGCACGATCGAAAAAGCAAATGTCGCAGCGGGCTTCAATGTTGTCTTGCAGGACGATCCGTATTTGCCGACCGACGTGACTAGCTTTTACACGAAAAAGATTCCGGTCCTGAATTTTTTCACGGGCGCGCACGAGGATTATCACCGACCGACCGATACGGCGGAGAAATTGAATTACGAAGGGCTGGAGCGGATCGGACGTTTCGCGAAACAGATCGCGCTCGAACTCTCGCGCGCACCGGAGCGGCCCGATTACGCGAAGGTCGATCAGAGCAGTGGCCCAGCTGGCGGACGCGAGAATCTCCGCGCCTATCTCGGGACCATTCCCGATTACACCGCGGAGGTGAAAGGCGTAAAGCTTGGCGGAGTGCGCGGAGGAAGTCCGGCGGAAGCCGCGGGGCTAAAGGGCGGCGACGTGATTGTGGAATTTGCGGGGCAGAAGATCGCTAATATTTATGATTACACCTACGCGCTCGACGCGGTGAAAATCGGACAGCCGGTAACGATCGTGGTCGAACGCGACGGACAGCAGGTAACGGTCAACGCCACGCCAGAAGCGCGGAAGTAACTCGTTAGGCACTTGCTTCCGATATGCGCTCGAGGGGCGTCATCCTGAGATCCTTCGCCGTCTGCGCCGGCCCAGGATGACACGCGGTCAGGCGAAGAAGCGAAGTTGCGGAACGATTGCTCGTTAGGCCAGATCGCTCAACGCGCGCTTGCTCGCGCCGGCCTGAATGTATTTGCCCCAGCTCAGATTATCCTGCCCGGCGACGTGCTCGCGCGCCTTCCGGAGCGCCATGTCGGAAACGGCTTCCACCACCCAATTGAAATTCTCCTGGCCGACGCTGGTCACTTCTGCGTCGGGCGCGGGATTGCAAAAATCGATTGCCACCGGCACGCCGTCGCGAATCGCGAACTCGACCGTGTTCAAGTCGTATCCTAGAAATTGATTGAGCTGCAGCACGCCCCATTCAACGGCTTCGAGAATGTCTTTCGGCGCCTGCCAGTCAGTCACATAGCGCAGATGATACGGATGGCGCGGCTCGTAATTCATGACTTTCACGTTGCGCTGATCGATCGAGTAGCAGCGAAAGTACATATCAAATTTAACTTCCTCCTGCAGCATCATGACGAGCTGTCCGGTCTCGCTGTAGGCGCGGAAAAATTCTTCCGAATCGTGCAGCTTGTAGACGTTTTTCCATCCGCCGCCGGCGAAAGGTTTGAAAAACGCGGGCCATCCGACGTAGGCAAAAATCGATTCCCAATCGAGGGGATATGCGAGGTTGCGGAAGGATCCGTCAGCAGTGTCGGTCGGAAGGGCATGTGAGGGCAGCAGGACGGTTTTTGGCACGGCCACACCGATTTTGGTCGCGAGCGCGTTGTTAAAAAATTTCTCATCCGCACTCCACCAGAACGGATTGTTCACCACCGCGCAGCCGGCGAGGGCTTCGTTCTTTAACCAGGCGCGGTAGAACGGCACGTCCTGCGAAATGCGGTCGATGACCACGTCATAACCGGTCGGCTCGCCTTGTACGACTTTGTCGATCCGGACGAATTCCGCGAGGGCTTCGCCTTTCGCTTTTTCATTGGTGCGTTGTACAAACGCTGGGGGAAAGCTGTTTTCCTGACCGAAGAGAATGCCGATTTTTTTCATAAGCTGTCCTGACTTGTTAGGGAGAAAGAGTCCGCAGATTACGCAGATTCACGCGGATTACCAGAGTGCGAAAACGCGATTCCCACTTTCCAAATCTGCGAAATCTACGGATAAAGATTCTTCAAATCAGCGAAAGATAGTACGGCAGCATCTCGCGCCAGTAATTCCAATCGTGTCCGCACCAGCGGCGGTCATCGAGGAAATGCTGAATGCCTTTCGCGTCCAGGATTCCGGAAAGGCGCATGCTTTCGTGCCGGGTATTATCCCACTCGCCCGTGCCGAGAATGATGCCCATGTGATTGAAGCGCCAGGGGTCGGGAATGTTCGGCAAGTAATCGTAGGGGCTGTTGAAGTAAACGTTGTCGTCGTAATAGCCGTTAAAGAAATCGCTGATGTCGAAAGCGCCGCTCAAACTGATGAGATGGCTGACCAGATCGGGATGCCGGAAGGCAATGTTCGCGGCGTGATAAGCGCCCAGGCTGGCCCCGCAGACCGCGACGCGATGCGCCGAACATTCGCGCCGGGCATGATCGAAAACGTCATAGATGATGACTTTTTCAAAAGCCATGTGCGTGCGGATGCGATCGGCGGGCTGGATTTGCTTGTTGTAAAAACTGTCGAGATCGATCGCATCCGGGCAGTAAATCGTGACCTTTCCGCTCTCGACATGCTCCGCGCAGGCATCGGTCAGATGAAAATCTTTAGTCTGAGTGAAGCGCCCAAACGAAGTCGGAAAAAGTACCAGCGGAATTCCCCCGCCGTCTCCGAAAACGAGCATCTCGAATTCACGACTCAAATGCGGAGTGAACCAGCGGACATAGCGTTCGTTCATGAAAGTCGCTCATTCGAGCAAAGGAGAAACTGAAGTCGAGAAATCTCTTTCCCTTCCGATCTCACGCCAAAGCTGCTCGCTTTCGCTCCACCCGAGTAAGTAAAGCGTGGGATGAATGGGAGGAGGCTCGCCTCTGGGACATCCACTCCCGTTGGACAAGGCGTATCTCCTCGTCATACATCTCATTCCACATGCCCGATTCCACTCTTACCGGAAACATTCAAAGCCATCCCGATTTTGAATCGAGAATCCTCGGCAATCATCGTGACGTGCTCGTTTATTTGCCGCCCGGTTATCGCCGCGCGCGCACCCGGCGCTATCCGGTTCTTTACCTGCAGGACGGCCAGAACATGTTTGATGCTGCGACCGCTTTCGGAGGTGTGGAATGGAATGTGGATGAAACCGCGCAGCGTCTCGTCGACCAAAAGTTAATCGAGCCAACCATCATCGTGGCGGTGGCGAACACCGGGGAAAATCGCATTCACGAATATGCGCCCACCCGCGGCCGGCTCGAAGAAGGTAAACGCAGACGAAGCAAAGGACTTCTCCGCCAATACGGCAGTTTCCTGATCAACGAGCTCAAACCGTTTATCGACGCGCGTTATCGCACCCTGACCGCGCCGGAATACACCGGCCTGGGCGGTTCCTCGTTAGGCGGACTTGCCACGATCTGTCTCGGCCTCTGGTTTCCGAATGTCTTTCGTCGTCTCGCCGTCATGTCGCCCTCGATTTGGTGGGACGATTGCGCCCTTTATAAAATAATCGAAGAGCT
Organism: uncultured Chthoniobacterales bacterium; assembly: GCA_964236815.1. Classification (GTDB taxonomy): domain Bacteria; phylum Verrucomicrobiota; class Verrucomicrobiia; order Chthoniobacterales; family UBA10450; genus JACCTI01. The sequence continues at coordinate 6,209 of CAXSFN010000039.1, forward strand.
CGACGACGAAGCGAAACCGCCGCTCAAGATCTGGCTCGACACCGGCACGGAAGAGCCGGGTTGGGAACGCACTCGTGTGCTCCGAGATGGATTGATCGAAAAAGGCTGGCGACTGCACGACGATCTTCATTACTTCGAAGACGAAGGAGCGAGTCACTCCGAAGCGGCCTGGGCCTATCGCTTCGATGCCGTCATCCGTTTTTTATATCCGCCGCCGCCGCCGATTCTCGAGTCGCGTCGCCGCAGTGTCCGGCCCGCGGTTCTCCGCCCCGCGCCGCAGTTAGTTTAGAGGGAGGCGACGGGACCGGGTCTTCGAGTTTTAGGAACGCGCGAACTGCCATCCACTTCCTTGGTAAGCAGTCTCGAAATCGTCTGCCAGCCGCGGAATTACTTCATTAACTTCCCGATCTTCGGCTTCGGTCGATCGTTGTGCACCGGCGCATCGCCGGCCGCGATGCGGCTCGCGGTCGTAGGATCGGCGCCCATCGTCACGCTCACCATCATCCCCGGTTGCAAATCGGTCAGCGCCGCTTTCTGGCCGCGCAAAGTCACTTCAGTGAACTGTGTGATTTTGAACGACTTCGTCACCTTGTCCGCATCGATCGTGATCGAATCCGCGGCCACACTCGTAATGACCGTATCGTGGTGCTCGATCGGTTTCGCTTTTTTCCCGCCCGCAAGAGCGGTGCTTCCTGTAGTGAGCGCGCAAAGCGCACAGACCGCGCCGAGGATTAATGGCTTCATCTCGGAATTTTGAATGAGGCGCGCGCCGGAATCGAGCAGCGTTTTTCAGGCGGCACTTTTCTCCGCCGGCTTCTTTTTCGCAGCGGCGGCGGCGGCAAGATTCGCATCCACTTCCGCCGCTTCGATCGGATGAATCCCGTGGTAGTACTCGTTAGACTTGGCCAGCTCGGTTTTGCGCATGAGCAGGGCGTCGAAGCGTTCCCGCTTACTTAGCTCGAAAACCTTGTCCATCTTGATCGCCTCGAACGGGCACACTTCGACGCAAATCTGACAACTCATGCAAACCGAAATATCGATGTCGAAGGTCGCCGGATAAAATTGCGGTTTCCCGATGTAGTCCGGCTTCTTGTCCTTGCTCTTGATGATGTAGATGCACTGCGGCGGGCATTCCTTCTCGCAGATCTGGCAGGCGACGCAGCGCAGGCCGGCTTGCGCATCACCGCCGTCGAAAACCAGAAAGGGAAAGTTGCGATAGTTCTCGGCCAGTGGGACGCGCTCCTCAGGATATTGCACCGTGGTCAGGCGCTCCTTCTCGAAATAACTTCCGAGAAAGTTCCGCGCCGTAACTGCCATCCCCTTGAGTATTCCCGTGCCGATCATTGATCCGTGAGCCCTATTGTTATTGCGAAACTTGGGCGAGGAACAAGCTCCTCTTTCAAGAGCGCAACATCCATCATCGCGCTCGCGAGCGAAAGGATGTTGATGAGCGAGCCAACGAGCGCAGCCGGTTTGCACGAGTACATGGACGCGGAAATTAACCTGAGCGAGCCGCCAACTCCTGCGCAGGAACAGTCATTACGCGACACGCTCGGAAAACGAAAAGGTGTTCAGAGTGTGACGATCTCGCGCGAGAAGGTTTCGATAAATTACGAGGCGATCTTCGTGGCCGAGAAGGAACTGCTCGCAGTCGTGGAAGGGGCGGATCTCAAAATAAAAGATGCGAAAGCGACATCTTCCTCGCCCTTGACCGAGGCCTTTGAACAAAAGCTGCAGCCCCGCGGCCAGGATCCTAGCCTAACAAGTGATGGCGATGTCACGTAAAGCTCTCGATCGACCCGAGCCGCGCTGGCAAGCGCTGCTCGCTCTTTGCCTGGTGGGCGGAATCTATCTGGCCCTGCCGAAAACAATCGTGGTCGGCCCGACTTGGTTGTTGCCGGCTGTTATCGCGGTTTTGCTCGTCCCAACGATTTTCGCGCATCATACCGGCCGGAATTCACTCAATCATTATCTCGGCATTGTCATCAGCACGATCATCACCCTGGCGCTTATCGCTTCGGTCACGCTCCTCGTTATCACCTTGCCGAAAAAAGAAGAAACGCCCATGGCTTTGCTGCGCTCAGCCGCGCTTCTCTGGATCACTAACATTGCTGTCTTCGCTCTTTGGTATTGGCGGCTCGATGGCGGCGGACCGTGCAAGCGCGAGGATGAAAAACAATTTGGCAGCACCAGCTTTGTCTTCCCGCAAATGCAGATCGAAAAAAGCGAGCAGCGCCATTACGGCATCGAGCAGTGGCGGCCGTTTTTCATCGATTATCTTTTCATCGCTTTCACCACCAGTTCCACCTTCGGCCCGACCGATGCGCCGCTCCTGGCGCGTTGGGCGAAGGCCTTCGCGATGGTGCAAATCATCATCTCGCTCGCCATCGTCGTGCTGCTTATTTCGCGCGCGGTTGGCGTGCTCTAGCGTACTCTGGACTTGAGCGACTAGCCACCGAGGAGGCGGCGCGGATCCTCAGCGGCGGCGGCCCGGGCGGGCAACCAGCACGCCAGCAATGCGACCACGGCGAGCAGCGACGCAGTCAGAAGAATGAGAAGAAGATTTTGGCCTATCGAATCGTTAGATCCATGGGAAAGGTAGAGGACGAACACGCTCGCGCCGGCGCCGGCAAGGAGCGACCATCCGATTAGCCTTGCTCCTTCACCGGCGACCATCCGGGTGATGGCGGATTTCGATGCGCCGAGGGCGAGGCGAATGCCGATTTCATGGCGGCGTTGCGCGATCGAATACGCGATCACGCCATAGAGGCCACAGCGGTAAGCGCGACTGCGACGAGCGCAAACGCCGCCAGCACCGCGGAGCTTAGACGCGGCTGGATCAATAACGTATCGACATAATCTTCGAGCGTGCCTGGTTCGTAAATGAGCGTTTCGTTGTCCAGCGTCCGCGTGATGCGATGGGCCAGATCGAACAATCTGCCCATCGTTTTCCGATTCTCCGTCCGGAGCAAAAGCCAGTAGGCCCGCGGGACGCATTGCGAGGATGGCAGGTAAAGATCGTATTGCTCGCTCATATCGCCTGCACGCTGCGACTTCACATCGCCTACGATCCCGACAATCTCACGCTCGATTGGCGGCCCGCCGTCGTCACTTATTCTCGGTTTGATCCGTTGGCCGATCGCATCGCCTCTCGGAAACATTTCGCGCGCGAGGCTTTCGTTCACGATCACCACCGGCACCGCTTGCTCCGTATCGCGCGCGTCGAAGTCGCGACCCGCGATGAACGGGATGCGCATGGTGCGAAAATATTGCGAAGCGACCACGAGCGGACGCGCGCGCGGCCAATCTCGTTTCGGCGGATCGCGGCCCGCGATTGCGAAATCGACAACACTTTCCGGTCCCAAGGCAGGCAAGCGCGAGGTTGCGCTGGCGGTGACTATTTCGGAAGAACCACGTAAGCGCGCGAGCAATTCCTCGGAAAAGGCCAGAGCCCGCGGATATTCCGGGGCACCGCCGTAGTCCATGATCAGGACACTGGCCGTAACTACATTGTGCGGATCGAAACCAAGTGGCGCATTTTGCATGCGCCAAAATTTCAGAATTAGTCCGCCCGCGCCGGCCAGCAGGACTAATGAGATAACTATTTCCGCTGCGACCAAGCCCTGCCGCCAACGCGCGCTCATGCGTCTGTGTTCACCCGCGCCACTGCCGTTATTGAGCGCGGAAGGCAGATCGCAACGTGTCGAACGCCACGCGGGCAGAAAACCAAAGGCGCACGTCGTGACCAGGGTAACGAGTGCGGCCACAGCCAGCGCGCCACGATCCGGTGCGATCTCACCCGCGCGCGGAAAATCCGCCGGCAACGATGCGACCAGCAGGCGCGTGCCGATAAGCGCGAAAAGCAAACCAACCGCGCCGCCGACGAGCGCGAGCATGAAATTTTCTGTGAGCAATTGGCGCGCGATCCGTTGCCGGCCTGCGCCGAGCGCGGCGCGGATGGCGATTTCCTTGGCGCGAGCGGCCCCTCGCGCGAGCAGAAGATTGGCGATATTGGCGCAGGCTACGCAAAGCAGACAGGCGGCCGCGGCGATAAGCATGAGCAGCGTCGGACGGACTTTGCTCGTGAGATCGGCCAGCCATGGCGTGACTTTGCAGGCGTCGAAATGCGCGTTGCTTTCTGGGTAGCGGGTTGCCAGTTCGTTGCTGATCGCGTTTAAGTCCGCCTCTCCTTCCGAGCTCCGTCGTCCAGCTTTGAGCCGGCCTAACAAATGGAGGAAATGCCCATCGCGGTGCGAGGCATAGATATCGCCGCTCGCGCCTAACGGTTCGTGATCGCGCCCAAAGGTGATCCAAAGTTGCGCTTCGATGTTTTGCACCGGGAAACGAAAGTTAGGCGGCATCACGCCGACGACCTGGTAGTGTTCTCCCTCGACCAGCAGGGTCGCGCCAATCACGTTGGCGGCGCGCGCAAAGCGCGTTTTCCAGAGTTGATCGCTGATGATGACGGCGCGATTGCCGGCTTCATCATCGCCGTGCGAGAAAATGCGGCCGAGCTCAGCGCGCGCGCCCAGCATCATGAAAATATTGGAGGTGATGGCCGCCGCCGGCACTTCTTTCCCTTCGCCGTTGTTGTGCTCGATAACGAAGGAACTGGGAACGAACGCGCCTAACGAGTCGAAGGTGCGATTGCGAGCCTGTAGATCAACGAAGTCTGGAAAGGAAGTCTTGTGGCGCGCGGTGGAATCATGGCTGTCGCTGCTCCAGACACGCATCAATTGCTCCGGCTGTGGAAAGGGCAGCGGCCGCAAGAGGACGCTGCTCAGAACGGTGAAGAGAGCGATGTTTGCACCGATCCCCAGCGCCAGGGCGAGCACCGCCGTGATCGTGAGGGCGCGATCCCTTTTCAACATCCGCGCGGCGAAACGCAGATCGCGTCCGAAGGTGGCCAGTGCTCCCTGCCAGGCGACCTCACGCCAGGCTTCCTTGATCGAGACAACGTTGCCGAGCTGACGCCGCGCCTGCGCATTCGCCACTGGCAAAGGCATACCACGCTCGATGTTTTCCCGCGTGCGCATGGCCAGATGAAAACGGAGCTCTTCCGCCATCTCTTCCTCCAGCCGCGCCCGCTGGAAAAACCCAAGCACGCGCGCCCATGCGCAGTGCAACCAAATCATCTCACGCGCTCCGCATCACGCGACTGACCGCGGCGGAAAGCCGCGTCCAGCTCGCTTCCTCCACCTCGAGTTGCTTTCGTCCTGTGCGGGTCAGTTTATAAAAACGCGCGCGCTGATTATTCTCGGAAACATCCCAGCCGGCTTTGATCAAACGCTGCTGCGTCAGCCGTTGCAGCGCAGGATAAAGCGAGCCTTCCTCAACGGTGAGCACGTCATCAGCAAGTTGCCGAATGCGCTTGGCCACGCCGTAACCGTGCATCTCGCCGTGCATGAGCGCCTTTAAGATAAGCATATCCAGCGTGCCGGTTAGAAGCTTGGAGTTGGTCGTAGCCATCGTCCTCTTTTTCAGGGTTGCGACCCCAGTTCGCCATGTCAAGCCGCGCCGGTTACAGAGCGAAAAATGAAGTTGCTTTTTAGACATAGATAATCTATGCCCGTCGCATGTTTATGCGATTATTTTCTCTCCTTTGTTTTTTTACCACCTTCGCCTTCGTCAGCTGCGAAACCCCGGGTCCCGCCACTGCTCCAGTAGCGCGTTCGCGTTCTGCACGATCAGTGCCGGCAACCAGCCCTGCGCCGACTGCCGTGACCGAAAAAGGTACCTGGAAGCCGAGCGGCGCCCGTCAGACAGGCACGAACTTTTAGACTCTTGATCGGCAGCAAGCCGGCAAGAAAAGCTTAGGGCAGGTGCGAGCGGTAAAGCGCCATATCCTTTTGCAGAGAGGCGCTCAGATTCAAGTCGTTCTTAGCTAGTCGCGAAGCCTGTTCGGCCGTGTCGATCGCTCGTGCTACCTGGCCATTTTGCGCGAAGGCCGCGGCCATCGTGCGCAGGATATTTGCGTTCTCGCCCCCCGCGAGACGATTGGCTTTCGATGCCAACTCCACCGACTTGGGACCGTTGCGCAACGACACCTCCGGACAAGTTGCAAGTAGCCAGGCGAGATTGTTGTTCGCGTAAACTGAAGCCGGCGAGAGCGCGAGGGTCTTTTCATATTCCGCAATCGCTTCCCTCGGCCGATGCTGGGCCAGATAGGCGCCGCCCAGATAACTGTGCGTCTCTGCGTAGTCTGGTTTCAGCTCGAGCGCTTTCTGGAAATGCACGATCGCTTCGTCGAACCTTCGCTTTCGGACGAGCGCGTCACCCAGGCTAAGATGCGGCTGATAATCGTCCGGTTTAATCGCGAGGGCTCTTTCCGAATGCGCCATTGCGGGATCGATTTCGCCTTTGGCCAGAAGCACCACGCTCAAGTTGTTGTGCGCCAGCCAGCAATCCGGATTTCGCTCCAGCGTCGTCGTGTAAAGCGTCTCCGCGTCGCGATACATTCGTGCCTGCCACCAGGTCAGAAGCGCGAGCAGACTAACGAGCGATAGCATGATCGCTTTACCGGTGATTTGCTCGTGCAGCTTCCATCGTTGCAGCAAGAGCGCGAGCCCCGCCGCCACCAAAGTCGTGAGCGCAATGCTGGCCAGATATTGGAAGTGATCGGCCACGAATGAATACATAAACGGGTAAACATTCACGAAGCCCAGAACGGGAAAAAGCGTTCCGGAGAAAAGGAGCAGCGCCGCCAGTGGCGCTCGCGAAAACCTTCGCAGCCACCAGCAAAATACGAGCAGCGCGAGAGCTGCGAGAGGGAAAAGGTATTGCCACCAAAGCGCGACGTTGATCTGCCAACGCGGATAAATAAAGGTGAGCTTTGCTGGCCAAAAGAGCTTTCCCGGATAGAACCAGAAAACGCGCCCCGCAATCAGAACGCGTTCGCCTAACGAGTAATCGAACGCTGCCCCTTGCGCGCCGATGTAGGTGTGCTCCATCCACGCGGTGAACAAACCGGCGCCGAGACCGAGCGCGAAAAACGGCAGCAGCGGCCGGACGTCGCGGACCCAGGAAATTTTCCCGCGCTCCCACCAAAAGATCACGAGCAGAGCCGCCGGCATCGTGGCGATAACGCTTTTCGCGATCAGACCGAGGGCGAAAAGCGCGAGTGCCAAAAGATAGCTCGAACGTTCCCGTGTTCGATCGAACGGGAGATAATTCAGAACCGCTGCGAGGAAGAAAAATCCCGAAAGCGTGTTCTTTAATTCCGAAATCCAGGCGACCGATTCCACTTGCACCGGATGGAGCGCGAAGATGGCGCCAGCCAGCAAAGCGCCCGGAATTTTCAGCCGCCGCAGGATCGCCACCAAGACGGTCGCGGAAAGCGCGTGCAGGAGAACGTTGACCAGATGATAAGGCAGCACCGCGTTGCCCCATAGTTTTCCCTCCAGCCAAAACGCGCTGTGAACGAGCGGATAATATTGCTGGGTCGCGCCGGGTCGGAACCAGATCTGGCCTAAACCGGCTAACGATCTCAGCTCGACTTTCGTCAGGTGCGCGTCGTCATCCCAAAGGAGCCCGCCCTTCAGCGCCGGCGAGTAGGCGAGCAGGACGACGGCTAAGAAAACGAGGCCGACCACCCAAAGCCCGGGCGAATCTGCGGGCTCAATCGGAATCGATTCGCGCTTTTTGCCAACGCCGCGAGTCGTGCGCGCCAGTTTCGATTTCAAGCGGGCTTCTTCTCGTCTGCTGCCGCCAAATTCGCATCGATTTCTGCCGACTCGGTCGGAGGAATCGAATGATAGCACTCGTTAGACCTAGCGAGCTCCGCCTTTCGCACGAGCAATGCATCGAAGCGTTGTCGTTTATCGCGCTCGAAAACCTCGTCCATCTTGATCGCTTCAACCGGCAGACTTCGACGCAAATCTGGCCACGTATGCAGCCGAAAATGTTGATGTCGAATATCGCAGAATACGGCGGCTTCTGCATATAATTTGGTTTCTTGTCCGCGCTCTTCCGGATAACTCCCAACGAAATTTCGTTTGGTCAGCCAACATGCTCGAGTATCCCAGCGCCGATTGTGAATTCGCGATCCATCTCTACAGGAGCGGAGCCGGGCGACGCCAGTGTAATGTCAGCATCCGTGGGCGGGAGAGCGACGGATCAGGAACAATGAGGGACGCGGCCACGTTTCCACCGTGTGTTCACCGTGGCAGCGCTCCCGATGCTGCGGCTTTGGAACGTCGATGTCGTGGCGCAGCGGCGCGGCGCTGCACAATAACGATACGCCTATGCAGATCTCGCGGCTCGATCGCAAAGCTCGGACGCGTTCTATTGCAGGCTAGCCGCGGTGTCGGCGCAGATCGAGATCGCTGCAGTAGGGCGCCGAAGCGCGCCACGAGATATCGGCGTTGCTTCCCAGTTACGCGCGCGGCACCAAATAAAATTCGACCAAGCCGACGCCAGTAGCGCCAGCTTTCCCACGGACGATCGCGGTGTAGTTGCCGGGCGCAAGGTCGCGTGAGAGCGCGCTCTCTTTCGAATCGGTCGGCTGGAGATTGCTCGGGATTTGGTTGGCGTTCGGGTCCAGTTGCCAGTCGTCGTTGAAGGCGATCATATTTCCATTCGTGTCATGCAGACTGAGGTTTGGATCGAGCAGGGCGCCCGGAATGGTGGCGCGCATGGAAGGACCAATCGCGCGGACGATGAAGAGGCCATTATTAGTTCCGCCGACAATGATGCCGCCAATCAGGACATCGTCGCCTGTCTGCACCATCGCGCGCGTGCTCATGTTGCCTACGCGGGAGAGACTCGCGGCGTCTAGGTCATAGACCTCGACTAGCCCGATTCCAACGCTGGGGTCGCTGGCAATGCCTGCGGTACTGCCGCCAGGGAAAACGACGTTGCCGCTTAGCTGCGCAGTGTAGCTCCCCGGATTGAGCGTGGCTACGATGGCCGATTCCAGATCCTTCGTCGGCGCGAGCCCGGTCGCCTCGATCTCGGCCTGCTGAGTGTCTTTCCAGTTGTTGTTCATCGCCACGGGGACCGCCCCACTGCTGTTCAACTGCATAAGGTTGAGTGACGGGTCGCCTAGCTTGGTCGGCACATAGTCGGGCAAAGAAGGACCGATCCCGCGCACGATCACTCGCTTCGGGATGTCTCCGGTAATGATGAATCCGGCGATTGCATCTTGGTTTCCGCCCATGATGAGCGCGCGGCTCGAGATGTTCCGCAGTTGTGAAGGCGTGACGGTGGGCGGGGTGCCGCCAGTCAGCGCGAAATCGCCCTGCGCGATCGTGAGATCCAAGGTGCCGGGGGCCGCGGCCGATGGGCTCGCGGTATATGATGCGTCCGCTGGCCTCGGCAATGTAATGGTCGCCTTCAGGGTTAGAGTGCCGGAGAAAGTACCCATGCTCGCGGCTGGGAACGGAGCGGCCGCGGTGGCGTTGGCCGTGTATTGGTTCACGCCCTGAGTGATCAGGCCACTAGAGTTGAAACGTTGCGTGGCGCCATTGATTGTCGCGGTGCCGACCACGTCGTAGGAGATGATCCGCGAGTCGTTCGAGTCCACGGTGAAGCTATAAGCCACTGAAGCGAGGTCCCCGGGGGTAGCGGCGTAATTGCCGGTAAAAGAAATCGAGGCACTCCCTGAAAAAGCATCGGGAACAGTGACGGTGACTTTGCCGGATTCACGGACCAGGCTCGCGTTGTTAAGTGTTTGCACGGTGAGCGTGCTGTTTTGGAAGGCCGTGCTTGGGGTGAGCGTAGGGCCGGAGGTAACGGTGAGGGTGCCGGCATAAGCCGTAGTCGCGAGAGCTAGGGTCGTTAAAATAGTCGCGACCAGACCGAGCCGTCGCGAGATGACAGTGAGGGATGGGAATTTCATAGGGGTGAGGTTTGGTATTTTTTTGTCTTCACCTAAGCATGTGCCGGCTGGTCGGCAGAACGGACATCGAGTTGCAAAATATTTCTGCAACCGTTGCGCTCACGTGTGGAGGGCTAAGTCGTCTCGTAAAGACTCGACTCCCCACGCGCGCCGGAGCCGCCTGCTTGCGGGACCAAGGACCGATTGGAACGGCGACACAGCGCCGTTACTACAGGATCGTTGGAATCTGTGATCTCTTCTGGGAAGATGTGGCCCGTTCCTATCAGTAAACGCGAACGCCCGGTGAGGGTGAAAAGTCGGCGAACTAATGCACCTGGTAGTTGGCGACTGGATAATCGCCGTTCACTCCCCAAGCGAAGGTCATGAGATTCCCATCGCTGGATCGTCGCACCGTGAAGACGGCGTTGGAGGTAGACCAAACGGCAATGTCTTGTTTGCCATCGCCGTCGTAGTCGCCCGGAACTGGAAAATCGGTGGAGGAATTTCCCAGCACGTAGGGTGTATTCCCGGTGCCTCCTCCGTCGCGTTCGAGGATGCTCCATTGGAATTGTCCCGAGACGGAGCTAACGGTGGCAAAATCGGAGCGGCCATCTCCATCATAGTCGCCCTCAACGGTCGAGTCGGTGGGGGCTCCGAACAGAATGTGCTCCTCTCCACCGTCAGACGATCTTTTCAATGAGAACTCTGCCGAATTGCCGGTAGACCCGGCCTGACCTTGTACGCAGAGATCATTTTCGCCGTCGCCATCGTAATCTCCGGGATCAAGGAAAACAGAGCTATCCACGCTCAGGGATCCCTTAGGAACTTCCGTTGTTAGGCCGTTTGGGTTATTGAGGCTGCCTTGATAATAAAGGTGCGCCTCGGATCCGGGTCCTCGCCGGAAGACGGCAAGGTCGGCCTTTCCATCGCCGTCAAAATCGCCCACGGTCGGCTCGTCTCCTGGCTGTCCGAAGTTCACGACCCTGGTGGTTCCGGTCGAACTTTGGAGTATCTTATACTGGCTCGGCGAAGGATTCGTCCAGACCGCGATATCGCAGATGCCGTCCCCATCATAGTCCGCGGGAACGAAGTAATCGGTGTTACCCGAGCCGAAAATAACCGATTTCGTCCCGCCTTTGTGATAGGCAATATTCCAAGTGAGCGGTCTCTCAGCCGTGCTTTCGGAATGGACCACGGCCCAGTCGGTGAATCCGTCGCCATCGAAGTCCAACGGCGGGTGTCGGGTCAACGTAATTGACGGCGCGACCGCGCGGAAGAAATATCGGTTCTGGCCACTTACCGGGGTATCAAGGCGGGCGACGAGCACCTGGCTGTCAGTCGGCGAGACGGACTGGACCACGTTAGGGTAGCCGTTGATTCCAGGGGACGACCAAACGCTGAGATTCGCCGAGACCTGATAAGAAATGGTGACGCCTGTCGCGGGCCGGAACTCCGCGATGAGGTATTTGCTTCCGCTAATCGTCGTTAGGTAAACGGACTTGATCGCCGGAGCTTGGGCCACCGCGCGCGGGGCGAATCCGATGGCAGATAAAAAAAGGCTAGAGACGAGGAAAGTGAAGTGCGACTTGAATGGCATAACTTCTGATGGTTGGTAGTAATGAACTTAATTATAAATCGCTCCGGTTCGTTTCCTCCGCCTTCATCCTGCATGAGGATGCCGGAAGGGACTGATCTTATTTCGTCCACCTCGTAGAGGCAGCATTAGTCCCGGCGCGGATGAGATTAACGAGAGGCTTCGATGTCATGGGGGGCTGCCTCGACATGTGCAGGGCGGCTCACGGAAGGGACATCGGAGTTAGGAATATTTTTAGTGCGCACGTGCTCGTGGTTGTGACAGTTTCTATTCGGAGAGCGCAAAAAATCGCTGCTGATGCATTCGGAATTACCCCATGACGTGACGGCACTGCTCGTGCAGTGGAAGAGCGGGGGCGACGAAGAGGCGTCGGCTAAATTAATGCCGCTGGTCTATGAGGAATTGCGCCGGGTGGCCCGCGCCTACCTCCAGCGCGAACGCAAGGATCACACTTTGCAGGCTACGGCCCTGGTGCATGAAGCTTACTTGCGACTAGTCGATGACACTAAAGTCTCGTGGAAGGATCGGGCGCACTTCTATGGCATCGCCGCGAGGCTCATGCGACAGATCTTGATCCAGCATGCGCGCGCGCACCACGCGACCAAGCGCGGCGGACCGGAGCAGGTGAAGTTGTCGCTCGATCAAGCTCCTGAGCTGGCGACGAGTTGCGCGATGGAACTCGTGGCGCTGGATGAGGCTTTGGTTGATCTAACGAAAATCTACCCACGGAAAAGCAGGGTGGTGGAATTGAAATTCTTTGGCGGGATGGAAGCGAAAGAAATCTCGGAGGTGCTCCAGGTCTCGGAGAAAACGGTTACGCGGGATTGGAATTTTGCGCGGCTCTGGCTTTCGCGGGAACTGCGCAAAGATGTGGCCTGAACGCCTCGCGGAGTTAGTCGAGCAGGCCTTTGAATTGGAAGGCCAGCAGCGGATTGACTTCATCGCAGAAGCTTGCGGTGAGGACAAAGAATTACGCACGGAAGTCAATGCCTTGCTCAGGGAGCAGGAACACGCGAGCAAGTTGATGGCAAAGCCGGCAATCGAATTTGGCGCGGCGCTTTTTCGGGAGGATGAATCTGAGGCGGGCGAACTAGCCCCCGGCGAAATGCTGGGCGATTACCGCATCCTCCACTTGTTAGGCGAAGGTGGGATGGGTGAAGTCTATCTGGCGGAAGATACCAAGCTTGGGCGGCAAGTCGCGATCAAGCTAGTTAAGCAGGGTCTGGGGCAGGGGAGTGTCATCAGCCATTTCCGTCAGGAAGAACGGATTCTCGCTGGCCTGAATCATCCGAATATTGCGCGCCTTTACGGAGGCGCTGTCACTCCCGATGGCGTGCCCTACTTCATCATGGAATACGTGGAGGGCGAACGGCTCGATCAGTATTGCTATACTCGTAAGTTAACGATCCCGGCACGGCTCGATTTGTTTCGCAAAGTTTGCTCGGCCGTGACCTACGCGCATCAACATCTTGTTATCCATCGCGATTTAAAACCAGCTAACATCCGGGTAACTAGCGAAGGCGAACCGAAGTTACTCGACTTCGGGATAGCCAAGTTACTCGACCCGGAGACGCAGTTAGGGGAGATGACGATGACCCTGGCCGCGGTTATGACTCCGGATTACGCCAGCCCCGAACAGGTCCGTGGCGAAAGCATGACTACGGCGAGCGACATCTACAGTCTCGGCATTGTTCTTTACGAGTTACTTACCGGCGCAAAGCCCTATAACCTAACGAGTCGTAGGCCGCACGAGATTTCGCGCGCGATTACCGAGCACGAACCAGTGCGGCCTAGTCTCGTTACTCATGGCTCGGCGCCTATGACTGATCGCACAGCTCTCCGCGGCGATCTCGACAACATCCTTTTGATGGCACTGCGTAAAGAACCGGTGCGCCGCTACGCGAGCGTAGCGCAATTTTCCGAAGACATTCGGCGCCACGGCGAAGGCCTGCCCGTAACCGCGCGCAAAGACACGTTGCGTTATCGCGCGAGCAAGTTTGTAAGGCGAAACAAAGCCGGAGTTTCCGCCGTCGCGCTCATCATGCTAGCTCTTCTGGGCGGTTTGATTACCACGACTTGGCAGGCGCGAGTTGCACGGGAGGAGCGCGACCGCGCCCAGATCGCACGGACCAGGGCCGAACAAGCACGCCAGCAGGCCGAGCTTGCCCAAAAGCAGGCGGGCCGGCTCAACCATTTCCTCGAGGATCTGCTGAGCAGTGCCGACCCGGCCAAAATGGGCAAGGACGTAAAGGTTGTGCAGGTGCTCGACGCCGCCGGCGAGAGCATCGACGAAGACCTGGCGAAGGAGCCGGAAATCCTGGCCCAGGCGCATGAAACCCTGAGCCGGGCTTATGAACGATTGAAAGTTCTTCCGCCAGCAGAGCAGCACGCTCGCAAGGCACTTGGCCTCCTTCGTCAGCTTCATGGAGGGGAGGATCTGTCCACGGCCAAGGCAGAGTTTCTCCTTGGCTCGGTGCTCTCCGGCGTTTTTCAGTTTAAAGAGGCCGAACCTTTGCTGCGCCACGCACTCGCGATCGAGCGTCGGCAAACTCCTCCCAACACCTTCGACTTAGCCGAAACGCTTCGCGCATTAGGAGCAATTCTCTCCCGTGACGTTCGTCCTGACGAAGCAGCCCCCTTCCTTGCAGAATCGCTTGGCTTGATGCGCGCTGCTCGCGGAGAGCAGAGCTTGGAGTATGTCCAGGTCCTCTATACGCAAGCCCATGCGAAGCACATGGAGACGGAAGTCGCAGCGATGCAAAACAGGGAGGCGGACTTGGACGGTGCGATCGCGGGTTACCGCCGGGTGATCGATCTCTTTGCTCGAGTTGCGCCTAATAGCACTCAAGCCATTCTCGCCCGAGCTGGACTTTGCCTCTGTCTTGGGAGAGCCCAAAAGTGGGCCGAGGAAGAGCAGGAGTTAACGCGGTTAGATCTCGAGTGCCGGAAAACTCTGGGCGAGAACAACGCCTTTTCCATCACATCCCTCATCCTTCATGGCGTCTTGGATTTCATCAAAGGCGACTATCAAAAGGTCATCGATGAAGTCCGGCAACCTCTCGACTTTTGCGTTGCCACGATGCCGGCTAAACATCGCAACGTGGTCCAGACGCGCGGCCTCTACGGCTTGGCCCTGACTCGGACGGGCCGGGCCGCCGAGGGCGAACCCTTTCTGCGCGCTGCGTATTCGGAGGGCAGAGCGACCGAGCGATTTCCTTTCCAGTTTACCTTCGGCAATGTGGAAACGGCCTTGGGCGAGTGCCTCCTCGCACAGGACCGCTACGCTGAGGCGGAGCCATTGCTCTTAACGGGCTACGGCGATTTGAAAACACGCCTCGGCGAGCACCACGCAATGTCTGAGATGTGCGCACAGCGATTGCACGAACTTTACACAGCGTGGAACAAGCCTGCCGACGCGGCACGCTTCGCCGTGCAGCAAACTCCTTCCGCGAGTAGTTCGCACTGAGCTTTCGTGAGCCAGGAATTCCTCTGCAGCCGGCAGAAGCGGCGGCGGC
>CAXSFN010000039.1:21144-39849 GCA_964236815.1 uncultured Chthoniobacterales bacterium
GACAAAGAATTGAAAGCCGCGTCCTCGCGACTACTATGCGCGCAGTGGTTCGCTCGACGAAAAATAACGCATGGAACGAGGTCTTCGCGCTCATCTTGCTCGGGGTCGGCACGCTCCTTTTCCTCGCGCTGATTTCCTATAATCCAAAGGACCTGCCCGCGTGGGTTTGGTTCAGCAAGGTCGCGACGCCCAATTCGCCGGCGCAAAATTTCATTGGACCACTCGGCGCGATCGTGGCCGGGTTTTGTTATTTCACGATCGGGGCCGCGTCTTATTTGCTCGCGGTTGTCCTGCTCGGGTTTGGCGCGGCCAAATTATTTCACTCGCAGCTGGTGGTCTCGAAACGCGCGGGCTGGATCGCGCTCTTCATTATTTCCGGCGCATGTCTACTGCATTTGCAACCCAAATTCCTGCGCGACTGGCATTCCGCTTTTAACATTCAGGGACCGGGCGGATGGGTCGGTTACTCGTTAGGCCATGATGTTCTGCTGCGCCTGATGGGCGGCGTCGGTTCGATGATCCTGCTTGGCGGCCTTTACCTCACCAGCATCATTCTCATGACGGGACTGCGGCCGATTCATATCGTCCGGCAAACGGTGGCAAGCGTCAGAAACGGCGTGCAACAGCTCGGCCAATGGCAACGCCGGCGGCATCTGCAGAACGCGGACATGAAGACGCGGCTCGAGTTCGAGAGAAGAGAGAAAGAGAAACAACAGCGTGCGGTCGAGAAACGATTGAAAAAACTCGGCGCCCCCGTGCCCGATGCGACGGCTTTCGTTTTGCCGGAAGAACTGACTAATCGTCCAAAGCCGAAAGTGGTCGATACGACCGCGCTGCCCGCGGAGGAACCGGCCTCGCGCAAAAAACCTTCGCTGGCCGAATTGCGCGCGGGCGAAAAGACCACCGCGAAATCCCTCACTGGCCTAACGAGTCGTTCCTGGGATTCGGAAAACTACACGCTCCCGGGGCTCGACCTTCTTGACGAGCACGATGTCGAAGGACGAGTCGCGACCGACCCGGCCGAGCTCGAGGAAATTCAACGCACCTTGATCGAGACGCTGCAGCAATTCGGGATTGCCGTGGCGCCGGGCGATATCACAAAAGGCCCCACCATCACGCGCTACGAAGTCTATCCCGCGAAAGGCGTGCGGGTGGACAAGATCGTCAGCCTGGAGCGCGATCTGGCCCGCGCGACCCGTGCGGAGCGGATCAACATTCTCGCGCCCATTCCCGGGAAAGACACGGTCGGGATTGAGCTGGCCAACAGTCGCAAAGTGAAAGTGACGCTACGCGAGTTGATGCAATCGCCGGATTGGACGGAGACGAAAGCGAAGCTGCCGATCGCGCTGGGCAAGGATGTTTATGGCAAGACCATCATTGCCGATCTCGCGCAAATGCCGCACCTGCTGGTCGCGGGAACGACCGGCAGTGGCAAGAGCGTCTGCATCAACGCGCTGATCGCGAGCATGCTCTACCGCTTCACTCCGGAAGAACTGCGCTTCATCATGATCGACCCGAAAGTGGTCGAAATGCAGGTCTACAACGATCTGCCTCATCTCATCATTCCGGTCGTGACCGATCCCAAAAAGGTGCTGCTCGCGCTGCGGCACGTGATTATCGAGATGGAAAATCGCTATAAGATTTTCGCGAAAAGCGGGGTGCGAAATATCACCAGCTTCAATGCGCGGCCACCTAAGAAAACGCAGAAGGAACTGGATGCGGAAACGATGGCGTCGAATGGAATCGCGGAGAACGAAAAGCCGCCCATGGGTTCAGTCGAAGAATACACGCAGAAGTTAAGCATCCAGGTGCCGCGCGACGACGAGCCGATCATTCCCGATAAACTTCCTTATATCGTCGTGATCGTCGATGAGCTCGCGGATCTGATGCAGACCGCGCCGGCCGATGTGGAAAGCGCGATCGCGCGCATCACGCAAATGGCGCGCGCTGCCGGGATTCATCTCATCGTCGCCACGCAGACGCCGCGCGCTGATGTCGTCACGGGGGTAATCAAAGCGAACATCCCAAGCCGCATCGCCTTTCAAGTGGCATCGAAAATCGACAGCCGCGTTATCCTGGATGAGAACGGAGCCGATCGCTTGTTAGGCCAGGGCGACATGCTTTATCTGCCACCGAGCACATCGCGATTGATCCGCGCGCAAGGCGTCCTCGTGACCGATGACGAAATCAGGCGCCTGGTCGAATTTGTTTCCGCGCAAAGTCCGCCGGCCTACGACCTCGCCATTTCGGAAAAGATTTCGAGGAGCGGAGCTGAGGACGGCGAAGAGGACGTAACCGAAGAAGACGAAGAGCTGGTGGAAAAATGTCTGGAGATTATCCGGCAGGAGAAACGCGCTTCCACTTCGCTTTTACAACGCCGTCTTCGCCTCGGTTACACGCGCGCGGCGCGCATCGTTGACATTCTGGAGCAACGCGGGATTTTAGGGCCCGGCGAAGGCGCGAAGCCGCGCGAGATTCTGGTCGACCTCGACGCCGCGGTGTAGCCGGGCAAGCATCACCTCATGGAAGGACTCGGCGAAAAATTTCAAAAAGCGCGTCTCGCGCGAAATCTCACTCTGGAAGAAGCGGCCCGGATGACCAAGATCCGCCCATCGAAGTTGGGGGAAATCGAGGCGGAAGATTTTTCGCACTTCCCAAGTCTCGCCTACGCAAAGGGCTTCCTCCTTATCTACGGAAAATTTCTGAACGTCGATGTCACTCCATATTTAGAAGCGTTTGAGACTTCCGATCAGGTGACGGTCGATGGTTATTCCTATTTACAAGATAATCCCGCGCCGAAGCCGCGCCGCGTCGAAGTTGTTCCGCGCCGATCTACCGGCAACAAGAGCTCGCTCCTTCCGCTCGCCATCGGAATCGTCGTGCTGATCGCAGGATTTTGGCTGCTGCGAACGGTGATGGATTTACGCCGGATCAAACCGAGCGAGCGCGATGCGCAGGCCCTCGCTCAAGCCAGCGTCACGCCGCTGCCGAGCGCGGCACCGATCACCGGAAATATCGTCGCACCCCGCGCCCTTCCCGCTGATTCAACGCCCGGACCGACCGCTCCAGTTGCGCTTGCAGTTGCTCCGACGCTGACGCCAATTCCACAACCGACGGCGATCGCCGTCGCGCCTCCGGAAGTGGAACCCGAAGTGCGGCGGGCGGAGCCGGTCCATGCAGAGGACCTGGCCAAAGCCAAGATGGCCATGGCCAGTCCAAGCCCGAGTGCTTCGCCGATCGCCAATCGTTTCGAAGTTCGTCCGCTCAAGAAAACTTTCGTTCGCATCATCGTCGATACTGAAAAAGGACGTTCCTCTTTCGAGCGCTGGATTGATGTCACTGGCGCGCCGGTTCAGCTGAGCGGTAAAAAAATTGCAGTGAAAGTCCTCGACCCGAGCGACGTCGAGATTCGGAAAAACGGCAAGTTGGTGGCACGCGGTGACAGCGACGTGCGCCTGGAATAAGTCGTGATCGCATCCGTTGTAGCCGCGGTCGGTGACCCCGGCAGTCTGAATGGCACGCCCGCGCCATCCGGGGTCACCGACCCCGGCTACAACCACACACTCCCGCCTAAAGTTGGGATGATCAGCCTTGGTTGCGCCAAGAATCTGGTCGATGCCGAAATCATGCTCGGCAGTGTTCTTCAGCACGGAATGGAAATCACCGCGCATGCGGAAGAGGCGGATGTTCTCGTCGTCAACACGTGTGCTTTTATCGATTCGGCGAAGGAAGAATCGATCGACGCGATTCTCGATGCGCATCAACAACGCGGCCTCGCGAAACGCCCAGGTCAGAGATTGATCGTGAGCGGATGCATGTCGCAGCGATTTTCGAGAGAGCTGCGCGAGCAAATGCCGGAGGTCGATGCTTTCATCGGGCTCGACCAGGTGAAGGATCTTGGCGCGATTGCGCAGCGCGTCCTGGCCGCGCCTTCGATTGGATTCGATCCGCTCGATCTTGTAACCACGCGGCCAAATTATATTCCAAATTACGACACGCCGCGCTTCCGGCTCACGCCTGCGCACAGCGCATATTTAAAAATCGCGGAAGGCTGCAATCATCCCTGCAGCTTTTGTGTTATTCCGCAAATGCGCGGCCGTCATCGCAGCCGGCCGCCAGCATCGGTCCTCGAGGAGGTGCGTTCGCTCGTCGCCGAGGGAGTGAAGGAGATCAATCTCATTAGCCAGGACACCACTTATTACGGGATGGACTTGTGGGACGAAAAGGCCGGACCGCGACAGCCGGTCGATTCATCTCGCGGCGCCACGCTTTCCACATTGCTGCGAGAAATCCAGGAAGTGCCGGGCGAATTTTGGGTGCGTTTGCTCTATACGCATCCCGCGCACTGGAGCGCGGAATTGATCCGGGCGATCGCCGAATGCAACAAGGTTGCGCGTTACATCGATATGCCTTTGCAGCATATCGACGAAACGATGCTCGGCCGGATGCGACGCGAGACCGGTCGGCAACATATTGAAGAACTCGTTAGGGCAATACGCGCCGGAATTCCCGGCGTGGCCTTGCGCACTACTTTCATCGTCGGCTTTCCGGGCGAAACGGAAGCGGAATTCGGAACGTTGCTCGATTTCATGGAGCGCTCGCGTTTTGAACGGCTCGGCATTTTCAAATACTCGCAAGAAGAAGGCTCACGCGCCGCGAAAATGCCGGATCAACTGCCCGCGCAAATCAAGAACGCGCGTTATCGCCGCGCCATGATCGTGCAACAAAAAATCGCGCGGGAAGTCGCGGGCGCACGCGTCGGCCGGGAAATAAAACTTCTGGTCGATCAACCGCACATCGCGCGCAGCGAGGCGGACGCGCCTGATGTCGACACCACCGTCATCCTTTCGCAACCGGCGCCGGTCGGCGAATTTATCACGCGCAAAATCACCGGCGCGCGCGGCTACGACTTACTCGCCTGATTTGTAATGAACAGATGCGCGCAATGGCGCATCCGCTCTCGTCCGATCGATCGGATTCTCACAATCATCCTGAGCATAGCGAAGGATCTCTGACTATTTCTGATCACCCAGCGCAGAGAAGCCAGAGATCCTTCGCTTCGCTTAGGATGAAAAAACAAAATAGAGACACGCGCTCCGCGTTTGCGGTTGGAACTGTTCAACGCGCCAAGTTAACGAGTGACAAATTCCCGCGATTCAGCGATTTTATCCCGCCGCATCACGACGCAAAATGAGTGATCTGAACGAACCAAAAAAAGAGACTGTTCGGATTACCTTGCCGCCTCGAGTCCCGCCGGAAAACGTCGGTGCCGGAAGCGAAGCCCGCGACACCGTTCGGATAAATTTGCCCGCTCGGCCGCCCTCGAATGGCGCGGTGCCGGAACCTCCAAAGTTCGCCAAACCGCCCATCCCAAACGCTCCGGCACGTCCCGTTCCGCCGCCTCCAATGGCGCGACCGCCCATCCCCACGGCATCGGGTTCAAAACCGGTTCGTCCTCCCTCTTTTGCCCCGAGACCGCCGGTTCCTCTGGCGGGTTCCGCTCCGGCGGCAAAGCCTCCCACGGGCGCCGCACCAATTCCGTCGCAGCCGACCAACGTCATACCGGTGCCACCAAAAACTTCACCGCCTCCCGCCATGCCTCCGCGGCCGAAAGTCTTGCCGCCGCCACCGCGCGTCATACCTCCGGCGGCTGCGCCGGTTGCCGGTAGCGCCGTCGCGGCTGCGCCTTCAAATTATCCGGGATCCGCCACTCAAGCAGGACCAAAGAAGGAGACCGCTCGGATCAGCATTTTGCCCGAGCCCGCGGCGCCGCCCGCTCCCGCAGTGAAGATGACGAAGACTCAGCCGCTTCTCTCGGCGCCTGCGACCAGATTGCACAGCGCTTCTGTGACTTTGGCCGCTACTCCGCCGACCGACGGAGCGAAGTCGGTCCTGTCGATGCTGGATGAAGTCCCCATGCCGGTTTGCTGGATCATCTTCGGCATTTCGTCTCTCACTTTGCTTATCCAAATTTGGAACTACCTTGCTTCCTAAACTATGGATAACTCGAGCACTGTGACGATCGACGAAGCGAATTTTGAAGCCGAAGTAACCAAGAGCGACAAGCCGGTCCTGGTCGACTTTTGGGCGGAATGGTGCGGCCCGTGCAAAATGATCGCACCGGTCCTGGACGAGATCGCGAAAGAAAAAGCCGGCAGCGTCAAAGTCGCGAAAGTGAACATCGACGAGAACCAAAGCCTTTCCTTCCGCTTCAATGTCCGCGCGATTCCGACTTTGCTCTTCTTCAAGAACGGCCAGGTCATCGACCAAGTAACAGGCATGACGAGCAAAAAGGACTTGTTAGGCCGGCTCGAAGCGCTGGCGTAGCCGCTCGCGGCGGGTTGTCAGGTTGGTGGCTGGTTCATCGGAAATCCGGGTGAACGGCCCCCCGACGACAATAACAATTAACCGATAATCATCAGTGCGCCCGGCGCGGCTCGAACGCGCAACCTACAGCTTCGGAGGCTGTCACTCTATCCAGTTGAGCTACGGGCGCAGCTCGGCCCCGATTATAGCGGACGGCCGTTTGATCACAACTGGCGTCGCCTTCTAATGCCAGTCATAGACGCGATGTTACTCTTGCTTGCAGGGCGAGGGTTGAGCGAGAAAAGGGAAAGGGCGGGCGGCTTGCCGTTTGCATTTCCCTCCCAGCCGATTGACTATGTCCGCCCGCCGAGCGGCGGTCACCAGGAGCAGTTATGAGCACGATCATCGACATCATCGAAAAAGAGCAGCAAAAAACCGACGTGACCGATTTCAAAGTCGGCGATGGCGTTCGCGTGCACACGCGCGTGCGTGAAGGTGACAAGGAACGCATCCAGATTTTTGCCGGGATCGTGATCGGGCGGAAGGGTCGCGGAATCAACGAAACCTTTACCGTTCGCCGCATTTCCTACGGCGAAGGTGTCGAGCGCGTTTTCCCGATCAACTCGCCGCGCATCTCGAAAGTGGAAGTCGAGAAAGCCGGAAAAGCGCGTCGCGCGAAGCTGAATTACCTGCGCAATCGCAAGGGTAAGGAAGCGACCGCTGTGCGGGAATAGCGCGGATTCTCACAGATTCTGCAAACCGCCGGAGCGTGCGATTTCGCCGGCCTATCATCCGCCGTGGCGCATTGCGTCGGCTTCTCTTCAAGTTCGCTTCAATAAATCTGTGAAAATCGGCGAAATCTGTGGATAAATTTCCGGATGTATCGCCGCTGCGGCTTTCGCCATGAACGCCGTTTACGCGCAGTCGGTTTCTCCGCCATCGCCGGCATCGATGAAGCCGGGCGCGGCGCGCTGGCCGGCCCCGTGGTCGCGGCGGCCGTAGTTCTTCCGGAGAAATTCCGGCACAAACGGCTGAACGATTCCAAGCAACTCCTCCCGGAGCGCCGCGAGGAAATTTATCACGATCTCATCGGCAACGAACTGATCGTGTGGGCGGTCGGGATCGTCGATTCGATCGAGATTGATCAGATTAATATTCTTCGCGCCACACACAAAGCGATGCGCGCCGCGATCGAAGCGCTCACCGCGCAGCCCGATCACGCCCTGATCGACGGGCTGCCGGTTTTCCCGTTTCCTCTTCCGCAGACCGCGGTCATCGATGGCGATTGCTACAGCCTCAGCATCGCCGCCGCGAGTGTGATCGCGAAAGTAACGCGCGACATGATGATGCGAGAATTCTGCGCGCGCTTTCCTGAGTATTGCTTCAGCCAGCACAAAGGCTACGGGACCGAACTGCATCTCACGAAACTGCACGCACACGGACCGTGCCCGATTCACCGGCGCTCGTTCGAGCCGGTGGCGCAGCCGCTCTTTGGCTTCGCGGGACCCGTGATAACGGAGATGGTTTAGACAGGATTTACAGGATTAAACAGGATGGGAAACGAATTGAGTCCTTCCCTCCGCAATCCCGTAAATCCTGTTAATCCTGTCTCTCTTCCGCCGACAATGAATTCTGGCTTTTGTAATTCACTCACCGCATTCGCGCGTCGATTGCGTCATCCTTTTCCGCGCGTCAAAGCTGAGCATCTCACGCGCGGCGCGGCTGGCGAAAAGCTCGCCTGCCGTTTACTCCGGCAGAATCGCTACAAAATTCTCTACCGGAATTTTCGCGGCCGAACCGGAGGCGAAATCGATATTGTCTGCCGCGAGAACGACACGCTCGTCTTCGTGGAGGTCAAGACGCGCTCGAGCGAAGATTTCGGCCGGCCGATCGAAACCATTCGAAGCGAGCAACGTCATCGCATCTCGCGCGGCGCTCTCGCCTGGCTGCGGATGCTGGACGATCCCGACATTCTTTTTCGTTTCGATGTCGTCGAAATTGTAATGGCGAACGATGCCAAACCTCGGCTCGAACTGATCAGGAACGCGTTCCAATTATCGAAAGGTTATCGTTACTAAGAGGGTGACGGGCGGCGTCGGCTGCAGGCATCGCGCCTGCCAAGTTGCAGAATCATTTTCCATGGCGCGCCGGAGCGAGCGACACGTCCGTATCTACACCGCATCTGCGGAGAGAGTGGCAGCCGAATAGTTAGCAACCAACCATGAGCACTACACTGACTTCGCCTCACACCCGCACGATTTGCGCAGCAGGGGCTTTCCTTTCATTTGCTTTTCTCTCTTTTACTCCCGCCCAAACCACCCTCTCCGGCAAAGCCGCGGTCGAAGCCGATTGGACGAAAGATGCGCCTGGCCTTCGGCACAAAATCACTATCGCCGATCTTCCGCCGCCTTATCAGACGGAATCGGTCAGTAATGACGCCGACGTGGTCAAGCGGCCCGAGGGCGCGGAGCTTCACGTCCCGTCGGGATTCAAGATCGAACAATATGCCGCGGGGTTTCGCGACCCGCGTTATCTGCGCACGGCGCCAAATGGCGATATTTTCGTTAATGAAAGCCGCGCGAACGCGATCAAAGTTCTGCGCGATACGAACGGCGACGGCAAACCGGACACGAATGAAACCTTTGCGACGGAGGGTTTGAACAAAGCGTTCGGGCTCGCCTTTTATCCGCCTGGGCCGGAGCCGCAATATCTTTACATCGCCAATACCGATGGCGTGATTCGATTTCCCTATCGGAATGGCGATCTGAAAGCGCGCGGCCCAGCGGAGAAATTGAGCGCGGAACTTTCCGGCGGCGGTTTGCTCCATGGCGGCGGGCATTGGACGCGCGATCTCGCTTTCTCGCCCGATGGCAAAAAAATGTACGTCTCGATTGGTTCGCACTCGAATGTATCCGACGATTCGGGTGAGGTGGATCGCGCTCGTATCTTCGAGTTCAATCCCGATGGCACGGGCCGAAAAGTTTTTGCGTGGGGAATCCGGAACGCGGTTGGAATTAAATTTCGTCCCGGATCTAACGAGTTATGGATGAGCACGAATGAGCGCGACGCGCTCGGCGATGGACTGGTGCCCGATTACATCAGCCGCGTGCAAGCGGGCGCGTTTTACGGATGGCCCTGGTTCTATCTCGGGAATCACCAGGACCCGCGGCATCAGGGCAAACATCCCGAGCTCGCGAGCAAAGTCGTTGCGCCCGACCTGCTCGTGCAAAGCCATTCCGCCACGCTCAATCTCTGTTTCTACGACGGCGCGCAATTTCCGGCCGAATACAAGGGCGATATCTTCGCCGCTTTCCATGGGTCATGGAATAAGGCGCGCCGGACCGGTTATAAAATCGTGCGCGTGCCGTTGGATAAATCGAGCGGCAAAGCGCGCGGCGATTACGAAGACTTCGTCACCGGCTTTGTCACGCCCGAAGGAAAAGTGTGGGGCCGGCCAGTTGGCATTACGATCGCGCAAGACGGCAGCCTGCTCTTCAGCGAAGACGGCAACGATACCATCTGGCGTGTGAGCTACGCGAAGTAGCTAGCTTGTCGCGACTTGATCAAGCTGCTTCACAAACCGGCGAAAGTTTTCCACAACGCCCGCGCGATCGCGTTGCCAACGTTGCAGCAGAGCCTGCAGCTTCTCCTGCTCAAGATCGATTTCGTAATTGTTTCTAAAGACATGTCGGAAGGCCAGCATGTCATGCAGGATTGGCCGGACTTCCCCAGACATCACCGCTGGTCGAAGGGGGCGAGAGATCGAGGAACATTTTCGACATGAGTTCCCGGTGCCAATGCGCTTGATCAACGACATGATTCTCAAAGGTCCGAGAGATTTGATCGAAACTATTCTCGATCGCGCTGTAAAGATTGTGCAAGTGATAGCCAACCACGATCAGATCATTTTCCGTCCACGGCTTTTGCGCCAAGGCATCGAGCTCGCGGTTACGCTCTTGCAAGACGGCGAGATTGTCTTCGATGACGGCGATAAGTGAGCGCGCCTCGCTCGGGTCAATTTTCATCGCTGAGAAAAATGCCGTGCAGAGTGATTTGCTGGCGCAGAGCGGGTCGAGCTTTTTCGATCTCGATTAAGTCCACCGGGAAATCGAGCAGATCCTCGAGTTCCGCGCCCACGCGCCAAATCTGCGATGAATCGAAACCCTCCACCGCAAAATCGATGTCCGAGCGAAAATCCAAGCGCCGCCCTTTCGCGACCGAACCGAAGACCCAGACGTTAGCGGCGCCCTCCCGATAAAGAAGTGCCGCGCCTTTGTGGGCCAGCTGCATTCCGTCGATAGCCTCGGTCAGCATAGGTCTTTGCATAACATAACCGCGTCCTGCCGCAAAGCTGCGCGGGAACGCTATGGTTCAACTCAAAGATGGCTAGAGCGTCTCTGGTGCACTTTGTGGAGCGACCTTCCAGCTTGCGAGATTGGTCTCAGCCAGTTTTCCAAAGCCGCACCCAACCCGAGCGACGGATCCGCGCGTCGTAGCTTAGCAATTCCACATTCAACGCTCGCGCCGTGGCCACCACAATGCGGTCCGCGGGGTCGGACTGGAAAGAGGCAGGGATTCGCACCAGCTCATGCGCGACGGGAAGAGAAATTGGCGTCAGCTACACCTTCGCCAGCCCCGCCGCCAGTGAAAGCCAATCGTGGATGGCGCGGCCCGGGACATAGCGGCCTTTCTGCACCAGCAGCGAAAGTTCCCATAAACTAATCGCGCTGAGTCTACGGCGCTCGTCCTCGGCCAACGCGTCCAACGCGTCGCGATCCGCGCGCTTTAGTTGGGACGCTCCCTCGATCCACCAGATCCAGATATGCGTATCGATGAGAGGGCCACGGCTATTTTTTTCTTCGTTCGCCATGTTTCAGCTCACGTCCAGTCGCGCTTTCCATTTCCGTTTCATCCATCAATGGCGTCCGCAGATCGCCACGAATGACCCCAGTCCCGCGAAGTTCGAACCAGGGTTTGCTTCGCGGTGGAGGACCAGTCAACTGCGCCACCACCTCTCCCTGCTTGGTGATAAGAATTGGCTCGTGGTTCTTGTCGACCAAGTCGATCAGACTCAGACAGGCTGCTTTAAAGGTGGTCGCGGTTACTTCCATGATGACCAGTTACAGTGACCAGTCACATTCTATCAAGTGCCGCAGTCTCGCTGGCGGCGATTTCGTTCCATTGATTTCGTTGTTACAAGAACAGAACCGAATTCCTTCGGTCGGAAAAACAAAACGCCTCTCCGTTTCGGGAGAGGCGTTCGTGAAAGACTCGTTAGACTAGGAAGCCTTTTTGCGGCAGAACTGCTGCGCGCAAATCAGAACGCCCAATCCTAGAAGTATGTAAGTCGATGGCTCGGGGACCAAAGTGGTTACGGTCAAGAACCCGCTTCCGCTGAAAGCAGCATTCTCGTTCGCAGCCCCGCTTCCTATGGCTCCGTAGACGCCGGGTGCGAGAGCCTGGGAGTTGATAATAAGTCCATTGATAGTGTCACTTCCGGAGTAATTGAGCAGGACAGTCCCACTGCCAGTTATGATACTCAGGTTACGCGTGTCGGCGATATAGTTATTGCTTGCTCCGCCTTGAAGCGTTAGTACGACAGCGCCACCGGTAAGACTTACGTTCCCGCCACCGAGCGCCCCGTCTTTTGATGCTAGCACGCTACCGTTGCTGATAACTGTGTTGCCGGTATACGTGTTCGTGTTGGTGAGCGTGAGACTGCCCGTTCCATTATACGTCAGATTTCCAGTGCTGGCCGCGAATGAGTTCTGAATAACACCGTTAAATGTAAACGCCCCGGCGCCAGCGAGAGTCAGAAAGCGCGCCGCCCCAGTCGTTCCATTAATGTCGACGATGCCGTTTAAAATTAGGCTCGCTCCCCCCGCACTCGTCCAAGTTTGGTTGATACTTGGTCTAATCGTATTTGAGAAAGTCTCGACGTTTGCAGCCGAGTCAGAGATGCCGCTGTTTCCGACAGTCAGAATAGCCCCGCTGAAGGTGTAAGAGAATGCGCCCGATAAGAACGAGACGCCGCCGACGCTGCGCGCAGCTGCGAGATTCGGATTCATCGCAGAAGCACCGGTCGAACCGAAGGCCGCGATATCGGCGGTCGTGCTATTTGCGGGGGCAACCCCGCCGACCCAATCGCTTCCAGTCGCGTAGTCAGTTCCGGTATTATTCCATTCGATCGTGGCGGCATGCGCGCTCAGCGCCAGGCAGGCCGACAGTGCACAGAGAATTAGTTTTTTCATGATTTTCCTTGCGGGTTTGCTGATGAACGCACGTTGTCGATTTCTGGAAACCAAAGCAATGTTTTTTTATACTCAATTTGTAACGTTTCTGCGACAGATCGAAGGCACCCAGAGTCGCGCATCAAGGAATTTGTGGATCGGTTAAGTGTGTGGAGCGAATCCTCTGCCGCGCTTGTCGGTGAGGCGGGTGCGGCAGGGCATAACCGAGAGCTAGAGAAGAAAGTCGGCGCCGAATTTGCTTTGCGCTCTAACCCTCAGGGAAGCGGGTGCGGCAATGGATCTTTCCTCGGGTAATCGGCGATCATGGAAAGCGAGCAAACAAGAGCCTGCGCATACCGCCTAGGCGAGACATCGCGATGGACGTGCGCTATGTGGAGCCAGCGTTGACGCTGGGAGCGTCTAGGTTTCTCGCCTTCGATCAAATCAGGCCGCGCTCGCGTCTATCTCGGGTCTAAGAACGCGCTCCTGATTTGTTCCGCCGCGATTGGGCCACCCGGTTTTGTGGCGGAAACGCAAATTGACTGGGTCGCCATGGGCATTCTTTGGTCACCGTGATCGTAAGGTCGAGGGCGATACTTCGAGCGTCCACAGATTCGCAGCTTCACGCAGATTTTAAGAAAAGAGCGAAACCGAATTGAAGAAGAATCTGTTAGATCGGTGAATCTGCGACGAATCTTCTGCCGTGATCGTCAGGGAAGCGGAGGCGGCAGAGGATTTTTCCCCAGATAATCCGCGATCATGGAAAGCGAGAAGACTAGGCCGGGGCGGACGAAGATTCGCTTGGTCTGGCGCCAGACCGCTTCATCCCTGCTTGCCTGCAGGAATTGCTGACCAAGTGGGGTGAGCCGCTTCAAAATGGCGAGGGCGAAACGATCTTTCCATTGCTGCGGAGTGAGGACGGCATGGATGAGCCCCGCGCTTTTCAAAAGACTGGCGTGATGAATGACAACCGGGTCGCTGCTGGAGAATTCCTCTTCCGCGACACGAGCGAGCAGCTCGCGAATAAAATCCAGGTCCCGGGTCATGACATTATCCCTTGCGGGACGTCTCTCTGCATTAGCGAGACGCGTGCCTTCTATGCGTTCTCTTGCATTCGCGCTGGCGCGCAGGTCATCGAGCCTGCGGACCCGACGGAGCTAGCTCGGTCAGCGCGCGAAGATGGTCGCTGCCTCGAAAAGCAGATTCGGAAAACGGGGCGAAGAAATTGATCGGTTGCCTTGTAAACCGCGGAAGGCGCGGCCGCATTTCCTCAAGAATATATGCTTCGATGCGCTGGGTTTCCGGCACGATAATCCAAAGCTCGCGCACTCCGCTGGTAGCATAAACGCGGCGCTTGTTATCGCGATCGAGCCGGGCGGTCTTGGGCGAAAGAATCTCGACCACAAGATCGGGCGCGCCCTCCGCGCCGGCATCGGTCAGGATGGAGAGGCGCTGCTTAGAAACGAAAATGATGTCGGGCTGAAAGACATTGTACTCGTCGAGGACGACGTCGAAGGGGGCGTGGTAGAGTTTACCGATAGGATGCTGCTCGATGTATCCGCGCAGGATGTATTCGAGGTTATGGCAATTTCCTGATGGTAACGATTCGGAGCGGGCGCCATGTAGAGATCTCCTTCGATGAGTTGATAACGCGGGCCGGTCTCAGGAAGAATTTTGTAATTCTCGACCGTTAAGAGCGGAATGGTGGCCGTGCTCACAGTAGAAGGATGCGTCTCAGAAAACAGAGCGTCAAGATGAGCGCCGTTCGCTCTCCATCCCACGCGAGTGGTGAAAGGACAAATAAGTAAGATTGACCGCGGATTACGCAGATTTAGACGGATGAAGAAGACTGAAATCTCTTTCAGTGTTATCAGGGGTTCACCTGAGTAATTCGTAGGACAAAATACTGAGGCAATAGATCGCGGCGGTTTCGACGCGGAGCACGATTGGCCCAAGTGTGATCGGCCGGCAGCCATGGCTGCGCGCGAGATTCAATTCCGCTGGAGTGAAATCGCCTTCCGGGCCGATGAGCATGAGGACGTTGGCAGGGCGGTCGCCGTATTCCGTCGAAAAATCCGCGAGAAGATTTTTAAGATGCAGCGCGTCGCTCTGCAATGAGCCGATGAGCTGGAGATCAAATCTTTCGAGATCCGGAGGTGACTGTGGCGGCCGTTTATTTGCGGCCGGTTTTCCAGCCCCCATCTTCTCCCCTGCGAAGAATTGCGCGAGGGTCCGCGGCATTTGCACTTCCGGCAGCCAATTCTGGCCGCATTGTTTGGCGGCTTCGATCGCGATGGTCTGCCACTTCAATTGCTTTTGTGCGGCTTCCTTTTCGTCGAGCCGCACGATGGTGCGATCGGAGATGATCGGCACGATCTCGCTCGCGCCGATCTCGACCGCTTTCTGAACGATGAGGTCCATGTTTTTCCCTTTCGGAATCGCTTGCCCGAGCGTGATGCGGCAGCGCAGCGGCGGCGTGCTGCTTTCATGCAATTTTCGCAGCGCGATCTCACGCTGGTCTAACGAGACAATCTCAACCGTGATCTCGCGGCCGCGGCCGTCGAAGAGGACCGCTTTATCACCCGGCTCCAGCCGCAGAACATCGCGGGCGTGGTGCGCCTCTCCATCCGTCAAAATGAGGGCGTCTGGATTCCACTCGTTAGGCGAAATGTAAAAGCGATGCATAAAGAAACTTTGGCCACGGATTACGCGGATTTACACGGATGAGAATATGACAGCGGACGTTGATTCCATCCGTACAAACCGTGGTCAAAATTCAGTCTCTGGCACTGGGTTGCACCGCTTTCTGCGTTTCCCCATCCGCGCCATCCGCGGTTTAAAAATCCTACCGAAAGAATTCCTTCGCCCGATCGAAGAAACCTTTTCGCAGTGGAGTGTTTTCGTCGCCACAGAGCTCGGCGAATTCCTCCAGCTTGCGGCGTTGGTCGCCATTCAACAGCGTCGGCACTTCCACGATCAAGCGCGTGAGCAGGTCGCCGCGGTCGCGGCCGTTGACGTTGACGATGCCTTTGTGGCGCAACTTGAAGAGCTGACCGCTTTGGGTGCCAGCCGGGACTTTCAGATTCGCCTTACCTTCCAGAGTTGGGACCGGGATCTCACCGCCGAGCGCGGCGAGTGTGAATGGCACCGGTAATTCGCAATAAAGATTATCGTCTTCGCGCTGGAAGATCTCGTGCTCCTTGATGTGGATGACGACGTAGAGATCGCCGGGCGCGCCGCCGCGGATGCCCGCTTCGCCATTGCGCGTCGAGCGAAGACGCGAGCCTTCTGCGATGCCGGCGGGAATTTTGAGTTTGATACGGCTCGCTTTTTCAACGCGGCCTTCGCCATCGCACGCGCGGCACGGCTTTTCCACAATCTGCCCGGTGCCGCGACAACGCGGACAGGTTTGTGAGACCTGGAAAAATCCACGTGAGCTGATGACCTGACCGCGTCCGCCGCAAGTGGGGCAGTTAATCGTGCGCGAATTCGGTTCGGCGCCTTTGCCATCGCATTTCGAGCAGGTGTCGAGTTTGCTAACTTCGATTTCCTTTTCCACTCCGAAGGCCGCTTCTTCGAGCGTGATCTGCATGTCGTAGCGCAGATCGCTTCCGCGCTGCCGGCCTTCGCGATCGGTCTGCGCGCCACCGCCACCGCCGAAAAATGTTTCGAAAATGCTGCCTGCGCCGCCGCCTCCACCGCCGCCGCTGAAGACTTCGCGGAAAATATCGAAGGGATCATGGAACCCGCCGCGACTGGAAGCGCCTGTGCCCTGCGCGAAAGCGGCGTGGCCGTAACGATCGTAGGCCGCGCGTTTCTCCTCATCCATCAAGACGTCGTAAGCCTCGCCGAGTTCCTTGAAACGCTCCTCCGCGCTCGCGTCATCCGGATTTTTATCGGGATGAAATTTGACCGCGAGCTTCCGGTAAGAGCGCTTAAT
This sequence comes from uncultured Chthoniobacterales bacterium, assembly GCA_964236815.1. Taxonomy (GTDB): domain Bacteria; phylum Verrucomicrobiota; class Verrucomicrobiia; order Chthoniobacterales; family UBA10450; genus JACCTI01. The sequence continues at coordinate 37,621 of CAXSFN010000039.1, forward strand.
CTCATCGCCATTCGCTTCGCGCGTGACGGAGAGGACTTCGTAGTAATCGCGTTTTGTGACAGGCATCGTCTCGGAATTTTTAGACGGGATTAACGAAATTCACTGGATTTCAAAAATCCTGTTCCACCCTGTAAATCCTGTCTTCATTTACTTCGCTTTACCGCTCGAGACGACCACGCTCGAAGGGCGAAGTAATCGATCCTTTAAGCGATATCCGCGCCGCGTCTGCCGGATCACAGTGCCCTCCGCGATTTTCGCGCTCGGCTCGTGCGCGATCGCTTCATGTAAATTCGGATCGAACTGCTGGCCTTCGGCATCGATCGGTTGCAGACCGTTCTCATTTAACAAATCGGTCAGCTGTTTCAGGACCATGTTCATCCCGGAATAAATCGGCGACTTCTCCCCTTCGCCGCGCGCGGCGGAAAGCCCGAGCTCGAAGTTGTCTGCAATCGCGATCAAGCGCTCGAGCAGGGAGCTGTTAGCAAATTTAATCGCGTCTTCCTTTTCGCGCGCCGCCCGCTTTTTGTAGTTATCAAAATCGGCCTGGCTGCGGAGAGCAAGATCGCGGAAGCGATCCAGGTCGGCCTGCAATCCGGCGGTGCCATCGTCATCATTCGATTGCTCGTTAGGCGTGCCGCCGCGGATTTCCACCGGGACCGATTCGCCCTCGTCCTGCGAGGTCTCGTTAGGCTGAGGTGTGTTCATGTTTTGCGGATCACAATTAAAGTTATGTCGTCATGTTGCGGCGTCGCGCCGACGAAGTCTCGCACGTCGTCGATCAACCGGTTAATGACTGCCTGCGCGCCGTCCATGGCACTGGCCCGAACGGAATGCATCATGCGGTCGAGCCCGAATTCGTCCTCGTTGGCATCGAGCGCTTCGGTGATGCCGTCCGTGTAAAGGATCAGGCAATCGTCGCGCTCGAGCGGGACCGCGAAGTCGTTTGCTATCCTATCGAACACGCTTCCGCTGTCAATTCCGAGGACCAATCCCGGCGGCTTGAGCGGGGTCAATTCCTGCGTGGCCCGGCGATACAAAAGCGGCGCGTCGTGCCCCGCGCGCGATAAGATCACGGTCGCTCGGACGTGATCCAAAATGAGATAGGCCATGCTGATGAACATGTCTTCCTTGATGTCGGGATAGAGCTGCCGATTCACTTTTTTTAACACTTCGGAAGGCGACGAATTTTCCGGTGCCTGGCTCCGTAAGACGCTCCGGCAAATGGCCATGATGAGGGAAGCGGGAACGCCTTTGCCGGAGACATCGGCAATCGCGACGCCGAGGCGTTCGTCGTCCACCCGGATGTAATCGAAGTAATCACCGCTCACCTGGCTGGCGGGGATGTTCAGGCCGCTGATCTCGAAACCTTCGATCGCGGGCGCCTCCGCCGGAAGCATGATGCGCTGAATGTCGCGCGCGATTTGCAAATCGTGATCGAGCCGTTTTTTCTCGTTCGCCTCCGAGTAGATGATCGCGTTGTAAAGCGCGAAGGCGGACTGTTCCGCAATCGATTTGAAGACAATGAAATCGCTTTGCGTGAAGGCGGCGCTGATCGGTCCGTTGCCGAGCGCGAGCACACCCATATTTTGTTTGCCGTAAAGCAACGGCGTGACCATGACAGAGGTGGTGCCGAGGTTGGTCGCACGCAATTTGGCGAGTTCGGGCGCTTCCGAAATATCGCTAAGAAAAATCGGCTGCTGCGTCTGCCAGGCGCGGCCGATGATCCCTTCGCCGACCTCGACCGGATGCATGCGCAAATAACTCTCGAGCGCGAGCGGCGTCGCCGCGGCTTGCTGCAAAATATGCGGCGGCACTTCCACGAGCGGCGGGCAACCTTTTGAAAGATAAGCGGGCGCAAGCCTGGTCCCGCTGCGGTCGAGCATGTAAAGCGCGCCGCCATGCGCATCGAGAATGCGAGCCGCGCCTTCCACAATTAGCCGATGGAGATCGGCCGCTCGAATTGTTTCCGTGAAAGCCGAACCGAGCCCGTGAAGAAAATCAAAAACGAGCGTCTCTTCGACCTGGATCTCTTCGTTGGAACGCTCGAGCTGCCGAATGCGCTGCAGCTGCATGCGCCATGAGACCAGCCAGCCTCCGAGACACGCGACCAGAAGCGCGAAAAAAACCAAAGCCCACATGAATCGAGCGAGACTACTTCGCGGCCGGCTCGTTTTGCAGGTCTTGTTTTAGATAATCGAGAACGTCTTTGAACCGCGAAAAATTCTCGGG
>CAXSFN010000040.1:0-39681 GCA_964236815.1 uncultured Chthoniobacterales bacterium
AACCCCAGGCCTCGTCATTGCGAACGACGCGCTCTACCAACTGAGCTATACCCCCCAAATTTCTACCCGAAGTATTTTCCGATAGTTCTCGTCTGTCCAGTGACGGCGCGTGACGCGAATCGGGATTGCCTTGGGAAAATGGACTCGTTATACCGATTGAAGAAAATTCGCCCGCGGCTCGTCAACGCATCCGGGTCTAGGAGCAACCAACCACAACCCATCATCAACTCCATTATGAAATTAAAATACCTCATCAGCAGTGCATGCGTCGCGGCTTTAGCTTTCGGGCCGTTGAGCGCGTTCGGCGCTTCGAAATCATCTGCGTCGCCCTCACCGAAAGAAAGCGCATCGCCTTCCGCGAAGCCGAGGGGGACGCCTGCAGCAAAAGCCGAGCGGGCGATTCCATTCAAAGGAACCGCGACTGCGGTCGATCAATCCGCCAAGACCTTCACCATCGCGGGCAAAGAAACCTCACGCGTTTTCAAGGTCACGGACAAGTCGACCGTTACCAAAGCTGGCGCCGCCTCCAGCATGGCGGAACTGATGGAAAATGACGCTGTGACCGGATCTTATTGGAAACAGGAAGACGGAACACTGGAAGTGAAGAGCCTAAAAATCGGCGGAAAAACTGAGGGTGAAAAACCGTCCAAAAAGTCAAAGAAAGCGGACGCCACCGCTGATCTAGGCAGTACTGCCGTGCCATCGCCTTCGCCGAAAAAATAACCGAGACGGAAGAAAAACCTAAGCCTGCGATGAAGCGATTCCCCGCAGGCTTTTCCTTTTAACCCGCGGCCTTCGCGGCCACGCGAAGATCGTCAACAAAGAGCGCGTATTCGCGTTCGCGCGATTCTTCGTCTGGCTGACGCAGGAGCGAAGATGGGTGCACGGTTGCGACGACCTTCGCCGCGAAGGGAGAGTTCATAACTTCTCCGCGCTGTTTCGTGACGCGAAAGGCCGAGCCGAAGATCGCCTGCGCCGCCGTCGAACCGAGGCAGACCAGAACATTCGGCCTAACGAGTCGTAACTCCGCTTCCATCCACGGACGACAGGCCGCGATTTCGCGCGAGTTCGGCTTCTGGTGTATTCGCCGCTTCCCACGCGGTTCCCATTTGAAATGTTTGACTGTGTTCGTCACGTAAACTTCGTCGCGTTCGATGCCTGCTTCGATCAATGCGCGATCGAGCAGCTTCCCGGCCGGCCCGACGAACGGCGTCCCCGCGAGATCTTCCTGGTCGCCCGGTTGTTCGCCGAGCATGAAAACTTTCGCGCGTTTCGGACCTTCACCGAAGACGGTTTGGGTAGCGCGTTTATAAAGATGGCAAGCGGTGCAGCCTTTCGCGGCCGCCTCGACTTTATTCAAATCTTCCGTGCTCGGAACTGGCGCGGGTCGCCACTCCTCCGCGTCGTCGTCTCTGGTTTTCAATGCGCTTTTCTTCCTCATCATGTCGACCCGCGGCGGCGCCTCTCGCAGGAGCGATGGAATCAGAGTCGCTTCCGGCAGATTGCTCCAATACTTCTTCGGCATCTCCGCCTGCATCGCGTGCACTTTTACGCGCGCGGGGTTAAAAATATTTGAATAATAGGTCAGCCACAAACTCTCGACGCTGTCGTCAGTCGGGGCGCGCGATTTGTCGACACCGGCCGTAAAGGAAAGCACATCGCCATCCCAATGCGCGCAGCGGTCCGGGGTCAGAATCGACCAGCGCATGGAGGCGAAACGATCGACAAAGAATTGCGCATTTTGCTCTACGATGTGATGCGCGGGCTCGAACCAGGCGACGAACCATTTTGACGACTGACCGGCGTCATCGGCTCCGGCTAGTGCGACTTCGCGAAAGCGAACGAAGGCACGCATCTTGTGAAGATCGCGGCGGATGGCTTTGTGAAAATCGAAAGCGAGCGCGACGTCTGGATCAACCGAGATCTCGAGCAACTTCGGCTCACCATGAGTCAATCGCCAGACAAGGCGGTAGAGCAAAGCCCAGCGGCGCTCATCGCGATGCAAGGCGACGAAGCGGGCAAGGTCGACGAAACTTTTCGGAACGCGAAAGCGATCGCCTTTCTGCTCGTTCGACGAATCGTCCGTCTCATCGAAAATATCGAGCGCGGGCTGGTCGCCTAACAACTCCTGCCAAACAATTTCTTCGGGCGGGATATTTTGCTGCAGGGCACGACGCGCAGCACGCTGCCAGTCCGGGAAGGTCGGACGGATGGTGAATTGTTTCACGCTCTATCTAACGTTTCTACCGAGCAGGCGAAGGCATTCTGCCGAGCGAACTTTCGATCCATGCCGAAGAAAGATTTTTGATCGCACGACCAAATCACCGGTCATAATTGACCGGTAAGGACAGACGGCCCGCCTTCGGCAAACAAATCGAGCTGAGAATTTGGGCTTACGAATTGTTGCGCAAAATCCTCACAATCGAGCGAAAGATTACCAGAGTTGTAGTCAGCGGTAAGGACGAACGGCAGAACCTTTTTCACGGAGACGTGCAGGCGGGGCAGATCGTCCAACCGCAGTTTGTGCCAGCGTCGCACCCGCAAGATTTTCTCCACCGATTTCGTGCCAAGACCCGGCACGCGCAGCAATACTTCTCGCGACGCTTTGTTGAGGTCGACCGGAAACGCGTGACGATTGCGCAAGGCCCAAGCCAGTTTTGGATCGACTTCCAGATCAAGATTGGGCGCGCTCGGCGTAGTCAGCTCCGCCGCTTTGAAACCGTAAAAGCGCACCAGCCAATCGGCCTGGTACAAGCGATGTTCGCGCACGAGCGGCGGTGAAATGAGCGGCAATTTACTGGAGGCGTCGGGAATTGGGCTAAAGGCCGAATAGTAAACGCGCTTTAACTTTTGCTTGGTATAAAGCGAAGTCGCCTGCTGCAAAATCGCAGCGTCCGGAGTAGCGGTTGCCCCGATAATCATCTGTGTGCTTTGTCCAGCTGGCGCGAAACTCGGCGCCTTCCGGCTTTCGCGCCGTTCGACCTTCGCCTGCGCAATGCGATCGCGAATTCCGCTCATGGCCGCTTCGGTGCGGTCGAAATTTTTTTGCGGAGCCAACTCTTCCAACGCCACCTTCGTCGGCAATTCGATGTTGATGCTGATGCGATCCGCCCAGCGGCCCGCTTCCGCGATCAATTCCGGCGAGGCCTCCGGAATTGTCTTGAGATGGATGTAACCGCGGAACCCATGCTCAGCGCGCAACGTGCGCGCGACTGCGACCACTTGCTCCATGGTGTAATCCGGATTTCGGATTATGCCCGAACTGAGGAAAAGGCCTTCGATGTAGTTGCGCCGATAAAAATCGAGCGTCAGCCTAACGACTTCTTCGGCGGTGAAACGCGCCCGTGGGACATCGCTGGAAATGCGGTTGATGCAATAGAGGCAGTCGTAAGTGCAATAGTTGGTCAGGAGAATTTTGAGGAGAGAAACGCAGCGACCATCCGGCGTATAGCTGTGACAAATTCCCGAACCAGTGGTGGAGCCGAGACCGCCGGCGCGCGAATTTCTTCTCGTCGTCCCGCTACTCGCACAGGAGGCATCGTATTTCGCGGCGTCGGCGAGAATGGCGAGTTTCGTCGCGAGTTCCATTGCTTACAAAGATACGCACGCGAAGCGAGAAACGATGCCCATGTTCGTTTGAACTTAACAGCATTTTCGAAAATCGAAAACAGCGCTCGCTCATTCATCCCACAACCACGCCTCCCGCGGCGTGGCGGAAAAATAGAATGATGTTCAAGATTTTCCCGGCACCGGTCTTTGCGATCGACCAGCCGCACTGGGAAGAGTTATGTCGTGACGCCTGAGGAATTCCTCCGCGAATGACCGATAAGCGCGCGCGCCTGCGCCGGTCGCATCGTACTCGAAAATCGATTTAGCGAAGCTGGGCGCTTCGCTCAGGCGCACGGTGCGCGGGATAGTCGCTTCATAAACACGCTCGCCGAAATGTTCCCGCACTTCCGCCACCACTTGCGCGCTCAGATTCGTCCGCGCATCAAACATGGTCATGACGATGCCGGTAAGTTCAATGCGATCGTTCGCCCCGGAATTCCGGACCTGATCGACGACCCGAACGATCTTCACCAGACCTTCGAGCGCGAAGAACTCGCACTGGATCGGGGTGAGCAACTCGTCCGCAGCGGCAAGAGCATTTGTCATTAAAATGCCTAACGAGGGCGGACAATCGAGCAGGATGAAATCAAATGTGCCATCGTTGCGAAGTGGCGTCAGCGTGCGCGCGAGCTGCGTGAGATGATCATCCATACGCGCGATCTCGATCTCCGCTCCGACCAAATCCAGATCGGCCGGAATCATGAACAGGCCTTCAAGTCGCGTCGGAAAAATCTTGTCAGTGATAGATGCTCGACCAAGGAGCGCTTCGTAAAGGCTCTCGCCCTCCAGTTCCTGCAAGCCGAGCGAGCTGGTCGCGTTGCCCTGCGGATCGAGATCAATCAGAAGAATGCGCTGTCCGAATTGCGCGAGCGCCCAGCCGAGGTTTACCGCGGTCGTTGTCTTCCCCACTCCACCCTTTTGATTCGCGAGCGCGATGATTTTCATCAGCGGGGCACAATCAACGTTCTCAATTCAAAAGTGCGCCGGCCATCCGCTTCCTGCCAACAAAGATGCTCCGGATCGGGCAGCATTTCCGTCACCTCAAGCTCACCCGCTTTCTTCAACCAGCGATGAAAGATTTCCAACGAGAGATAACTTTCCAAGTCTATATAAACTGGCTTCGTATCCTTGTCCCGGCCCTCGGCGCCGCTCCGCCGCAATGCGCGCTCCGTCGGCCGAATATAAACGTGGCGCGGCCAGTCTTTCTCCACGCGCAGTTGCTCGATCGCAAGAACAAGATCCCGCGAGATCCCGGTGAAATCGCCCGGCCGAAGCTCCTCCATCGTCACCGTCCAGGCGCGACGCTGCACAATTACGTTTCCACAGCGCAAACGCGGCGTATGCGGCGCTAAACCGAAATGAAACGGATGAAAACCAAGCGGAATGATCCAATTGCGCGCGAAAGAACCCAGATATTCGTGTGAATCGATCGTGCGCACTCCGACATCCCCTGTCTCCTCATCTACGAAAACTTCCGCATCGCCCGGCCGCACCGTGCGCCATTTTTCGTTTCCACGTTGAGGAGCGACAAAGTTTGTTAGTTCCGGTAGGGCGTCGAAAAGGTGAACCGTGGTATGCGCTGTAAAATCGGCAGCCGCGAAACCAAAGTGAAAGCTCGGCCGTTGACCAACGGTTTGGGCTAAAAATTTTGAAAGGCGAACCTTATCGGGACAACTCCAATAGAAACAGTGATGTAGCATCGCAGGCGGAGGATGAAACTCGGCGAGCACCCATTGAAAATCACCAGACTCCACCGCGAGGGCTGATCTCGCGGACAGCTGTAGGTCCGCTGACGGATAAGTGTACTCATCAAATTTTGGGTAGTCGAATTTTTCACGAACGACGCGGCAATCCGCGAGCGTCAAGTCTATTTCGGTGACGTCGGACCGATCACTAATCTGCTTAAGGAACGCTTCCTTTACTTCTAGGAAAGCCAGTTGTGCCAGAGCGACCGTCCCATAGCCAGTAAGAGGCATATTGTGGCTCGCACAGTGCTGGAGGAAGGCCGGCAGCGAGATCACGGCACCTTCACGTGGAGCGGAATCCAGGAGTCGAATAAGGCCAACGGAAACGCGACTTGCAACGAATGCATAACTATCGCGCCAAAAATCAATCCAAGGCTGCGCGCCACTCGCGAACTGGTCAGCCATTTCTTCGGTGATCGAGACTTCGCAGTTGCGGAAGCATTCTTCAGCGATTGAATTTGCAGCCGAGTACAGATGGCGTCCGGGTGTTCTAGTCTCGACGCCAATCGTGGCCAAACGTTCGCGGGCATCGTTCATCAAATCGACGCGACTTGCCACGTCTTGCGTTTCCGCGAATTTTTTCGGAAGCCTCGCTAAAGGGTGAAGAGCGCCAAGCCAACGAGTCCTTGCTGGCCCCTCACGCCACTGTTCGACGCTAGAGACAATGCTCTCGAACGCATGCGGATCGAGTGCCGGGCTTTCAACCTCCCATCGAATAACGTCGAGGTGGGCGAGATCCTCCAATTGCTGCATCGCCTCCGGCCAATGATATGCCGGAGTTTGGCCATCACAAAGTTGAAGGAGTTCTATGGTCCGTTGGTCCAGCGGAATGCGTTGGTTTTTATTCGCGAGAACGAACTCATTTTCGTCAATGCGCCCATTAGGATTGAGCCGCGGCGCTAGTTCCGCTCGGGTCGCCGCGTCACTATTTAAAGCCACGGCCACCGCATTCGCCGTCCAGCGCTCTAGAAAGCAATCGCGGCTTGAAATGCTGAATTCGCTTCCAGAATTAGGAATTCGTGCTCGAAAAGTGACTGCACCCCACGCCGAGGGTCCGAACCTACTGAACGTGTCGCTTTTTGCGCAAATGCGCTGAAGGTAAAGAAGAAGGTGGCGCTCGCGATCGCCGGCACGCGCATTGCGCCGCGAACCCGAATCATCCGTACTAAGCGGTACGAGAAGTTTTATTAGGAGCTCGCGCACCCCTCCGATCCCAAAAACTAGATACGCTGGTAATAACTCATGGCTTGCTTCGAGCAAAGCCATTCGGGCGGTTTGCAGCTCCTCTTCCAACACCTGAGTCAAACTCGATTCTGCAGCCACCCTTTCGTGGGACAGTTTTCGGTACGTTGAAAAGATACTCGCCGACGCCTCCTCCGTTCCTGGCGGTATCGTTCCGCTGCGGGTTGCTTTTCGCCAGCTACGAAATGCTTCTTCAGAGAGACCGTGCTCCCTTTTTCGTAAGGCCGCCTCTAAGGCTGTCTTGGCTTCTTCAAATTCCCCGGATTTGGCAAGCAGCCGACGAGCGGCAACGGATGTTTCTTTCGTAGAGAGCTTATCAAGAACGTCGAAGGAAACTCCGGCCGTTCGTACAACGAACAGCGGAGCGACGCGATAACTCGACACGCTTCAGGAAAACAAAAGCTGTCGGACTTACAAGCGAAACTGCGACTCGTGTGTCGCTATTCCGTCTTCAATGGTAACCGAATCGTGAAAGTCGTTCCGACCTGCGGTGTGCTGTCCACTTTGATTGAGCCGTTATGGTCGTCGATCACCTTCTTCGTGATGTAGAGGCCAAGACCCGTTCCGCTTTTCCCTTGCTTGGTCGTGAAGTAGGGCTCGAAGATTTTCGACATTTGCGCCGGCTGGATTCCGTCGCCGGTATCTTCCACTCGCACGTCTACGTAGAATTCTTTCCGCGTGCAGCTTACCGAGACCATCGCTTTTTTCTCCGTGGCGGCCTGCACCGCATTGATGATCACGTTTTGGATTGCGCGCATAATCTGCACGGGATCTCCCATGATTTTGCACGGGTCTTCTGAGATGTCGGTAGTCAATTCGACGCGCGCTTCGGTCGCGATGGAGGCAGCGCCTTTTAAAACTTCGCGAACGATGTCGCAAACAGAGATCTCTTTATGCGGGGCAGCTTCCTGGCTGCCATAGCTTTGCCACATGGTAAGTAGCTCGCGGCACATCCGGACATTTTGTTCGATGATGTTTAATTCCTTGGCCGAAGTCGCGCCGCCTTCCGGAACTTTTCCTTTTTCCGATTGCTCCAGTTTTTTAGCGAGGAGTTGCACGTAACCCCAGACGATCGTGAGCGGATTGCCGAGGTCGTGCACGAACTCGGCGGATGCCTGGCCGAGGGAGGCCAGATGTTCCTTTTGGGCCAGCTCCTTGAGCAAACGATTATTCAACTCGCGAATCTCAGTCGCCGCGTTCTCGCCGGTGCGATGCACTCGAGTGCGTTGCACATTTCGGCTTATTACATCCCGCATTTCGTGGGCATCGAAAGGCTTGTTGATGTAATCATTCGCGCCCAGACGAAGCGCTTCCTGCGCGGTTTCGAGCGCACCAAAACCCGTCAACATAATGACTGCGACATGCGGGTCGATTTCGCGAATTCGTCTCAAGCCATCGATCCCGTTCGTGCCCGGCATTCGAATATCGGTGATAACGGCGTCCGGGTGCTTTTCGCGCAACAAACGAATGCCAGCCTCGACCGAGTCCGCTGTATGAACCAAATAGTTCGGTTTTAGGAGCATGCGCAAACTTTCACGCGGGCCCATCTCGTCATCGATAACGAGAATTTGCGGAAGATCAGAATTAGCAGTCATCGCTTTCGAAGCGGGAATAGAGCTAAGGCCATGCCGTTCGTTTATCGGACGAAGATTTTTCGACCGTCGCCCATGATCAAGTCTTCTACCGGAAGTTACTGACACAGGGTAAGCGTCTTGTGAATAACTTTCTGAATAACATTTCAGGTTCGCCATATACATAATGACTTTAATTGCGTAAAGACCGATTTGACATTCTGATAACCCATTGCACTCGCAAGCTTTGCTCCATGTATAAAAAAAACCGGGTTGTCATCACGGGAATGGGCGTTCTGGCCCCTAATGGCACCGGACTCGAAGCTTTTTGGGAGTCTCTTTTAAATGAGCGAAGTGGTATCGGGCCGATCACACATTTTGACGCGAGCGGATATCGAAGCCGCATCGCGGGAGAGGTGAAAGGATTCGAGCCCTTGGAAGACATCGCATCCGAACTAAAGCCCAAGCGAATGGGTCGTCATACACAGCTGGCCTATGCAGCCAGTATGATGGCGTTAAGCGACGCGGGTTTTGACGTGGATGACCTATCGTTGCCGAGTCCGACCCCAGTCATCATCGGAGTGAGTATGAATGCGATGGATGTGCTGGAACGCGCGCTGTTTGCGGTACGAGAAACAGGGCCTAATCGCGCTTCGCCGACGACGGCTACGGCAGCAGTCCCGCAGGCCCCAGCGAATGTGGTGGCGGATAGGCTTGGATCTTGTGCTAACGCCACAACCGTGACATCGGCCTGCCCTTCAGGCTTGGATGCGGTGGCAGATGCGGCCGCACTTATACGATCAGGGGAAGCCGAAATCGCGATCGCGGGCGGATCGGATGCTCCGATCACTCCACTAGTAATGGCGAGTTTCATCGCCGGGGGCCTGGCCTCGGAGCGAAACGAAGAGCCAGAAAAAGCCAGTCGTCCCTTCGATATTGATCGCGATTCGGGTGTCATCTCCGAAGGCGCGGGCATTCTGATCCTGGAGAATCTGGAACGCGCGGAAGCGCGCGGGGCGAGAATTTATCTGGAAATCGCAAGCTACGGAAAACAGCGCGACCGGGACAACGCGCGGCCTGCTTCTGGCTTGGAGGATTCCATGCAGATCGCGTTGGAAAACGCGGGATGGAGAATGCAAGACATCGATTATATCTCAGCCTACGGTCCTGGACATCCCATTCTGGATGCCGCGGAAGTTGCAGTTATAAAAAAGGTCTTCGGCGATCGAGCTGGACGGATTCCCGTAAATTCGATCAAGGGTGTAACAGGAAATGCGCTCGCCGCGGGCGGGCCGTTTCAATTGATCGCTTCGGCACTGAGTATCAAACATCAAACGATAACCCCGACGGCAAATTGTGATGTGCTCGATCCAGCTTGTGACGTGGATGTTGTTCGCCGTTCCCCGCGAAGAACGAAGTTGGATCGCGTATTGATAAATGTACGAGGACTCGGCGGGAGCGCGAGCACGATGCTTGTTTGCCGAGTTGACCGATGAACACCGACACCACTCCCACTCTCGCAGCCCTCATCCTGCAATTGGCATTGGGACTAGCGGTCTTTCAATCGAATGCCCGCCGTAGATCTAACCAGTGTTTCCTCCTTCTTTCGCTAACATTCGTGGCGTGGCTTGGGAGCCTCTATTTTACCTTCACTGCTAAGAGCGCTGAATCGGCGGAATTTTACATTCGGCAAGTCTCGGCCGCGGGTGCGCTGTACCTTTTTGTCTTTGACCTCCTTCTTACCTCGATTCGGCGACCCAACCAAACTTGGAAGCGCGTTTTGCACGATTCGATTGTCGGGCTCATAGCGACTTTGGCAGTGATCGTCCTTTGTCAAACGACCTTTTTCTTGCAAGGCGTTCGTTTGTCACGCGCTGCCGGAATTTCCTTACCAACACCCCTTTACGGCGTCGGTTCTTATTTTTATAGCGCCTACTTCTTGCTGGCTGCTCTGTACGTCGTTGTGAAATATTTTCGCGCGGTTAGGACTTCGACCGGACGTGAGCGCGCTGAGATTGCATTCATCCTAATCGGAGCGGTCGTTACGTTGGGCGCACTGCTTCTTTCCGTTAGTCTCCGTCCGTTCGTTGCACAATCACGGTTAGTTTGGTTTGCTCCCTTTCGCGTTGTCCTCTTTAGCCTAATCATCGCCTACGGGATCGCCACCCGCACGATTATGGAGGTCGGCCTCCTTCTGCGGCGAGCCATGTCTTACTCGGTCCTGACGGCTTATCTCCTCGCGTTGTATGCTCTTGTTTGGTGGCTCGTCTCTGCGGCGTTTACGCCTCTTCGGATGGAGGGCATGGAGGCGCTCCCACATATTTTCGCCGCCATCGCCGTGGCCTTCTCAATGGCTCCTGCGCGAGGCGTCTCGCAGACCCTGGCCGACCGTCTCTTCGTCGGTTCGAAGCGACTGGATTTTCGATCCACCATGAGCAAAGCGACAGCTATTCTTAAATCGGTCACGACCCTGGATGAACTGCTTGAAAAATTCGCGAAGACGATTGCGGAAGCCGTAAACACCGACCGCGTTTTTATCCTGCTCCCGAGTCGTATTGGCTACGTCCAGCATTACCCTTCGGTGCCGCTGGGCGGCCGCCTTGCTCCGATCGAGTTCAGCAAAGATCAGGCTTTGATTACTTATCTCGAAAATCATCAGGAAGCGATCGTTCTCGATGAGTTACACCGCATCAGAAAAACCCCGGAGCTAGAGCGCGTCACGAAACAGATGGAATCATTGCAGCTCGCGGTCGCGATGGGCATTTTTTCCCGCGAGCATCTTGCCGGCGTCATGCTGCTCGGCTCGCGCTTATCCGGTCGAATCTACGGAAGCGTCGAACAAAATGCCCTGCAGGTTTTATGCGGACAGCTCGCGGTGGCGATCGATAACGCACAGCTCTTTACCGAGGTGCAGAACGCCCGGATTTATAATGAAATTTTGCTGCAGAATCTGACCACAGGCGTCATCGCGGCGGATGGTGACGGGCGTATTTCCGTCTTCAATCAGGAAGCGGAATCAATCACCGGAGTGAAAGCTCAGAGTCTGATCGATCAGCCCATTGTGTATCTGCCGGCGGCTTTGCAGAATCTCATGCGCGAGACTCTTAGCTCGGGCGAAAGACAGGAAAACCGCGAACTGGTTTTGGAATCGGATGAAGGCAGCGTAGTCACCCGCGCCAGCAGCTCGGTCTTTCATGGACTGGATGGCCGTATGCTTGGTGCGCTCGTGGTTTTAACCGACATCACTGCGGTCAAACGTCTCGAACTGCAGATCCGCCGCAGCGACCGCCTGGCCAGCCTCGGGACGCTTTCGGCCGGCATGGCGCACGAGATCAAAAATCCGCTGGTCTCGATCAAAACTTTCGCGCAGCTCCTACCAGAGCGGTATCAGGATTCGGATTTCCGCGACACGTTTTCGAATCTGATCGGGCACGAGATCGACCGCATCGATACACTCGTGAATCAGCTGTTACGTTTCGCGCGCCCGGCCAAGCCGTTACTCAAGCCAATGCATGTCCATGAGGTCCTGGAAAAGTCGCTCATGCTCGTGGCGCACCGTCTTTACCAAAAAGAAATCAAATTATCGCGTTCCTGGAATGCTGATGTCGATACCATCCGCGCCGATTCCGATCAGATCGAGCAAGTCTTCCTCAATTTTTTTCTTAACGCGATGGACGCGATGAAGCACGGCGGCGAACTAACCGTGGCCACCGAAATTCGCTCGCCTAACGACTGGGCCACACATGTCGGTGGCGCGAATGGCGACCACGAAATTTTGCGCATCACGGTGCGCGATGACGGCGAAGGAATTAAGAGCGAAGACATTGCGCACGTCTTCGATCCGTTCTTTACCACGAAAGATTACGGCACGGGTCTTGGTCTCTCCGTCGTGCACGGCATTATCCAGGAACACGGCGGCCAAATCGAGGTCGAAAGCGAGCTGGCCAAAGGAACATCCTTTCACATTTTACTACCGCTGGTGCGGTTTGAGGAGGAGGTTGCGGCTGCATGAGCAATCCTCCGGTCTGCATCTTGTACACGCAGGATGCCGACCTTGTGCGGAGGTTAAAGGCTTTCCTTCGAGTTCTCGCGCAGATGCGGCATGTCAGTGACGCGGCCCGCCTCGACGTAGTCTTACAACAAGCCCGTCCCGCCCTTCTCCTGCTCGATCTGCGCGGAAAAGAAGCGCGCGATCTCCTCGAGCAAACTCAACAGAGTTGGCCCGATGTCCTGATCATCGCACTCGGCGCAGTGCGGTCTGAGCCATTTCGCGAAGCAGAGCAAGCCGGCATTTACGCCGCGGAAGAGTTGCAGATCGATCGCCGCCGCTTTCAAGCTTTGATCAGTCGCGCTTTCGACCATTTGCGTCTGCAGTTGGAGAACAATGAGCTGCAGGGTCAAGCGAGTCCGCGTTCTGTGGCCGAAGCACCACGCCGCGAAGAAACGGTAGCGGAGCGCCGAGATTCTCCCCTCGCCTTCCTCCGTTTTCCGCGCGTCTTTCGCCGTTTCGATAACGTCGAAGCGCTGCTCGCCAATGTCGTCGAAGGCTTAGCCGATACCGCGAGTGTAACGCGCGTTGGAATCTTCTCGCGCGTCCGAGAGAGCGAGCCCTACCGTCTGCGCGCGGGCCTGCGCTGTTTGCCCGAATCCTACGAGGTGGAATTCGACGGACGCGATCCGCTGGTGCGCTGGTTCGAGCTGCATGCACACATGATCGCCCGCAGTAATCTCGGGCTCGCGCCCGATCATTCGCAACGCACACTTATGCGCCGCGCGCTCGATACTTTTGGCGCGGAAGTCATCGTACCTTTGCACGCGCGCGGACAAATTATCGGCTGGCTCTTTTTCGGCCATCGCCTCGCCGGACAGCGATTTGAATATCAGGATTTGGAAAATCTGATGCTCTTGGCGGAGCACGTCTCGACCGTGCTGGAGAACGCCCTTCTCTATGAGGAAGTCACGCTGCAGAAAACATTGGCCGAGACATTATTGAAATCGATCCCGCCCGGCATTGTCGCAATGGATGACGACGCCATCGTGCGGTGGTTCAACCCGACCGCGGAACACATCTTAGGGATAAACGCGGCCGATGTTTTGAATCGCCCGATCGAAGCAGCGGGCGGCCGGATCGCCTCTTTCCTGCGTGAAACACTGGACGCGAACTCCCATTTGCCCGCTCAGCATTGGATCGACGCAAACACGAAACGCTCGCTCGCGGTGGAAGCGCGAAAGCTGGTGGACCAGCGCAATTCGCTCGGCGCGGTCGCGGTGGTGCATGACCTGACCAACGAAGAAAGTGTCCGCCAAAAAAAAGATCTGCTCGATCGCGCCGTTTTTTGGTCGGACCTGGCCGCGAGTATGTCGCACGAGATTCGGAACCCGCTGGTCGCGATCAAAACCTTCGCGCAGCTTCTGCCAGAGCGATTCGAGGACGCCGACTTCCGAAAAGATTTCAACAACATCGTCGTGCAAGAAATCGATCGGCTGGATCAAATTATTTCGCAGATCAACAACTTCGCGCATCCCGCAGAACTGGTCCTGATACCCCTGGATCTGCGCGCGCCGGTCCGAAAGGCGCTCGAAGTCGCGCGCGAGAAATTCCACAGCAACGGCACGCCGGTCGAGATCAATTTGCCTAACGACTTGCCGCGCGTGCTTGGAGATGAAGTAGCGTTGACAGAAGCGTTCGCGCATCTGGTTGCGAACGCAGCCGAAGCGACCAGCGGCCAGTCTCAGCCGCGCATCACACTCGAGGCAAAATCGATCCGGCGCGGCCGCGAAACGAGCGGCGTCGTTGTGACCGTGCAGGATAACGGCACCGGCATTTCACCTGATCTGAAAGACAAAATCTTTTCTCCTTTCTGTACCACGAAAGCGCGCGGGATGGGATTGGGTCTGCCAATCGTGAAGCGAACCGTTTTCGATCATCACGGCCGCGTCGATGTCGATTCAAATCCACACGGCACCTCGGTCAGCGTCATTCTTCCGACGCCCACGAACGGCAACGAGCAAGAGAGCTGATTTCTGCATTGGAAATCAGCCCCGTCTCCCTAAGCTCTGCCCGAAACAAATCAGAAATCATTCATGATCGTTACTACTGACCAGCTCTACAAAGTCGCCTACGGTAAATTCGCGGTCGGCGCCTATAATATCAACAACATGGAGCAGCTCCTCGGGCTCTTCCGCGGGAATGTGCAGAGCAAAGCGCCCTTCATCATTCAGCTTTCCAAAGGCGCCCGCAGCTACGCGGATAAACGGATGCTGGAAGCGATGATCCGGACTGCGGAAGAAATTTTTCCCGAAGCGATCTTCGCTGTCCATCTGGATCACGGCGACGAGGAAACCTGTTACGATTGCATCGCGTCCGGCTTTTACAGTTCGGTTATGATCGACGCCAGCCATGAGGACTTCGAGGGCAACATCGCGACTACGAAACGCGTGGTCGATCGCGCCCACGCCAAAGGGATCAGCGTAGAAGCGGAGCTCGGGCGTCTCGGCGGAGTGGAAGAAGACATCCAGGTCGATGAAGGACATGCCTGCCTGACGAATCCGGATGAAGCAGTCGAATTCGTGAAGCGATCGGGCTGCGACTCACTCGCCGCCGCGATCGGCACCAGCCATGGCGCGTATAAATTCAAAGGCAAACAGGGTCTGCATTTCAACGTCATCGAAGCGATCGGCAAAAAAATTCCCGGCACCCCTATCGTGATGCACGGCAGCTCGAGCGTGCCGGTCGAAGAGGTAGAACGAATCAACGCCGCCGGCGGAAAGCTTGACCCTTCGGCGCGCGGAGTGGATGAAAATGAATATCTGCCCGCCGCCAAACTGGGCGTGACCAAAGTGAATATCGACACCGATGGCCGGCTCGTTTGGACGCGTGTCCATCGCGAATTCTTTCGCGATAAACCCGCGGAGTTCGACTTCCGCCCACCGGGGAAAATCTTTGTGCAGGAGTACGCAAACTTCATCGCGCACAAAAACGAAAAGCTCGGCTCGGCCAATCAACTCGACGCGATTCGCAAGAGCGTCGCAAAGTAATTCAGGAGCGGCGCCCTGCGGTAGCCGCGTTTCAGTCGACGTGACACTAACGCTTCAAGAACTCGCCGCGATGACCGGCGGAGAGTTGATCGGTGATGGCACGCAAGCCATCACCGGCGTCGCCTCGCTCGGTGACGCGAGCGCCGGCAAAATCGCTTTCTTCTCGGTGCAAAGATATATGCCGCTCCTGCGCGAGACCCGCGCCTCGGCCGTCTTTGTTCCGATCGATTTCCGCGAAGAAATCAGACCCGCGCAGATCCGTGTCGCGAATCCGTCAAAAGCATTCGAGAAAGTCGTTCTGCATTTCGCGCCCGCGCCTGTTCGTTTCGCCGCGGGAATTCATCCCACGGCCGTAATCGCTTTGGATGCGAAACTCGGCGCCGATGTCTCCATCCAGGCTTACGTCGTGATCGAGTCCGGAGTGACGGTCGGCAACAAGACGGTCATTGGCGCGAACAGTTACATCGGACACGAGACGGTGATCGGACCGGATTGCATGATCTACCCGCGAGTCACAATCCGTGAGCGCAACATCCTCGGCGCGCGGGTCACGATTCACAGTGGAGCAGTTATCGGCGCGGACGGGTTTGGTTTTGAAATCGTTAATAATCGTCACAAGAAAGTTCCGCAGGTCGGCATTGTTCAAATCGATGATGACGTCGAGATCGGCGCGAATACCGCAATTGATCGAGCGCGGTTCGGACGCACCTGGATCCAGGAGGGCGCGAAGATTGATAATCTGGTGCAGATCGCGCATAACGTCGTGGTCGGGAAACACGCGATAATCGCGGGCCAGGCTGGAATCGCCGGCAGTTCACGTCTCGGAGATTACGTCATGGTCGGCGGGCAAGTGGGAATAACCGGTCATGTCGAAATAAGCGAAGGAGTCAGCCTGGGCGCGAAAACCGGCGTCTCAAAAAGCATTCTGGATAAGGGCGCAATTTGGTGGGGCGTTCCGGCCCAACCGATTCGCCGGATGCACGAGCAACTCGCGTGGATTCGACGCCTCGGGCAGTTCTTCGAGCGTTTAAAAGCCATCGAAAAAAAGCTGGGAATCTGATTCGACAGTCCGCGCGTTCGGACCGGCAAATGGGTTGGCAAGCTTAGTGCTTATAGTCGTTACAGTAATTCCAATCCACGTGCAGCTCGCTTAATGAAACTTCTCACCCGCGCTTCAGTCGATTTTCTCATCATTGATGACGATCCCGCGGTCACTAAATTCCTTGTGACTTATCTGAAGCAAAAGGGTCACAGCTGTGAATCGCTAACCGAGGGTTTTCAGACTGCTGCCTGGTTCGAGTACAATCACTGCGACGTGCTCGTGGTCGATCTCAACATGCCGAAAGTCGACGGCATTTCACTCATTTCGTTTCTGCGCGAAATCAGCCAGAAGCTTCCAATCATCGTCTTTACCGGGATCGGTTACGACGAGGAACGGATGCACGCTGCGTTGCGCGCCGGCGCGAACGGCTACGTGAGCAAGAACCTTCCGATCGAGCAGCTTTATTGCGTCCTTTCACGCGTCCTCGCCACCTGTCAGCAGCGCGCCCGCCGCGAAGCTCTCACCGGGCGCTCGAATCATCTCCTCGCCGGCGCAGCCTAACGAAAAACGCGCTCAGTTCGAGCGTGCCTCTTCGAGCAATCCGCGCAGACCTTCTGCGGAAATGTATTCGGCGCCGCATGCGGCCACCGTTTCCTGTTCGAGATAATCGCTGGTCGCGATCAAGAGATTAAATCGCGCGCCATACTTGCTCGCCAGGCGTTCCACAATCGAATCGGCGCTTTGCCCGTCGCGCGAATAGAAGATCTGGATCTCCCCTGGATCGGAGGATGCATCGACCGCGCTGCCCTTCCCATCGAAGACAACCACCACTTGCACACCCGTCCAATCCTGATAATCACGCAGCCGCTTCACCAGATCATCGCGCGCGAGCGAAGTGCGCCGTTGATGCAATTTCAACAGCTCCGGCCAGGCGAAAATTACGCTGTGGCCGTCAACGATCAAATACTGCGGATGCACGCCTTTCTATAAAAACGCGCGTTGCTCAATCAAGTTGGCGCTGATCGAATTCATATCGCAGGGAAACTCAGGCGCCGAGCGATGAAGCGGCCGCCATCGGGTCGAGGATGAATGAGGTCTTCCCCATCGTCCGGCGCAAAGACGCGCCGGTTCATCGTCAACCCGGAGGGTTACTCCGCGGCTGCAGCGGTCTGCTTTTTTGCTTTCGCTTTGGGCGGCTCCCGCCGCGAGGGCGCAGCGGCCTTGGCTTTCGCCTTCTGGCGATCGAGGTAGGAGGCGCGGCGACGGCGCTTGGCGATTCGACGATGTTGCTGGCCCATGAAGCGTTCCCTATAAGTTGGAAGCGCGGAGGGCGCAACGCGAAACGAATCAGGCGGATAACAATTCGCGGTCTGGCGCTATTGAAGATTGCATTTGGAGCTGTCGACCGGTTACAAACTGAAGGCGCCTCGCGCCCTCTTTCATGCCCAGGATTCTGCTCAGTCTTTCGATCTTATTCCTCACGCTCTCGGCCGTCTTCGGAGTGTTGAATAGCGGCAAAGCGCGCAGCCTGCGGGAAGCGGCCGAAAAAGGTACAACGGGTAACGCGCAAACGGAACGCCTGCGTCTTTCGAAGGAAAAGGAAATCCAAGCGCGCGAAGCCAGCGTTGCTGCGGCAGTCGCGAAAAATGCCGAGAGCGAATCAAAGATCGCGAACGCTGAGTCGGATTTAATCAAGTCGCAATCGGAGAAAGCGGACCTGCAGGCCAAGCTGGTCACCAATCAGAAGGCGATCGAGGACCTGCAAAAGCGGCTCGACGATGCGGGCACGAAAGAACTCATGCCGGATGCGCTGCCGATGCCGGGCGCGGGCGACTTGCAGGCGCAGCTCGAAGACACGCGGCGCCAGCTCGACAACGCGGAGAAGGAGAAGCAGTTGCTCGCGGACAAAATCCGAACTGCGGAACGCGGCCCAATCGCGAGTCAAGGACCGAAGACGCGCGCCGCCTCGCCTCGGAATCCCGGCTTGCGTGGCACGGTCCTCGCAGTCAACCAGGCTTATAATTTTGTCGTGCTTAACCTCGGCGGACGGCAGGGCGTCGAGCCGAATAGCGAGATGCTGGTCTTGCGCGGCGGCACCCTCATCGGGAAAATTCGGGTTTCGTCGGTTGAACCGGCGACCGCCATCGGCGATATCATCACCAACAGCCTGGCGCGAGGCGTCCAGGTGCAGCCCGGAGATATCGTCATTTATGCTGGCACGAATTCGTAATTCATCGCTCTTCCGCACCGCGAACATTTTGCTCTTAGCGGGCGCTGCCTTCGCCGTCACTTCTTGCGCGACCAAACAAGAACCGCAGCTCGTTTCCACCGGCGCGGACCGCGAATCCACCCTTCCCTGGAACAAGCAGGAGAAATGGGAGAACTCCGGGCAGTTCGGCGGGATCGTCGAGCAACAGGGTCGCCGCTAAATCCAGAAGCCTGGCGGAATGATCGCGTTTTTCGGCACGACCACGATGCCGTCGCGGATAAAATAGTTTCCCGCATCCACGTCGGCCGGCTTTCCTTCCGGCGTGATCACCGCGCCATCCGCAATGCGCGCGTTCTTATCGATGATCGCGCGATCGATCACACAATTGCGTCCAATCCCGATCGGCGGAACGCCGCGCGGCGCGGAAGCCGGATCGGTTTCGTAAAAATCCGCGCCCATCACAATACTGTTGCGAATGGTGGCGCCGGTTTGAATCACGCTGCGCACGCCGATGACCGAGCGCTCGATGTGCGCATCGGAAATAATGCAGCCATCGGCCACGATCGATTGCCGCAAAACCGCTCCGTTAATCTTGCTTCCGGGCAGAAATCGCGGGTGGGTATAGATCGGTGAAGTCGATTCGAAAAAACTGTACTTCGGGAGTAGCTCCGTCAGATCGAGGTTGGCTTCGTAGAAGGCACGGATCGTTCCGATGTCTTCCCAGTACCCGTTAAAAATGTAGCCGCTCACCTGCCGCTCGGAGATGGCGTGCGGGATGATGTGTTTCCCGAAATCGAACATCTGATGATTGGCCAGGCACTCCACCAGCACGTCGCGATTAAAAATATAGATGCCCATTGAAGCCTGAAATAATTCTTCGTCGGGCTTTGCTCCGATTGAGGCGAGCAAATTCGGCCCAAGCTTCAGCTCATCCAAAATTGCGGCTTCTTTCGGTTTCTCCACGAAACGAGTGACGCGGCGGTTGCTGTCGCTCTGCATGATGCCGAATTCAGAAGCCTGCTCCCGCGCGACCGGTTTCGTCGCCAGCGTGATCTCCGCGCCGGAGCGAATGTGTTGATGCAAGAGCGAACGGAAATCCATCCGATAAAGCTGATCGCCACTCAGGATCAGGTAATAATCGAACGGCCGCTCCAGGAAGTAGCGCATGTTTTGCCGGACCGCGTCCGCCGTTCCCTGATACCATTGCGAACCTTCCGGGG
This sequence comes from uncultured Chthoniobacterales bacterium, assembly GCA_964236815.1. Classification (GTDB taxonomy): domain Bacteria; phylum Verrucomicrobiota; class Verrucomicrobiia; order Chthoniobacterales; family UBA10450; genus JACCTI01. Next base: position 19,677 of record CAXSFN010000040.1, read on the forward strand.
TTTGTTGCGCGGCCAGAATATCGACAAAGCTGCGCGAGAAATTGTCGAACTTGTAGCTCGCCTGGATATGGCGATGCAGCGACATGCTGTTGAATTGCGTCAGCACATAGATCGAGCGCAATCCCGAGTTCAGACAATTGCTGATTGGGATATCGACCAGGCGATATTTCCCGCCGAGCGGGACGGCCGGCTTGGAGCGATCCTTCGTTAGGGGAAACAAGCGCGTGCCCGCGCCGCCGCCCATGATGATGGCGAGAGTTTGTTGAGTCGTGCCGGGAGGAAGCGCGGGAGTCTGCATGTCACCTTTAAATCGCAAACCGCATTAGCGGCTGTCGTCTCCCGTTACCGCAAGTTAAAAAAGAACACTCATGTCGGCCGTCTGCGGCACAGCGCGGCGGATGTGCCGCGGACGGAGTAGTCAGTCGATAGCTGAGATGCTATCGTCCGCCTCTCTTATGTGCGGAATCGTTGGTTACGTCGGACGATCTCAAGCTGGTCCTATCCTGCTCGATGGATTGCGCCGGCTTGAATATCGCGGCTACGATTCCGCCGGCGTCGCGATTGTGAATGGCGCTGGCATCGAGACGCGCAAATGCGCAGGCCGCATCGCCGATCTTGCGCGCTTGATGACGGAGAAGCCTCCCTCCGGAAATTACGGGATCAGTCATACGCGCTGGGCCACCCATGGCGAAGTGACGGACGACAACGCGCATCCCCATTTCGACCAAAGCGGCAAGCTCGCGCTCGTGCACAACGGGGTGATCGAAAATTACGGCACACTGCGCGAGCAACTATTGCGCGAAGGAAAACATACTTTCGTTTCCGAGACCGACACCGAAGTGCTGGCGCATTTAATCGGCAGCATCTACGACAACGCTGTAGCCGGAGTGGGCGACCCTGGCTACAACGGCGACAAGGCCAGGTTGGTCGACGCTGTCCGCACGGCATTGCAGCAGGTCATCGGCACTTACGGGATCGCGCTGATCCATCGCGACATTCCTAACTTTCTGGTCGGAGCGCGACGGGGATCTCCACTCGTGCTCGGCGTTGGCAAGGAAGAGAATTTTCTCGCGAGCGATGTTAGCGCGGTTGTCGCCCACACGCGCGATGCGGTTTACCTGAACGACTTCGACGTTGTCGCAGTGGAATCCGATCGGTTTGAGATCAGCTCGGTCGCAGGTGGGAGCGGAACATACGAAGTCAGCAAAGTTGAGTTCAGCGACGAGGACATCAAGAAAGGCGATTACCCGCATTACATGCTCAAAGAAATATTTGAGCAGCCGGGATCGGTGCGCGACGCGATGCGCGGTCGTCTCAGTGCGGAGGAATGCACCGCGAAACTTGGCGGCCTCGAAATGACCGCGGCGGAACTGCGCGACGTTTGCCGCATTGTCCTGACAGGTTGCGGCACCGCGCTGCACGCAGCCATGATCGGCGAATATATTCTAGAACAGCTCGCCGCTCTCCCGACCGAAGTGGAATTCGCGAGCGAGTTCCGTCATCGCAATACGCCGATGACGCGCGACACCCTTGTTTTTGCCATCAGCCAAAGCGGTGAGACCGCAGACACGCTCGGCGCCCTTCGCGAGAGCCGGCGCAAAGGTTATCGCACCCTTGGCATCTGCAACAACGTCGCGAGCACGATCGCGCGCGAGAGCGATGGCGGCGTTTACATGCATGCCGGCCCCGAGATTGGCGTGGCTGCGACGAAATCATTCACCTCTCAGGTAACGATCTTGATGTTGATCGCGCTGCTTCTCGGCCGCATGCGTCATCTTTCCACGTCCGATGGCACGCGCCTGATCGAGGCCTTGGAAAAATTACCGGGGCAAATCGAAGAGACCCTAAAGTTGAGCGATCAAATCAAGGCCATCGCCAAAAAATATGTCTCCGTGAGCGGAATGCTCTTCTTCGGTCGCCAGTTCAATTATCCTGTCGCGCTCGAAGCAGCGTTGAAGGTGAAGGAAATTACCTATCTCTTCGCGGAAGGCCATCCGAGCGCCGAGCTGAAGCACGGCATCATTGCACTCGTTAGACCGGATCTGCCCTCGGTCTTCATTGCACCGGATGACACGATCTTTTCTAAGAACGTCAATAATATCGAGCAAGTGCGCGCCCGCAAAGGACCCGTCATCGCGGTCACGAGCGGGAAGGGAGCCGACAGACTGCGCACGCTCGCGGACGACATTATCACAGTGCCGAGGGCGCTGGATTTCATCAGCCCGATTTTGACCGTAATTCCTTTGCAATTACTCGCCTACCATATGGCGGTCGAGCTTGGACGCGACGTCGACAAACCGCGCAATCTGGCCAAAAGCGTCACCGTCGAATGACGTTGGCGCATGGCGCTGCGGGCCAGCCCATCGACTTTTCGAAACAGACGCGCCGGTTTTATTACTCGTTAGGCGACACCGAGCAGCGCGCCCCCAGCGCTCACTACACCCGTTGTGCTAATTCAGATTGTAACCGAGCTGTTACGCGAGAAAAACCCGAACGCGAGATCGCTCGTTAGGCCCATCAGACCTTCGCGTAGACGCCAATGAGCGGACGTCGCGAAGGTTTCTTGTTTCGAAAGTCGCTGACGAAGCCGGTTTTCGTCCGGATTTCCACGTGGCCGGCAGCGCGCCGCGAGCCATACACTAAGACTGCGCCGATCGGCGCTTGATAGGGATCGCGAATGGCAAGCTTCTTGAAACCGTAATCGCGCATTAGTTCCTCACCGGCGTGCTTGGCCAGGACAGATTTCGGCCGGGAGCTGACTGCGCCGGATGCGAGTAACGCCTCTTTGACATAATGCCAGCAGCGCGATTTCGAATGCGCGCGCGAACGCTCTTGCGCAATCGTGGCCGCACGCACCATCCGCTTGTCTAACCGCGGATCGATTTTCGCCAGCGGATAAACGATGCGACCCCGATGATACTTATCGATCACGTCGACCGCCGCGACTCGGCCGGTTTTCTTATCTTTGTAAACGAACCGCTTTTCGGTAGTCGACGCGGCCTGCGCGGAAGAAGCAAACGACGAAACGGCTAGAGCAAAGGAGCCGGCCAATAACGAGAGTGTGGTGAATCGGCTCAACGAACGCGAGTTATGCTTATTCGCCGCCGGAATAGCAAGCGAAAATTATGGAAATTAGAGGCGCTCTTTTTGAGCAACGGGCCCGACTCAGCGGGTCTAGCGCTTGGCGAAAACGCCGATCAAATTGCGCTTCGAAGGAGTCATAGCGCGGAAATCACTTACAAATCCGGTCTTGTTCCGAATCTCAACATGCCCCGCCCCTTTGCCTCCATAGACCAGCACAGCGCCAACCGGAGCGGAGTAAGGATCGCTCACCGCTAACTTTTTGAATCCGTAGTTTTGCACCAATTCCGCGCCGGCTTCTTTGGCCAAAGCAGTCTTCGGATATGAATCAACCGCACCGGCCGCGAGAAGCGCTTCCTTCACATAACGCCAGCAGCGCGATTTTGAGTGCGCGTAGGCTCGATCCTGCGCGATCGTTGCCGCACGAGTTAAAGCGGGACTCATTTTCGGGTCTACTTTTGCCGGCGGCAAAACCAGTTTGCGTTGCGCGGCAGCGTCCACCAGCGGCACAGGAATCGACGCACCGCGCGCATCCTTGATCACAAAAGGCTTATTTGTGACCGGCGCGAAAGAAAGCTGCGCGGCTTGGACTGACGACGCAAAAACGCACGCGCAGACAATAATAAACGAGATAACTTTTTGCATCGGGAGCGCCCCATATCGATGCAATTTACAGGCCTCGCAACCGGTTTTTTTTGAAAAACAGTAACTGTGCGCTTCAAGGCGCGCTCGAAGAAAACGAAGCGAAACGCGCTCCAAGTCTTAAGAGGTTATTCGGCACAATTGGCGGTGCGAAACGCGTTTTTCCGCATTGGCGCGCAACATTTCGAGAGCACCACGCGGATCACATTTTTTGAGAAGGCGATTGGTCTCGGGCCGGCACGAAGAAGTAGCAGTGCGAACCAGAACCGGATCTGCCATCCTCTCTTCGACCGCCGATTAGAAGGCAGAGTTTATCGAGAAAATGGACCCAGCTGCTGAAGATCTAAATCGTTCGCGCCTTCAAGTGCAGATCGTCTCGGCGTTTTCCCTCGCCACTCTGCTTCTTCATCTGCTCACGAGCAGCCGTTACGGATATTTTCGCGATGAGCTTTACTACATCGCCTGCAGCCGACATCTCGACGCTGGCTATGTGGACATGGCGCCGCTCTGCGCCTGGCTCTTGCGATTGCAATCCAGCCTTTTCGGCGATTCGCTATTTTCGCTCCGGCTCTTTCCGGCGATCGCCGGCGCCCTAACCGTAGCGCTAACGGGCGCGATCGCCCGCGTGTTAGGCGGCCGGGTTTGGGCCGTCACGCTGGCCTGCGCGGGTGCGATGAGCGCGCTGATCTATCTGGCCCTGGGAAATTTCTATTCGATGAATGTTTTCGAACCGCTCTTCTGGATGGGCAGTATTTATTTGTTCATCCGCATCATTAACGGCGGGTCGCAAAAACTTTGGCTCTGGTTCGGGCTCATTGCTGGGCTCGGCTTGGAAAACAAACATTCCATGGCGTTTTTCGGCGTTGGAATCGCTGCGGCGCTTCTGTTCACCCCCGAACGCCGTCAGTTCGCCCGCCCCTGGATCTGGCTGGGCGGCATGATCGCTCTCGCGGTCGCGTCGCCCAACATCCTCTGGCAAATCCATAACGGCTGGCCCACCCACGAGCTCCTGAGCAATGTCGCTCATAGCCATAAGAATGTCGTTCTCAGCCCTCCGCAATTTCTCGCGCAGCAAGTTCTGATTTTGAATCCAGCGACCCTTCCGCTCTGGCTCGGCGGACTTTGCTGGTTGCTTTTCGCGGATGAGGGCCGGCGCTATCGCTCGTTAGGCATCGCCTACCTCATCACCCTGGGCGAGTTCGTCATCATGCACGGGAAACATTATTATCTCGCGCCCATTTACCCGATGCTGCTGGCCGCGGGCGGTGTCGCAACCGAACGCCTTCTCGCCCTTCATTGGCGATGGGCCAAGCCCGCGCTCGTGGCCGCAATGATCGCTCTGGCCGCCGTCCTCGCTCCCACCACCATGCCGCTACTCCCGCCGGAAAGCCTGCTCGCTTATATGCACGCAATTCATTTTCAGCCGCCGAAGACCGAGACATCGCATACCGCCGCGCTCCCGCAGCTTTTCGCCGATCAATTTGGCTGGGAGGAAATGACCGTCTCGGTGGCGCACGCTTACGAGCAGCTTTCGCTCGACGATCAGAAACGCGCCGCCATTTTTTGCCAGAACTACGGGCAGGCGGGCGCGATCGATTTCTTCGGCCCGAAACATGGACTGCCACCCGCGCTTTCCGGCCATCAAAATTATTACCTCTGGGGTCCGCGCAATTTCAGCGGCGAACTAATGCTCGTGCTCGATACGCCGGGCGGGAAGGAAGCAGAACAATTTCGCTCGGTCGAAGATCTTGGGCTGGTCGCAAGCAGTCCATGGGCGATGCCATGGGAACAACGCACTCACATCTATCTCTGCCATGATCTCAAAGGCTCGCTCCGCGACCTTTGGCCGAAGCTGAAGATCTGGCTCTAGCTCGCCTCCCAAGTCTGCGCCACGGCTGAAAAATACGGTAACTCGGCGTTGCGGTGCGATGCGCCGCTTTGCTCGCGATCAATTGCCGCCGCCGCAGATTTTGCACGGCCATTTGCACCACACTTTTCGAAAGCCCCGTTTCCTCCGCGATCTCGCGCAAGCTTGCCTGCATCACACGCTTCCCGCCCTGCGAACGCGCGTGCAGGAAAAGATAAACCAGAAAGGCGGAAGGCTGCTTGTCATGCGCGACCAGATCACGCATCAGCACATTCATAATGTAAGGATCGAAGCGCAGCGCAGGCTCCCGTTGCATCTGAAGATGCACTAGCAGCTATACCGATAATCGGACAGCGATTTTTTCACTCGACCCGCCTCAGCTATCGACGCTGGCCTGAGCGCGCGGTAACGCTAGGGCATGATCACTCAAATCAAGTTTGTTAACGTCCCGGTCAAAGAGCAGGACCGCGCGCTCCTTTTTTACACGGAGAAACTCGGCTTCACCATCATCACCGACCAGCCGTTCGACGAAAAGCAGCGCTGGATCGAGCTGCGCATCCCCAAAGCTGAAACGCGCGTTGTCCTTTTCACTCCCGAGGGTCAGGAGGATCGCGTCGGCGGATTTTTCAACGGCGTTTTCGAATGCGATGACATCGGTTCGACCTACAAAGAACTCAGCACGAAAGGCGTTGAATTCATCAAGCCGCCGTCCAGAGAGCACTGGGGCAGCTTCGCTCTTTTCAAAGACTCAGAGGGAAATCAGATCGGCTTATCGTCAAAATGATCGACCAGAGCGGGACCGCCGAGGGGAGATTCATTCGAAATATCGGGAGCAGGCGCGGCACATTGCCCGACATTTTGCGAGCGATCATTCGTTAGACTCTCCGCTCTGCGGAAAGGTGAACATCATTAGCTTGATTAGCCTCTCACGCGCGAGGTGGGCGGTGAGTTAAACGAGAATAAAAAAAACAAGCACACTCATAGTCAGATCGCGCGCAAACCGCCGCCTCGTGTTGCACTGCCGCTCCCTTTCGAAACGCCATCAGTATCTCGCAGACAGCCGCGCGAAGGCCGGCTTGCGAATCTAAAGTGCAGTCGTTCGGCCCCCCTCGACTGGAAAGTCGATTCGTTCCGAACTCTGGAACAGGATGAAACTTCACATCATCACCCTCGGCATTGTTATGGTCGGCGCAGCTAACGCACTCGCACTGCAGCCCGTACGATCGTCCTCGATCACCAAGCCTGCTCAGTCGCAAATTGCTCCGCAGCGGTCTCTCCTCGCGCGTGTCACGGTTTATTGGGCCAGCGGCGGCGGCGGATCGGATCGTTGGACGCGCCAACATCAGGCAGCAACAAGTGTGCGTCTGCGCGCAGGCCATTGCGCGGTCGATCCGCGCCACATTCCGTATGGCAGTCAGGTTTGTTTTCCAGACTCCACTCTGCTCGCGGTCGATACTGGCAAACATGTCGTGAGCCGAAAAGCGGCACGTCTTGCCGGCCGCACCGCCTCAGAAAAGAACGCGCTCGTGATCGACCGTTTCTTTGAGACTAAACGCCAGGCAGAAGGATGGGCTAATTCGCATCCGCCTTTCATGACCGTGCAGGTCGTTCCTCCGGGTTCACGCGTGCAGGCACCACCGAGCCCGCGGGCTGCAATCGCTAGTCCGACGGCTTCCAGACTCATCGCTTCTAACTCGCGCGCCAGCGGCACCGCTCGCGCGACCATTTCGCTTCCGTAAATTCGCCGCGTCCGAGCCGGTGCTTGAAGCGAGGTCTGCCCGCCGCGAACATGCGTGATGGAGAAAGCGAAACAGAATCAAATCATCGGCGAGCTGAAACGCGCGTATTCTGCCGAGCTCGAGACGGTGCAGAACTATCTGGCCAACTCAATCGACCTTGACGGCGTGCGCGCGGAGGAAATCAAGAAATCGCTCGCGACCGACATTCAAGAAGAACTCGGTCACGCCAAAATGTTGGGCAAACGAATTAAGGTTCTTGGCGGCCGTGTCCCCGGCTCGATGGAATTGGATCGCGAACAGGATTACATGCAGCCGCCGAAAGATTCGACGGATCTCATTACCGTGATCAAAGGGGTGATCGAAGCGGAAGATTCGGCCATCGCGCAGTACGAAAAGATCATTAAACTTTGCGACCAAATTGATCCGGTCACACAGGATCTTGCCGTAAAAATTCTCGGCGACGAACAGGAACACCGCCGTGCCTTCGTTGGTTATCTAACTGAATTCGAGAAGCGAAATTAGCCGCAGCGCAGGACCGGCCCGCGATGAAGCCTGTCTCCCTACCCAGTGGAGTATTGCGTCATGCACCGAAGAGCGCTACGAATCCGCAAACAACAAACCAACCAGGAACAACATCATATGGCAGAACGAAAAGGCTCGGCGATTTGGGAAGGCACTCTCAAAGAAGGCAAAGGCACAATGAAGCTAGGCAGCGGCGCGTACGAAGGTCCCTATTCGTTCTCGTCTCGCTTCGAAAACGGCAGCGGCACCAACCCCGAAGAATTGATCGGCGCAGCCGAAGCCGGATGTTTCTCCATGGCGTTGGCTTCGACCCTGACGAAAGCTGGCCACGCGCCTAAGCGCATCGAGACCACCGCGAAGGTGAAGCTGGAGATGATTGACGGCGCGCCTAAGATCACCACGATTGAACTAAACACCGAAGCCGAAGTTCCCGGCCTCGACGACAAAGCGTTTCAGGAACAAGCCGAACTAACTAAGAAAACTTGCCCTGTTTCGAAGGCCTTAACTGGCACCGAGATCAAACTAACAGCTAAGCTGAAGAGCTAACGCACCGAAGCGCGTTAGCTCTTCCTGCGATTCTTACTTCGCCGCTACCGCGCCGCTCTTCGTTCCGCCTAGATTGCTACGCAGGGTAATATTTTGCGGATTCACCGACCAGTTGAACTGACCGCTAAACTTCCCACCGCCGCCGCTCGTTAGGTTGCCGACGAGTTGACTAGTTGAAGTAACGAACACCTGCAGGGTCGCGTTCGAGCTAGAGCTGGTCGCTTCCACGCGCAAAGTCGTTTTCGAGCGATCGTACTCCGCCTTCGAGATCGAGATCGTATCGGCCGCCGGCGCAGTCGCGGTGACAGTCAGCGTCGCCACGCGCGAAACAGTGTTCGCCGTCGCGGTGATCTGTGCAAAGTTGTCGAGCCTACCTGCTTAGTGCTGATCGCGAAACTCGCGCTCGTTGCCCCGCTCGGAATAGTTACGCTCGCGGGCACGGTCGCGGACGCGCTATTACTCGTTAGGCTAACTGTCGTCGCGCTCTGCGCGCCTGCGCTTAGCGTCACAGTGCCGGTTGCGGCGCTCCCACCATTAAGCGAGCTGGGATTCAAGGTTTGTCCAGAAAGAGCAGCTGCCGTTGGCGGAGCAGACGGAACCGCACCGCCGGTGGTGTTAAAAAAAACATCGGTCGCCGCGTTGTTTCCTCTCACTTCCATCGCCACGTCTGGTTTGCCATCGCCATTGAAGTCGGCGGCAATCATCCAGCCACCGGCAACACTCGATTTTGGAGGAGGCGCGGCATAGCGCACGACCGGCTGGAAAGTACCGTTGCCATTGCCATGCATGATCTGGAAAAGACCGCGCGTGCCGTCGCCCATTCCGCGCGCGATGTCGAGCAGGCCGTCACCGTTATAATCGGCTACTGCTATGCTCGTCGGCGATGAGACCGCATCTTCCTGAGTGCGCACGTCGAGGCGGAATGTTCCGTCGCCATTTCCGAGCGCGAGCCCTATGCCCTCGCCATTCCCGAGCGGCGCGACGATGTCCTGGATCCCGTCGCGGTTGAAGTCTGCGATATCGATGTCGTTGCAGGCGGAGAGAGATCGCCGCCCGGCACGAGTAGCAAGACCGGTTTGAGGGCGAACGTTCCATTTCCCGCGCCGAGCAGAATGGACAGCTCAGTATTCTCGCCCCCGACCGCGAGGTCCTTGATCCCGTCGCCATTGAAATCGCCCAGCGCTATGGCATGCGGAAAAGTATTAACATCAATATCGCGGGCCGGCTGAAAGGTGCCGTCGCCGCTGCCAAGCATAACCGTAACGATGCGCGACGGGCGGCAGGGCGCGGAAAAGCAATCGATCCCGTGCATGATAACAACGTCGAGCTTGCCATCGTTGTTGATGTCGCTCGCGAGCACTTGTGTTTCCCATGAGCGGGTAAGCCTGCGTCGTGAAGCTCGCATTTTGCGCGTGTACCATAGGAGCAACGAGCAGAACTGTTATCCCGACGACCAGAGCGGTGGATTTGGAGAAGAGAGCGAGGAGCGATTTGGTTTTCATTGGCAGAGAGTTGTGCGGTGGCCCCACCTCACACCAGCGCGTCCCCGCCGCCAAGAAGGCAAAGGTAACCTGGTTATTACTTTGGTCTGACCCGACCGAATGGGCTCGCTCCCCGCAGACCAACCGCTCGTTAGACCACTCCGACCGCCACAGGCATCCCTACCTGTCGCAGCACTCGTTAGGCTATGCCGTGCTCCTACTTCGCGAGCTCGTAGAGATACTCGACGAACGACATGATCGCGCCGTCGTATCCCTGGATATTAGGATCGCTCGACTCGATCAGGTAATATTCGTCGGGCGCGTGTGCGCCGCTGCCATGGCCGAGACCGAAATGTCCGGAAGCAAGCTTGAGCGGCTCACCCGTGAAGACGAAACCGGGATAGGAGCCAGCGTTACGCGGCCACATTACAGGTTCAATCCCGGCACGCTTCAAAACCGAGACCTGTGCTTGAATCAGCGGTGCGCTCGCCGCAGTCTGCGTCGGATCATACCCGCCGCTCATGTTCACTTCGATGTCGCCGAAGCCGCGCTTAGCCAGATGCGCTTTGATTGCCGGAACCACATCTGCCGCTTTCATGTCAGGCACGAGACGAAAATCCATTTTCGCCACCGCTTTGTGCGGCAACACCGTCTTGCCGCCCGGGCCGGTGTAACCACCTACTAGTCCTTCGATGTTAGCCGTCGGCTGCGATTCGAGCCGCACATTTGCTGCTTCCCACGGCAGATCACCGATCCATGTCTTCACTTTGAGAGACTCCTTTTGCTTGGCTTCGCTCCGCACCTTCGACGCATCCGCGATCATCTTCTTCTCTTCGTCACTAATCGGCCGTGGCTTCGCGTAACCATCGATCGTGATTTCATTGCCATCCTCCGAGACGAGCGTGTTCAACGCGTGTACCAAATGCCACGCCGGCGAATCCACCATCGCCTTGAGCGAAGAATGAATGTCCTTTCCCGGACCGCGTCCCCACTTCTCGCCGCTCGAAATTAATTCCAACTCCACTACACCTTTCGCGCCCAGACTTACGGTCACAATCCCATCCAGATCCTGCATCGTCGAAGGCATGAACACGCCCACCGTCTTCTTTAGCGCCGCTTCCACTTCCGGCTTGTGCACGATCTGCCCGATGTGCGGCGAGCCAATTTCTTCCTCACCCTCCGCCACCATCACCAGGTTCACCGGCATCTTTTTGTTTGCGCCCTTGATCGCATGCAACGCCGCCAGAAAGGCCGACTCCGGCCCCTTCTGATTCACCGCCCCGCGACCTACAATCGCCTTGCCCAACCCCGGCTTCTCCACGAGCGCCGCATCGAGCGGCGGCGACGTCCACTCCTTCGGATCGAACTGCTTCACGTCATACATGAAATAAAGCCCCACCGTCTTGGCCGCACCCGCATCGAGCGTCGCAAACACGCCCGGCTTCCCCTCCGTCTGAATTACTTCCGTCCGCTGAAATCCCGCATCCTTCGCGAGCCTCGCCATGTACTCCGCCCCCTCCGCGGAATTCAAATTCTCCGCCGCGATCGAAGGCAGCTTGATCCAATCCTGCAACCGCTTCACCGCCTCATCGTGTCGCCGGACGATCTCCGTTTTGATTTCCGCCAGATCGTTATCAGCTGAATAAGAGTGATGAGCGCTCGCGAGAATTGCGAACGCCAAAAGCCCGGCAACGAGATGAGTGTGACGATTCATGAACACCTTCTCTGTCTTTTTTAATGCCGCGGCAAGCGAAAGAGCGCGACTCACGCGAAGCTCCGTAGCACACCACGCTCCCCCCGACAGCGCGGCCGCCGCCCACTGCAACGAGAAGCGCGTATCAAACCATTACGTAACCACAAACAAAAAGCGCCAGTGAGACCGCCATCAAGCAAGCGCTAAGAGCCAGAGCAAGAAGATACCAGGCTCGTGAACCGCTCGTCGCAACGGCCAGCGCCAGATAAAAAGGAAAGATTTCGCAGACCAGACGTGGCGTCGCCGTTAGGTAGCTCGTGCTAAGAGTAAGGAGTAACATCGCTATCGCATACAGCTGGTAACTGGCGCGCATCCGCACGCGATACATCAGCCAACACAAGAACATTCCAACGGCGGCAGCACCTAACTGCAAAGCCCCGTTAGGAAATGGATCCGAAAAAGCTGGCATCAGCCCGGCCCAAGGCCAACCGAATTCCCGATAGAAGGCGCTTTGACTACGTGCAAACGCAAGCGCATCGCCAAAACGGACATATAGGTAGGCAGCATAAGCGATTACACCCAGCGGCGCCATTGCCAGCCACCACCGTGATTGCCTAACCTTACTACCTAACGATTTGTTAGGTCGCATATTGTTCCGCCTCCTTGCTTCCCACGCTAAGGGAATCATGATAAGTAGAGCGTTTCCACGCGTCGCAGTTAGCAACGCTCCAGTGAGGCCAACACCAACCCACTGGCCGTTCCTCGCCAGCAGGAGGCCGCCTAACGAAAGTAGAATAAACAACGATTCCGCGTAGCCGGCCGAATGGAAAAATGTGGCCGGACAAAGGAATAGCAGCCAAACCGCGCGCGGCGGGATTCGCGATCCCGGATAATCCAGCGCCGCCAGCCGGCGCAAAAGAATCCCCGCTCCTAGCAGGGCGCCATTAGAAATCACGAATCCCGCAAAGGGCGTCCACGCATCCGTCAACCATCGGAAGCCGCGAACGAGCAGCGGAAAAAGCGGAAAGAAGTTAACGCTCGATTGCGCGCCCCGCGCGTAGTCATAGCCACGCTGCACGATGCGGCCATACCAAAGCGCGTCCCAGTGATAGAGAAGGTTCCACGGCAGAGTGCTTGGCAGAACCTGATACTTGCCGTGCTTAATCCAGTGATAAGCCAGCCAGGCCAGCCCGCACACTAACAGCCGTGTCGTCACAAAGGCGAAGACGACCTCCGCTTCCTCGCGAACCAATCTCGGAATCGTGTCAGCAGTTTGGCGAAATCTCATCAACATTCCTACACTTCTATTCGAGCTACTTGAGTTTGCGCTTGGAGTATAGCTTGTGCCAAAGGCAGATCGCCTCTGAAGTTATGAGCGAGAAGCAGAATCAAGGCTCGATTTTCTACACCTACAGCCAGTTCGAGCGGAGCTTGCTGCAGGATATCCGACGCGAGACCTACGGACAAGATATCGGGCAGTTCAGTTGGATCACCGCGGACGAACTAAGGAAATTTTTCCGCCAGCTTGATCTACAAAAGAATTCCCGCATCCTCGACGTAGCCTGTGGCTCCGGCGGTCCAGCGCTTTTCACTGCGGAAACAATCGGCTGTCATGTCACCGGCGTGGACATCAACGAGAATGGAATCAACACCGCCAACCGGATAGCGAAAGCGCGCGACCTGCAGGCTCGCGTCTGCTTCGAACGTATCGATGCTCGTCAGCCTTTGTCTTTCCCGGACGAATCCTTCGAAGCCATTCTTAGCATTGATGCGATGAACCATTTCTCAAACCGTATCGAAGTCCTGGCGGAATGGCGCCGAGTCCTGCAGCCCGGCGGTTGCTTTCTTTTCACCGATGCAGTCGTCGTGACCGGCACTCTTTCCCGCGACGAGATTCTCGCCCGTAGCAATTCGATGGGTCTCTTCCTCTTTACGCCTGTCGGTGCGCACGAGCGCTTGATCGAAGCCGCCGGCTTCATCGACTTACAGGTCGAAGACGTTACCGAGACCATCGCCGCAATTGCGAAGCGCTGGCACGATGCACGCGATAAGCACCAGCCGGAGCTACTGGAAATCGAAAGCCAAGCCGACTTCGATAACCTGCAAAACATGCTGGCCGCTGCGCACACTCTTGCGAGCGAACATCGTCTTTCCCGCTTCGCATACTCTGCGCGAAAGCTCTTGCAACATAAGGAACAGGAGCCCTGAAACCTTGCTCAATCCTGTTAATCCTGTCTCGCCTCCTACTTGGCCAGTTCGTTAAGATCTCGATCTACTACATCACCGCGCCGATTGCCTCACCGCCTCATGCCGTGACTTCGGCTTTGATGTTGGCAAGATCGTTCTCGGCTGAGTAGGTAAACTCGGAAACGTTGTGAAGATGGCGAATGCAGTGTGGCAACACGTAATGAACGTCTACCGGACTAGGGACCCAACGCGAGACTATCCTGCTCCGGCATGGAGGCGCCTGAAGTAACTCCTCCAAACTTCTTCACTAACTCATCCAGCTTCGCGATGTAGTAGTCGACGTTTTCGTCTCGGTTTTGCGGGTCGAATTCGCCCGCTAACTTGGCGGCTTCGTAGGCGGCTACCTTCTTTGGGGTAGCTTTGATATAATAGCTCAGCTGGTCGCCGGGTTTGTAGTTCCGGCCGCTGGCGATCGCGAGCTCGTAGGCGGCGGCGCGGTTGCGCCCACCGGCGCCGATCTTCGCCCGATATTTGTCTAATGAGTCCTGGAGGGTGTCGGTCTTCATCAGCAGGTCGATCGGCATTTCGCCGTTGCGGATGCGGCGTTCGTAGTCCTCACGCAATGACGGAATCGCTTCCGGTTTACCCTGCATCTGGAGCTTGATCACTTCTTCAAGAAAGACGCGCTGGAATTTCTCCAAGCCGCGCGACTTGAGCGCGCCACCTTTGACGATGACTTCGCCTTCTTTAGTTAAAAGCGCATAGTTCTTCGCTTTGTAGCTGAACATGGCGTCGAACTGCTCGTCGAATTCGACTTCGATTCCAGGCGGTAGTTCCTTTGCAAGCCGTTCGCGCAGATCTTCGCTCGTGGCGCGAACATCTTGCTTGCGCGTTTCACCTCGCAAGCTTGAGGCTGGCGCCACGGCCGGCGGAACAAAGTAGATGCCATCGGTATCTACTTCGATAACTTGCGCACCTTGTTGGCCGAGCCACTCGATCATCTGCTTGAGCAGGTCGCGACCTATCTGAGTTACTCGCGCGGCGGCGTCGAAGTCGGCGAAGTGGCCCTGCGCGAATCCCAAGTAACCGTAGAAGCTGTTGATCAGGATTTTGAAGGTGTTCTGGAGCGCGTGAAAATGCTGTTGCTGCGCGCGATCGTTCGCAGCGCGCATGCTCGCTTTGGCTTCGAGCCGGAAGGTGCGCAGATCGGTTAAGAGGCTACGGAAGATTTGCAGCTGATCAGTGATCGGGAAGCAATCGAACTGCAGCATAACCGAGGGATAGAGTGAGGCGATGTCGCAATGCCAGACGTTGCGCAGGACGCCGGTGTGAAACATGGCGGTGTAGCCGCCTTCGAAGCCGACCGCCATTGGCATTTCCGGAATGGAATGGCGCTGTCGAAAATATTCGCGGAGGAAGAGCGCGTTGATTCGGGTGGCGTTGCCGCGCACGATCACGTCCTGGTAGTTGTAGGGGAAAATCTGGGCCTGAATAAAGTAACTAGGGCTTAGTAACTCAGCTACCGCCCGCGTTTCGCGCACCGCGCAGAGGGCGCGTTTGCGGAAGAGCTCGTTGTGATCGGTGTAGGCGCGCTGTAACTCTTTGCCGACTAACGAAGAGACTTCCGCGGAATCGCAGAAACCGAAGTGTTGCGCGACATCGAGACGCTCGAAGCCACTGAGCGTGCGCATACCGACATCGTAGAATTGCGCGAGCAGGAAAGTGTCGACGAAGTGCCGCCCATCGCAGGCGAACTTGGGATAGTCGATCGTCTTCTCCGCGATCTGCAATCGCGAAGGCCGCGAGCGCAAGAATCCACCGCTGCGTCCCCAATCCAGTTTCGTTTTCACCTTCCGCGCGCGCGCAACCAGATACGGCAGATCGAAACGAAAGAGATCGTGCCCTTCGATCACGTCCGGATCGCGTTCCTTGATTAAACTCGTTAGGCGCTTGATTGCAGCATGCTCGGATTCATCCGCGTTCGCAGGATCGATCACGATCAACTCTTCCCAGCCGCTGTTATCGGAGAGCGCGATGCTGGCGATGTGATTCTGCGATGCTTCCGCGAGATCGCCTTCGCCGGAAAGCGCGAGGATCTCGAGCTGCATGCGCTTCAATTCCTCGAGCGCCATTCCTTTGAACAAGGTCCTTCCGGTATGCGTGAGGTAATGCTGCACCGGATCGCTTAAAGCGAAAAAGCTGCGACCGGCGCTCTTCAGGCCATTGCGTAGCGCGATCAGTTCCTTCCAGCTATTCACGCTGACCCGCCAGCCGAAGCGCAGCTCGCCGGCCAGCTTCTCGGCTTCAATCCCAAGGTCAGTCACATCTGAGTCGGCCCAAACAAACGGATGGAACGGCTCGATCTCGCACACCGTACTGCCGTTTTTTTCGCGGCGATAAACTTTCACCGTCCCGGTATCGCCCATCTCGATCGCGACAATCCGCGGCGTCGGATCGGAGCCGAAGAGCATGGTGTTTTCTTCGAAGGCCACGGCGATTCAAGAGAGCACAAAGAGGGAGCTAGAAAACCAGAAACGGAGGCAAGCCCTTTCTAGCTTTCTGGTATTCAAATTCCTCCTATCTTCAGAACATGAATCTTCGGCTCGTCCTCGCCCTTTCGCTTGTTTCCCCACTCGCTGTTTTCGCCCAACAAACGCCGCCACAACTGGCGGACGCCGAGTTGCCGTCGCTCCTCACCATTTATAAAGACCTGCATACGCATCCGGAATTATCGACCCATGAAGAGCGCACCGCCGCGATCGTGGCTAAGGAATTGAAAGCCGCCGGATGCGAGGTCAGCGAGAATGTCGGGAAATACGAGAAAGCGGATATGAAATGCTTCGGGGTGATCGGCCTGATGAAGAACGGTCCTGGTCCGACCGTGGCAGTGCGGACCGATCTCGATGCGCTGCCGGTGCGTGAGGAAACCGGCGTGCCTTACGCAAGCACGGTCACGACCAAGAACGATGCGGGCCAGGAAGTCGGCGTCATGCACGCGTGCGGACATGACATTCATATCTCCACCTTTATCGGGACAGCGCGCGCGCTCGGGAAGCTGAAGGACAAATGGCACGGCACTATCGTTTTCATCGGTCAGCCGGCGGAAGAAACGGTCGGCGGCGCACGGGCCTTGTTGAAGGACGGACTCTACACGCGTTTTCCGAAACCGGATTTCGTCCTTGGTTTACATGACGACGCTGAAATCGCGACGGGACAAATCGGCGTCACGGAAGGTTATTGCTACGCGAATGTCGATTCGGTCGACGTCTCGGTGAAAGGCATGGGCGGGCACGGCGCCTATCCACACAAGACAAAGGATCCAGTCGTGCTAGCGGCTGAGATCATCACCATGTGGCAAACGATCGCGAGCCGCGAAACCAATCCGCACGATGACGTTGTCGTGACCGTCGGTTCGATCCACGGCGGGACGAAACACAACATCATTTCCGATGAAGTGAAAATGCAACTCACCGTCCGGACCTATAAGAAGGAAGTGCGCGATAGCGTGCTGGCTGCGATCGAGCGCATCGCGCGTGGTTGCGCGACCGCGGCCGGGTTGCCGCCTGAAAAAATGCCGGACGTGCATGTGCGGCAGGACGAATTCACCCCCGCGACTTACAACAACCCGGAGTTAACCAGGCGCGTTTCGGCCGCGCTCAAGAGTGCGATCGGCGCGGAGAACGTGATCGCGAAAGATCCGACGATGGGCGGCGAAGATTTCTCTGAATACAGTCTGCCGGATCACTCGGTCCCGGCCTTTATGTTCAACGTCGGCGCAGTCGATCCCGCGAATGTGGCGGAGTCGAAAAAGACGGGTAAGCCGCTGCCGAGTTTGCACTCGAGCAAGTTCGCGCCCGTACCGGAGCCGACCATCCGCACAGGCATGATCGGGATGACCGCCGCCATTCTCGACTTGATGAAGAAGTAAACAGACAGGATGAACAGGATTCCTAAGAACAATCCTGAAAAATGTTAATCCTGTCTAAAAATTTGGGCTACTTAACGCGCACGTTCTTGCGCAGAAAGGTCGGCACATCGAGGTCCTGGCCTTCGATGATGGTCGGCTCGCTTTTCTCGAAGCGTCCACGGGTGACCGATTCGAATTGCATCACCTCCTGCTTGGCGTGCGAAATCTTTTCCGCCAGTTTCGGTTCGCTCGGTAGTGCCGGTTTTTTCTTCGGCAAAATGACACGCGGTTGAGCTGGCTCGGGCTCGATTGCCTCCGGCAAGATTGCCGCGAGTGACGCCGGCGGAAACGCATCTTCGAGCGCGTCACCTTCTTCCGGTTCCTCCGACGCACTCGGTTCGGACGGCGCCATCGTCGCTTCGATCGTCTGGAGCGGACGTTCCAAAACCGGCGGAATCAGCGCGGTCTCCGGTTCGACCAGAGCTTGGATCGGTTCTTCCAAAACCGGTTCGGGTAGCGGGGTCCGCTCAATATCCATGACTGGTTCCGGTTTCGGAGGCGACGCAGCCGCCGCTTTTTTTACCAGAGCCTTCGGCGCGGTTTCATCCGCTCTGCCTAACGAGCTGATGATTGTGACTGCGAGTCGATTTCCCATCCGTCCGTCCACCGAAGTGCCGAAAAGAATCTGCGTCTGGTCGCCGATGTGCCGATTCAATTCGTTCATCAGAATCTCGACTTCCGAGAGCGTCATCCCCGGTCCGCCCGCGACCTGCACCAGCACATTCGTCGCATCAGAAAGCAAACGGCCGCGATCCATCAGCGGATTTTTTAGCGCCTGCGTCAGCGCATCGTGCGCGCGATTATCGGAATCCGATTCGCCGAAGCCGAACAGGCAACGCCCGTTTGGATTACTCAAGGCCGCGAGCAGGTCGTCAAAGCCAATCCGAATCAGCCCGGGGCGCTGAATCAGACTAACGACCGATCGGACGCTTTGGCTGATCGTAATATCGGCCGCGGCGAAGGCCTGGTGCACGCCAGCTTTCGGCGCGACGATGTCGCCCAGCCGATCGTTTTCGAAGCAAATGACCGCGTTCGAAAAGTGCTGCAACCTTGCAAGCGCCTCCTGCGCCTGCGCCGCGCGGCGCTTGCCCTCGAAGGTAAATGGCATGGTCGCAAAAGTGATCACGAGTGCGCCAGTTTCGCGCGCCAATTCCGCGATCATCGGCGCCGCGCCCGAGCCGGTTCCTCCGCCGAGTCCAGCACAAACAAAAATGAGCCGCGCATCCGCGAGCGCGGCCCGGATTTCATCGGCTGCTTCGGTGGCGGATTCATAGCCAAGCTCGGGATCGCCGCCGGTCCCCAAACCACGCGTGAGCGTCCGCCCGAGCTGCACCTTCATGGCTGCGACGGAGCTGGCGAGCGATTGCACATCGGTATTCGCGGCGACCAGATCGGCTTTGTCGAAGCCATCAAGCACGATGCGATCGAGCGCATTCGAACCGGCGCCACCGACCCCGATGACTTTGACTGGAATGATTTCCTCTTCGCGTTCCGGGAGGCTGTAATTACGGCTGAGTTGGATCATAGGATTGCTTTAGTTGTGGAAGCGTGGTGCACAGAAATTCCGGGGAGCGCGCGCTTGTAGCATGCTGGCGAAGACATTCTGCCGAGCGAACTTTCCGCCTTGGGGTAATTGCCTAACGAGTAATGGGCGTTCCCAGAGGGAAGTTCGTTGCGGCAGAATGCCGCAACCAGCACTGCAAGCGTGCGCTCCCCAGAGATATGATTCGTCAATCAGGCTGTTCATCGCATCCCGCTGAAAATTTTTCCGAAGAGCCGTCCGATGCCGCCGCGCGGACGGCGATCCACCTGCACGGCCTGCGCATATTTGATCAGGCCGATCGCAGCGGAAAATTGCGGATTCTCAAAAGCACTCGTTAGGCCAGACATGGTCTGGGCGTGCGTGACGCGCGCCGGCAATTCGAAAATCTCTTCTGCCAGATGGTCGATCCCCTTCAGGTGACTACATCCGCCGGTAATGAAAATTCCCTCGCCGATGTAGTTGATGAACGGCTCTTCCTCGAGCTTGCGTTTGAGCAGCTCGAAGATTTCGCGCAGCCGCAGATGGATGATGGTGTTGAGCGTTTCGCGCTCGACTTCTTTTCCGGCAAAACCGGAATCGTCTTTAAGCTGGACGGTTTCGCCCGGCAGACAATTGCCGAGCGTGACGCCGCCTTCTTCGACTTTTAGTTTCTCCGCCCGCGTCATCGGAATGCGCAGGCCCATCGAGATGTCGTTGGTGATGTGGTCGCCACCGACCGCGAGACAGCCGCTCTGTTT
>CAXSFN010000041.1:0-39370 GCA_964236815.1 uncultured Chthoniobacterales bacterium
ATGCGGAAAGCGCGAAAGTGACGGCGGCGATTCGCGAGGCCAAGCGCGAGGCCGGTTATCTAAAGGCCGAGAGATCATTCATCCAGTATCACAATTTCCAATGGGAGGAACCGGACAGAAGGCGGGTGGAAAATTATCGTGCTGGCCTTGTCGTCCAGTTCCATCAGAACGTGCGCGGCATTAAGCGCGGCGAGATTTTCCGCGTTACCGGCATTGATGAAAAAGGGAGTGTCCTGCTAAAGGGCGCGAAAGATCGCCTAACGAGTCTGCCGCTTTCGGAAGCAAAGCGGTTTCAGGTTTTTGAGGAGCGGGAACTCAAGCTCGCGCGAAACGACCGCATCAGGATCACGCGTAACGGCAAGAGCGCGGACGGCCGGCGCTTAAGCAACGGCAATGTTTTCACAATCGACCGCTTCACTCCTGGCGGAAAAATCGTGCTGAACACGGGCGCCGTGCTCGAAGCAACGCACGGGCATTTCACTTACGGCTATTGCCAGACTTCGCATTCCTCGCAGAGCAAGAGTGTGCGCGACGTGCTCGTGGCCCAAAGTTCCGATTCGTTTCTTGCCTCGTCTCGCGAGCAATTTTATGTCTCTGTAAGCCGTGGCAAGGAAAGCATCCGCATCTACACCGATGATCGCCGCGAACTGCAGGAGGCGGTCGGCAATTCATCGCTTCGAAAGTCGGGTGTCGAGCTTGCAGGATTGTCGGCGCGTGATGTTACTTCTCTTATGAACGAGGCCGGTACTCGTCAGTGGCGCGACATGGTTCAAAGCCGCACGGAAGGTGCGGCGAAAACCCATATCCAGAATCTTCTTCGCGATCGAAGGCAGGAAGGTATCGGCAAGTCCGGGCAAATGGACTTCCGCGAGTATGTGAAAATGAAACGGGCGCTCGCCGGGCCGGACGGCAAGAGCCGCTCGAAGGGAAGCCCTAGCGTTCCGTCCAAAAAACCGGCCAACATCCAGAACCGCTATCGCAGTTTTGCGCGGCCGACAGAGCCGCGGCTCCCGCACAAGGTTGCTACGAATGAAAACAAGAAACCGGCAACGCTTCCCTCGCGGCAAAACCGGCTGGCGGAGGGATTCGAGGCGGCGCGCAATCGCTTCAGCCAATTATCGGCAAAGATTAAAAGCACGGTGGGCAGTGCGAAACAAAACCGCGCGAAGAAGTTGCCAAAAAGCAACATTGCACAGATTTCCAAGCACAGCGTCAAGCAGCGCGCTCACGATGCTGGCAAAGCTGCCAAGACGCGGGCTAAGGTTAAGCAGAACATACCTGCGCCAACAGTAAGACGGGGACGCTAGACTTATGGCACAAGACTCGATCGACAAGGTTCTCGGAGCGAGGAAGCCAGCCGCCGAGGTTGTCGCGGAGGGCGAGGGCGACAAGTTCTATTCGATCATGGTCGGCGAGGGAACGGAGGAACATTACCTGGAGCTGAAACTTCGCGACGGGATCAGGATCTGCCTTTCCTATACCGATCTAGCCTGGTTCAGCTACGACCCCGACGGTCCGACAATCAATCTGGAGTTCGGTGTCCTCTTCGCAACGATCAAGGGCAGGGGCCTTGGCGATGCGTTATTTAACGGCATCAAGCAGAAGCGTGTCGCATGGGTCAAGGAGGCCGACACGGAAATGCAGGACCATAAGGGAAACAAGGTCTTCATAGAGGAAATATCCGTGGCCCTTCCCAAGGAAGAGGAAGCCACCGCCTAAAGGAATGAGATTCGGCTGGATCAGGGCGTTTCCAAAATTCGCCCTCGTCTTTACGCTGATTGTTGGCAGCACGGTCGCCTTCTGTTTCTGGTGGTTTGTCCTGCGCCCTTTTGAAAACTTTGGTCGCGGCGGTCCGCCTGAAGACATAGGCCCCAAGCTCGCGCTGCTTGCATCAAGTGAGGGAAGGCTAGTCCTTGTTGACAACGACCTTTACGAGATCGACACCGGCAAGGTTATCTTCAAGGGCTGGCTGAAAGATGGCGTGCCACAAGCGCTCTTCTATGACGCCGCGCAAAAGAAGTTTGTTGCGCGCTATGACCGGGGTTTTGTGCGTTACGCGCCTAGCGGAGTCGCGGAAGCTAAACTTCTTCCGAAAGGTAAGGCCAGCTTCTCCGAAGATTTGAAATGGGTGCTATATGTGAAGGACAAGGATATCTGGCGGGCGGATATTGACTGGAAGACCTTTGGACTAACGAATGAAAGAAAGGTCAGCGCGGTTGAGCAGTTCAGCGAGACTTTCTTCGCTGATAATGTGATTCTTTGCACGGAGAAGACGCTGTTCGTTCGCAGTAGTAACAAGCTGCTACACATAAATCTCGAGAGCGGTGCGGTGAAACCGTTTCAGTTGCCGCTCGATGATATAGCCAAGCGTCGCTCGCCGGACAGCAAGAGCGTGGTCGGCATCAAGAACGGGGAGTTCTATTGTTACGATGTGGATAGCGATAAGTCCGAAACGGGAAAAGTCGGACGCGGTGCAATCAACGATTATCAGTGGCTTGATAATGACCGGTGCCTTGCTATTGCAGGCGGCAAGATGGTCGTAATCTACGATCGCCTGAAGCAGACGTTCGACGAACTGACGGCCTTACCGTTTCAATGCTCGAAGATTCGCGAACCATCACCTGACGGCCGCTTTGTATTCTGTGTCGGGAGGGAAAAGGGCGTGCTCGTGGATGTGATCGAGAAAACGGCAGAACAAGTTACAGGAGGGGCAGGTGTCCGCTGGGTAAACAATGATACCTTCTCATTCTCACGGGAGATGCCGGATTCGGATCTCCGCGGCACCTGGCTGCAAAAGGTCGGGGAGGCGGAACGACGTGTTTCGCTCGATCCCTATCTGGTTGGCAAGAAGGAAGGGTTTATCATGGCGGTGCCGTCTGCCGACGTGCTGCTTTTCGCAACGAAACACGGTTTGTCGAAGATGAAGCCCGACGGAACGGAAGTCGCGGAAGTGGTCAAGCTGGCTACTCCGCCCTCGCAGGCACTCGGGATTCAGGAGTGGAAGCTGGAATAAGCTTTATTGGGGGTCACCTGTCTGCGCCCCGATTCGGCAGTTATGAATTGATCTGGCAGAAGATTGTTCCAGAAATTTAACATCTCACTGCCTAACAACGCGGCCCAAGTGCCCGGCCCGCTTGCGATCACGCCGTTTCCATCTCCTCCGAACGATTTCGAGTCACCCGGTAGTCCATTATACTTCGTTTTGAAGTTCATCACTCCCGCGTCGAACTGCTGAACCTGTGCAGCGACTGCTGCGATCTTCGCCGCGCTAATCATGCTCTGCCCCGCTAGTATGCCACCAATCAGCAGGCCAATGATGACGAGCACAATCGATAGCTCGACTAGCGTGAATCCTTTGGTCCTTGCTGGCATTCGATAGCTCCTCTGCGCCACGATACCCATGCTCGGTTAACGAGTCGTTAACTCTCTGCTATCAGTCGCTTCGGTATCGCACGAATGATGGCGACATGGCCGGCGACGTTGCAGAAGAGAGACACTTGGTTGGCCTGTGCTGCCGCTAGCAGATGTTTCTGCTTTGCAAACAATACCAAACCGTCCTTGGAGGGCTGTAGGCGTTTAGTCACAGGGAGGCTCCGGCGGAGGTGCTCCTAAAAAGCCCGCAGTGGTCGCTCGCAAAGACTGCGCCCGAGGACAATTTCAGGAAACCGCTGGATGCCCTTTACGAAACGCCGCCCGCAAGTCCTGCCTTTTGCCGGCGATGGTCTGAAATGGTTGTAAGACGGTGACGGCGGGTATTGGGCAAGTGCCGGCCTCGTTTTTTAAGAACAGTTCCAGACGATCGCTCGATAGCCGCAGGCACTCTAACTTAAGATGGTCCGGTCTGGATTTTCAAAACGCAGGTTCGAGAGGGGGAAGGGCCGTAGCGGGCGTTTTGAAGATCCAGTCCGGACGATCGCGATAGCTTGCGCATGAATAGCCCCAAGTCTGCGAGCCTTGGCGCAGTCTAGGGCCATGCGTGCATGCCACTTCCGGCGATAGCCGGCAGCAGAGGGGTGTTGCGGGGCCTTGTCCCCGCTCGAATGGGTAGCGCCGCACATCGTAGGCGCGAAGGGAAAGGCCTTTCCCCCAGAATTGATTAGAGAAAACGGTATGCAGCGTCCGCTAGAAGGAGGAATGGAAAACTATGACAACCGGATAAGTGAAAACGGGAAGATTATAATCAACACATTCAGACCGCTAACGCCGCGAACTAATGAAGTGTTTCGTTGTTTAGGTAAGGGAATGACGGCCGACGAAACCGCCGATGAACTGCGAATCGGCAAGGGAACGGTGCGCACGTATTACGGGCATCTGAAGAGCCGGCTGCGCATACGAGACATGAAGCAGCTTCGTTATCTGGCAAGACTCTGGGAGACAGGAATGCTACGGATTTTGTCAAAGATTCCGCCGAAGGCTTAAAACCGCGACACCTCTAGCTGGGTTAACGTCTCGGCATTACGCCCATCAGGCGTTCCCATTCCTTCATGCTGCCGCAGAAGCCGAGCTCACACGCTTCCCTGAATGAGCCGCGGGCGTTTCTCTGCTTGTGGTGGCCGTGCTTGCTGGTGTCGTCGAGGTTTCGATACTGGCGGCGCGAGACAAAGATGTGCAAGGCGAGCGGGTCGCGCTCGGCGCGCATTTCGACCAGAGCCGCATCAACCTCGCGAATCGCTTTGGCGAGGCTTTCCAGCGCGTTCTGAAGCTGGCTGGCGTACATTATGTTCATTCGAACATGTTGCACGCAATCCGTCAATCTAGAAGCCGCTACGGCCGCTGGAACACCATGCAAACATCATGGAGGCCGGGAATAAAGCTGCTGCGGTAGGTTTTGCGGCTGCTGGACGCTCCGTGGCTAAAGCGGATGATATCGGTGCATGCCTGCTCCAGGCCGGCGGCAAAGGCTAGCTGCTTTGTATAATGGGTCAGTGGAACGAATCCCGCCGCACGGTCTGAAAAATCCCCCATCAGGATTGCGAGCTTTCCGCCTGGGGAAAGAAGGCGAGCGCATTGGCGAATGAAGACGCCGTAGGATTTTAGGAAATCGTCGAGCGATTTTGCGCAGGACATGTCGGCCGGATTGTCGCTGTAGACTTTTTGCCGCCAGTAGGGCGGGTGCGCCCAGATGAAATCGAAGCGTGTTTCGGAGAATTGCGCATACGAGTCCGGGTCAGCGGCGTTGAAACCTTTTTTAAGGTCGGTTGAGACGCAAGGGATTGCCAGCTCGTGGCAAACATCGCGGCATGTGCCGCTGCCGGTCATCGGATCAAACACCGTGGACGGAGCGAAAAAGGTCAGCAGGTCCCTTATGAGATTGCCGCCACAGTTGCCGGGATAGCTGCGGCTTCCGTACTCACCGGCGCGGCTGAAATGATAGAGGCTGGTCAGGTGCGGCACCGGGCTTGCGGTCCGCGGTGCTGCGGGAAGTTTCGCGTAAACGGCTTTCGCGCGAGCGTGCTCTCGCGACGGCAAGGCCAGAGTGCTCAAGGTTGACCGATAGAAGGGATTGACGGGGGAAAATTGAAACATAAGAACTCCTGTTGGTTAAAGCGGGCGGGCTGTTAGACCCGCCCGGTGTTGGTTACTCGGTCTTGTCGCTTGGCGTGCGCAGGCTGATGCGGCCGTCCAGCGGCACTGTCTCAATCTGGATATTGAAACCCTTGCCGTCGGCGTGAGCCCAGGCGCTGCCGATGCGCGTCCAGATGGCGTCTCCCCCTTTCCTGTCGCGGACGTGGTAGGCGATATGGGTTGGCGCTTTCGAGGTAGAGGATTGGTTTTTTGATGATTCGCTCATTTTGAAGTCTCCTTTGATTGGTTTCTCCCGGATGGGATTGGCAAGAAGACAGGCAGCCGATGAAGCGGGTTGTTGTCATGCCCAACACGGATACTTGGAGCGGGCAGGGTATTGACTGACCCGCGCGGCTGCCATGAGTGCCAAAAATCTATGACGGGAACCTCAAACGGGGACTCGGGAGCGAAGAGTCATCCTTGCAACCTCAATTCATCCTCGAAGCAGAGCGGGAATCCACCTACTTCTCGCCGCGTGAAGTATTGGGAGATGATCGCCGATGGACTTCGCCGGGCCGGCTGGTCCGTTGGCTGGTTCAAGTTCATGAACGCACAGGACGGAACGTGCTTGTGGAGCGCCGATGCTACGAGAGGTGACGGACACCGGCTGGTTGTTCAGGCGGAAGACCTGACGATTGCATTTCTCGAACTGGAATCGGAATGCCGAGGGATTGCAGGGACTAACGCGCCGCGCGGATAGGTGGACGGCTGCTGGATTAGGTCTTCCTTGGTTGTCAGGATACCAACCCGGCTCTGTCCTGCTTAGTTACAAAAAAGACACAGCACGGCGGAAACCGGCTTACCGCACAACCGATTAAGAAATTGTTAAGAATAGCGCTGTTACAATCGGAGCCATTAACCGCAATGATCTAAGGAACTCTGAGATGGAAGAACTTAAGACTTCGATGGATACTCCTCGAGTTGGCACCTTGCTAACGATATTTTTCATCTCAAGCCTCGTCTACGCTGGATGCCTTTTCCTATCCGCGCTCGCCTCGGCTCTTATTCCTTTGCCACACGGCGCTTGGGAGAAGTTAACGACGCCCGGCCAGAATCTTTACGATCCGATGTGGAAGCCATCACTCTTGCTCGATCGATATGGAATACTGCTGCTGCTGGTTCTTTCCGTTTGGCAAGTAGCGCTGTTTTTTTTTAAAAAGAGGCTATTCCTTGTGATCGCTCAGGTTCTCTTGCTTACTAACGCGCTGATCCAAGGCTGCCGGTATTTTATTGACCTTTCAATCCCCTACATAGCGTCGCTGGATAACACCTCATTCTATGCAAACGTCGCTTACGGCGTTGGCAGCGCTATCATCTGGGTTCCCTATTTACGAAGTTCGCGGCGCGCCAGGAGGATTTTCGTCCGGTGATAGATATCTCCGGGGTCAGTCGATGGATGTGACCCGTTATTGCCGAATCATTATGACGCGAAAGAACTTTTGAGAAGATTGTATCGGGAGATCGAAATCTAACCAGGCACCTGTTCCGGTCACAACATCTCCAACGCTTTTCCATTGCGTCGAAGATAACGACCCGATTTCTTCAAGCTGGTAATTACGTCCGGACCCGGACTCGAAGCTTATGTGTAGAGTATTGCTAGAGAGACCGAGATGAAGTGCGGGGGATACCGGAAGAGAAAGTGTGAGGCCGTCGAGAAATACACCTATGACCCCCCACTGATCTAGCGATGGGACAGCCAAAATTCCCCCTGTCGAGGCGATCAAACGAGAATCGGGATGGGTATCCTCGTCGCGAAAGATTGAAAGTTGCGGTGCCGCCAAAATTCCGTCGCTGGTGGCACTCAAGCGGATTCCGCTATTGTAAAGGGTATCCCCATCGTCGGGTTTGGTTATGACACGGAGGGACGGCAAGCTGATCCTCCCCCCATTAGTTGCCATAAGGTCGAAATAGCGGCCTGGTGAAGCGCTGCCCGTTATTGTAGCAAGGTTTAAGAAAACGAGTTCACTGCCCGGATCGCTCGCCGCCCACAATACGTCAGCGTCAGGAGGGACTAAATAGTCACTCAGACTGCTAAAGGTCACTTTCGCGCCACTCGTCGCGACTATGGTCGCTCCGCGTAAGGTGGTCGGCCCCGTCACGTTTACGGTCCCTCCGCTTACGGCAAATCGTCGACCGGTAACTAGCGCAAAAGGCCCATTAAAAGTCCAATTACCAGAAAGTGAAAGCGCAGGCTCGTAAGTCAAAGGAGCCGAATAAGGCACGCTGATTGTAACTTGGGCGGCTAATAGATTACTAATGGGGGAGAAGGCGAACGAGCCAGCGTCAATCACCGCGGTATCGCTTGGTCCGGGAACTCGATCGAGACTCCAATTGCCGGGGTCATCGAAATAGCCGCTAGCGGCCGTCCAATAGAGGAATTTGCTTCTCTCGGCTACAACATACAGCTTGGCCGAATTGCTCGCCACGGCCCCTAGGTAGTTCATTACAACGACGCTATAGTTTCCAGCTTGGGTCGGAAAAACATGCGATAACAAAAGGCTGTCCTTGTCGGCGCCTGCGATAGGAAATTCGTTGAAATACCACTGGTAAGTCAGAGGGATTCCGCTCGCGGCCGAGACAGAAAATACTGCATCCGCCCCTGCTTCTATTGCGCGCGCAAAAGGTTGCCGAACAATAACCGGTAGAGAAGAAACCGAAGCCTGTTGGCTGACTCGATTCCCCGCGGTATCGTAGGTGAGCGAAAGTGTGTCGCCAAGACTACGAAGTATTAGCGTCACCATCGCGCAAGAAATCGTAACTTTAAGCCAAATCCTCAAGCGGGAACGTTTGGCGCGAAGGGCGCACCATCTGAGAGACCAGATGGATTCGCCTCCCGCTCCCGTATTCAATTCTGTTCTCCGATCCATTTTCCGATTTTTGGTGCCACCTTTTTGATAAGGTATCGCTCATCAGCGAAAGCCGGTTTTTCGAATTGGGTTTTCACGTCAATAACTCTTCGCGTGGTATCCGTTTGCAACACGTCGTAGTTGTCACAGGCCTGCAGATTCTCGAAGTCTTCCTGCTTACCATCGCCATTGAAATAGCGAGCCGCCGCTTGTTGCTGCTGCCACTGGTGGGGTGCGGCCAATTCTCGAATCTTTCGGGTCAACAAATTTCCTTCCTGACTTACCGGGATTTCACACTTAACCCGTTCGCCTCCTAGCAGATCAACGAATCCCAAGGGGTTGTTACCGACATACGAGTATAGATTCGGTCCTTCCGGAAGTGTTTCAGCCGTCCACGAAGGATCTGGGCTAGACCAATTACCCGTTCCGGAATCATAGAATCGATAGGGGGCAGCAAGCAACCCACTAGCAATGTGGCGTGAATGTCCCGCGAAATCGGGCGTCATCGAAGAAGTCGAAGTAACGGCACTAATTCTTTTGCCCCAAGGATCAAAATCTCCGGCGTCAGCAAGAGTGTTGTCGCCAAGTATTGAACTACGAACTGAGCGCAAGTGATCACGGGCAAACAGTCGTGATGTTAAAGCACCACCAGCGTTCAGGAATTGCATGCCGTGCTCAAAATACCGTTCCCGAACGCTTCCAGACGTTGAGTCTCGTTGCTCAAACGGTTCAATATCCTTGAAAAGAATGTCAACGCTTGTGGTGATATCGTCCCCGTTCTTTTCGACAAGGCGCGCGCGCCTTCCAAATCCGTCATACTGAAATTCACTTCGTCGATTAGTCCCAGAATAGTTGACAGCCGTTAACCGATTCTCCGCGTCCCATTCGTAGGTTTGTTGCGGCAATCCCGTAACGTTTACGCCGGTCAGCCCGGTAAGTTGGTTAAGAGCGTTGTATACTGCGGTGCTCGTGCTGCCATCAATCGTCTCCGTAAGACGATTTCCTGCCGGATCATAAGTATATGAATACTGGCCACTCTCCTGGGAAATAAAAGTGTTCGGGTCTTGAGAGATTACGCTGGTTAGCTGGTCCGCGTCGTCATAGCCGCAAAGCCACGAACGTTGGATTCCCGCTCGCGGCAATGTCTGCGTCCAGCGATGGACGTTCCCAACAACGTCGTATTCGTAGCTATGCTTAGAGAGCAAATCGCCGTTGGACATAGTGTGCGTGACGTCCTTGATACGAAAATCGCCCGCAATGGGGTAATAATTGTAATTACAGATCATGCCGCCAGGGTAAGTAAGTGTATCGATTCGGTCTGTTGCACCGACGTAAGTATAACTAAACGTGCCCAATGGATTGACCACGGTGAGCACGCGACCAAGTGCGTCCAAAGCACGCGTTTCCTGAGCGGCGTTACGGGAGTAAACGACTTGACGACCTAGTTCATCGTAACTGTACCCAGTATAGTCGTTCGCAAACGGACCGTTGCTATACCAAAGATTGCCCGCGCCTAACCAACCGAAGCCGCCTGGAGGCACATAATTATAGTTAGTCGTGCCAATGCCATCTACCATTCTTGTTACGCGCCGGTAAGCCGGGTCGTAAGTAAAGGCAATGTCTGAAGTCGGATGTTCGGTATTGCTGTATGTCAGCCGCGCCAGCGTATTGTCTAGATTATATTCCCGGGTTTTAACTTGCCCCTTTTTGTCAGTGATAGATTTCAATCGACCCGACAGCGGCTCATAATCGTATTTTATCTTAGAGCCGTCGGTGTAGACTTTGGCGATCGCACGGCCTGCAAGGTCACGCTCCCATGTTGTAATGCGGCTCATTGCATCGATCACTTCAGTAAGGGCGCCGCATCTGCACCAGTTGTAGGAAATCGTGCGCAGAGCCGGATCAGTAATAGCTTCCAGTTGTCGGAGACTATTATATGAATACGTCGTAAGGCGCCCAAGCCTATCACGAGTAGACTGCGGATCTAAACGAAAGTAAATCGTCTCTTCATAGGTCTCATCAGGGAAGATGATACGAGTGCGGCGATCTAGCGAGTCATAGGTAAAGCGAACGAAGTAACCGTCGGGTCCCGTGACGCTGGCAATATTACCGAAATAATCATAGTCGAAAGAAACAACATCGTCGTTTCCCGCGAGTGGACCGTTTATGATGGCGAGGCGACCTTTTCGCTGTTTACCAGCCACATTTTCCTCGTAGTATTCGAACGTTGTGGTTTCGCTTTTCGGGTTTGTCGCCGAAATTATCTGACCCCTGGAGTTCCAACCATAGGTCGTGTCCTTTGAATCGGCGTTGGTGTAAGTGGTTGGCCGATGCTGCGCGTTATAGGCAAATGCAGCCCAAGTTTGCGCGTATCCCGAAACATTCTGAGAAACGTTTAGGAGATCGGACCCGTCGCTAGAATATTGGTAATTTGTAGTTCGTCCCAAAGGGTCGGTCTCCGATCCGACCCGCCCCCCGGGAAGAATGTTGCGATTGATCAATTGCGTTCCCCCCTCGATGACGCGGCCAATCTTCGAGGCGTCTGTATTCAGTCCGATTACTTGCGAGTTTGCCTGGTTTGGATAGTTGTACCAAACGCGACTTTGAAGGGGGGCCTTCTCACTTTCCAAGCACTCGCTCATCGTCGTAAGATCCGTATTTAGAAGCCAGTGATAGATGTGCGCACTGGCAGGGTCATTCGCAGCCTCTTTCCACTGAAGCTTGTTCCAAAAGAAGCTATTCCGCTGATTCAGCTGGGCATTGGAGACGATCATACCTTGTGGAACCATGGCCGGCGGGTCACTGGCGGGGATCCTATCGGTGCTTCCGGAGTTACTTTCGATAACCTCGGTGTCGCCGTCAGGATCAGTTGCGGAAACTCTCCGTATCGATCCGGCCTGAACATCGGTGAAACGAGTGGTTCCGTAGGGTGTTGTCATTGAATCGATAAAATCGCCCTCGCCTTGGTAGGTGAAGGTGGACTGCATTCCGATAATATCGGTTATCGTTATTAAACGGCCCGAGGTGTCGTATTCGAAGAGTGCAAAGCGCCCGAACGGATCAGTCACCTTCGTGATTTTCAGTGGATCTTCCGGTCGTTCGTAGCTAAGAACTGTCTCTTGGCCTATTGCGTCGGTAATTTTCGTTATACGCATGCTCGAATCGTAAGTTAGCTTTGTTACATTTCCGGCCGGATCAATGCGCTGCGTAAGAAATACGCGTCTAGGAGCGATGGTGCTGCCATCGGACTGCTCGTAGACGTCCTTGGACCCGTCCACACTTACGACTTCGTAGCGGAGGCCGGCCGAGATGGACCGGCGAAGAAGCATCGTTGATTTGCCCAGCAAGCGATAATTAAAAAATGCGCTATCGCTATCCTGATATTCGGCAGAGATTCTACCTCCGCCAGCTCTTGCTAGCCCGGAAACAGCGAAGGTATCCGCCGGATCGTCGACAATATAGGATAACCAGTTCATATTCCATTTAGGACCTAGATTGGTAAAGGCAAAGTCAGCGGGCTGGCTGGTAGTCCGTTGAGTATAAGTGACAGTAAAGGGGACAGCGGGACCGAAAGGAGGATCATAACCTACTGGCGTATCCATGATTTTCAAGCTAGCCAGCATCGTATGGAAGTCGTAGGTTGCTAACCCCCTCTGGGGTTGGCAATGTTTCGGCGTGTCATCGTCAGGTCCCACGTTGTCAGGGAGCGCCGGAAGTGGAAGTAGTCCAGCGGTGATATGGACGTGTGCAGAAGCCGACGCGTAACGATGGGACGTGTCCGCAAAGGTGCGATTTTCGACAAAACTATGAGCAACCAACGTGTAGGAAAGCTTACATCTAGGCGGGACATGGAAGACCAATCTGTTCAAGGTGCCATTGCCGGTCTCACTGTCCCGCTGAGTGTTGTCAAAGGAATCGATTCTCCCATAGGAGGAATATCGATCGTAGCCGTAAACACTCTTGGTTCTATTCAAGTTGTAGGCGGGTCCCAAGGGCGAGCCATTTTCGGCAAGTACATTAGCCGTCAAATAGGAATAGGCCGTAGATTCTTGGTCTCCGGTGATACCAGATTGATTGTCCGACACTAGCAAGGTGGCATCTAAACTCAGTGTTACGTCTGTGTTCTGAGTCGCTGAAAAGATAACTACGTTTGAGAATGACTCGTCGGTGTCCGCCGAGGCTCCGTGGTATCCCCCGCCGGAAGGACCATTTGTGGCGATAATATCATCCCGAGTGCTTGCCCAATCCGTCCCTCCATCATACCCGGCATTGACGTAGTTAGTACCGCCAAAATCTGGGTAGGATTCGTTGATGACCGGCTCGTACCTAGTTACGCCTCCCGCAAAGCCACTACCACCCCATGCCTCATCAATGTGATGCACGCCTGTAGAAGAGGCTTGAGATCGGGCATGCGGGGCCAAGGAGACCGCTAAGAAAAGGCCGAAAAGTGCAAAGGCGCGGCGCAATACGGCCGAGGGTCGAAGATGTTCGTGATCGAAAAATGGGCGCGAATAGTGTATGTGATTACAGTTTGAGCCGTCGGGTGGCCGTGGCTCTGCTTCTGTAACTGGTGAACAAGGGCGTGCTTTGGTGCGGGCGGAATGAGAGACCATTTGCGGGTGATTGAAATTGCTGAAATCAACACATAGTTTCGGGTTGTGGATAAAAATCATTTCAGGATCGACGGATCGCTGCAAGAAATCTTGGGGCGCTGGGCGAATACTCCAGGAATCCTCACACGAGAGTAATACGAAGGCCTGCCGTAAAGATCGGTGCTTTCATAAACGATGGTTTGAACTGGCTGGGCGGTGCCTAACCGGGATTTAGAGTTACCCGGCGCGTCTCAACGGTCAAACGGTCGCAGCTAATAGGCGCAGAAAAGGGCCGAGTCTGTTAGCATTGAAACAGTCTCGCCCCTGCATTCTTCACCGCAACAAAGGGGGCGTTGCGGGGGCTCCCCGCTAAAATGGGTAGGCGACGTACAAGGTAGGGGCCAAGGGAAAGGCGTTTCCTCCAAAAGACACATCACAACTTCGAACAATGCCGAGAACAACTAGGCCGGTTTGGTCGCCAATCTCCTGCGAGGTTTTGTCATCACTGATGTAACGGGTTAGTACATCCTTGCCGTCTGGCGCGGCGGTGTGCACGAGGTCACCGATTTGCAGTGGACGCTCGTCGATCACAAGGAAGTCACCGTCGTTAATGGCGAATTCCTCCATAGAGACTCCTTCCCAGCGGACTAGCATGGCCTTCGGTCCGGTAACTATTCCCATGTCGGTCAAGTCCATGATAAGCTCGCTCCCGTCTGCCTGGTTTGGACCTTCAGGCGAAGCTGGCGTTTTGGCTGAAGACATATTTCAGGTTCAATTAGAAAAGCGGCGAAACAGATCGGCGCAAGCGAAGGGTAATGATTCGAGTCATAACAGCATTGGCGGCTTTTCTGGCGGTCGCGGTTTCCGCGGATGCCGCGAGTGTGCGCGTCACGACGTGGAATCTGGAATGGTTCCCTAACGGCACGGCGAAAGAGACCGAACCTGCGGAGCAGAATAAGAGGATTTCAGCTGCCGCGAATGTCCTGCGTCCGCTTGATCCTGATGTATTGCTGCTTCAGGAGGTAAAGGATTACGACGCAGTGTCGCGACTCGCGGAAGCGATCAGACCTCACACCTATCAGGTGGCGATTTGTTCGGCATTCAAGGAGCCTTTCCAGGCGGGAATCGGAAAACAGCAGGTGGCGATTCTAGCCAAGGAGCCGGCGCAAGCGGCGTGGGCCGAAACCTGGAAATCAATGGAGGGCGTGGATCCGCCCCGCGGATTCGCCTTCGCCTGGTTCAAGATTCATGGTGCCGATATCGGGCTCTATTCGGTGCACTTGAAGAGCAATCTCATCATGCGCGGCGATAAGGAAAAAGAAGCCGCGAAGAACATCCGCAAGCGCGAGATCGCAATCACTCAGCTGGTTAGTCACATTCACGATGTCATCGAAGCGAAGATGCCGGATGTGAAGGCGATCATTGTTGGCGGCGACTTCAATTCAAATGCTGACCAGAAGGATTTCGCGGCAGAGAGAACACTTCTGACGCTGCCTGAGAACGGATTCAAAAGCTGCTTCGACGGCTTGCCGGCGCCGTTGCGTATGACGCATCCGGGAAGCGGTCGCTACCCTAACGCGACGTTTGATTATCTGTTCGCGCGCGGCGCCACTCCGGTAAAGCCGCGCATCATCAAATCTGATGCGTCAGATCATCTTCCCGTCACCTGCGATTTTGAGATCGCTGGCGCCGCCGTCGCAAAGCAACCGGAACTGACACCGACGGTTTCAAAAAGGGTGCCGGCAGATTCGGGGAAATTCGTCACCCTGACGCAGCCTGTGAGAATTTCAGTTCCATACGGCGAGATTGTTTTGCCGCTGGGAACAAGGCTGCCGTTCGTCTCGCGCGAAGGCTCAAAACTGACGGTCCGCTATTTGGGCGAGGCAAGGTCGATTCCCGCCGCTTCCACCGACCTGCGTTGATCATAGTTTTTCCGGCTTGGCGAACGCTGTTGGGCTCCAATAGTCTAACGAATCCTCGCCGGGCGTGAAACCCGGCTCATGTTCCGCGACGCCGACGCGGAATGAAACCGTGGGAAAGAACGAATGGCTAATAATACTTCAAGACCTGCTACTAAAGCGTTGCGGTTCGATCCCTCAAAGCGCCGGGGCTTTCAAGTCTGGTCAAAAGGTGAACCTATGCGGGGCAAAGTGGTAACAGCCTCGCAGAAAAACGTTTACAGCCGGACTGGTCACGACGGGGGCGTTGACTTGTCCGGCACGAGCTTCTACCTTGGCGGAACAATTCTTTTGAGAGGGAAGAATGCCGGCGGCCCATTTGCGCCAGAGCGCCAAGGCGAGGCGGAGCAAGAGAAAAAAACCGTGGCTGCGGTCGCGAGAGAGAGATTTTTGTCTTGCAAGGGGGAGAATCGGGGACACTCTGTCCTCTGAAATGCCCAGCGTTTTAGAAATCAGCTCGGCTGAACCCCTCCCGCTTCTGCTTCACGCGCGCGAGCGTTTTACGCAGCGCGACCTTGCGGAGAAGCTAAAGGTTGCTTCCAAGACCATTGGACGCTGGGAGCGCGGAGAAACGAGGTGTCCCGCGATGGTAGTGCCGGCGCTACGCGACATCTTGTGGACGGCGCCACAACATCCGGCGAGCAGCAACCATTTTTCATTTATCGACCTTTTCGCGGGCATCGGCGGAATTCGTCTCGGATTTCAGGAGGCCGGCGGCCAGTGCGTCTTCAGTTCAGAGTGGAACGACTGGTCCAAGAAAACCTACATCGAGAATTTCGGGAACGGGCATCCGTTCATTGGCGACATTGTCGGCCACGGCGCGGAAGACATTCCGGAACACGATGTTTTGCTTGCGGGTTTTCCGTGTCAGCCGTTCAGCATTGCGGGGGTAAGCAAGAAGAACGCGCTGGGCAAGCCGCATGGATTTGAATGCACCACACAGGGAACCTTGTTTTTTGATGTAGCGCGTGTCATTGCCGCGAAGCGGCCAAAGGCCTTCCTGCTTGAGAACGTCAAGAACCTGGTGAGTCATGCCAAGGGTGAAACCTTCCGGGTTATTCTTGAAACACTCAGGGACGAACTTGGCTACGACGTTCACTGCAAGGTTATCGACGCACAGTCATGGGTGCCGCAGCACCGGGAGCGAATCCTGATCGTGGGATTTCGCGAAAAAACAGCCTTTAGCTGGGATGACATGAAAATCCCCGAGGACGGTCCGGTCCTCGATTCGATCCTTCATCCCGAGGACGGCAGCCAGCCGGCGGAAGATCCTTACACGGTCGGCCCTCTCGCGAAGGTGCATGGCAAATACTCGCTCACAGATCATCTCTGGAAATACCTCCAGGCTTACGCAAAGAAGCATCGTGAGGCAGGGAACGGGTTCGGCTACGGACTGGTCACGCGGCAGAACATCGCCAGGACACTCTCGGCGCGTTACTACAAGGACGGCTCCGAGATTCTGGTATCAAGGGGCAAGAACAAGACGCCGCGGCGCCTGACGCCGCGCGAGTGCGCGCGACTTATGGGCTACCCGGACAGCTTCATGATTCCGGTAAGCGATACCCAGGCCTACCGGCAGTTCGGGAATAGCGTTGTGGTGCCCGTGATCCGGGAGGTGGCGCGCATCATGGTTCCGCACATTACCGCGGCGAAGGAATACGAGGAGACCGGGATTGTTCAGCAAATGCTTTTCGCCTGAGTGATGGCGGACATCGTGGATGTCGCCACCCGCAGACGCATGATGGCGGGAATCCGGGCGGTAAACACGAAGCCCGAGGTTCGGGTGCGCCAGATTCTTCACCGGCGTGGATTCAGGTTCCGGACACATGTCGCCGGATTGCCGGGCCGGCCGGACATAGTACTGGCGCGATTCCGCGCCCTCGTATTCGTGCACGGTTGCTTCTGGCATGGACATGCTTGTCCCCTTTTCAAATGGCCCCAGAGCAGGCCGGAATTCTGGCGGCAGAAAATCGAACGCAACCGGGCAAATGACGAGAAGGCAGTTGCGGCTCTGCGGAAGACAGGATGGCGGATCGCCACGGTCTGGGAATGCGCCCTGAAAGGAACGGCCCGGATTGGTGCTGATGCTGTCGGCGACCGGCTGTCGGAATGGCTGCGAGGAGATAGCACCGAGGTCGAGATTTCCGCCCGGCCGGGAGGTGCGCAGTGAAGGCAGGACATCTCTCGGATTACTTCACAGGTGTAGGTGCAAAACGCCTGAGCGCCGTCGAGGCGGATCTCTTCCACAGCCACCAGCACGAATTCAACGGGGTAGACGGACTCAAGCGCATTTTCGGTGAGGCAAGCGGCAAGCAGAAATTCGATGCTCGCTTTATCTACCTCAACGATCACGACGACGAACCGGTCGTGGCTGACGGATTCGTTACCTGGTATGACGCGCGCGAACGGCATCCGACCCGGTCCGAGCACCGGCTCTACTTCCAGACGACAAGTGTTTCGCAATGTGCTGCGGAGGGCGATTTGCTGGTGCTCGGCCGCCGGCCGGACGGTTCGGTGCTGGTGGTAGTTACCGAAGCAAATTCGACAATCGGAAACCAGGTGCAGTGGCTCTTTGGACTGACGGATCTTACGCACCCGGGCTTCTCGATTCGGGCTGAACTGGAAAGCGAGCAGGATCGCATCGAGTTCGCGTCCCGCTTCATTCTCGAGAACATCGGAGTTACAGTTGAGACCGACGACAAGGCGTTCCTTGACGAGATGCTGGCGAAATTTGGCGGGCAGTTTCCTACCACAAGGGAATTCTCGGCCTACAGCCGCGGAACGCTGCAAGATATCAGCGCAAGGGATGACGCTGATGCCGCTGTCATTGCGTGGATGGAACGGGAAGAAATTCTATTCCGGACGCTGGAGCGTTACCTGATAGCAGACCGTCTTTCGAAAGGATTCACGAAAGACGTGGGTGAATTCATGGACTACTCGCTCTCGGTTCAGAACCGTCGAAAGAGCCGCGTCGGGCTCGCGCTCGAGAACCACATGGAAGTGGTTTTCAGCGATCGTGGCATCCGCTATTCGAGAGGAGCGGTAACAGAAAACAAGGCGAAGCCGGATTTCCTGTTCCCGGGGGTCACAGAATATCGCGATCCGGTTTTTGATCCGCTGCGGCTGACGGTGCTCGGGGTCAAAAGCACCTGCAAGGACAGATGGCGACAGGTGCTCGCGGAAGCGAACCGGATTGACCAGAAGCATCTGCTCACTCTGGAAACGGCGATCAGTGTGAACCAGACAGACCAGATGAAGCACAAGCATGTGCAGCTGGTAGTTCCGGCAGTTCTCCACCGGACTTACGCGAAAGACCAGCAGGGATGGCTTATGAATGTTGCCGAGTTCAGCGAGCTCGTAGCTGCCCGGCAAGATGGCTCAATGTTTTCCTGACCGGAATAATTGTTGACGCCAACAATTATTGGCAGCAACGTGTTCTTGTGAAAACGGAGATTGAGCTTCTGAACGAAAAAATCAAAGCCGCGTGCGCGGCCACGAAGCCGAGAACGCGTGCCCGCAACAACGCGCTCGCCATGATCAGATGGCGACTGGAATCCTTCGAGGGGCTCTGCGCCGGGCTTGATGACAAGCTCGGTTGCGCGCTCGTTCTCCTGGAATCGAAAGCGTAATGGCTGCAGGACGACCGGACGAGGGACGAGTCAGGATGAACGTTCACGTGCTCCCCGCGACCGCCGACAAGGTCGCAGGGCTTGTGGACAAGGCCGACCTGGAGATGAACACGCAAGGGAAAGTAATAGACCGGAACTTCGCAGGGACACGGGTTAGCAGGAAGCGCCGGTCCCGGGTGAAACGCTAGTCGTCGGTCGTGTAATCGACGACGCGCCATCCGCCTATGCCAAGTTTCAGCACGCCCTGCACGGGCTGGCTTTTCCGGCGATAGCGAATGCGCGAAAAACGGTCAGAGACTTTCTCAAGCAGGATGGTGTCACCGGTTTTCAGGTTGAAGGACCGGATAAAACCGGTCATTCCGGTAAGGCGGTATTCGTTGCGGGTGCCGCCAAAAAACTTGTTGTTGTAGTATATGAAACTGAAAGACCAGGTCTTCCCCGTTTCATCCGTCAGATCGATGACAGTTCTCGGATTCTTGATGGCGTTGCTCAGCGGCGGAAAGAAACACAGAATTTCTCCTCCCTTCGGAATCAGCATTCCGGCCTGATGGCCTCCGGTCTCTCCGGTATCATTTCCGCTAAGCTCCTTTTCGACAATGATGCTCATGAGGTTCGTGAAGGTGTGAGGTTCAGGGCGCGGACAATATCGCCAGCGCTCAGGCCACTTCCATCAGATCCGATGACCGAATTTTCTGCGAGCTCCCGCTTCATGGCGGCGCGGGCGTCGATAAATTCCTCGACGGTTCCGGAGTAGAATAACCGGTGAACGGTAACAGGGCGGGTCTGGCCGCGACGAAACGACCTAGCCGACGCCTGGTCCTCGATCGCGGGATTCCATTCAAGATTGTAGTGAATGACGTGATTGGCTGCCGTGATGTTCAGGCCCGTGCCTGCCGCACGCGGATTCAGGACGAGTGCGGCGGCATTTTGTGTCGCGGAAAAGCGGTCAACCAGGGGCTGGCGTTCGGCTACCGGGGTTCGCCCGTCAATTTGCCACGCCGGCACATCAAAGCGCCGGCCGATGGTCCGTTTAATCAGGTCGGACATTTCGAGAAAGGATGTGAAAATCAGGGTCTTTTCACCACTGGCAAATATCTCCTCAAGAATTTCGCCAACCCGCAAAAGCTTGTTTGAGCAGGCAGATGGATCAGCAACATCCTTCAGCTCGCCGACGAGCCACGGGTGGCAGCAAAACAGTCTCAGCTTTTGCAGGATGGCAAGGGCGGAGCCCCTGACCTTCGGGTCTGCCTGCTGGCGAATGCGGTCATATGCTTGGACCGAAAGGTCATCAAGATCGATCGCCTGCGGAATATTTATACGAGCCGGCAAATCCGTCGCCACTTCCGCCACGCGACGACGCAGGATGAACGGAGTGACGCGCGGCTCAAGCGCCGCGGCGCCGTCGCGTGTTTCAGGAAAGTCGCGCTGGAATTCGGATACAGTCCCTAGCCGTCCCGGCAGGAGAAAATCGGAAATCGACCAGAGGTCGGTAAGGCGATTTTCAACAGGAGTTCCGGTAACTGCTATGGCGGCCCGCCGGCCAATCGTCTTCACAGCCTGGGTGCGGCGGGCGTCCGGATTCTTTATTGCCTGCGCCTCATCGAGCACAAGAAAGCCCCATGCAATACTGCCAAAGAGTGAGATGTCGGACATCATCGTCTCATAGGACGTGATGACGACGGGCTGTGTCTCAAGGGATGAGGCGATGCCGGCGCGTGCCGCTCCACGATGGACGAGCGGCACGACTGACGGGGCGAACTTCGCAAATTCCCTTCTCCAGTTTTCTAGGAGGGTGGCGGGGGCAATGACAAGGGCCGGCTCGGTCATTCCTTCCTCCGTGCATGCGAGAAACGCGCAGATGATCTGGACGGTTTTGCCGAGCCCCATTTCGTCGGCGAGGAAGCAGCCAGGAACGCCCTGGCTGGTCATGTAAGCGAGCCAGCGAAAACCCGTAGCCTGGTATGGATAAAGTGTTCCGGTAAAGGCGGCAGGAAGTGGAATTTCGGGCGCCGGATAGGTTCCGGTTTTCGCCAGCGTTTCCGGCACGTGGTCGATGATCGTCAGTGCGCGGTTGTGTCGCTCGGTTGAGGCAAGATACTGCTTTAGCGAGATTGTCTGTGCCGGCGCTATGTTACCGACCGCTGCCTTTATGAGGTCGGTCGTGCCTGGTGGCAGCGGCATCCACTTCCTGCCGTCGCAGCCGTAGTCAGCGAGCTTCCCGTCGTGCAAGGGAACGGGAAGGACATCTGTTCCGTCGCGCGCTTTCACATCGACGCGAATCTCGGGATGAGCAGGATCGGCAGAGAGTGAAAATTCGACGAGAGCCTCTGCGGCGAACTGTGAAAACTCGATGGGAAGAGCCCTAAAGTCCTCGGCGCTTGCCGGCTCGCCATGGATGGTCGTCGCGCCTTCATGGATGACGGCGTAAATCTCCTCCGCGGTCGGATAGTAGGCGCCCTCCGCCGTTTCAAGAACGATGCTGCCGTCTTTTGCCCGAATCATTGCCGCATCCTCGCGACAAGGGCTTTCAGATCAGGAATCGGCAGAGGAGGGCGGACCCGGTGGACGGCGGAATGGCAGTTTGAACATAGCGGTGCAAGGTCGGTCGCCGGGTTGATCAGGGCCTCGCCAGACGCCGCGAGAGATTCTAAGTGATGAACCTCGATATAACCGTCCGCGAGTTCACCGTAAAAGTCGCCAAAGCTGAAGCCGCATCCAGCGCATGTTGATCCGTGAACCCTGATACAGGCATCGCGGTTGATTTTTTTTCTCTCGTAGCGGGTGGCAAGGTACTGGATCGCCGCGCCGTCGGTCTCGCCTTCGAATGCCTCAATATTTTCGGTGCCGATCAGGGCCATCGCCATACCGATGAGAGGCGTTACAAGAAAGTCGGCCACCGCTATGAGTTCAGTATCCTTGTGCAGGTCGAAAACCAGCGCCGTTTTGCGCAGAGTAACTTCAACGGATGACCACATATCTGGCCATGAGGCTGAACTGGCGGGATCGGTGCTGGTCTCATTCACCTTCATGCTGACAAGCGCGCCCGCCTGTTTCAGCCCGAAAGCGTAGCTTGTGAACAGGAGCCTCGCCGACTGGGGCGCCTCACCCATTGCCCGCACAGTCGCGCCGGCAAAATTTCCGGGAACAAGCCATGCATCGGCGCTCCGCCATCCGGGCCGAAAGCGTACGGCGAACGACTCGGCGCGGTCATAGCCGGCCGGCCAGATGTTCATCTCTCCGCCGGAAACTTCGGCTGTAACATGAAGTCCGAGCTTTCGCAGGATGAGCGCGGACAGGAGCTCGCAGCTCCCGGCGTTCATTCAGATTCCGGCTCGGGAAGATCTTCCACGAGTTTCCGGAGATTGCGCGACACATCGAAACGGAGGTCATCGAAAAGTCTCTTGTTGGCGTCGGTCGTACAGTTCAGTTCTGAAACGCACATCCCCCACAACAATGCGTCCATCCCCTGGATGGTGACGCCTGCTGACAGGTTGGGCACATAAACCTTCTGGTAGTACGGGTGCCCGGTATTGATCTTTACCGCTATGTGCGTCTTGCCGTCGCTACCCTTGGCAATGGTTGGTTGCCAGAGCAATCCGTCCTCAAGCGAATCGACCGGCTGGATGTGGATTTCGTCCGGGTTCTTCGGCGTACCTACGCCAATTTTCAGGCGCACCTGGCCAAGGGGATTCTGGATCGTTGCCTCGCCCTTCTTCTCGTCAGACTCCACCACGTCGGGCTGGTTGATGTCGCCTTCCTTGCCTCCGATATTCCGGTTCGATGTGTCGTGCGCTCCCTTGGCCTTACGGCTGGTCTTGCTTCGCTGGCCGCTCCGGTAAATCTGTTCCGCTTCGCGGCGGACGGGATTAAGGAAATCCGTCAGAAGTTCGTAAAGGCCTTCGTCGAGGATTATCTGCGACTTCTTGATGTCGATGTGGAAGGCCTCATCGAGCTTGTGATCAAACGAGAATTCGATGCGAAGCAGAGTGTAGTGCGGCTCTTTCGCGAACAGCTTCAGCCAGTCCGGTCCGTGGATCAGCCGGTTTTCCCGGTAGATGTAAATTCCCTGGTTGAAGTTCGAGAGCTTCGCGACCTTGAATGTCTCCTCGGTCTTAAACTCCTCTTTTCTCGGAAGGATGAAAGCCCGAAGGCGGATCGCCGACTGCGTCCCGTCCGGCATTTCGCACGGAATGGATTGCTCCTTGGCCAGCATCGCCTCCGTTTCGCAAAACGGGTCCCAAGGTTGCACTATCTCGTCGTTCAGCTGGAGGACGACGTTCCTTGCGCGAGTGTCCTCGGGGTCGAGGAATCGCTGATAGATCAGCGAGAGGTGGTCGCGTAATTCCTGCTCGT
Organism: uncultured Chthoniobacterales bacterium; assembly: GCA_964236815.1. Lineage (GTDB taxonomy): Bacteria > Verrucomicrobiota > Verrucomicrobiia > Chthoniobacterales > UBA10450 > JACCTI01. The sequence continues at coordinate 22,944 of CAXSFN010000041.1, forward strand.
GCTGGCTGAGTGCCTTGCGCGCCGGTTTTCCCGCGTCTTTTGCAAAATTCCTCAGCAGCCGGTCAATCGTTTCCCACACCACAAGCGTGCCGGAACGCGCACCGATTTTTTCTTCGAATTCCTTGATCTCTGCGTCTGAAGCCGTCTCTACAAGCAACTGGAACTCTCCCTGCTTCACGACGTGATCGAGGTTCCAAGTCGCCTTTCGGAGTTCGTCAGTGGCCCGCTCGCGAGAAATCACAGAAAGATTACGGCAAAAGGCCGTCGATGCGGTTTTCAGCCCGAGTCCGAATTTTCCGAGGCTGGCAGGCGAGGGCCGGACTTTCGCGCCGTAGCGCATGGCATTGACAAGTCCGTCGCGGTTCATGCCGATTCCATTGTCGAAAATCTTCAGGACGATCTTGCCGCGGAAATCCATCCTCAGCTGGACGTCTATCTCCGTGGCCTCGGCCGCGATTGAATTGTCCACTACGTCGGCGACGGCCGTCTTGAACACGTAACCGGTATCACGCAGACCCTCGACAAGTCGTGCAGCGTCAGGCGGGAGAGAGACAATTTCGGTCATGGTTTTGAGTTTTTCATGATGCGCCTTCGGGGCAAGGCAATTATGGTCGTTAGGCCATCACGCGATACAATTCCGTGGAATGTGTAGTTCATATGCCACGGAATCCGTTGGCTCCTCCGCGAAGCGCTTTCGTGGCGCGGTGTCAGCGAAACCTTAGTTCCTCTGAGCCGACAATCTGATGGGCACAATCAAGCGGGTCGCCACGCCCGTGCTTCGAATAAGGAAGAAAACTTGTTTCGTAGAATTGAATGCTTCTGCGGTGCACTCCTGGGAATTACCGTTCTGATCGCGCAATCTCAAAGCCGCTGAACGGGTGAATTTTTTGAACGGTAGATGCTCGACGAAGAATTCACCGCGTCGGTAGGAATCTTTCATCCAGTGAACGCCAAACTGCAGCTCGAAAGCGGGAGAGGCGACCGCCCTACGGACAAGGAGTTCCGTTATCGGAAAGTTTGCATCGGGTCTTTCAAAAACGAGTGCTGCACAAGGGCAGGAATTCATCGTCACGTAACGGCGGATCGCAGCATAGGCTGATGATCCGAATTTTTTCGCTAGGTTAATTGGGACGATTATGCCGAACGGGAAGTCGGCAGCAAGACGTGTGAAGCCATCGCGCTGAAACAGAACGTCGCTCGCAAAACAATTAGCCTGACGCTCAAACTCGTCCCGAGTGTCGTCGGCGAGCTCGCTCTCTCCGTCTTCAAGCAGGTCGTAGGTCTTGCGCTGCCAAGAAAGGAATTCGTGGGCCACTTCGTGCAACGAAAGGAAGGGCTTCTTGTTCTTGTGAACGGACTGGTCCAGATAAATTATTCTGGCCGGACGATCGAGAACGCCGAGGACCTTATCTACCGCTTTCTTAAGTCGGTCAGGCATGAGCTTGAGCGAATTCGGGAGGCTGCGATAAAGCTCTCCAAGGAAAATGTCGCTCAAGACATTTTCGCGGGCCAGCTCCAGCTCCGCGGCAGAAATCAGGTCGTGTATTGGGGTAGGAAACCGACCGTAGGCGTCAGCTTTCTTTAGCAGAAGGTCCGCTGATTTCTTGACCTCGCGCTGCTGGGATGCTGTCAAAAAAGCATCATTCCTTTTCATTTCTTCGGCCCCCTGCGGAGCCGCAGAAATGCCAAGTATTCGAGAAGAGCCTTCTCTTCGTCATCGGTCAGTTTTTGTTTGGCGAAAGTCGGTAGCCTCCCCCTCCGGCCGCCTGTTTGGGAGGAACGTTTTATGTGCCCCGCCATTTCCATCAAAGTGTCATAGGGAGCTTTGTATGCGTCGGCGAGTTTGCTTAAAATATCCGGAGACGGTTTTTTGATTCTGCCTGTCTCGATCTGGCTGATGTAAGCGTTGGAAACGTCAGAAATCTCCTCCGCCTCGCGAATGGATTTGATTCCGGCAGCTTGCCGTAGATCCCAAAGGTATTGACCAAGCTCACCCCGGTCGGAAGGCAACATTGGTCGAATTAGTCCTCCGGGCGCTCAAAAAGTCAAGCACGCTTAAAATCATGCTTGACGCGGAAGGCATGCTCGAAATATTACGCATCGAAAGCAGCTGATCCGTTGCGTGATGACTGAACAATTCAGAATCCTGTCTCTTGATGGTGGAGGTTTAAAGGGCCTCTTCACCGCGAAGTTCCTTGCTGATCTCGAGACGGATCTGGAAATCAGAGTTGCCGACTACTTCGACCTTATTACCGGCACCTCAACTGGCGCGATCATAGCAATCGGGCTGGGGCTCGGGTTGCCCGCGTCGGACATACTCAAGTTTTATCGCGATAAGGGCGCGGCGATTTTCGACGCTCCGGGTTTTGGCATCATCAAGGCCAAATATGATTCGGGGCCCCTAAGGCGCGCGTTGATTGAAGTCTTGGGAGACAGGACGCTCGCCGACTCCAAGAACCGCCTCGTGATCCCAGCGTACAACGTCCAGCGACGGGAAGTGAAGCTATTCAAGACGCGTCACTCTGCGCGGTTCATGCGCGACTGGAAAATGAAAGCGTTCGAGGTCGCGATGGCCTCAGCGGCAGCGCCGACTTATCTTCCGTCCTTTGTAGACGACTCCCATATCGAATATGTCGATGGCGGCGTATGGGCGAATAATCCGGCGCTGGTCGGAATTATCGAAGCGATGACGGTGCTCAGAATTGACAGGTCTCGAATCAGTTTGCTGAGCATCGGGACGACACGGGAGGTCGTCCGGATGGATGCGATCAAGCAAAATGGCGGTATGACGACGTGGGCGTCACGAGCTTCTGATATTTTCATTGGTGCTGACTGCGCAGCAACAGAATCGATGTGCGAGCACCTACTGCGTGATAATCCGGATGAAGATTCCACTCGGTATATCCGGGTAAATCCCTGGGTCGCCGAAGGCGAGTTCAGGTTGGATCGACTATCCGAAGAGTTGATCGCCTTGGGAGCGCGCGAAGCAGAGCACGCGAGCCGCAAGCTAAACGGTCGCTTCTTCACTACAAAAGCTACGCCGTTCGAACCCTACGAAACCCAAACCGCAGCTTAAATAATATGTCATCTAGGACTCCGGAAGCGATACGAACAGAACTTATCAAGTCGGCCATCGCGTCGATTAGCATTCCTGATGGGATATATAAAAAGGCGATGGAGCGTTACGACTCCGTCGCAAAGTTCCTAGACACACCAGGAACGACGATTGGAGATTGGAAGCCCGATATCTACGTTCAAGGCTCAGCGGCGTTAGGGTTGGCAATTAAACCTCCGGGGCGGAACGATTTCGATTTTGACGTGACTTGCGAGATGAGTCCCCCCACTTGGAGAGCTGCGATGTCGGTCCGCCAAGAATTGGAAAAGCGACTGCGAGAGGATGCTAACTACTCTCGAATGCTGAACACCGATAAAAACAGGTGTTTGCGACTGGACTATGCTGCCGATGAACAATTCCACCTAGATATTGTTATCGCTAGGGTGGCGAAATGGGTCAGCGCAACCGGCACCGGAATTGAGGTTACCGATAGGCAGATAGCAGCATGGGTAATGAGCGATCCGCGCGGATTCATCGCCTGGTTCCGTTTGAGGAACATGCTTGTAAAGACTGATCACTGGCGGACGACGGGCCATAGTAGCACCCTGATCGCAGCTAACGCAGAACCGGCGCCAGCACAGCCTTCGGCGATGGAAAAACGCGCCCTGCAATGGGTAATCCAGATAATGAAGCGTCACCGAGATCTGATGTTCCTCGGGCGCGCCGGCGCCGACATGCCGATTAGTATGATAATCACGACGTTGGCGGCCAAGGCATATGAAGGCGAGAGCGAGATCGAGTCCGCCCTGGTCGGTGTTGCTGGCAGGATGCTCGACCAGTTTGACGACGCCGCGCGGTGGACCGTGCTAAATCCGGTGATTCAGAGCGAGAACTTTGCCGACAAGTGGCCTCGTCATCCAGAACGGCGGAAGGCGTTCTTCGAATGGCATGCGAAATTCCAGAAGGATCTGGAGACATTCTTGGGAGCGACGAAACTCGTATCGATCGCTGACAGTCTTGAAACGCTGGTCGGAACGAGACCGAAGTTGGCGGCGTTCAATGCGCATACCGGGGCAATGAACGAGTTGCAAAGGAACGGCCAACTGGGAGTCCTTTCGAAGGCGGCGACAATCGTCCCGGCAGTAGTCAGCGGGAGCCGCGCTATCCCTTATCATAACAACTACGGCGTCGAATAGGTGTGCAGTTTTGCAGCCCAAGCCCGCTTTCAATGCGCCTGCAGGCGCAGATGCTGGAGAAATACAGGGACACCATAGCGGTCTCGGTGCGGACTCCCAGTCACCTAATGTGGCGAGGCCGGGTGCGACCGGCTGAGGTCAGCGATAGCTACGTTATCGACGTAGACTACCGAACTGACACGAGGTTTGTCCCGCGCCCAAGGGTCTTCGTAATTGACCCATTGCTGCAAGAACGAGATGGGGGAAGATGCCCGCACCGGCATGGGGAGCAGGAACCTTGTTTGTATTACCACCCCGGTTATGAATGGAGGAAGGAAATGGCGATTGCTCATACCATCGTCCCGTGGGCGTCTCGCTGGCTCTACTTTTACGAGATATGGCTTGCTACGGGCGAATGGATGGGCGGCGGGGTGCATCTTGAAGCGCCACGGCTCGCCCTCGAATTACCGATAGGTCGATAGAGGCGTGCTACTGCGGGTCTCCTGTTTGCGCACCGATGCGGATAAACGGCGTGCACCAGTAACTGTTGGTTAGATTGTCGTTTCTCTTCTTTATAAATTTGAGACGCCGCTCTGATGTGTTGCAAGAAAGAGACGCGGCGCAAAATATCGTGACTAAAGAGCGAAATTTATCGTGGCTAATCACTAACCTCCTTCCTGACCCGTCTAAGTATTGATAATGTATTTTATCAATACTAGAACGTCAGTTCGGGGGAAGGATGGACAAAGTTGGTTCGGGCGTCCTAGTCGTTCCTAATAGTGAACGATTCTTAACAGCTGCGGAGTTTCAGTCATTGGCGGATGTTCCGCCAGAGATTGAATGGTTCGCAAATATCGAAAACGCGAATACTCGGCGCGCATACAAAAACGACGTTACGGAGTTCATGGCGTTCGCCGGCATTCGCCGGCCGGAAGAATTCCGGATGGTGAAGCGTTCACACCTGATCGCCTGGCGAAAGGATCTTGAAACGCGTGAGCTGGAGGCAACGACAATTCGGCGCAAACTTTCAGCTCTGTCTTCCCTGTTCGATTTTCTATGCGAGTCGAATGCGGTTCCGTTCAATCCTGCTGATGGCGTCAAGCGCCCGAACGTCGGCTCGAATGAGGGCAAGTCGCCATCACTTTCGGATGAGCGCGCTAAACTGCTTCTGGCTGCTCCGTCAGCGGATACCTTGAAAGGGATGAGGGATAGTGCGGTCCTTTCTGCCCTGCTCTTTCATGGGCTGCGGCGTGCGGAGCTTTGCAACCTGAGTGTTGGCGATATTGAAGAGCGACGCGGCGTGCTCCATTTCCGCGTTGAAGGCAAGGGCGGCAAGACGCGGTTCATTCCGATCCATCCGCATACGATCCAGCACATCCGCGGTTACTTGGTCCACGCACGACACGAGAACGAATCTGACTCGGCGTTGTTTCGTCCGGTCAAGAATCCGAAGACCGGAGTGCTCGACAAGGCGCTCACCGGCAATGCCGTTTATAAAGACATAGTCCAGAAATACGCGCGTGCCGTTGGAATCGAGGCACGATCAATCTGCGTGCATGGTTTGCGCGCGACGGCGGCGACTAACGCGCTGGATCACGAAGCGGATATTGCGAAGGTGCAGGAATGGCTTGGCCACTCGAGTATTTCGACAACGCGTCTCTACGATCGCCGTAAGACAAAGCCCGAGGATTCTCCGACGTTCAAAGTACGCTACTGAGGTGACGATGCCCAGATTCACAGGGGCGCGACATCGCGCAGATGCGACCGGAAGAATACCGCGCCAATGGATAAATTGAGCCAGATCGAGGGCAGCCATGCAGCGGCTTAAAGTCACTTGCACCCCAAGCGTCAAAAACTGCAAATTTGCACGCCTCGCGACAAAAGGGCTGGAATTGCTTGGGATTGCAAGTAACTTGCAGGACACCAGCCGGACACGGCGAGAGATCATCACGTGGTAAACAACCACGCCGTTTCTCTCACCGCGCCGACTTTATCGGTCCCAGAGCGAATCACTCGGACGACGTCCGTCCGAGCAGAGGCGCGTCCCGCTAGGACGCGCCTCTCTCTTGGCTCTGAAATTGTCCAGAATGATCATTAGCTACCGTTAGATACGTTGCCATGATCAACCCCTTGAAAGCCTTCGAACATGGTTCGACCGTTAGCAACACCCTTAAATGGTGTATTCGGAAGCTGATATTCTGCGGGGATACGGTTCGTTCCTTTGCGAACGCTGTGTAATTCCCCGCGTTTCGTCATATTCCATAACACAGTCCTCAATCCCGGCTTATCTAGAGGGTATGTTGGCAATTTCGTAAGAACATAATGTTCAACGTCTTGTGCGGTGAAAGCTCTCTTACCCACCTGCTTTACGAAGCTCCTTACGATTTCCGTTAAATTATGTTTGCCCACTTCCCTGACATGGTTCGCATTGATCGATCCGTTGATGGCGGCTAGCAATTCACGGTTTTTGTGAACCCGCTTTTGCAGTATATCAATTTCGCGCTCATCCTCCTTGATCAGATCAGACAGATCACTTTGAAGATCAGCCAGCTTGGGTTGAAGAGATTGGACCGACATGGAAGGCAATAAACAGAGCGAATCCGGGATTGCAAACTCGCTTTTAATTAATTTTGATGCACTAAAGAAGGAACAAAAGCAGGCATGGGTCCATCAACTCGATAATTCATTGATCGAAGTAACCGTGGTTGACACGTGGCCCAATGATGTTGCTCCACGAATACCAGCGCGCGAGCAGATTTGACGTCACCTCCGAGGGCGGCTGCAAAGCTCAGCGGCACATCAGAACACCGATCGGCACGTACGCTTCGCAAAATCAACTCCGACAACGGAACCGCACAGCAAGGGCCCGCGCCGGAAGTTGACATCCCGCGGCCCAGCGCGTCGCCTTGGTATCGGAACTACGAGCGCGAAGACCGCATTCCGCCAGGGACGATGGCGCGATCCTCACCTGGGACCCAAAGCTCGGCAGCTATAGGAAACCGGCCCGATCTCGAGTTGTTAGGATTTTGTTGAGCTCGTAACATTTCTGTCACAATTTCACAGTATAATGGTTCCGAGGGAACTTGAGTGTCAGAAGCGGAAAAATCAGATGAAATGGAATACGCCAGCTTGCAAAGCAGCATTGCAAGCGCTGAACGACTGATGCTGTCGGCGCCGGGGCCGAATATTCTTCTGGCGAACTTCGTTGAGAACGCGAAGTCCCGCGTCGGCTTTATTGAAAGGAAGATCAAGGAATCGCAGGAAAAGGACAGCCGCATCGAAGAGCAGACTAAGGCCTTTGTGGCGCTCAGGCAGGATGCCGAGAGGGAGACAGCACTAAGCGAGAGCGAAAGGCAGACCTATGACAGCTTCCTCAGCGAAGATTTCTTCACGAAGAAGGATTTTAGCCGTCTCGATCAGTTCTACTCTCATTCATGGGACCGCCTGAGCCAGCATGGAAAAGACCAAATGAGCCATCGCGTTTGGGAAGGCGTGCGGCAGGGTGAATACAGATTCGACGAACTGCCAGAGTCCGTTCGGGAGAAGGAAGCGAAGCAGGTTTACAAGCGCCTACATGATTCATCGATCGGAGCGGGAAGCGCGGTCGGAGTTTCTGAAAAGGATCGGACGGAATTCATTCGCGCTTATGAAAGCGGACAAAAGGAGGAAGCCGGCAAGATTCTGGAGCGTCCGTGTTTCCGAGAAAACATGTTTCAGAAAGTGAAGTCAGCGGAGCAGAGGCACTCTAGCGTCGAGCAGGGTCGCGAAGCGGATCGTAGTGGACTCCGGGCGCAGATCAGCGTCAATCCCGGGGCGCCTACGGAGGTGAAGCAGAATGACGGCTCTGCAGGAAAGGGAGACCTGGATATATCGGCGCTCCAGGGTGTGCAACTCGCGGAAGCTCCCGCGCAGATTTCTGCCGGGAATATACCGAATGCGAGAGAACGGGCTGCGGGCGGCCCGTCAGTTGGCGGCAGTTAGCGAAGGATCAGCTGCCCATTCCGCCAATCCTACTTCCAATTCTGAATGAGCCATCTGCCCAACGTCCATAAGGACGCTCGTCAGCACTGTTTTAACACGTTCGGCATCTTCTGCCTTCAGACCCTGATCGAGTCTTTGGAATAACTTCGTTGTTAGCCCGTGGATGATGATCGCGTAGCTTACGGCGTCGCGTCGCGACACTTCGTATTTCCCCTCATCCACTACTTTCTTGTCGAGTTCGAGGTTGAAGATCAGCTGTGATTTGAGCTCATCGAAATCGGCAGATCCAGTTTGCTTCCCCGCCATCCTATTGAATACGCGCGTTTGATGCTTGTTGAAGATTTCGACGACCATCGTGCCTGTTCCCCGAGTCCCCTTGATTGCTTCACGCATGTCCTCCCCTACCTCCTTCGCGAAGGGGCCCAGCCCGAGCTGCGGCGAGAGTGCATTCCAGTTTGCAGCAACACGGTCTATGTATCGATCAGTTAGATAGGAGGGTCGATAGGATTTGGGGGCGTTTCCCACTTTCTTAAGGAACAGGGCCTCGATGCGCGAATGCTCTTTCTGCATGTGGCGCAGATACGGCTCGGGGCTGCCGTAAAATTCAAGGCTACCCGCGAGTTGAAGGAAGATTTCCGTCAAATCCCGTTGGGCTGGCTTAAAGCCTTTGGCCGGGTCAAATGATTGGAGATATTCCGGCTGGTCACCCGCCAGAAGGAATGTTTGGCCTGCCAGCAGCAAGCCGATAAGGAGCGCGGCTATCGTTTTCATAGGGAGTTTCGGTCTCGCCGAAATCTATCCTGCTCTCATTTTGGAAGCAAGAAAACTTGCTGGGAAAATGCGAGCATGACGAGGACGATTCACGGCGCGCTGGCTCGCATCTTCTGCGAGCACATTCGGGCGTTGCGTGAGACGGCTCACATGACGCAACGTGATCTCGCTGGCGCGCTCGGCCGGGAGCACGGAATGGTTGCGCGGATTGAGCTGGGCGAGCGGCGCGTAGACCTCGTCGAGGCTTATCAGCTCTTCACCGCCCTGGGGCGCGAACCGGAAAAGGAAGTGGCGGTGCTAATGCGCAAATTCAAAAAGGCAGCCGCGCAACTATCCAAAGGAAAATGAAAGGTGCCCCTCTTGATCGGGTAGCGTTTTCGCCCGGCGAGTTTGCGTCCCTTTTCGGAAAATCGCAAACCTGGGGTTACCGCCAGATTTACGCCGGCAAGGTCAAGACCGTCACGGAAATCGGCCGCATCCTTATCCCGGCCGCGGAAGTTGAGCGCATACTCGGCAAGGCGGGCACGTATAACGGCTTGAAACCGAAAGTCGCGAAGCGTGGCAATAAGCTCGATGGATGGCGGCAATTCATTGCTGAGCGCAGGAAGGGAAAACAAAAGGGAATAGCTGTGAAGCGATCGTCTATAAGACTGTGTCACAGCGACGATGACGCTCGCAAGGCTGCTCTTGAGCGACTCCGGAAACGGTAGCCGCACCAGAGAGACTGCTGTGGGTTACTTTGCGGATTCGATATCGCTTAAAAGGACGACTTCGACAGGTTTGATGTGCAAGCCGCACTTCAGTTGGATGTGAGCGCGCGGATTTTCAACGTCGCGATGAATTTCCAGAACATGGAACCGTAACTCGCGCTCCTCGTCGTCCTGCGGATGCGAATACTTTACTGTGTCGTTTACTTTCACTGCCGGGAGGGTCTGAGACATTTTGTGGATTAGTTCTTGTTCGGGTCCGATGACAAATCGACCAGCAGGCCAAAGTCCTGTTCGAATTTCAGCGATAGAATCTCGTCGCTGGAATCAGGCGAAATCGCCCACATCCCTGCCCCGCTTTCGCCGAGGCAAACGCCTTCGCAGCCATCGTGCGGAGGTTTCATAATCAGAACCCGGGCGCCTTCGAATAGATTTTTGCTCACAGTTTGTCTTTCAGTTCCATTTCGGTTATTCAAGCCGCTGCCTGTGCTGAAGGATCGACGGGCGCGAAGCGCACCTTGCGAATCATCGAGGCTTCGTGCTGGTCGCGCACATGCGAATAGATTTTCAGGAGAAGGGCGCCGTTGTCTTTATGACCAAGCCAGCCGGCAACGGTCCGCACATCAACTCCCGCTTCAAGACACGCCGTTCCGAAAAGGTGACGCAGGGCGTGGGTGGTGAAGCGCTGGATCTTTAGCTTTTCGCAGGCGCTGGTTATGAAGCCTTGAGAATCCTTCACGAGTAAAACGCGGTCACAAGGCGCCACGTCTCCACGTTCCTTTTTCATGCGCTCCAGCAGCTCGCGCATTTCATCGGTCATGGGGACGTAACGCGATTCTCCGTTCTTGGTAACACGGAGATGAACGCTCTCGCGCTTAAAGTCGATGTCAGACCAGATGACGTTTGCTCCCTCATTTTTGCGCGCACCGCAAAAAGCAATGAACTGAACGTGATCGGCTGCCGCCTTGCAGTCGGATACGCCGGCATTCCGAATCTTCGCAACCAGCTGCATGAATTCTGTCCGCGTCGGAAGACGCATCGGGCCACGCTCGGCGCGTTCTCGGCGCAACATTCTGATTATGCGCCGGGCCGCATCGTTAACGTTCAGATTGCGAGCAGGGTTGGCGTAAAGGTGACCGGCTGCAACGGCGACATCAAGCACTTGGCGCACGGCGGCCAGCGCGCATTTGATCGTCGTCATGCTGGCTCCGGTTGAATTCCTCGCGGCGCTTTTCGCGTTCGGCGGAACATAGGGCACCGCATTGGCCTTGAATCGTCGAAGCCAGTCCTCGACGGTTTTTGACGTGATGCGGCGAACGTTTAAAGCCTCAACTCCCTCCCATGATTTGAGCACGAGCTTCAGGCCTGCTTCGCGAAAGGCTTTGGTATTCGGGCGAATTTCGGCACGCCCGAGCTGTTCGCGATACGTCGCGATTGCCTCGCCGAATGTGAGTTTGCCGACAGCCTCAACTGAGTTGCCGGTGGTGCGTTGACGCTCGGCGGCGTCAACGTGTTCCTTCATCCGGTTCTTGGCAACGGAGAGGAGTTTGGTCTTTAGGCTCGTCCAATTCCCCTTGCCTCGGGCATAGGTGCGGACATAGTAGCGTCCGTTCTTATGCCGGTAGAGAAACTGGACTTTGGTAGGACTCCAAGTGGTTTTGTCTTCTACGGATTTCGTTTGCATCGCATGTCGAAGTGCTTGCAAGAACCGTATAAATGGACCGTATAAAAAGCAATAAAAAAATTTCAGATGCTCTGTAAACGACTTAAAATGAACAGGAAGGGTGGCTGAGCCCGGTTTAAGGCACTCGACTCGAAATCGAACGTAGGGTTAAACCTACCGTGGGTTCGAATCCCACCCCTTCCGCCACCTACGTCCGGGCGGCACATTGGAATCTTAACCAACTAAGAGTGCTTGTCGGTACTCTCCACCCGGATAACAGAATTCTTCGAGTCACGTGTCATCACAAACGCTTCTTCAAGCGGAAGGGGTAGCTAGCCCAAGACCTAGCTAACTAAACTATGCTCGGCGTGGAACTAACCCGGCTTTTCGTGGCCTGATGCATCTGTTTATCCAGGCGGTTGGGGGACAACGGCAGGCGCCTTTTGCTATCAAAGCGAAGTGACGTTTCGCAGTTAGCGACACACGCGTCTCGCGCCGGGTTCCTCGGGATGCGCGAATCGCGCTTGCTTGCGCGAAATCTTCCCGCCATTCTGCCGGCTCTGCGCCTTGCTATGGCGGAAAAATCTGCAAATCCGTCGCTCCCGTTGCACCGAGTGCTGGAGGAGGAATTCGCCTGCCTTCACGGTCGCGTGCCGGAAGTGAACCCGAATGCCGTCGATGAGGATGATCATCTTCGCGGGGTTTGGACGGCGGTTCATGCGTTAAAAGAAAAACCAATCGCGCTTTGCATTTCCGGCGGTGGAATTCGGAGCGCGACTTTTGCGCTCGGCATTTTGCAGGGACTGGCGCGCTGCGGGCTGCTGCAGAAATTTCATTATCTCTCGACCGTTTCCGGTGGTGGTTACATCGGCGGATGGTTGACGGCCTGGATTCACAATTCAGAAAAGGGACTCGATGAAGTCGTCGCTTCGCTCGCACAACCGCGCACCGACGCCCGCCCCAATCCGGAACCAGCACAAATCCAAAATCTGCGCAGCTACAGCAATTACCTGAGTCCGCGGCTCGGGCTGTTTTCCGCCGACACCTGGACGCTGGTCGGCACCTATCTGCGCAATCTGATTCTGAATTGGCTGGTCATGATTCCGCTTCTGATGGCCTCGCTGCTCGTGCCGTGGATTTACACCGCGGTGGTAATGATTCCCGATACGCCCTTTACGAAGCTTCCGCTCATTTTTGGTTTGGTCTTCTTCGGGATTGGCGTCGCCTACATGGGCGCCAATCTCCCTGCGGGTGGGAACAAGCGCTGGAACCAAAAGCGCTTTATTCTTTTCTGTCTCGCGCCTCTTTTTTTCGGCGCTGTTCTGCTCACGATGCATTGGGCGTGGTTTACGCGCTACGGCGGTGAGACATTAAAATGGCAGCTGCCGGGAATGGACGAGCCTCATGCCTGGCCTTTTTTTCTCGCGCTCGGCGTGGCGCTGCATCTCGCGTCCTGGCTGACCTCGCTCCTGCCTGCGCACGGGTTTCGCCTGATGGAATTTTTGGCGGTGGTGGCGACCGGCGCGTTCGCCGGCGCGATTCTCTGGTTTGGCGCGCTCCGGCTCTTCCCGCAACCGCTCGAAAAAGCGGAACTCTATTCCTTTCTCGCGGTGCCGTTTCTCCTCGCGCTCTTTTTTCTTTCCGTGATGGCGTTCGCCGGAATCTCAAGCCGTTGGACGAGTGATGAGGATCGTGAGTGGTGGGGACGCGCTACCGGATGGCTCCTGGTGGTCGCGACCGGATGGCTGCTCGTGAGTGGATTGGTGCTATTTGGACCGCTTCTTTTTTCCGCGACGTTTCCGATGATTTCGACTCTGGGCGGAGGCGGCCTGGCCGGTCTGGTCTCGATCCTCGCTGGCCGCAGCAAGAAAATCCCCGCGAATTCGAAACAAGCGAACGGCGTAAGTCCCATCGCACTGGTTTTGTCGAAAGCTTCTACGATTGCCGCCGCGCTTTTCATCGCGGTCCTAATGGTTTCACTCATCTGGGGCATGACCGCAGTGCTGCAACGTGTCGCGCCCAAGTTTGGCGTGGTCTGGAATCTGGAAACCAGCTCGTGGACCGTCGGCCGCGTTGTGACCTACCTGAACGTGATCCTCTACACCCCGGCGTGGCTGATCATTCTCATCGCGATCGCTCACATCGGGTTCGGCCTGGCCATGGCCTACCTGATCAATCCCAATATTTTTTCCCTGCACGCGGTCTATCGCGACCGGATCATCCGCGCTTATCTCGGCGCCTCCAATCCACTGCGCGCGCCAAATCCATTCACCGGTTTCGACGAGCGGGATAACAAGATGATGCTCGGGTTTTGGCAACCGGAGAAATTTCGCGGCAAGCTGCTGCCGATCGTCAACGTCGCGCTCAACCTCGTGCACGGGAGCAAACTCGCCTGGCAGGAGCGCAAGGCGGCTAGCTTCACCATTTCGCCCTTCCATTGCGGCTCGCTCGAAGTGGGCTATCGAAAAAACGACGCCTCTAAGAAACAGAGTTACGGCGGCGGAGTCTCGTTAGGCACAGCGGTCACGATTTCCGGCGCGGCCGCGAGCCCGAACATGGGTTATCACTCCTCGCCGCTGGTCACCTTCATTCTCACTTTGTTCAATGTCCGCCTGGGCGCCTGGTTCGGAAATCCAGGGAAAGCAGGCGATCACACCTTCCAGCTGACCTATCCGAGGTTCAGTGTGCGGCCGATGCTGGCGGAAGCCTTTGGCCTAACGAGTGAAACAAATCCATACGTCTACCTTTCCGACGGTGGCCACTTCGAAAACCTCGGCCTTTACGAAATGGTCCTACGCCGTTGCCATTACATCGTAGTAAGCGACGCGGGCCAGGATCCTGAGTGCTCCTTCACCGATCTGGGCCAGGCAGTGCGCAAGATTCGGATCGATCTCGGCATTTCGATCGAGTTCGACGAGATCGAAATTTTCGCGCGCTGCGATGAAGAAGCGCTCAACTTGCGAGGACGCCACGCCGCGGTCGGAAGAATTCGTTATGCGCAAGTTGATGGAGCCAACGCGCCGGACGGAGTGATTGTTTACATCAAGCCGGCCTGTTACGGAAACGAGCCGCGCGACATCTACGAATACTTCAAGAGCAGTCCGACCTTTCCGCACGAAAGCACGAGCGATCAATTCTTCACCGAATCACAATTTGAAAGTTATCGCATGCTTGGCGCACACACGATGGACCGGCTGGCGCCATCCGCTGCCGGAAGCTTCCCGGATTTCGTGCGCGCACTTTGCGAGAAGCACCTGGGCAAGTCGGTGCCGGGATGGCTGGAGGTTGTCTTGAAAGCAGACAGTCCGGTCTAACGCGGCTGTTTATTACCGGCAGCGCTTAAGCCGTCATCCTGAGGCTCGCGAAGCGCGCCGAAGGATCTCACAATCGTTGGTCATGCTTCCTAGAAACCAAGGAGCGTGAGCGCAGTTGCAAGATCCTTCGCTGTCTTCGCGGCTCAGGATGACAATTGAAGCACGGTTCGCTGTCCGAGATATCGGAGTCGAATCACTCGTTAGACCGGCACAACCAGGAAATGATCCGCCGCCGGATGCGGAATCAAATGCGCGCGGACACCAAAGGCTTCGCGGACCAATTCGGGCTGCAAAACTTCTCTGGTGGCACCGTTGGCGATGATGCGGCCCGCTTTCAAGACAACGAGCTGACGGGTATAGCGCGAAGCCAGATTCAGATCGTGGAGAATGATGAGAACGCCTACCCCATGCGCGGCGATCCCTAGCACGATTTGCATGACCCGATGTTGGTGAATCAAATCGAGACTCGAGGTCGGCTCGTCGAGCAGCAGGTAACGGGACTGAGCCACCGTTTCATGCTCGTCGCGCCAAAGTTGAGCGAGAACGCGCGCCAGTTGGACGCGCTGTTTTTCTCCGCCGGAGAGTGAAGGATATTCGCGCTCGGCCAGATCTTCCATGCCGAGAGAAGTGAGCGTTTCCATCGCGATTTCGTAATCACGTTTCGATTCGCGGAAGCGCACATGCGGGGCGCGACCAAGCAGGACCACTTCATAAACCGAGAGCGGAAAGTCGACCTGCAACTCCTGGGAGAGAACGGCAACGCGTTGCGCGCGCTCGCGGCGTCCCCAAGTCTGCAAGGCGCGTCCATCCAATTCGACTGAGCCTTCAGTTGCAGCCAGATCTCCGGCGAGACAGCGAAGCAAGGTCGATTTGCCGGCGCCGTTCAATCCGACGACGCCGCAAAGTTGTCCGGGCTCGAGCGCGAAGTTTGCCTCGTTCAACAGCGCTTTCGCGCCGACGCGCAGCGTAACGTTTCGCGCGGAAAGAGACGTGGTCACAAAAGGACGCGCTTTCGTTGCCGGCGCAAAAGCCAGAGAAAAAATGGTGCGCCTACCGCAGCGGTCACGACACCGATCGGAATTTCGATTGGCGAAATGACGGTGCGGCAAAGTAGATCGGCCAGCGAAAACAGAAGTGCGCCGAGGAGTGCACTGCCCGGAATGAGATAGCGATGATCGGCCCCGATCATCAATCGCAGAAGATGCGGCACGACCAGTCCTACAAATCCAATCACGCCAGACGCCGCTACCGCCGTCCCGACCATGATCGCGCTCAAAACAATGACGATGCGCTTCGTCCGCACGACCGAATAACCGAGATGATGCGCTTCATTCTCGCCCAGCAACAACGCGTTCAGCGCGCGCGCTTGCGTAGCCATCAAAAAAAGCGCGATCAAAATTGGCGGCGCCGCCACATAGACGCCGCGCCAGTTCGCGCCGCCAAGGCTGCCGAGCAACCAGAAGGTAATGCTGCGAAGTTGTGCATCGGTCGCGACGAGAGTGACGAGTCCGGTGCAGGCACCGGCGAAGGCATTGATCGCGATGCCAGCCAGCAACATGGTCGCGACCGACGATCGCCAATTCGCGCGCCCGAAAGCGTAAACGATAAGCGTGGCCAGCAGGCCGCCAATGAAACCGGCTACAGGCTGGAGCGGGAGTTCGTGGAGCCAGAAAGGGAAATGCGCGGAGGCGACGATGTAAAAGACGGAAGTCATGGCCGCGCCGTTGGAGACGCCGATCAATCCCGGATCGGCCAGCGGAT
>CAXSFN010000042.1:0-39113 GCA_964236815.1 uncultured Chthoniobacterales bacterium
ATTTCCTTGATCGTCTCGACCGCGTCGTGGCCGTGTTTTTCCGGCGGCGTGAAACCAAATTCGTCGCCGAGTTTGTTCATGAACTTGTCGTTCATCCGTTCCCAGATGCCCATCGTCCGATCGCCCTGCACATTTGAGTGTCCACGCACCGGACAGGGGCCAGCGCCGGGTCGCCCGATATGACCGCCGAGGAGGAGGAAATTGATAATCTCCTGGATGGTATCGACTGCGTTCTTATGCTGAGTCAATCCCATCGCCCAACAGCAGATGATGCGCTTCGAGCTCATCGCAATCTCAGCGGCGGCGCGAATCTTACCTCTCGTTAGGCCACTGCCGACCAGGATGTCGTCCCAGCTCGTGGCGCGCAGGTCAGCGATGAATTTCTCGTAGTCCGCGGTGTATTCGCAGATGAAATCGAGATCGAAGACTGTGCCCGGACGCGCGTCTTCCGCGGCCAGCATTTCTTTCATCATGCCTTTCAAAACCGCGACGTCGCCATTGATCCGCACCGGCAGCCAGAGATCGCTCAGCTCCGCACCTTTCCCGAGGAGGAATCCGGGAAGCTTCAAAGGATTTTTCAGGTCCTGAGGATTCTTGAAACGGAAATTGCCGACTTCCGGCATGGGATTGATCGAGATAATTTTCGCACCCGGCTTCCCGTTTCGCGCTTCCTTGGCGCGCTGCAAACTCGAGAGCATGCGCGGATGATTCGTCCCTGGGTTCTGGCCGATAATGAGGATCGCGTCAGCGTGATCGAAGTCCTCCAGCTTCACGCAACCCTTCCCGATGCCGATCGTTTCGGTCATCGCTTCGCCGCTCGATTCGTGGCACATGTTCGAGCAATCAGGGAGATTGTTCGTCCCAAACTGGCGGGCGAAAAGTTGATACAAAAACGCGGCTTCATTGCTGGTACGGCCGCTGGTATAGAAGGCTGCGGCGTCGGGCGTAGCGAGTGAGTTCAACTCGCCTGCGATCAAACGGAACGCGTCCTCCCACGCGATCGCCTCGTAATGCGTCGCGCCCGGGCGCTTCAACATCGGATGCGTCAAGCGCCCTTGCTGGCCTAACCAGTAATCGCTTTGCGCCCGCAATTCCTCGAGCGAATGCGTTCGAAAGAATTCCGGCGTGACGCGCTTCGTGGTGCCTTCGTCCGCGATGGCTTTCGCGCCGTTCTCGCAAAACTCCGCGACCTGTCGGTGTTCGTCGGGACTTGGCCAGGCGCAGCTTTGGCAATCGAATCCATCCTTCTGGTTCACCTTCAAGAGCGTCTTGACGCCACGGGCCAAGCCCATTTCCCCGAGCGCGAAACGCGTCGTCTGGTATATCGCGGGCATCCCGGCCGCGACGTGATGCGGCTCGGTAATTTCGGCCGCTTTTGCTTCCGGCGGTGTGCGCGCACCGGGCGTGGGATTTTCCTGGTCGCGATCCGCGTTCTCTGCTGGCGGAGTCAACGGTGCGCCGGCCGTGAGCGCTTCTGGTTTTTGCGCAATCGTATCCTGATGCGGCGCGTCGCTCATACTTTGGATACGTTATCCAGCGCCAAAACGATTGCTAGGAAGTGTGGCGTGCGGGATTTCCGGCGGCCTGCGCAACGGCATCGGCAGAGATGTCGCGTGCGCGGCGGAAGTTCGTCTCCGCAGAATGCGGAGACCAGCACGCTACAAGCGTGCGCTCCCCAGAGCAACGGCTGCGCTAGCCGAACAGCGCCTTCAATTTCAGGACCGTCGTCCAAATACCCCAAGCCAAGGGGATGCCGACAACCGTCCAATAGATCAAAAGTTTCAAGCCGCCGCCGCTCGTTTGAGTTTCGTCGTTCATGACATCCGTTCGTTTACTTCGCCGGGCTGCTGCGAAAGTGAAACCGCTCTGCCACCGGCCTAACGAGTAAGTTGCAGATCAATCCAATAAGCAGCAGGGCCGCCATTAAGTACATCGTTGGCGCGTAAAGATCGACACCGGCAGCGCCGCGACTCTTCAGATGTTCGCGAATGTAGTTCACCAGGACGGGACCGAGAATCCCGGCGACTGACCAGGCCGTTAAAAGACGCCCGTGAATCGCGCCTACCTGCATCGTCCCGAAAAGATCTTTAAGATAGGCGGGAATAGTGGCGAAGCCACCGCCATACATGCTGAGGATAATCGCGCAGACGCTCACGAAAAAAAACACGTTCCCGCTGTGACCCGCGAAGGGGATGAGGCAATACAGAACCGCGCCTAAGAAAAGGAAGATCACGTAAACGGTCTTGCGTCCGGTGTAATCGCTGAGTGAGGACCAGACGAACCGACCGCCCATGTTAAAAAGACTCAGGAGCGCGACGAAGCCACCTGCGGCCGCCGGCGTGATTTTACCGGCAAACATTTCCTGAATCATCGGCGAAGCTTGTTCGAGGATCCCGATCCCTGCGGTGACGTTGAAGCAGAGCACCACCCAGAGAAACCAAAACTGCGGCGTCCGCCACGCTTGGTCGAGCGCCACGTTCGCGGTTGTGATCAAGTGCTGTTGCTGCGTGGGCACGACGTAGCCGGTCGGCTTCCAGTCCTCCGCCGGCACGCGCACGATGAATGATCCAAAAAGGATGAAACAAAAATAAATCAGACCCATCGCGACGAAGCTCTGCAGCACGCCCGTGCTGGTGGCGGATTTGAAATGATCCATCAGGAGCAGGCTTAGATTCGATCCGATAAAGGCGCCGCCGCCGAAACCCATGATCGCCATTCCCGTCGCCATCCCGGGGCGATCCGGAAACCATTTCACCAGGGTGGAGACTGGAGAGATGTAACCAAGCCCGAGGCCGCAGCCTCCGAGAACGCCGTAGCCGAGATAGATGATCCAAAGTTGATGGAGCGAAACGCCGAGGGCCGCGACCAGAAAACCGCCGCAGAAAAACAGTCCGGAGGCCAGCATTGTCTTGCGCGGTCCGGCACGCTCGACCCATTTTCCGAAAAGCGCCGCCGACGCGCCGAGAAAGAAAATCGCGAGACTGAAAATCCAGGCAAGCGACGGCTGCGACCAATCGTCGGGCGCCGATTTTGTGATCCCAATAAGCTTAGTCAGCGGCAGCTTAAAGACACTGAAGGCGTAAACCTGTCCGATCGAAAGATGGACCGCGAGCGCCGCGGAGCCAACGATTATAACCGGCCGGAGCGACGGTGTTTTCGCGATCGAAGAAGCCCATCTGAGTTCAGAACGGCTTTCGAGGCCGTAGCGGATGTGGCCGGACTGGAGGATTTCGTTTCCGACAACTTATTTCTTCATCGCAGTTCGCTGCGAATCCAGTCTGCAGAACTTCTCGGACGAGACCTGCATTCAGGACACGGTGGCGACGACGACTTAGCGCATTCGTGTCCCGCGATCCCGCACAATATTTATGTAGGCCTTGAGTGCAGGGGAGGGGTTTTCAGATTTCCACGCGATACACGATTCGGTTACGACCTTGGGACTTAACTTTCGGAAGACTACATCTTCGTGCGGTAACTTTTTTATTTGGTCGGGCAGAAGTGCGACGCCCAGACCGGCGGCGACAGAATGAATGAGGGTGCGCTCAAGCTCAACGTCCTGGAGAACTCGCGGGCTAAAGCCGGCACGCTGGCAGGTTCCAGTGAGCCATGTCCGGTAACCGGGATAGCTGGTCTCGGACATCCCGATGAAAAACATAGGCTTCAGCTGCGCCAACCGGATGACGGATTGGCGGGCGAGTGGACTATTTTTTGAGATCGCGGCCACGGTTTGGTAAGCCGCGATGCATTGAAAGTCCAATCCATGCTCGACGATCGGTTCGTGCAGGCCAACAAAGCCGAGGTCAATTTTTCCGTCGCGCAACGCGCGGAGTTGATCGCCGCAGGTCATATCGAAAAGATTTATCGAGACGGTCGGGAATGTTCGTTGGAAGGAGGCGAGCGTGACCGGTATGAGATCGTAGAACAGACTGGCCGCATAACCAATGTTGAGGGGCGGCGATTCGTGCCGGCTTAATTGCTGCACCGATTCCACGATCCGTTTGCTGAGGTCGAGCACTCGTCTGGCAT
Source organism: uncultured Chthoniobacterales bacterium (assembly GCA_964236815.1). Classification (GTDB taxonomy): domain Bacteria; phylum Verrucomicrobiota; class Verrucomicrobiia; order Chthoniobacterales; family UBA10450; genus JACCTI01. The sequence goes on from CAXSFN010000042.1 coordinate 4,027, forward strand.
CGGCGAGGAACGATTCCCCTTCACGGGTTAAACTCACTTTGCCTTTGATGCGATCGAGCAGCCGCACGCCGATCTCATCTTCCAAGTCTCTGATTTGCCGGGTGAGGGATGGCTGGCTGAGGTGCAAAGCTTTCGCCCCGTGGGTAAAGCTGAGCGCATCGGCCACTGCGATAAAATAGCGTAGATGACGAAGTTCCACTCGCGGCAATCCTCCAGTCCCTTTTCTATACGGGAAAACTGCACCCAAGGTTTCCCGCGCCTTCCGATTTTTCCCCGATTCCTCAATCGCTCCCAACCAACGTTATACTTGTCCCCTATGGATGCCAAAGGAAGAAGGTATTGGCTCTTTCACGGTAAAGCTGAATCGTGCTGGGCCAGTCGAAGCGGCCCGATGGCCTTAGCCGATGACACCGAACCTCTTGCACTTTCCCGGAGTCGACCATCCTATAGCGGATCGTCGAGCTTCTGTAGTCTGGAAAGGCGGACTCCGCGACGGGGCTGGCACCCTCAGTAGCGCAAGCGGCATCCTGGCCGATACACCATATTCTTTTCGCACCCGATTTCTTGAAGGGCTGGGGACCAACCCAGACGAATTAATCGCTGCTGCCCTCGGCGGATGCTTCACCATGGCGCTGGTGAATGAGCTGGGGCTGTCGGGATTCAACCCGGAACAAATCGACACTACCGCCACCGCGACGCTCGAGAACCTTGCCGCCGGCTGGACCATGACCCGCGTCCAACTCGATGTGCATGCCCAGGTGCCGGATCTTCTGCAGGCTGAATTCATGAAAGCGGCCACGGCCGCTAAGATTAGCTGTCCGATCGCGCGGCTGCTGAACACCAACATCTCCATGACGGCGAGTTTGAACTGATGGTGGTATGACGCGGAATCGTCCCCTCGCGCAAAAAGCGGTCACATCCAACGGAGCTAAAGAGGAGGGCCTCCAACTCGCCTTAGCGGCCTCGGAGTTGCGTTATCGCCGGCTTTTCGAGACGGCTCAGGATGGCATTCTGATCCTAAATGGGGAGAACGGCCGGGTCGTAGACGTGAACCCATTCCTTCTCGAGCTCCTAAACTATCCGGTTGAAAGCATCATCGGCCGGGAGCTTTGGGAAATCGGGCTTTTCAAGGATATTGCCGCGAACCAAGCGGCTGTCGAGCAACTCCAAAAAGACAATTACATCCGCTACGAGAACCTTCCGCTCTGCACTAGAAATGGCCGGAGCATTCAGGTCGAATTCGTCAGCAATGTTTACTTCACTGGCTCGGAGCGGGTGATCCAGTGCAAGATCCGCGACATCAGTACGCGTGCCGCGGTTCAGAATGCAGCGGACGCGCGCGTGGCCGCGCTGGAAGTCGCAGGCAGAACGAAAGATGAGGTCATCGCAGTCCTCTCCCACGAGCTGCGAACTCCAGTGGCCGCCATCACTTCGATGATCGACTTGGTCGAACTGGGACACGCTGCCGTCAGTCGAATGCCCGGGGCACCCGACGTCCATCGCTTCGACGCTTCGGCCCTCGCGCTCATCCGTCGGAATGTGCAGACCTTGTCGCGGCTGCTGAATGAGCTGCTCGATCTTACCCGGATCGCAAAGGGCGGAGTGCCGCTTGCCTTGGAGAGCGTGGATGCGCACGAAGCGATTGCCTTTGTCTTGAAGAACCTGGAGTCGATGCAGAAGACGAACGAAATCGAAATCGAGGTTCGTCTCCTGGCCCAGCATCGTTTGATCCTGGCGGATTCAGTCAAGCTCGGGCAGGTCTTGATGAACTTGATCGGGAACGCGGTGAAATTCACCGCGCAAGGTGGCCGGGTTACTATTCTTACTCGCAACGAAGGCGGGAGCAGGTTTGTCCTGGAAGTCAGCGACACTGGCATCGGAATTCCTCCCGAAGCTCTCCCCCGGATTTTCGAGCCCTTTGAACAAGGTGATTCTTCCATTCATTCTCGCTACGGCGGCCTGGGTCTCGGGCTCTCGATCGCACGCGCTCTGACCCTGGCCCATGGCGGCACCCTTGAAGCAGAAAGTCAGGGACTGAATCGAGGCGCCACCTTCACTGCCCGCTTCAACCTGGAAGCTCCGGCTGACGAAGTAGTCCAGCCTGCTGGCGTAGCGTCTTCTGACAGCCTTAGGATTCTTTTGGTCGAGGACCAGGAAGATCTTCGCGAGTGCATGACCGATCTCCTCGTGGGCCACGGCTATACTGTGAGCGCCGCGAGCGACACAAAAAGCGCCATGGCGCTTAGCTCCCTTTACGTTTTCGACCTTCTTTTGACTGATGTCGAACTGCCCGATGGCAATGGATTGCAGTTGCTGAACCAAATGAAAGAACACCTTCCCGATCTGCAAGGCATCGCCATTACAGGTTACGGAATGCCAAGCAACGTGCGCGACACCCTGGCGGCGGGCTTCTCTGCCCATTTGGAAAAGCCAGTCGAATATCCAATCCTCCGAGCCGCGATCGAAAGACTAAGTCCAAGCGCACGAGCTGCCTCCCAAACGCGATTGCGTGCCTAGGCGATCGGCCTGTAGTTAATCCCCGAAGCGGATTGTTGTTGAGCTGCTTAGTTCAGGCGTTTCGTTCTCCAGCTTCGGCGCGAGACCTTCAATGACAATGAGGGTCTCAAAGTTAAGATTCGTTGCTGGTTCAAACGCAGCACGGGCTCATGAAATCATTTCGCCTCGCTTTCTCAATCGCCATCCTGCTCTGCGGGCGAACCGCGCACGGCTACGGTCCAGCCGGACATCAAATCGTCGGTGCGATCGCGGACCAGAAACTCGCCGGGACACCGACCGGGAGGAAAGTCGCGGAAATGCTGGATGGATTTACCTTGCAGAAAGCCGCGGTTATTCCGGACGAAATCAAAGGCTGGGATAAAAAAGGCGTGGATGATCCCGGCATTTTCCACTACTCGTCGCGGCCGCGGATCGACGAACAACTGAGCGCTTTCTGGCGCGCGAATCAGCCGACGAAGGACTCGCATTCGGCCGCGCCTTCGCATCATTGGTTTCATTACACCGATGTGCCGGTGCTGAATCCGGAAAAATACGCTGATGGCAAAACCGGCCGCAGCCAATGGGACATCGTCCATATGATGCGCCATTGCATCGCCGTCCTACGTGGCGACGAGCCGGAGGAGAACGCGCGCAAAATTACCCGGCCGATCGCGATCATTTTGCTGGCGCATTATGTCGGAGACATTCACCAGCCGCTGCATGTCGGCGCGGAATATTTCGACGCGTCCGGTAAGCCAGTCGATCCGGACAAAGGCGCGGCCGGCATTGAAGATCAGGGTGGAAACACGATCATGCTGCAAATTCCGGGCGGTAAAAAAAAGCTGCATGGCTACTGGGATAACGACGCGGTCGCGGCGCTCTTACCGGCGGTATCCGCGGCGCTGCCGAAAGAGGAACGGCGCTCTGGCAACGACGCCGCGATAAAAGACTTTGTAGAAAAGCTCGCTACGCAAGAACCGAAAAGCTGGCGCTTGTCGAGTAACCTCAAGCCTGGCGACTACCCGGAGGCATGGGCCGACGAGATTTTGCCGCTGGCCCGCGAAGCGCATGAGCGTCTCGTCTTCCGTGGTGTGCATCCCGAACAACAGGAGGATCAAACTCTTGCAACTGGCACCGCAACCGAGAAGCCGGCCGCTGATAAGCTATCCTATCGTGACTGGTCATCCGGCGTAGTCCGCGAGGAGCTGCATAAGGCGGGGTGGCGCTTAGCCGATTTGCTCGAAAAAGTTTTGCAGTCGGCAACGGAAACGCCGCGACTCGGGTCGGTATCTCCCACACCGGCGAGCATGGCTCCGGGTAACGCGGCCGAGGTTAGCCCGACTCCGACGACCGCGATCGCTCCCTCTATCGCACCACCTCAGTTTGCGACGATTACAAAGGCGGTGACGGTGAAGATTCCTTATGGGTCGGTCCAGCTGCCTGCGGGAATGAAGCTGCCTTACTCGATGCGGAGTCAGAATACGGTGAGGGTGCGTTACATGGGTGCTGATTACGAGGTCCCGATCGCGTCTACGGACTTGCGGTAGCAGACCGAGACACAGTCGAAGTGAGGGCGAATGAGGCGCGCGAAACGATCCTCAGGCTCCGTTTGCGGGCCATTGCGACATCGCTTTCGAACCGGCGTTGGTGCTCGGGGGGGGACTTGAACCCCCATGCCTTGCGGCATACGCCCCTCAAACGTACGTGTCTGCCATTTCACCACCCGAGCAGAGTGAGCGCGAATCGCGCGGCCCCAAAGTTAATCAGGAACGCAGGAAAGCAAGAAACAGCGCAGAGAAACTCCCAAACGCGAAGTTTCTAAAGCCCGCCTCTCTCCGCGCTATCTGCGAACAGGACATTAAGAGTTTGTTTTAAGAATAGGGTCGCTGGTCGTCTCAGGCACCAGTTTCTGCGACCGAAGGCATGACAGGCGCAGGCTTTCGCGCGCGCTTGGTTAAAAGATACTCAGCGCGCTTCGTAGTTAGCGTATCGCCGCGTTAGAAGACGCGGGTTTAACTTCATTTGTCCGAAGAGTTAGAGGTCTGCTTATCTGATAGGACTTCTATCCGGACTCGCGCGACGCCCTCGCCGATCATGTCGAGCTCGCGCGCGGCTTGTTTGCAGAGGTCGAGTTGAATCTTTCGATCTGTGATGCCGCGGTCGGTGACACGCACGACGACGGATTTACCTTTGGTGAGATGCGTCACGCGAAGCCGCGTGCCAAGTGGCAGTTGGTTATGCGCGGCGGTGAGCTCTTCGGTCCCGGCCCGGCGCTGGGCGAGTGAATCGACCGGCACGTCGTACCAAGCAGCGTTGACTTCTTCGCTTGAGGTAGCTTGTTCTGGCTCTGTCGCCTTAGCGTTATTCGGGCGCGGGCGGTGACAGGCTTGATTCGTTAGGCAGACAGCTAGGAGGCTAAGGGAAGCGGTTAGGATGATGGCGGAGTTAGACTTAGTTATGCCGGATACTCTGGTGCGAGGGCGCGACAGGTTCATCGTCTCTTGGCGGGTGGCGGCATCAGGCGGTCGCAGTCGGTGCCTGCTCGCGCTCTTCGATTACATCCCGGATCTTGCGCGCCAAGGCCTGCGGAGTGAACGGCTTTTGCAAGAGCTCGATTCGAGCATCAAGGACCCCGTGGTCTCCGATGTCGTTATCGGAATAGCCGGTGATGAAGAGGACCTTCGTGTCCGGTCGCGCGGCGACCAGTTGCTCAGCCAGCTCTGGGCCGTTCATACGCGGCATGATCACGTCTGTGACCAGGAGGTGGATGCGACCCTCGAACTTCGCCGCCAGATGCAGCGCCTCGATTCCATCTGTGGCGCACAAGATTTTGTAATTTTGCTCTGCCAGGACCGCACAAACCAGTTCGCGTACGATTTCTTCGTCCTCGACTACGAGCACGGTTTCGAAGTTTTGCGTGGTCTCCAAAGGCGGGGCGAGGGGACGGGAATAATCGACCGGCGCGCGTTCCAAAGGGAGATAGATGCGAAACGTGCTTCCCTCTCCGGGTTTGCTTTCGACGGAGATGCCTCCGCCGGTTTGCCGGACAATCCCGTAAACCGTAGCCAGCCCGAGACCGGTTCCTTTCCCGGGGCCTTTGGTCGTAAAGAACGGTTCGAAAATGCGTGACTTGATTTCTTCGTCCATGCCCACGCCCGTGTCGGCCACCGATAACTCGACGTAATCTCCAGCCGCAAGGGAGACAGAAATCTGCGGCGCAGTCCGCTGGTCGAGGTGAATATTGTGTGTTCGGATAGTCAGTCGCCCGCCAGTTTTCATAGCGTCCCGCGCGTTCACAGCCAGGTTGAGAATGACCTGTTCAACCTGGCTCGGATCCGCCATGACGGTGCCGATTTTCGCTTCCGGAAGGGTTACCAATTCAAAGCGCTCGCCGATCACGCGACGCAGCAGCTTTTCCATATCCGGAAGGAGCTGATTCAAATCGATCACCTTGGGCTGCAGTAACTGTTTGCGGCTAAAGGCCAGTAACTGGCGGGTAAGGCCGGCCGCTTGTTCGCCGGCCTTATGGATCAAGTCGGCGTGCTGCCTAACGACTGTTTCATGCGAAGGCCGGGCTGCGATCAGGCCGGCGTAACCGATGATGGCAGTAAGCAGGTTGTTAAAGTCGTGCGCGATCCCGCCGGCGAGCCGGCCGACCGCTTCCATCTTCTGTGAGTGCCGCAGCTCTTCTTCGCTCTTGCGCAAGGCTTCTTCCGTGGTGCGTCGTTCTTCCATCTCGCGGATGAGGTTATCGCGCTGCTCGAAGAATTTTTCGATCGTGCGCGCGAGCTCGCCAAACTCCGAGCTGTCCGCGCTCATGCCTTTGATCGGCTTCGGATCGTTCCTTTTCAAGCTGTCCATGGTTCGGCGCAACGGCCTGCTCACCCAGCGAACGAGGGAGCTGGCGAGAAGGAGAAGAAGAACTAGCGCGAAGAGAAGCAGCGCGAGCAAGAGACGCTCGCTCGAGCGGTTGAGCTCTCTCACGATCGCCGAATCGTTCCGAACCACCAGTTGCGCGAGCGGTTGACCCTCCCAGGAATTCAAGGTGCGAGAAAAAGCGATCAGACCATTTTGCTCGTCGTTATAATTTTCGCCGGCGCGCGCCACCGGCGTGACGATGCTCAAGGTGTTCCCGGTGAACATCGACATCTCTCTCAGCTCCGGTTTACTCCATAAGCGACCGGCGAAGAAGAAACCGCCTGGAGGTGTTTGCCGGTTAAAATCCTTCGAGGCATGCACCGTCCCGCCTCGGATTTCCATGATTCCTTGCGGAAGCTTGACGAAGAAATAACTGAGCGGCTGCCGGGCAAAAATTTTCGCGAAAGCATCGACGGGGACCGGGATTTCCGCCTGCTCTTCCGCGCTTAGATTGTTAACGCGATAAACGTCGCTGCCATCGGGCCGATAAATCCAAACCGCATTCGCATGAAAACTATCGAGCGCATTCCGGCCAACATTTTCTGCGAACCAAGCCTGATCGTTGTGCTCGATCGCCTCCACCATTTGATCCCATGCGGTAAAGTCGCGCGTTAAAGTCTCGAGCGATTGACCGTGATAATTCAGAAACTCATCGAAGGAGTGGCTCCGCTCGCCGAACCGTTCCTCCGCGATCTGGCGGAACTTTTGCCGCTCGTAGGAACGAAAAGCCCAGAGCCCGACGAAAAACGTCGCGAGGACGAGGGCGAGGAGCAGAGTGATCTTGGTCTGTACTTTCATCGGGGTGGCGAGGACGAAGGTGCGGCGAGTGCCGGCGAAAGCAATCCTCGCGACGGTCTCGCGTCCGCTTTATTCGCGTAAACGTTGCTCGCGAATCGAGAGGATCTTCAGCTCGGCACCTTCCGGGCGCACCGTCCAAAAGTTTTTCGTGTGGCCAGTAACGGAATACTTCCGGTTGCGCACGCTGAATTGAATTTGGAATTCGACCTGGGTTTCGCCCTCTTTCTCCGAGGCCCGAAAACTGACCGGCTCGGTGAGCGTGTATTTTCGTTCCGGCCAACGCTTGACGTAATTGGTCACGTCCTTTCGAACAAAATCCGCAGTTACCGTTCCGTGATCGAAGTAAGTGACCGGGTAGTCGAAATAACGGATCTGGGCGTTGATATCGTCTGTCTCACCCTCTTGCAAATATTGCTCGACCAACCTGGTGATTTGTTCCGGTTTGATATTCTGGGACGGCGGCGGTTGCTCGGCCGGAGGGGCGGGCGAGGCGATGGCGTCCAGATTGGTTTCGGCCTGTTTTTCCAGGGCGATCCGTTTTGTCTCCGGTAGGCGCGGCGCGGCGTCGCTTTTTAAGATCGGGATATCCGGCCAGCGTTCCGGCATCGCACTGCTGTCCACGTTGAGCGAGACGCTCGTTTCCTGGTCGATCCGGCCCGAAGCGGCAAAACCTTTGCGGATTTGATACCGCTTCAAAGAATTCGCCAGATCGGCCGAGTTCTGTCCGTCCACGTCGCCGAAATAGAGATTCCGTTTGCGCAGCTCTTCCTGGACCTGGCGTACCAGCTCGTCAGCGTAGGTGCTGGTCACGAGCAAAAATAGGAACAGGCACACCCATCGATGCAACGTAATTAAAGGCGCTGCACAGGTTCTCTCGGGCACGGCCTTTGTGATTCGTGTCCGGTTTCACAAGCGGTTGCCGCACAGTCGCAACGAGTTGTTCGCCGGATCATGGCACTCCACGTGCTGAAAAACAGGGCGATGCACGCCACATTTATCCAAAAGGTAATCATCTGCATGATCGCTGGATTTTTCGCCGCCTGCCTGTGGCAATGGGGCATCGTCTTCGTCACCGGCGCGGACGAGGCGCTGAACGGCGGCTACAAAAAATCCGCAGCAGCGGACGCGACTCACCGGCGCTAGCCTTTCGGAAAGCGATTGCCGCTCGCTGCTCCGCGCATAATCTGCGTGAGCAGCATGAGAATCGGTTATGCGCAGATCAATTCCACGGTGGGGGATCTGCAGGGAAATTTCGAAAAAATCGCGGCAGCGTACGATCGGCTCTCGGCCGCGGGCGCGGAGTTGGTCATCACACCGGAACTGGCAATCACCGGTTACCCGCCGCAGGATTTAGTCTTCAAGTCGCGCTTCGTTCCGCAAAATCTCGAAACGCTAGAGCGGTTGCAGGGCATTGTGCGCGAGGCCGGATTGCTGGTCGGTTTCGTCGATCGCAACGAAGGCCGTGGCAAACCGTTTCATAATGCAGCTGCGCTTTTGCAACGTGGTGCGCCCCTGCAAAAAACGCACAAGTCGCTCCTCCCGACTTACGATGTCTTCGACGAGGATCGGTATTTCGAACCGGCTGGCTGCGTCGCGCCGGTTACTTTCCGCGGACACAAGATCGGCGTTACCATCTGCGAGGATATCTGGACCGAGCATTATCTGGCCCGGCCCTATTACGATCTAGAACCGGTTCGTGCCTTAGTCGAGGGAGGCGCGGAGGTGATCCTGAATTTGAGCGCCTCGCCCTTTAATCTCGGCAAACCTGCAGTACGTCGCGAAATGGTCGCCTCGCTCGCGAAGGCTTATCGCATTCCGATTTGCTACTGCAACGCCGCGGGCGGGAACGATCAGCTCGTCTTCGACGGGAATTCCTTCGCGATGAATCCGAGAGGCGAACAAATCGCGCAGCTTCCGGGTTTTCGCGAAGCGGAAGCAGTCATCGACACGGAGCTGGCGGAGGCAATCGAGGCGCCGCTACACGAAACTTGCGCCGATCTCTTCCACGCCCTCTCCCTGGGTCTGCGCGATTATTCGCAGAAGTGTGGATTCAAGACCGCCGTCCTCGGCCTGAGCGGCGGGATCGACTCCGCTGTAGTCGCTGCGATTGCAGTCGAGTCGTTAGGCGCGGCAAACGTGGTCGGTGTTTCCATGCCGAGTCCCTATTCGTCGCAAGGCAGCATCGAGGACGCGCTCGCCCTCGCGCGCAACCTTGGAATGAAGCGCGATCAGATTCCGATCGGGAACGCTTTCGCTGCGTTTAAAGCGCAGTTCACGGAAGTTTTCGCTGGTCGTGCCGAAGACACCACGGAGGAAAATATGCAGGCGCGTCTGCGTGGGATGATCCTGATGTCGCTCTCGAATAAGTTCGGACACCTCCTTCTCACCACCGGAAACAAAAGTGAGCTAGCGGTTGGTTACTGCACCATTTACGGCGACATGGCGGGCGGCCTGGCCGTGATCAGCGACGTTCCGAAGACGCTGGTTTATCAGCTGGCGCGATGGATCAATCGCGAGCGCGAAATCATTCCTGTTTCCACGATCGAGAAACCGCCGAGCGCGGAATTGAAGCCGGATCAGAAAGACCAGGACACACTTCCGCCTTACGAAGTGCTGGATGAAATTCTGCGCCTTTACGTCGAAGAAAATCTGAGCGCGCACGACATCGTTGCGCGCGGCTTCGAAGAAAAAACCGTGCGCTGGGTGCAGCGCCGCGTCGATCTGAACGAATACAAACGTGCGCAAGCCGCGCCCGGCATCAAAGTCACGAGCCGCGCCTTCGGTCTCGGCCGCCGCATGCCCATTGCGCAAAAGTATGTCGATTAGGTTCGCGATCGAACCGGCACGGCTTCGAGAAAATTCCGATTCTTAGCGCGACCGGGAATGGAAAGCACGACCGGCATCCTCCTCCGCAAACGGAAGCTGAGCGACACCAGCCTGATCGTTTCATGGTGCACCGACTCGTTAGGCTGCATCCAAACCGTCGCGAAAGGCGCGCGCCAGGCGAAAAGTCCGTTCGCGGGCAAGCTCGATTTATTTTTCGAAGCAGAAATCCAGATCGCGCGGAGCAAGCGGTCGACCTTGCACAGCTTGCGAGAAGTCGCGCTGAAAAATCCATTTCCCGGCATCCGCCGGAGTTATTTGCGCACCCAGACCGCCTCCTATTTCGTGGAGCTGATCGAGCTCTGCACCGAATCCGATCATGACGAGCCGGAGATGTTCATGCTCTTGCGGCGCGCGCTTGCTTACCTCTCCGAGAAGGAGCCGGCGCCGCGTGCTCTCTCACATTTCGAAACCGAGCTGGCGCGAATCGCCGGCGTGCACGATACCCGCGCATTGCGCAGCAATCCCGGACTAGCCCTGGCAAATCTTTTTGGGAAATTGCCTGGCTCGCGCGGGACCCTGCTCCACGCGCTGCAGCCGACAGTGAGCTGATGAGAAGCTTTTCTGGAGCGTCGGATTCGGATTCGGGTTCGCTCGCATATTGATCGTGTTTGGGCCGCTCGAATTACCCCTTCATTCCAGTCAGCGTGACGCCGCGCAGGAAATAGCGTTGTGCGAAAAAGAAAATGGCGATCACCGGTAAAGTCATGAGCAGGGCCGCCGACATCACCATCCCCATGCCTTTGCTCGTGCCAGGATCCGCGACCTGAACCTGAAACGCATAGAGACCAAAGGAGAGGGGATAGAGGCGCGCGTCGCTCAGATAGATGAGCGGGGCCATGAATTCATTCCAAGTGCTGACGAAGGTGAAGATGGCGATGGCGGCCAGCGTTGGCCTAACGAGTGGTAGCATAATGTGCCAGTAGATGCGGAGGAACCCGCAGCCGTCGAGGCGGGCCGCGTCTTCCAAATCGCGCGGGACGCCTTTGAGAAATTGGCGCAGGAGAAAGACGTAGAAGGCCGGCGCGAAGAAGCTCGCGATCCAGAGCGGTTGAAGGGTGTTGTACCAGCCGAGCTTTTGCATGATAAGGAATTGCGGAATCATCGTTACTTGCGGCGGGAGCATCATGGTCGCGAGCAGGAGCGCGAAACAAACGGTGCGGCCCGGCCATTGCAGACGCGCGAAGCTGTAAGCGACTAAGGAACAGCTGAGAAGCGTGCCGATCAGATTGAGCACAACGAGGAAGAGACTCGTGCTGACGTAACGCCAGAATGGAATGTAATCGAGCGTGAGCCGGTAGTTGCGACGCAGCTTCGCCCACCAGGCTTCGAGCTGATTCACCCGATGCAGCTCGAGCGTGATCTTCAACTCGTTAGGCGAAGTTATGGCCGAGCTCGCTGGTTCCGGCCGCCTTTCGGCTCGCAGCAAAGTCCAGGTCCGAATCTTCGTTAGTTGGTCATCCGGACCGGGTTCCTGCCAGGTGTTAAGGACCCAATTGTAATCGGAGGATTCGAGCGCGCGCTCAGCGCGGTAGCGCTGGCCATTCTTTTCTACGAACAATGTGAGCGCGTGCCAGGTATCGTCGTAGCGGAGCGAAAGCTGGAGACGGTGCAGGTGTTCGACCGGGAAAGTGGTGTGGAAAGTTTGAGTCAGGAGAACGGAATCGCCGCGCGAGAAATCGTATTTCAACTCTGCAAACGGCTCCTGCGATGTGCCGGCTTGCGTAAGCTGCGCCTGCGCCGTTCCTCCGATTTGCCATGCTGTCGCGGCGTCGGCCGGCGCGATCAGCCGGTCTTCCTGCAAATCGTAGGAACGCGCGAGCAATTGGCCCAGACAGAAGACGCGGCGCAGTTGCGCGATTGTTTCGTCGAGCAATTTCGGGTCAATCGCTCGCGTGATCGCGTCGCGCATTTCTTCATCCGGCTGCGCCCAACTCTCCGACGGAAGTGTATTCAGGAGACTGGCGTAGATTCCGCGCGCCGTTTCTTTTTGTAGCGCGCCCCGATCGAGATCAGCCGGCCATTGATAAGCCATCGTCGCCAGATGCTGCTCGATCATCGGCAGCGCTTCTTTCATCCGCGGTCCGGCTATCTTGGCAAAATAGCGATCGTCGACGTAAGGCGATCGCAATCGCGGGATCGGTCGTTCGGGGAAGAGCGCGTTATTACCGGAGAACATCTCGCGGTCGAGCTTGGCTGAAGTCGCGGCCATCCAAAGAAAGGGCCAGGCGAAAATGACCGAGCCAATAAGAAGCGCGGCATAAATCCAGATTTTTTTAACCGCCGAGGACACAGAGCTCGCAGAGGAAGAATTTAAGGCTCCTTTCTCCGTGAGCTCTGTCTCCTCTGCGGCGAGATTATTCTTCATAGTGCACCCAGCGCTTGGAGAGCTTGAGTTGGAGTAGCGTCAACCCGAAGACCACGAGGAACAGAATCCAGCCCAGCGCCGAGGCGTATCCCATCTGCAAAAAACGAAAGGCGTTATTGAAGAGGTGATAGGCGTAGAAGAGCGTCGAATCGACCGGGCCGCCCTGTGTCATGATGAAAGCCTGGGTGAAAATTTGCAGGGTCGCGATCAGCCCCATGATGATGTTGAAAAAAATGTAAGGCGAAAGAAGTGGCAGCGTGACGTGCCGGAAACGTTGCCAGGCACTCGCACCGTCGAGCGCCGCCGCTTCATAGTAGGTCGGGCTGATTCCTTTCAAGCCCGCTAGCCAGATAATCATCCCGCCGCCCGCGCTCCACAGTCCCATCAAGATGAGCGCGAGTTTACTCGTCTGCTCATCCTGCAACCAATTTGGCCCGTGAATGCCGAAAGCGAGCAGGATGTTGTTCAGCAAGCCGGCGTTTGGATTAAAAATCCAAATCCATAGAATGCTCGAGGCGACGACTGGCATGATCGACGGCAAATAAAAGAATGTGCGCCAGATCGCGACGCCGCGGATCTCCAAATTCAAGAGCAACGCAATCGCGAGACTGAGCGCCATCCCGAGCGGAATGCCGAGCACCATGTAAAGCGTGTTGCCGACTGCTTTCCAAAAGAGCGGGTCCTCCGAGAACATCCGGCTGTAGTTGGCCAAGCCGACGAAACGCGCCGGATTGAGAATGTCGTAATCGCAGAAACTGATGATGATGGAAAAAAGAATCGGCCCGCCGGTCAGCACGATGAAGCCAAAGATCCAGGGTGATGCCGTCAGCCAGCCACCGCGCCATTGCGAACGAAAATAACGGCTGCGAGTTCCTTCGATCGACGCAACTCCATCGCGAGTGCGTTTTGTTTCCCAAAAATAAATCAGCGCAGCGGCCGCGATGATGATGGCGGCATAGAGGCCGATAAAATATTTCCACGGCACCTCCGGTCCACGGGGCGGCGCCAGGACGCGGTCGAGCTGTCGCTGCACAATGCGCGTGCTTTCCTCAAGCGCGGCTTGCGGCGAGAGCTTATGAAAAATCGCGTTTTCGGTCGCGCGCTTCTGCTCATTGAAGAGCAACTGTCCCACCGGTGTGACCGGACGGAAGGGGGACGTTTCGAGCAGATCATTGCAGAGCTTTACGCCATCGCGAACTTTCGCGGGGATGGCGGGATTTCCGCCGATGTATTTTTGATAGAGCCATTCGTTGATTTTTCGATTTCCACTTTGGGTCGGGACATAGAGACGTCCCTGGCTTTCCAGTTGCAGCCGGTTGCTCTCCCCGATGATTTCCGCTGCGCGCTCGCTGCAAAGAAACCGCAACAATTCCCAGCCCGCTTCTTTGTTGTGCGCAGTCGATGGAATGGCAAAACACCACCCGCTCACCCAGCTAAAACCGCTGCGTCCTTTCGCGATTTCCGCGGCGGGCAACGGCGGAACTGCCAGTCCGTAATTCAGATTCGCGCCGAACTGCGCGAGGTTCTCCGGGAAATTCCAGTAGCCATCGATCTTGAGCGCGACTTTCCCCGTCGTGAACGAATCCAGCTCGCCTGTTTGCGTGCTGCTCTGGAAGGCCGCGACCGCCGCCGCACCTCCGATCGCATCGTAAATTTTTGTCATCCACTCCAGCGCCTGCACCACCGGCGATGTATTCATCGTGCAGGTTTTTGCGTCCGCGGACATGAACGCGCCGCCGTTCATCCAGCTGTAAATGTAAAGCCAGGCGTTTCCGTAATTTGGCGCAAACCCGAGCCGCTGAATCACACCGCGCTCATCACGCTCGGTTAATTTCGGCGCCATCGCTTCCAACTCTTCCCAAGTAGCGGGCGGACGCGCCTCGCCCCGCTCATCGACAAAACCGGCGCGCTTCAGCAAATCCTTGTTATAAAAAAGCGCGCGGTCATCCACGCGTTCCGGCACGCCATACGTGCCGCGATCGCCGGTAATCGGATCGGTGTAACCCACCTCTTCCCAGCAAGACTTGTAATAATTCTCGGGCAGAATTGCGTCGCGATTTCCGCTCGCGCCATCGCGTGCAATAAAGCGATCAAGTTTCGTGAACGCGCCACGCGCCGACCATTCGCTGATCGCGTAACGATCGAAAAGAATCAGGTCCGGCGGTTGCCCACCCGCTACGCTGACCAGAAAACGTGTCGGATCGGCCGTGAAATCGCGCGAGGCATTTTGGCCGGTGATGACGCGATAGATTGGAAAATTAGAATCCTGCGCATGACGCTGGCGGCTTTCCGTTTCGAAAATGCGAATCGCATCCGCGACCGCGGCGGAGTTCGGTCCGTTGTCGCCGAGATAGTTGATTTCGACCACGCCGGGCTCATGCGGAATGGAGCGCGCAGGTGAAAGAATCCAGAGCGCCAGCCCGAGGGCGAGAAGAGCGAGCAGCGGCTTCCAAAGTTTCATGCGAGCGCGGCGCATCCTGCCAGTCGTGCGTCGCGGTGACAAGGAACTGGAAACACTGTTTAGTCAGCGGCGCAGATGGAAATTACGCCACTGGGAGATTCCGCTCTCATCATCCGTGATGAGTTCCGAAGTGGTGTCGGCGCGGCGCTGCATGCCTTGCGCGCGGCCGAAATCGCGGGCGTGATGGAGTATGCACCGTCGTACAACTCGATCGGCGTCTTCTTCGATGTCGCTCGCATCGGAGTGTTGGAGAAAGAATTAAGGGAGGCCATTCAAACTGCCGAGACCACACCGCCCTCTCCAAGCGACCTGAATACAATCGAAATTTCGGTTTGTTGCGACGCTGAGTTCGCGCTCGATCTGGACGAAGTTGCGCGCCATGCCGGGCTTTCGGCGGAGGAGGTGGTGCGGCGTTATTGCGATGCAAGTTATACCGTGGCCTGCATCGGCTTCATGCCGGGTTTCGGTTATCTGACCGGTTTGCCTAACGAGTTGTCGACTCCGCGCCGCGCCACCCCACGCAAGCAGGTCCCCGCCGGCGCGGTCGCAATCGGTGGCGCGCAAACCGGAGTTTATCCCACGGTTTCACCGGGCGGATGGAACATTATCGGTCGGACCTCACTCAGACTTTTCGATCCGAGAAACAATCCACCGGCTTTGCTCGAGGCGGGAAACGGAGTTCGCTTTCGAGCCATCTCGCGCGAGCAATTCGATGCAATTACTCGTTAGGCAGGCGGGGTTTCTTGCAACTGTGCAGGACCTCGGTCGGACCGGGCATCGCGCGAGTGGCGTGTCTGTCGGTGGCGCGCTCGATTCGCACGCGCTCAAGGTAGCAAACCTCCTTGTCGGCAATGAGCCGGATGCGGCGGGCCTGGAGCTGACCGCAGGAAATCTTCGGCTGGAAACATCGGACGACCGCCTGCTCGCATGGTGCGGAGGAACGTTCGAAGTCGAGATCGAGAACTCGGAGTTGCCCGCTGGTCATATCGCGTGCTGGCGCGCTGGCGATGTCCTGCGAGTCCGGGCTCGCGGCGGACGCGCCTGGATGGCGCTTGCCGGCGGGATCGATCTCCCGCTCGTGCTGGGAAGTCGTGCGACGGATTTGCGCAGCGGCTTTGGCGGTCTGGATGGCCGAGCATTGCGCGATGGCGATGTGCTGCCGCTGGGCGCGTCGCGAGTCAAGCAGCGTCCGGCCTCGTTGTCCGCGCCTAACGAGTGGTCGAACACGCGTAAGGCCTACGCACTTCTCCGTGTCGTTTCCGGAGGTGAGCGGTCCGAATATTTTGCCGGACTGGACGGCAATATTTTCACTGTGACGCAGGATTCAAATCGAATGGGCGTGCGCCTTGAAGGCACGGCGCTGAAACGCGCCAGCGACCGGGAATTGGTTTCGGAACCGGTCGCGCCCGGCGCCATCCAGGTCCCTCCAAACGGGCAACCGATTCTCTTGCTCGGGGATTGCGGAACGATCGGCGGATATCCGAAGATCGCGCACGTGATCACGGTAGATCTTCCGGCGGCGGCGCAGTTGTGGCCGGGTGATAAAGTCCGTTTCGCCGAGGTCTCGGTCAAAGAAGCGCAGGAACTTTTGCTAGAACGCGAACGTGATCTGGAACGTTTTCGTCTCGGGCTCGAACTGCAAAGCGCATGAGCCTGAGCGTCGATCTCAATGCCGATCTCGGTGAAGGCGCGGGACATGATGACGAGCTGCTCGCGCTGGTCAGCAGCGCGAATATCTCCTGCGGTTTGCATGCAGGAAATCCGTTGATGATGCGCGCTTCGATCCGCGCGGCACGCGACCGCGGCGTGGCCGTAGGCGCGCATCCGAGTTTTGATGATCGCGAGAATTTCGGACGGCGTGAGATCTCGCTCGGCGCCGAGGAAATTTATCGCCTGGTTTTCCGGCAGGTCGGTGATTTCCACAAAACCGCGGACTCGTTAGGCGTGCGGCCGCAACATGTGAAACCGCACGGCGCGCTTTACAACATGGCCGCGCGCGACGCGGAAATCGCGGAGGCAATCGCGCGCGCTCTGCGCGCGATCGATCCGGAGCTGATTCTTTTCGCGCCGGGATCGAGCGCGCTTTCGCGTGCAGCCGAGTCTAACGCGTTGCGGATCGCGCGCGAAGTTTTCGCCGATCGTAATTACATGCCGGACGGCGCGCTTGTTTCGCGCGATCGACCAGAGGCCCTGCTCCACGACGCAAACGAAGCAGGCGACCGGATCGTGCGCATGCTGCGCGAGGGGAAAGTGCGCGCGATCGACGGCAGTGATGTCGAAGTGAGTGCAGAAACCATCTGCGTGCATGGCGATACGCCGGATGCGGTCAGGTTCGCGCTCGCCGTTCGCAGCCATCTTCTGCAGGCAGGAATAAAAATCGCGATGGAGCCGCTCCCCCATCGGGCCGGAGGATGATGAGAACGCGAAGGCATCGATCCTTCGGTCCGAAGGCGTGCCGGCTCCATGCGCTGGGACGCTTCCTATTCTGCGCGCGGATGATTAGGATTTCCGCGCGATGAACGCCGAGCCGAAACTCACTCGCTCGCTCGGTCAGCTTGATGCCACCATGATCGTAATCGGGTCGATGATCGGCTCGGGCATTTTCATTACCTCGGCCGAGTCGGCGCGATTGATCGGCGCGCCCGGCTGGTTGCTGCTGGCGTGGGGGCTGGCAGGATTACTTACAATCACGGGTGCGCTCTGCTGCGCGGAGCTGGCCGCAATGATGCCGCGCGCCGGCGGGCAATATGTTTTCCTGCGCGAAGCTTACTCGCCGCTTTTCGGTTTTCTCTTTGGTTGGGCGATTTTCCTGGTTGTGCAAACCGGCACGATTGCTGCCGTGGCGGTGGCGTTCGCGAAGTTCACTGGCGTCTTTCTTCCGACGATCGCATCCGATCATTACTTGATCGCGCCAATTCACCTGGGCAGTGGCTACGCGATCAGCCTTTCGACCGAACAACTTCTCGCGGTCGCCATGATTCTCCTTCTGACTTGGAGCAACACGCGCGGCCTCGAGTTGGGCAAACTGGTGCAGAATAGTTTTACCTTTGCGAAAACCGCGGCGCTCATTGGTCTGATTGTGGTCGGTCTGTCATTGGGTTGGAAGGCGACGAGCGCGGCGCGAAGCGCGTATTGGTGGAATTCCTGGGCTAATGGCTGGCAGCCGGAGATTGCGGGCGCGACGGGAGGGTTCGCGCTCTTGCTCTTGTTAGGCCGGGCCATGGTCGGCCCGCTCTTCGCGCAATCGGCCTGGAACAATGTCACCTTCACTGGAAGTGAAGTGCGCGATCCGGGCCGCACTTTGCCGCGCGCGCTCCTGATCGGTTGCAGCGTCGTGGTTACTCTCTATTTGCTCGCGAACGTCGCTTATCTCGCCACGCTTTCCCTGGGCGAAATCCAGCACGCCCCGCAAAACCGCGTCGCGGTCGCGGCCATGAACGCCGTGCTCGGTCCGGTGGGAACAATCCTAATGGCAGGCGCGATCATGATTTCCACCTTCGGCTGCAACAATGGACTTATCCTCGCGGGTGCTCGGGTCTATTACGCGATGGCGCGTGACGGTTTGTTTTTTCGCGGCGTCGCGCGTTTGAATTCGAAACAAGCGCCGGCTGTGGCTTTGCTCACGCAAGGAGTGTGGGCCGCGCTCCTGACTTTGCCGCGAACGGTCGTGCGCGATCCTACGACGGGCGCGGTCAGTTACGGAAATGTCTACACGCAATTGCTCGAATACATCGTCTCGGCTGATCTGGTTTTTTATGTGCTCATGGTCGGCGCGGTTGTGGTCTTGCGGAGGAAAATGCCGGATGTTTCACGGCCTTATCGCACTTGGGGTTACCCTATCGTGCCTGCGATCTACATCGCGATTGCGGTTCTGCTCATTGCCGATCTGCTAGTGCTCGCGCCGGCAACGTCGGGAATGGGATTCCTGCTCGTCCTGACCGGCGTGCCGGTTTATTTGCTTTGGCGAAAGCGGGCGAACCGCTCCGGCGCGGTGGATTAATTCCGGGGAGCGCACGCCGGTGGCGTGCTGGTGATCGCATTCTGCGATCACGAACTTTCTGGGGCGAACCGCCGCACGAAACACAAACGTTTAGGAAAAGTTGGTTTTGGCAGAATGCCAAACCAGTACGGCCACAGGCGTGCGCTCCCTGACGAAGAAAACGAATCACTCGTTAGCCCTTGCACCTTATCGGTGAGTACGCCCATTGGCTTCAACCTGGCGAAACTGTCCGCCGTTGCGCGTCGCCAAACGCGTGAGCATCTGGCGTTCGTCCGGTTTGTCCTCGCCGGTGACGTAGTAGATGGCGTGCAGACGCGCGCGTTTGCCTAACGACTGCTGGCCCTTCTCCGCCGCGTTATAAATTTCCTCTTCTGGAATTGGAGCCAGCCCGCCGCCGGGTTTCGCAGCGGTCGCGTTGCCATCAGTCAGCATGTAAATGACTTCAGGTTTCAAGCGGAAGGCTTCTGCTAGCGCATAATCGTGGCGTGTTCCTCCGGGTTGACCTTTCTTCCGTTTGGCCGTTTTCATGTCCACGTCACTTTGGATGTGGTTGATCGCGGCCTGCTTGTTTTCTTCGGAAGCCGTGACCAGCTCCGGCTTCCAGGCGTAGGCGCCGCCGGCCCATCGCACGAGGTCGAAACGAATGTTTGGCCCAAGCGTGCGCACCAGCTTGATCGCCTCGTCGCGGACGGTCTGAAAGCTTTGCTCCGGCCCCAGTTTGACCAACTTCCCACTGGCGGCATCGCCAGTGCGGGTGAACATCGAATCTGAGACGTCGATCATGATCACGACGCTGCTGCTGGTATCGCGGATGCCGAAGAAATTAATCGCGGCGCCACTGCCGGTCGCGCCGAGCGAGCCGCCGCCTAACGAGTTGTTGCTTGTGCCCAGATTCATCGCGCCACCCGCGCTCATCGTCGACACGCTGGAGGTCATGCTGGTCGGCATCGCGGGCATCTCCGGAAGCGCGATTTTGGAAAGGCCAGTGGTGAGCACGCGTTTCGGCACCGCCACGAGCGACGTCTGATTTTTTTGCTGCATCTGCACGCGATGCTGTAGAGCGCGCTCGCTTGGGTTGGGCGATTTCGGTCCGCCTTGAAAAGTTAATTTTCGTGAGGCCGAATAATGCGAGACGACGTAGTAGGCCGCGCCCCCAATGAATAAAATGTGCACCGCCACGCTGATGACCAGCACTGGCGAAAGAAGCCAGCGCTTGCTCATGCGTTTATTTCGCCGCCGCTTTCCGTCCGGCCATCAACGCTTCGCGTCCTACGAAATAAAGAAGCACGCTCAGCGCCAGGAATGGAATCATGGCCAGGATATCGGACCATGCGCCGTCAAAGAATGGGTTGTGCGCGGTGGACCAATTCTCGAAAGCGTCGAGCCGGGCTTTCATCGGAATGGCGAGGAAAGCGAAGAGGACACCCGCGAGCGTGCCGCCTGCGATGTAGCCGGAGGCGAGGAGCACACCGTTGCTCTTGTCGCCTTCGGCCACGAGCTGATCCTCGGTAAATTCTTTGTCTGCATGCTTCTGGCGTGTGTATCGATCAACCAGCCAACGCACTATTCCCCCGACGAAGATCGGCGCGGAAGTAGAGATCGGCAGATAAACGCCGACCGCGAAAGCGAGCGCGGAAACTCCGGAAAGCTCGAGCACGATGGCGATAAAAACGCCTAACAAGACCAAACCCCACGGGAGTTGTCCGCCCAGGATTCCTTTGATGATGTAGGAGACGAGGGTGGCTTTCGGCGCGGTGAATTTCTGCACGCTCGAGCCGTCGGGGCGTTTGTCGTAAACGCCGTTGATACCGGGATCGACCAGATAGATTGGCACGCCGTCGTTGTTGACCAGGTAACGCCCGGCGGGCCCATCGTCCGTGTTCGTTTTGTGGTAAACGGAATATTCGTTCGAATCGGCGCCCGCTTGCGCACCGGCCAGGCGCTCGCGTTTTGGTTGGCCTTTACTGTCTTTCAGGTAGTCGGCCGGATCGGCGTGAAAATTTGCTGGAAAGGCGAAGTCCTGATTGCCCGCGACTGGAACGTAAACGGTGCCCGACTGATTAAACTGCGTCAGGATTGGGCCGAGAATAATCGCCGAAGCGAGCGTGCCGATCAGAATGGCGATCTGTTGCGACTTCGGCGTCGATCCGATGAGGAATCCAGTCTTCAGATCTTGCGAGATGGTGCCGCCGTTCGACGACGCGATACAGACGATGCCGCCAATCGAAAGCGCCGTGACGAAGTAAGGCGGCGCGGTCCAACCGATGACGAGGAAGATCAAACACGTCAGCAGGAGCGTGGCGATCATCATGCCGGAAGTCGGACATGAGGATGAGCCGACTTCGCCGGTCAGCCGCGAGCCGACGGTGACGAAAAGAAAACCGAATGCCATGATGAGAAGCGCGCCTAACAAGTTGAAGCGCAGGTTCAGCTGCGGCGCGATCATGATCACGACGAGCAAGGCGATGATTCCGCCGATGACCCATTTCATCGAAAGGTCTTGCTCCGTGCGCGGCACGTCGTCGCGTGCCGCACCCGCGCTACGCAGGTCCGCGAGTCCGCCCTTCAAGCCGTGCCAAATGAGCGGAATCGAGCGGAACAGACTGATGATGCCGGCCGCCGCGACTGCACCGGCGCCGATGTAGAGAATGTAGCCCTTTTGGATTTGCTCCACCGTCATCTGCGCGATCGTGTGCGCTGTCGCGGGTTCCGGCGGAAGTGGGACCGCGGCCGTCGCGCCAAAAAATTTAATCGCGGGAATAAGGACGAGATAGGAGAGAACGCCGCCGGCCATCATGAGCGCGGAGATGCGCGGACCGATGATGTAACCAACGCCCAGCAGCGCCGGATTGTTCTCGAGCGAAATGGACGCGCCTTCGAATGGCTTCCCGAAAATCTTCTCCGGGATTTCCTTCATCGCCTTGAAGATCTGCAGCAGCCCGTAGTAGACGAAGCCGATCGCGAAGCCGCCGATGATGATCTTGCCGCCGCTGACCGCTTCGTCCGCCGCCGCGCGCGCTTCGGCATCGTCCGCGTGTGCAGCATCGCGCGACTCCGATGAAGCAGCCGCCTTCAACACTTCCGCGCATGCTGTGCCTTCGGGATATTTCAGATAACCGTGCTGCTGCACGATGAGCGCTCGGCGGAGCGGGATCATCATCAGCACTCCGATCAGCCCGCCAACGATCGCGACCAGCATGACCCGCGTGATCTCGAGATCGAACCCGAGAATCATGATCGCCGGCATGGTCACGCCGAGACCGAAGGCGATCGATTCGCCGGCCGAACCCGCGGTCTGCACGATGTTGTTTTCGAGAATGGTCGAGTCGCGCAGCCCGAGCTTCGAGAGCAGGCGAAAGACGGTGATGGAAATGACAGCGACCGGAATCGAAGCACTCACCGTCAGACCGACTTTGAGCACGAGATAAAGCGACGACGCCCCGAAAACCATCCCGAGCAGCGTACCGATGATCAGCGGCAGCGGCGTCAGCTCGCGCAACTGTGCGCGTGCTGGAATGAAAGGCCGAAAGCTGGCCAGGATGGAGTTCGAAGGTCGCGCGCCGACGATGTCCGGGAACTCGTTAGGCGGATTTCGCGGATCGATTTGTTCCATAGAGATCCCCAACTGGTTAACGGATTAGGTGCGATTCACCTACATTTTTCGGAGCTTTTCGCATTTAACGCGCAGCTCGGCCTTCCCTCCGAGACCTCAATTTTGTGCGCATGATCACAAAGGAGTTGTAGGCCGCATATCCCGACGCGGTGGGTGGTTTGACCAGCTGACAAGATCGCCCTCGAAGTTATCCGCCTAACACTCCGCCGGCTCAGGAGACCACGGCCTACAACTGTTTCCTTCGCGAATTCTCCCGCCGGACCCGTTGCGCAATCTTCCCGCCGCCCGCTCCCGCCACCAGCATGGTCTCGACCTGACTTAGCTCCAGGTCTTTCGCCGAGGTCGGAATGCAGGATGCGATTGCGAATCTCGATCACCTCATGCAATTCGTCCCAGCGCCCTTCCGGCAGATTGGCCAGCGGACATTTCGGCACGAACTCCGCTACCAGCCGGTAGCTACTAGAGATGCGCTGATGAACTTTGAGGCGCAAACGAACTAGACAGGATTTACAAGATTAACAGGATACGCAGAGATTTTCTTGTTCACCAAATCCTGTTAATCCCGTCAATCCTGTCTAGTTCGGTATTCCGCGAATAAAGGCCAGTCGATGAGCGAACCGAAAGCGCGCACCATCGCGCGCGACTCGGTTAGATTTAGCCTCGCCTGATAGGCGGCATTTTCGGCCTGAATAAAATCTTCCTGCAAGACCCGACCGAACTCGCCCAGCTCATGCAGTCGCTCCCCGGAAGCGTTCCCATGCCTGCGGGGAAAGCATAAACTCCTTCTCCTCCTGGCCAGTCGCGTCCTTCGAGGCTTCTTGTGAGTCAGCCATGCGTTTAATTCAGCAAAGTGCGGGCCGGATATCTCGCGCGATCACACCTGCGCCGCCGTCACCGGCTGGTCCGTTAATGTCACGCTGTTGAAGTCGAATGATTCAAGGTCTACGTCACCCTGATGCCGCAACGACCTTGGATTCCTTGGAATCGGTGGTGGACTCCGCTCGGAGGTCCAATTCATCTCGAACAAGCCGGCGGATTCTTAATGGACCCGGCCAGCGAATCCCGACACTTCTATACGCTGAATGTCTTTCCTCTCGACCATCTACTTCAGCGGCATTGCCTCATCTTATGTGGCGAGCCAGGACTGGGAAAGACGGCTGAGCTTGATGAATTGGAACAGCGGATGGCGGCGAGGCCTGATGCTCCGCAACTCTTGCGCGTTAACTTCCGCTCCTGCTTAGACGGCGCTGATTTTCACAAAAAGGTTTTTGAATCCCCGAAGTGGTCCGCCTGGCAACAATCTGAAAGCTCCTTCCTCCTCATCGTCGATGGGGTCGACGAAGGCCTCTGGCTCGCCCCTAATTTTCTGGAATGGTTTATTGAAGAGTTACGATCAGGTACTCCGCTGGATCGCTTGTCAGTCGTTTTGGCATGTCGAACCCTCGAATGGCCTCAGGCGCTCGGACGGCAGTTAGCGGCGTTATGGGGTGAGCCGAACCAAAAGGAAGAAGAGAAACCCGCGGGGTTCGAATTTGAGCTTTGCCCGCTGACGCGAAGCGCGGTTGTGCAGGCGGCGAATGCCCACGGCGCGAAAACGAATGATTTCCTAAGTGCCATCCATGATAGGCAGATTCAGGGCTTAGCAGCACGTCCGCTAACATTATTCATGTTGCTGGACGAGTTCCGCGAACGTGGGGGCAACCTTACACGAACGCACCGACAGCTGTATCTTGATTTCTGTGCCCGCCTTTGTGACGAACCCGACGCTGACCGTGCGCGACGACTGCGTCGGCGCAAGGTCGCTTGGCTAGATTATCGCCCGGCGCAAAAGCAAGCAATCGCAGGACGGATCGCTACGATAATGCTTCTGACCGCCAAGAATTCGGTCCTAGGAGCTAGCGAAAAAAACGCAGCGTCGACAGACGTTGCCATCGCCGACCTAGCGACGGGGAGAGAGAATGACGGGACGGGCGATTTTGCGGTGACGGAGGACCTCGTCGAGGCAACGCTCGCGACCGGCTTGTTCAACGCTAAAGGCAGTGCGCGTTTCGGGTTCGAGCACCAGACGTTTGCCGAGTGTCTCGCTGCTCAATACCTCGGGAAGATCGATTTTGGTCCGCTTCGAACGCTATTGTTTCGTAGAGACGCAGCAGGGGAATACGTCGTTCCACAGCTGGCCGAGTTGGCATCCTGGTTGGCTGGCGAACGCGACGACATCTTTGACCTGCTTCTTACTACTCAGCCCGAGATCCTGCTTCGCACCGACCTTTCGCACCTTGGGGACTTGCGGAAAGAACAAATCGTTGATGCGTTGCTCCGAAAAGCAGCGAACGCTGAATTCTTCGAACGACACGCAGAACGTCGGCCCTTTTATGCCGCGCTATCGCATCCTACGCTTTCAAATCAGCTACGCTCGACACTACTAGACCGCAGGAAGAATTCGATTACTCGCTGGTTGGCACTCGATATCGCCACAGCATGTAAGTGCCGTGATCTGCTTCCTGCAGTATTGAAGATCTTGAAACGCCGCAATGACCCTGTGTCGCGGCAGGCGGGGTACGCGCTTGATGACTTGGTTGATGATCTGAGTGCGCCGCAGTTAATCCCGATTGCCGACGGCACTTCCGCACCTGAACCACCCCGCTCCGCCCGTGTATCCGCACTTCGTGGACTCATAAACACGATCTGGTCTGTAGCGAAAGCTTTGCCCATCGCGAAGAAGATCGTGCGAAGTGCAGACTTCTTGGACTGGTCACTCGCCGAGCGGGTCCGACCCAGCGACGTCAAGGACGGGCTCGAAGCTCTTGCGGAATGTGACGGGATTTTTGACTCGCTATTTCGCCTAAAAAACGTGGCGATGCGTCTACTCGAACTCGCCTTGGAACAACTAGAAGACGAGAATGTCCTCGCAGCGGTCACAGCTATTTTAATTCGAGAGTTACGCGGCTATCGACTTGAGCGGTGGAGTAACCTAGGAGGATTCGGAAAAGCGCTTCAGGCTAACCGGGAGAAACGCCGTATCATCGTCAATGCGCTTCACCGGCGCGTGTTGCAGGCAACACCCAATATGACCTGGCAAGTTGGGCCGCTGTGCTTACCGGAAGACGTGCCATGGCTTCTCGACTGCGCAACATCATGCCGAGAATCAGAGCGCGAATCGTATTTCGCAGTTGTTAGAGCGCTTCTCCACCCGGTTTTCATTTGTCCTTATTGGGACGAAACAATTTCGCGCGTCCTAACATTAGAGGTACTGAAACCACTGAGGGAATATTTTGATGCTTGGCCGCTGGACGGCACACAAGCTAAGGCAGCTCGCGCCGAAAAGAAAAAGAGCGATGCGACGCGCGATCAGCATCGGAAGTTGATGGAGACGCGCAGACCACCGGAGCGGAACAAGCGTATCGAGACCGTCTTAACGACATTTCGGCCGCAAAACGTTTGGATCGCACTCCGCGAGGCGCTGTTCATCACTAATGAGCGCGAATGGGCTCGCGACTTGAGCTTTGTGAACATCGAGCAGTCACCCGGCTGGACGGCAGCGACCGAAGCAGAGTGCGAAAAGATTCGGGAGGTGGCACGACGATTTTTGTTGGAGCACGACGGTGAATTCCGCTGCGAGCCAAACCAAAGCACCTACGGAGCAGATGCGGCATTTGCAGCTGCATGGTTGCTCCGAAAGGAGCTAAAGGAACCTAGCGTCTTACAGAACGCCTTTTCCGCAAAATGTGTCTTGGCCGTGGTGTGGCACTTTGGTGCTGATGACGCGGAAGCTGAGCTTACGGCCTTGATATACACGCTCAATCCGAGGCGTTGCAGAGAATCCTATCTGCAAAAACTAGAGTTTGATGCCGCGCGGGACGCTGGCATCACGCTTGCCTCGCAGCCTTTCCTGACGTGCTGGGACGCCGAGCTAACAAAACTTACCGAGCGATTTCTACTCGCGAAGGCACGTCGGCCCGAAACGATTCGCAGCGTTCTTACTGAGCTGGCTCGGGTCGATTTGCCAGCGATTCCGCGGATCTGGCGGAAACTGGCTCCCCGATCGGTAAAGCGTGGAAAAGTCGGAATCCAACGCGCAGCCGCGGCTTCCGAACTCATGATCGAGCTATTCACAGAGGAACACTGGAACGATTTGTTCCCTTTCTTACAGCTAAACCGGGAAGTAGCACGTCTTGCTATCTTGCATTCATCGCTAACGGGATTCGGCTACGACCTCAAGGCCACCAAGGAGCTAAGCGAAGAGCATCTCTCCGCGCTCTACCTATTCGTCTACGGCATCTTTTCGCCTTCCGATCCCGAAGAGCAGTGGGACGATAGCGGCGAACCTCGAGATGTTACTTCACGCCACGATGCGGCTCGCTTCCGCGATACTCTTGTCGACCAACTAGTAGCGAGGGGCAATCCCGCTGCTTGTGGTGAAATGATGCGTATCGCAAGTAGCGTCGCGAAAGACCATCGCCTTTGGATGAAGAAGCGTTGGCTTGACTGCGTTGAGCTTGTTCGGCGCAAGGCTTGGAACCCGATTGGAACCGGGCAGTTGCTCGAAATTGCGCGTCGCCGAAACGCTTACTGGATCGACAACGAAGACGATCTCCTTCTCGTCGCGCTCGAGTCATTGGATGAACTTCAGCGATCCATCAGCGATTCGCCGTCTGGCGACGTGCTCGACTTTTGGGACTACAAGCGACGGGGTGGTCGGTTGAGCGAACATCGGCCGAAAGCCGAAGTTGATGTCGCCCGGAAAGTATATGCTTGGCTCCACCACCGTCTGGGAACGAAGCACGGCGCGATTATTCATCGCGAGGTGACGGTTCAATGGGATCAACGACGGACAGATATCGAAGTGGTCGTAGCAGCGCATCCGCAGCAGCGTTGGCCTAAGCTCGCTGTCGTGCTTGAAGTGAAACTCGCGTGGAACGCAGGCGTACGCGTGGACGCGAAACGCCAACTGCGGGACCGCTATTTGAAACGGACTGGCCGACGTCGTGGGATCTATATCGTGGCGTGGTTCGAATGTGACGCGTGGCGACCAAAAAGACGTCCATTGCAAAGTCGAACATTCCTGAATGCGAAAACCGAGGTTTCTGGAATCTGCCGCCAAGCCACAAATCCACCGATCATCATTGCGCCTTACGTATTGGATTGCTCGCTGCCGACCTAGCGGCGAGCCCAAGGAGCAGGAAAATTTTCGCCCAGAATAACTGTTACCGTCGTAGATTTTCTTTCGGACGATCTCGCAGCGATTCTACAGCTGGGAAGATTCTTCCGGACAATCTTCTCGCCGTCGTACAACGGTAAATTCTTTCCCAGACAATCTGGCAAACGTTTTACTGCGTTAGGTCGATGAAATTATCATCTGATCGCGTCGGAGCAATCGGAAGAGGTCGTCAGGACAATAATTTTCCATCATTACGGTCGTGGATCGTCATCCGGAAGATCTTGCGACCGTTTTACAGCTCTCGAAGCTCGCTCGCGTGGTTAGGCTCGTTCGCCGATTTTCGCGAAAAGCTCATCGAAAAAACGCTTATACAAGTCAAGCGTCTCCGGAATAAACGCCTCTGTAAACTGGAATCGCTCTAGATGATCTAGTGAAACGGACTTCTTGCGGGAAGTGTACTGAAGGACTGTATCTCGCTTCGGGTGATCGTCAGGTAAACGACCATCGCCGTGACTGACGATATTCCGAATGACATTCAGAATCGTGATCTCCTGCCATGGTGCTGACGTATCTGGAAAGTCTATACCGGCGACTTTTTTCATGTAGGTCCGCGCGCGGAATATTCCGTCGTCACGCAGCGCTTTCGGCGGCAGCCGAAGCCCCTCGTGACGATACAGCCCGTCGCAGAGATGCAGCAGGTGATACTCAAGGAATGAGTACGTATGGGTGAACAAAGACGTGCGCATCATCCCAGGAAAAAGCTCTCCGAACACCCAGTAGCCGTCTACTTCTGTATCGACGAACTCCTCTCTTTGCTCCGGCGTGAGCCGCGCCGCCATGTCTGCAACGTATTTGCCGTGCGCATCGAGCTCAGTGTTAAAGAATCGCTCGGCCGCAGTGGCGTAATCGCGGATATGGACCAGCTCGAACTCGATCCAGTCCTTGTAAAGGTTGTTATAGTCTACTGGCATCGCTGTGACAGCCTGACGAGATGAGACCTGACTACGTCTTGTAAAGCGTAAAATCGTACGGCTATCAAACTCGACGATGGCATCATGGCGCCCGAAAGATATTGCGACCTTCTTACAGCTGTAAATTTCGTTCCGGAGAATCTTTTCGCGCTTTTACAGCTGTAGATTCTAGAAATTATAATTCACGGCATTTGTGTTGCTCTTTTTGGGGCCCGCATCCCGCGGTCATGACGACCGCGAATGCGCTAACCAAACAGAGGATCACCTAAGAGTGATAAATGCATATGGCGTCAAACAGATTGCCTACTAACGGAGGCTTGTTCATCGGCCTCGTGACCAAGATGATCAAAGGCATCAACGATCTCGGCCTAAGTGTGCCGGTGACGATGGTGACGGCAGCGGAAATGCAGACGGAACTCGGTCTTTTCACGGAAAAGAACGATAGCTATAACGAAGCGCGGAGCGCGCGGCAGGCGGCTTCCGATATCTACCAGGCGGCGGTGGCGTCGACCTATACCTGGCTGTTAGCGGCGCGTCTGGCGCTGGTGCCGAAGTTCGGCAGTCGCTGGTCGACCGCCTGGGCGCAGGCGGGGTTCATTAATAATAGCACGGCGGTGCCGGCGAAGGCGGCGGACCAGCTCGCGCTCATCGCGGCCTTGAGAACGTTCTTCACGAAGAACCCGAGCTACCAGTCGCCGGGCACCGAGGTAACGGCGGCCAAGGCGGGTACGCTCATTGCCGCTGCTACTACCGCGCAGAATAACCTGCGTGATAAGGCGATGGAACTGAAGGACGCGGGCGATGCGTGGACGCTGGCTTACGATCCGCTGCGCGATTCGGCGGTGCAGTTGATCAAGAACCTGGAAGGCAAACTGGATGATCTCGATCCGCGCTGGCTCGGCTTCGGCCTGCAGATGCCGGGCACGATCACGACTCCAGGTAAGCCGACCGGCCTGGTGGTGCACATGGATGAAAATGGCAGCGTCATTCCGCAATGCGATGCGGAAGCATTGGCGACGCGTTATCGCTGGCGCGGATTCATCGTGGGCGTGGAGACGACCTACCGTCTGCTCGCGAGCACGACCGAACCGATGGCGAGTATCCCTGGTGTGATGCCCGGGCAGACGCTGCAACTCATCGTGCAAGCGGTGAATGAAAACCTGCAAGGCGTGGCGAGCGATCCGGTCTTGTTCACCGTGCCACCTCTTGTGCAGGCGAAGCCAAGTGCGGCGGGGCCGAAAGCGACGGCGGCGATGGAGGAACCGGTGCTCGTGCATGCGAATGGCAACGGCCATGCCGTTGCCCATAGTAGTAACCGACGCAGCTAGGCGATACCTAACGAGTAGTTAGCGAATACCTAACGAGAAGCCGTCCGCCGGAAAACTGGCGGGCGGCTTTTTTGTTTGTTAGTTACGGCGATGGTCGAGCCGGGAGAGATGGTCTGCGGCTGGGCGCGTCTTTTTTACGCCACGTTTTGTCTTTCTAGCTGGTCGGGGGGGCGAACGGCTGCCTATGATAATTCAAGTCAACCGCGGCCGATCCTTCAGCTCCCCTTCACCCCCATGAATCCGATCCTTCTGCGCTCTCGCGCCCTCCTCGTCTTGGTCGCTTTCCTCGTCTCCTCCGCCCCGCCGCAGGTTCCGGCGCGGAGCGCGGAAAACCAGCGGGGGCCCAGCCTGAACTCCAGCGTCCAAACTTTTATT
This sequence comes from uncultured Chthoniobacterales bacterium, assembly GCA_964236815.1. Lineage (GTDB taxonomy): Bacteria > Verrucomicrobiota > Verrucomicrobiia > Chthoniobacterales > UBA10450 > JACCTI01. The sequence continues at coordinate 34,396 of CAXSFN010000042.1, forward strand.
AACGTGAATCCGATCACGATTAACGACAATTCTACGGCCACTCCGTATCCATCCACCATCGCGGTCAGCGGCGTGAATCCGGCCTCGGTGACGCACGTGCGCGTGGTGCTCTATGGGTTCACGCATGCGTTTCCCGACGACGTGGACATCGTTCTGGTGGGACCGCAGGGACAGCGGGCGATTTTGATGTCGGACGCGGGCGGCGGCAACAGTGTTTCAGGTCTGCAATTCGCCTTCGAGCAGACGGCAACGGCGACGACTCTGCCCGATTCGACGGCACTGACCGGCGGCGGCACGACCTATCGCCCGGCGAATTATTACACCGGCCCCGATAATTTCCCCGCGCCTGGTCCCGGCGAATTGAACTTCGCTCCGGCGGACTTGAGCGTTTTTAGTGCGACCAATCCGAACGGCGTCTGGAGTCTTTACGTCGTGGACGATTTCAATGGCGATGCCGGCGTCATCAGCGAGGGGTGGGATTTGGTGATCACCGTGCCGACGGTTTTCACTGTGACGAAAATCGCCGACACGAACGACGGCGTTTGCAATGCGGACTGCTCTTTGCGCGAAGCAATCACAGCGGCGCAGAACGGCGACTTAATAAATTTCTCGGCCCTCTTCAACACCCCGCAGACCATCAATCTGCTCAGCGCGCTGCCCGACATCACCAAAAGCGTAACCATTCAAGGAGCGGGCGCGCATCTGCTGACGGTGCAGCGCGATTACAACGCGCCGAACTTCCGCATCTTCAATATTCTGGATAGCATCGCGAACGGAGTCGCAATCAGCGGCTTGACCATTAGCAACGGGCACGCCGGTCTCTTCGGTGGTGGCATCAGCAGCCAGAGCAGATTGACGCTCACGAATGTGGACGTGAGCGGCAATCAGGCCAGCAGCGGCGGCGGGGTCAGCCTCTCCTTTGCCGACGGAACTTTTACCGGCTGCACCTTTAGTGCGAACACGGTCGTCGGAAGCGGCGGGGCGATTTTCTATGAAGGCGATGGCGGCTTCACCTTGCGCCTGGCGAACAGCACCGTGAGCGGCAACCGGGCGGGGGACGGCGGGATCGTCAATGTTAGCAATAGCGGCCAAAGCCGGTTGGAGGTGACGAGCTGCACCATCGTGAACAACGCGGCCGGCTCCAGCGGTCTCCGTACCCTCGCTTCTGGCGCGAGTAGTAACGCCACCACCACGCTGCGCAATTCCATCATTGCCAACAACACCCCGGCCAATCTGGGAAGCCAGGGCACGGGAGGCGGCACCACTACCGTCACCACGCTCGGCTTTAATCTGAGCGACGACTTCAACGGCGTCACGCCCGCCGGATCCGATATCACGACCGCGACCCCGCGGCTCGGCCCCCTCAGCCTGAACGCCGGCACCACTCCGACACACGCCTTGCTCGGCGGCAGTCCCGCGCTCAATGCGGGCGAAGCTTCCGGTTTGGCAACCGACCAGCGCGGAGTTCCTCGCGTCTTCGGCGCGAGCGCGGACATCGGCGCGGTTGAAATGCAATCCATCCTGGTTCTCAACGCCAACGACGCGGGCAGCGGCAGTCTGCGCGAGGCCGTTTCGACGGCGAACTCTTCGCCCGATTTGAATGACATCATTTTTGACAACGCCGTTTTCAGCACGCCGCAGACAATCAATCTGACGGACGGACTTTTCATCTCGGGCAGCGCGACGCTCAACGGCCCCGGCGCCAACTTGCTCACCGTGCGCCGCTCCGATTCGGGGGCGAACTTTGGTATCTTCGACATAGCGACCTCCTTGGCGAATGTCGCCATCAGCGGGATGACCATCAGCAACGGGCGCGGCGTCGGCGCCGGCGGCGGCATTGTGAGCGGAAGCCCACTCACGTTGACTAACGTTCACGTGACCGGCAATCAGGCGGAACAAGGCGGCGGCGTTTCAATGTTTGGCACCGACGGAATCTTTACCGGCTGCATCTTCAGCGGCAATAGATCGAACAGTCAAGGTGGCGGGATCGACTTTCGGGGCGCCGGGGGACGTACTTTGCGCGTGGTCAGCAGCACCGTTAGCGGCAACAGCGCGGGTAGTTTCGGCGGGGGCATCTCGAATTTCAGCGACAGCGGCAGGTGCCAGTTAGACGTGATCAATAGCACCCTTGCGGGCAATATCGCCCCGACCGGAGGCGGCATTGCCACCTTGACCCAGTCCACGGGCAATACCGCCTCGACGACGCTTCGTAACACCATCATCGCGGATAACTCGACGACCAATCTGGCAACCGCGACCTTCTCCGGCGGCGGCCCGGCGACGTTCACGTCATTTGGGTTCAATCTGGCCAACGACAACGGCGGCGGCTTCCTCACCGGCCCCAGCGATAAGATCAACGCCTTCGCCGGCCTCGGCCCGCTGCAAAACAACGGCGGCCCTACGCCGACTCAGGCGCTCCTGCGCAACAGCGCCGCACTCGATGCCGGCAACAACTCCGGCGCCCTCTTCGACCAACGCGGCCCCGGTTTCGCCCGCACCACTGATTACACCAACATCGCGAACGTCAGCGACGGCACCGACATTGGAGCCATCGAGGGGACAGCCCTCACCATCACCAGCATCACCCGCCTAACGAATGGTCACATTTTCCTCCAGGGCTTCGGCGCCCCCGGTCTCACCTACACCATCGAAGCCAACGGCAATCCAGCGGCCCCCAATGGCCTCGGCGGGTCCGGCGGCATCATCCCCGACGGCACCGGCGCCTTTTCCTTTGAGGACCCTAGCCCAGTCACCCTCAGCCTCACCAAGCGCTTCTATCGCGTGCACTATCCATAGGAGATCGGTGCGTCCGCGGATCACAGGAGAACAGAATTTCGTGAGAAACGCGTTGCCACGAAAGGCGCGAATTACTCGTTAGGCTGTTGAGCTGAGTCAATCACGTCGCCCCCCGGCCTCCATTCCCAAGTTGCACTTGGGTCGGGAAAAAAGGGGTCAGCTCTTGAGATCGTTATTGAACCAGAAAAACGGCCTTGCTGGCTGATTCAGTTGCCCGATCTCAAGATCTGCCCCCTTTGCTGACAGCCATCGTTGGCACCCCGGACATCGGCTCCTACGAAGCCGGCACTACCACCCGTCACCGGCCTCACCAAATTTTTCGTGCGGGTCCGCGTCGGTCCGTAAGTTGGAAATGATCGCGTTGGTGGATGGCTTGGCTTAAGCCGACAACGCGATGCTGGAACCTCGCTGAACTGAATGCCATGGAACGCGAGGCGTTTATTCGCGTGGTTGGGCCGTCTTCGAACTGTCACTTGGATCGGAACGAATGGCTCGGCTTCAGCCTGCTATGCCGGGCATGATCGCAACTCCGGGCAAGCCGTTCGGTTTGGTCGTGCACATGGATGGAATGGAAACGTCATCCCGCAGTGCGATGCGGAAGCGCGGGCGACGTGTTATTGCTATGGAGCCAATACCTAACGAGTAGTTAAGGGTCGAGCGCGCAGACGTCCGCCGGGAAATGGCGGGCGATCATTTGTCGTAGCCACGCCGCTTTAGGCGGGCCGCTTCGAGGCCATTCCCAATACCCAACGGTAAAGCGCGAAGCCGATTCCGGCGAAGGCAATGCCGCCGATGATCTTTCCGACGGTTTCGAATTCTGGGCTGACCAGCGCGAGCGGCGCACCTTTGCCGGAAAAGACGACGATGGCGGAGATGATGACGCCGAGAATGCTCTCGCCAACGATCAAACCCGACGCGAGTAGAATGCCCAAGTCCTTGGTCGATTTTGGTCGCGCGGTTCGATCGGCCGCGCGGTCGAAGAACCAACCGACGATCGAGCCGACCACGATCATGAGCGTGCTCGCAGTTGGCAGATAAATTCCGAGTCCCACCGCGAGCGGCGGCACGCGCATCTGTTTGGTGGTGCGGGCGAGAATGGCGTCGAGCACGATAATGCCGATGCCGATGTAAATACCCATGCGGATGAGACTCCAATCGATGTCGGCGGCGATGACGCCTCTCGCGAGCGACGAGATCAGACCGGCTTGCGGAGCGGCTAGCGGATTTGGCCGCAACTCCGCGCCGGGTGCGCCGACGAAGCCGTAAGCCTGGTTCACGAGATTGAGCACTGGCGGGATAACGACGGCCCCGGCGAGCACACCGATGATGAGCGCGACCTGTTGTTTCCACGGCGTCGCATCGACAAGCTGACCGGTCTTGAGATCCTGCAGGTTGTTGTTCGCGATCGCAGCGACGTTAAAAATTACTGCCGTGGTGAAAAGTGCGAAGGCCATCAGCGCCTTGGTCGCGTCGGGTCCGACGTAAGGTTGCACGCCGAACACGAGCAAGAGCGCCGCGCCGATCACGACCAGGATGCCGATGCCGGAGAGCGGGCTGTTCGACGAACCAATCAGGCCAGCCATGTAACCGCAGACGGCGGAGACGAAGAAGCTCATCAGAAAGACATAGAAGACGCCGCCGATGACGAGTGTCATCATGTTCGCGCCCAGTCCGCTTTCATTCGCGAAGTAACCGAGGACCCAGCCGATCGGCACCATGCAAAGCAACGTGACCAGACCGACAATGCCGATCGGTATGTCACGCTCGGTGATCGGAAGCGTGTCGGCTTTGCCGGACTTGCGCGCGCGTGAAGCCGCCATCGCGCCGGCGAGACCGCTCACGACTGGCTTGATCAGCTTGAGCAAAGTCCAAATTGCGGAAACGCCGATCGCACCCGCGCCGACGAAACGCACCTTGCGACT